>JAMOSG010000024.1 GCA_027063225.1 Helicobacteraceae bacterium | reverse complement strand
CCTGGTGCTAGACGTGAAGTGCTTGAGAGCTTCTTAAAACGTGTAACGCAAATAGAGGAGATTGCCTCTAAACACAATAGTGTAAAACAAGCCTATGCAATTAATGCTGGACGTGAAGTAAGAGTACTGGTCAATGCAGAACTCATCAGTGATGATGAAGCAGCACTTCTTGCAAAAGAGATAGCACAAGAGATAGAAGAGAGTGTGCAATATCCAGGTGAAATAAAAGTAAATGTTATTCGTGAGAGCCGAACGATTGAGTTTGCGAAATAAAATTTTAGAGGTTTTACAACACCTCTAAAACCCTCACCGCTACAAAAATAATCCCTAAAAAAAGAAAAGAACTCAAAAAAACAAGTGCAGTCACCACCTTTGGTTTACAATCATAAAGCGATGCTAAATTAACATTTGCAACAGCAAGTGGCATAATAAGCTCTATAAAAATCACCCCTTTTACCATTGCATCTAACTCTATAAAAGAAAGCACAAAGAGTGTAAGTAAAGGTAATACAATAAATTTAAAAAATAACACCCAACTCACTAACTTTTTACTAAGCTCTTTTATTTTTGTACCATAAAGGTATATTCCAAATAAAAAAAGCTGCATTGTCATAGAAGCGTATGCTCCCATCATTAAAGAGTTCAATACTGCACCTGAAGGTCTATAGCCATATCCACTTAAAATAAGTGCTACAATAGCAGCCCACAAAATTGGAAGTTTTACAATATTTAAAAGAGATTCTTTTGTAGAAAAACTTCCACGTGAATAAAAAAAGACACCAACTGTATAAACAACAAATACATTTACAAGGTTTATAATAGTAGTGTAAGGGATAGACTCCTCCCCAAAAATAGCTATATTTATGGGGATACCTAAATTTCCAGTATTTCCAATAATAGCTGAAACCGTAGCAATAGAGTACTCCTTTTTAGACTCAAATAAAGCCTTTGCAAAAAAGAGTGAAACAACCAGTGTAACAGCAACTATAGCTAAATAGATAGAGGGAGCATAAAGCAAAGTGATATCAACAGGCCTTACTAAAAGCCCCCAAAATGTTAAAAAAACTTGTAAAAAATAGACATTTAAAAGGGTTATGGTTTTGTCATCTATTTGCTCTTTAAAGCTCATTTTGGCAACATAGCCCATAACGATAAAAATATAAACACTAAGGATTGAAAAGATTATTGCATTCATAAGTGGCATTATAATATAATTGCACAAAAAAGGATTTACTTTATGCAAACTTTAGCAGATGTTCAAAAGATTATTGATGAAAATATGGCTGTTATGCTTTACTTTTCAGCACCAACTTGTAATGTATGTAAAGCACTCAAACCAAAACTTTTAGAAGCGATAGAATCTAATTTTGATAAATTTGAAATTGTAAGTATCGATACTTCAATAGAACAAGATATAGCAGCACACTATAGTGTTTTTGCAATTCCAACTGTTTTAATTTTCTTAGATGGAAGGGAGTTTTTAAGAAAATCTCGCCATATGAGTATAGATGAAGTGATACGTGAAATTGAGAGACCTTACTCTATTATGATGTCGTAACCTTACTTTATACCCTACTAACACTTACAACCTCTTGTGTTTCTACACAAAAAGCACTAAGTTGGTTGTAACCATATCTTTTTAAGTAACACCCCATATCTACATTTGCAAAATGTTCTTGAATTTCTACACCAAATTCAACAGGAGAGTGCCCAAAGATATTATAAATCTCACTTTGAGGGCTTGGGTCTTTTCTATTCCAAAGAGCATACTCTCTAAAAGTTTCAAAACCCTTTGAATTATTATGATGGTGCCATACATCTGCACATGATGCGTGAGAGATAACTACTTGTTTGTTATTGATTTTATAAGGGAGTTTTTTATAAAGTGGTAAAGATTCAAGCCATGCAATATCATCTTGAAATCTCAATAATCTCTCTTTATTTTCAACACACACTAACCCCTCTTTTTTATCATACTTTAAAAGATTATATGAAAAAAGTGTTGCATCTCCACCATTGTTATACCAAGTGTGTAAAAAGCTAGGGTTTGTTGTATTTGGATAGCCTTTCAAAAAACTCTTGCCATAGTGAATCATCATATCTTCATGGTTACCTAAAACAACATCATAACCCTTTTCTCTTACAAGTGCTATAACCTCTGCAGAGTTTGCACCTCTATCTATAAGATCACCAACAAAAATAATATTTGCATTTTTTGGAAGTTTTTGAAGGAGTGCTAAGAGTGTTTTGTACTCTGCATGCACATCTCCAATAATGAAGGTTTGTTTAACTTGTTGCATAAAAAAAGTGGTTCTATAAACCTAAAAGCTCTCTTACCACTTCTCTATCATCAAAAGGAAGTTTTTTATCGTAAATTATTTGGTAAGCTTCATCACCCTTACCTAAAATAACCACAACCTCGTTCTCCTCTTGGTCATCAAGAGCCATCTGGATTGCTTTTTTACGGTTAAGCTCTATAACAACATTACTTCTATCTTCAATCCCATCTAAAATATCTTGTGCGATAGCTTCTGGGTCTTCATTACGTGGGTTATCACTTGTAATATACACTTTTTTAGCAAGCATAGCAGCAACTTTTCCCATAAGTGGACGTTTTATTTTATCTCTATCGCCCCCTGCTCCAAATACTACTAAAAGCTCTTTTTCTTTGAGAGCATTAAGCACTTGTTGCATCCCATCTGGAGTATGAGCAAAATCTACTATAACATTTGGAAGTTTGCTTACTTGCTCCATTCTTCCACTTACACCTGCAAAATTATCTACAACTTCTGCTATCTCTTCAAGTGATTTATCTGTCACTAAATGCACAGCAGCAATTGCAGCTAAAAGGTTATAGAGGTTAAAAAAACCATGAAGCGATGCAGTAAAAGGAACCACTTGCTGGAAGTTTTGAATAATCCCACTTGAGCCATCATTGAGTGAATATGCCATAAGTTTGTATGTTGCAATAGATTCTATCCCATAAGTATATGCTTTTGAGAAATTAAATTTTGCTTTTGGTTCATCACGGTTGATAAGTTTTTTTCCACCATCACTAAAAAAGCTATTTTTTACATGAACATACTCATCAAGTGTTTTGTGGTAATCTAAATGGTCTTGTGTAATATTTGTAAGAATCTTTAACTCAAAAGGTAATCCCTCTATACGCTTTTGCACAATTGCATGAGAGCTTACCTCCATTACAAAATATTCACATCCAGCCATTACAGCTTGGTAGATATGTCTGTAAGTATCAAGTACAGATGGAGTTGTTAAAGATTTTCCCTCAACCACTTCATCATTCATAAAAAAACCACGCGTTCCTTGCATAGCAGCTTTGTATCCTAAATCAAGTAAAAAAGAGTAAATAGCACTAGCAGTTGTTGTTTTACCATTTGTCCCTGTAATACCTATAATTTTTATTTTATCTACCCCAAAGAGTGGAGCTATCTTTTTAACATCAATAATAGAGTGTGCATTGTGTGCTTTTGCATCATCAAGATAATTTTTATTTTGTGTAGTAAGAACAAATGCAGTTTGTTCATCACACTCTTGTGAGTTTTGTGTTACATATTTGTAGGGTTGATCTGGTAATTCAATTTTCAACTACTTCACCTTTTGTTGCAATTTTTTCAAGTAAATCTTGTAAAACATTATCGTTTGGATATGCTTTAATAGCACTCTCTATATATGAAAATGCCATATCTGTAAAATCGTGTTCGACAAGTTGGTCTAAAAAGTCTAAAAAATCCTCTTTTTTAGTGATAATAACTTTCGTTGAAAACATAATATTTTCAAAAATCTCTTTAAAGTTATCATCCTCTTGTTTTACAAGCTTTTTAAAATCTTCATATAAAATACCATCTTCATACTCAAGACGCTCAATAATTGGCTTTGTAAAAATCTCACTTAGTTGCTCTAAAGAGTTATCCATACTCTCTAAAAGTTCACCAATAATTGCATCTGCACTCTCTTGATCTTCCTCTTTTAAAATCTCATAATAGTCAAATAAAGCTTCAGCACTTGCATCTCCACTTAAAGCCATTTCAGAAAGTATAACACCATTATAAGCCTCTTGAGAGTTTGGATAGTCTTGTAACACTTGTGCAAAAAGGTCCATCGCCTCTTTATACTGCGCTTGTAAAAAACTATCTTTTGCTTTTTGTAAAGTCTTATACTTACCCATTTTTCTCTCTTTTAATTATAGATTCTCTATATCGTTTTCCATACCAAAAGGAACATTAACAACAACCAATTCTGGGTGAATATCCATTCTAAGCTGACGTTCAACCCCATATTTTAGAGTATTACCACTACTTGCACAACCAACACATGCACCTTTTAGTTGTACATATACTTTTGAGTTTTTTACTGTAATAAAATCTATATCTCCACCATCAAGTGCAAGTGATGGACGAATTTTATCTATTACATTCTTTACAGGTTGCATCAACTCTTCATCAGTAAATGGGATCATTTTTATTTCCTTATATTAATTATAATTTTTGTTTCATAAAATATGAAAATATCGCTTAATAACCCATAAAAGCTACAAGCTAATTATTCAGCAATGCTACAGCTTCAGCAACATAACTTGGTTTATGCATAGAGGTTACAATTGTATCTACATTTTCTTGTGCAAGTAAAAACTCAAATGCACACTCTTGCATTGTTGCGTTACAATTACTAAAATACTCAGCAAGTCTCTTTCTTGTAGATAAAGAACACTCATATTTTACCATAGCTTTATACTCTTGTAAAAACTTCTCAATATAAACTAAAAGTTCCTCTTGAATCTTTGGCTCTAATTTCTCAATACTTTGTTTAATATAAGGTAAAACTTCTGAAGTTAAAAAAACTTCATACTCTCCAATCCAGCTATATTTATGTTTTTTCGTATCAAGATTTTCTATAAGGTTATACAAAGGCTCAAGTGTATCATTTTCACAAATCTCTAAAAGCTCATTGAGATAATAGTAATACTCTCTTGGTTCATCATATGTAGCTAGACGAAAAACACCATCTTTTGTCGTTGCTTGAAGTGGTGAAGATACAACAACCTCTAAATTATTCTTTTTCCCCCAAGCAGCACACTCTAATCCCTCTTGGTTTACAATATTGATTGGAAGTTTTATAGCACTCAAACTATGCTCTTTATTACCTATCTCAATAGCAGCATTTTTTGCCATTGTAATTAAATCTTCATATGGAAGATGAAATAAAAAATCTTTAGGATGTGCAAAAGAATCAGATGCAATACCATATTTTGCAATTCTACCTTGCTGCACCTCTTTCTCAAAAAATAAAAAAGCACCAATAATCTTTTTATAGACTTCCTCTATCTTCTCTTCTCTATCCTCTTGTGTTAAATCACCCCAAAATTCTGCTTCTGGATTTTTTAAAAAGAGTGTTGTAATCTTCTTTTGTTGAAGATTTTCTAAAGAGTTCTCAAAAAGTTGTTCAAGGTTATCCTCTTTAACATCAAATTCAAGTTCAAGAGCAATCTCTACCTCTTCATCTGTTGTTTGTAAAACAGTAGCTAAAGCCTCTTGTGCTAAGTATCCCATATTGTGTGGAGTTGTGTAAAAAGTAGTAATACCACTTTGCAGTGCTTCTTGTATAGCAAATATGTGGTTGTTGTTCACTAACGAAGTTTTATAATTTCCAAATGCGAAAGTACTCATCTATTTTAACCTTAAAGTAATTTAGAATTGGGAAGTTATAGTGGGGGATTTTTGGGCAAAGCCCAAAAAAGTGGTTTAAAGAATTATACTAATTCAATAAATGCCATTGGTGTAGCATCACCACGGCGAATACGAGTTTTAACGATTCTTGTATAACCACCATTACGCTCAACATATCTTGGCGCAATTTCGTTTACTAATTTCTTAGTAGCTTCTTTACTACGAAGTACTGCAAATACAGCTCTATGAGCATTAGAATCACCTTTACCAGCAGTAGTGATAAGTTTTTCAATGAAAGAACGTAACTCTTTAGCTTTCATTGCAGTAGTTTCAATTTTACCATGTTCAATTAACGAAATACTAAGGTTCATTAAAAGTGCTTTTCTATGTGCACTTGTACGACCTAGTTTACGATATCCATGACGGTGTCTCATATCAATTCCTCTTTTAAGCCTAAGCTTCTATTTTCTTTTTCAATGCAGTAACAACATCATCGCTAAGATCTGCACCAACTGCAAAACCGAACTCTTGCACTTTTTCTACGATCTCATCATATGATTTTTTACCAAGATTTTTTACATCTTTGAGTTCACTTGGACTCATAAGAACAATCTCACCAATATATTTAATATTTGAGCGATCTAAACAGTTAAAACTACGAGCACTCAAACCTAAACTATCAATATGAGTTGTTAGTTTTTTAATATCAGGATTCTCTTCAACTCTCTCAATTGTAGCTGAAGTTTTAATGCTAATCTCTGAATTAAATACAGCAAGTTGTGCGTACATTACCTCTAATGAGTTTCTAAACGCTTCAACTGGTGTAATTTGTCCATCTGTTTTAATATTAAGAACAACTCTTTCAAAGTTAGGGTTATCTTCTACTAAAACATTTTCAATTTTATATGTTGCACTTCTTACTGGTGTAAAGAAAGCATCAAGTGCAATATATCCATCTTCTAACTCTTCATAAGTATCTTCACTAGCTACATAGCCAATACCCTTAGCAATTTTAATGCTAAAGTTAAGTGTAGTATCTTCATTAAGAGTTGCAAGAGGAGCATCAGGAGTTACAATTGCAACATCATCATTACTAAGGTCTGCACCAGTAATAGTACATGGACCACTAAAGCTGTAATTAATCTCTGCTTCCTCTGCATCGTTATTGAGTTTAAAACGAATCTCTTTAAGATTTAAAATAAAATCTGAGATATCTTCGAGCATACCACGCACAGAGTCAAACTCGTGCTTAGCACCCTCTATTTTAATAGCTATTGGAGCAAAACCAACAGAAGAACTTAATAAAAAACGGCGAAGTGGATGAGCTAAAGAGATAGCATATCCAGTTTCAAACGGATATGCAATAATATTAGCTTCGTTCTCACTAATTTGTTCTACCTCGAACTCTTGTGGAGCTAATGGAGTAGTTTTAATTTTTTTCATTTTTTAACGCCTTTTTTATTAATTACTATTTTGAGTAAAGCTCAACGATTAAACGCTCTTCTACAGGAATAACAACTTCTTCACGCTCTGGAAGGCGTGTAAAGATACCAAATACTTTATCAGCGTCCACATCTACCCATGGAGCGATACCAGTTTGGTTAGTTAACTCAATAGCACGAGCAATTTGAACATTGTTCTTGCTTGCTTCGCGAACCTCAATTTTTTGACCTGGTTTTACACGGTATGAAGGGATATCAAGTTTCTTACCATCTACAAGGATATGACCATGAGTTACAAGTTGACGTGCAAATCTACGAGTAGATGCAAATCCCATTCTGTAAACTACATTGTCTAATCTTTGTTCAATTAGAGTGATAAGGTTTGTACCTGTATTTCCTTCACGACGTTTTGCTTCAGCAAATAATGCACGGAATTGTTTCTCAGAAACACCATACATAAATTTTGCTTTTTGTTTCTCGTTAAGTTGTAAACCATACTCAGAAACTTTTTTACGACGTTGACCATGCTGACCTGGACCATATGGACGCTTTTCTAAAGCAGACTTACCTGCTAAACGGCGCTCACCTTTTAGGTTAAGGCTTACCCCAAATCTTCTCTCGATTTTTTCTACTGGACCTCTATATCTTGCCATAAGTCAAACTCCTTACACTCTACGACGCTTAGGTGCGCGACAACCGTTATGTGGTAATGGTGTAACATCTTTCATAAATGTAACACGAATTCCTTCGATCGCACCAACAGATTTAACTGCAGTTTCACGACCAGATCCTGGACCTTGTACTTTAATACCAAGTTCTTTAATACCATGTACTTTTGCTTTTTCTACTGCTGCTTCAACAGCTGCTTGCGCCGCAAATGGAGTAGATTTTTTAGAACCTTTAAACCCAAGACTACCAGCAGAACTCCAAGCAATCATATTACCCATTTCATCAGTAATAGTTACTAGAGTATTGTTAAATGATGCTGCAATGTGGATAATTCCACGAGCGATATTTTTCTTTACTACTTTTTTTCTAACAGCTTTTCTTTTTGCCATCTATAATTCCTTACGCTGCGCCGACAGTTTTACGTTTACCCTTACGAGTACGCGCATTTGTCTTAGTTTTTTGTCCACGAACTGGAAGACCACGACGGTGGCGAAGTCCACGATAGCTTCCAAGATCCATAAGTGCTTTAATATCCATCGCAACTTTTTTACGAAGATCTCCCTCTACCATATGGTTAGCACGGATCTCTTTAGTAATAGCTGCAACATCTTCTTCACTTAGTTCATAAACTCTTTTGTTATAATCAATACCAGTCGCATCTAAAATCTTGCGAGATTGGTATAAACCAATACCATAGATGTATGTTAGACCATACTCTATACGTTTTTTCTTAGGTAAATCAACACCAGAAATACGAGCCATGGTTATCCTTGTCTCTGTTTATGTTTAGGGTTCTTGCAGATTACTCTTACAATACCTCTTCTTTTGATAATTTTACAATCATCACACATCTTCTTTACTGAAGCACGTACTTTCATAGAAAGCTCCTCTTGTTATATCTTTGCTACTCTTAGGCAAACTTGTTTTTAAAAAAATGTTGTTGCTTGCCAATGTTTTTATCTTTTGTATCACTACTAAAGGTAAAAACACTCTAACAGTTTTTTGTTAGAGTAGCAAAGCAGGTTGGGATTATATCAAATTTTATGTAAAAAATTTATTAAATATGGCATAATTCTACTATGAATAGATATGAAGATAAACTCAACCAAGCAATACAAAAAAACAAATTTTTCTACAACCTTCCACAAGAGGAACAAATTTTTTTAACGCAACAAGCACAAGAGTACCGTTTTAGTTTTCAAGAACTCAAACAAATTTTTGAAATTGCACGCGATTTAGATATGTGGCAAGAGCAACCCATAAGCAGTATATTTCAAAATCATCCAAATAAAAAAATTGTGATGAAAAAACTCAAAGAGCAATATGATGCAATTCGTAACAAACCAAATAACTATACAAATTTTACTCCTATTATTCCTAAAGAGGAGCAAAAGTTTAATTTTGTCAAAAAAGAGAAAGAGGGATTTGGTTTAGGACTCTGCCCAGTAGCAAGTGAAAAAACACGTTGTTGTAATCTTTTAACACTAGATGCTGTTGAAAGTTGTGGGTTTGATTGCTCTTATTGTTCAATTCAGAGTTTTTACAATCAAAATACTATTACATTTGACAGTGGTTTTTCAACAAAACTCAAAAACTTACAACTCGATCCAAATAAAACATACCATATTGGAACAGGTCAAAGTTCTGATTCTTTAATGTGGGGTAATAAAGAGGGTGTTTTAGATGCTTTATTTGAATTTGCAAAAAAACATCCAAATGTTATTTTAGAATTTAAAACAAAATCTTCTAATATTGCTTACCTTTTAGAAAATGATGTTCCAAAAAATATCTTAGCAACTTGGTCGCTTAATACTCCTATTATTATAGAAAACGAAGAGCACTTAACTGCTTCTTTAGAAAAACGTATAGCAAGTGCAAGAGCTGTAGCAGATAAAGGTGTAAAAGTTGGTTTTCACTTTCACCCAATTGTACATTATGAAAATTATTTGGAGGATTATAAAAAAATTTACGATACACTCCTTAAAGAGTTTAGTGCAGATGAAGTTGCACTTGTTAGTTTTGGAACATTAACTTTTATTAAACCTGTTATTAAACAACTGCGTGAACGCTCTTTTAAAAGTAAAATTACACAAATGCCTCTTGAGGATGCAAGTGGAAAAACTTCTTATCCAGATAGTATAAAAGTAGAGATGTTTAAACATGCCTATGAGAGTTTTAAACCTTGGCATAAAAATGTATTTTTCTATTTATGTATGGAGGAGCATCAAATGTGGAAAAAAACTTTTGGGTATGAGTATTTTACAAATAACGATTTTGAAAGAGCAATGCTGAGTAGCTATGCTAAAAAAGTGGGTATAGAGTATAAGATATAGAGGTTAAATAACCTCTACATGCCATGGTTCAAAACGAACACCATCTTTATTGTTATGCTTATAACGCATAGCAATATATGGAAGTTTTCTCATCTCATGGAACTCTTTTGTTTTTGCAAACTCTGCTGTAAAGTTTTTATAACCCCAATCGATTCTACCAACATCAAAATCACTTACTGTATGGTATGAACGTGACGGTGGAGCAATCTGGATTGTTGCTTTAGTCATATTCCCACCAAGATTATAAATTTTATTTACATATAAATCTAATTGCTTTACAACATTTCTAATTCCAGATGTAAGTTTTAGTGTTGTTCCAACATCTGCAATAATTTTATGGTAATCGTGTTCTGGCTTTCCACGAAACAAAAAGTGCCCCGTATGTGGAATTTTAACAACCTCTTTTTTATTAATTTTATTATCAATATTAAAACAAGTTTGTTTTCCATAAAAACCATACTTTGAAGGATCTTCATAAAAAAGTCTTTCAATAAATGCGATCTCTTGCTTTGTAAAAGCACCAATCGATTTATAGTTTCTAGCATAATAAAGAGTATCACTAAAAGTGATAAGATTAAAATTTGCATACCCCACATGACGACGCACACGTCTAAGCCTATGTCTAATAGAAGTTAATATCTCATACTCACTAGAAGAGAGATAAAAATCCCCACTATTTGCCATCAGCTCAGAAGTAATAAGAGGTGAAACCGATAAAAATGCTAAAAAATTTCTTCTTTTCATAATGTCCATTATAACAAAAGTTTCATTAAAAATGGTACAATCATAAAAAAATTAGGATAATTTAGTGCAAAACTCTTTTTTAGAACTCGGACTTACCAACAAACTTAAAATTGAAAGAGAGACTCCTCATGGTCTTTTTCTTAGTGCCCAAGATGGCAAAGAGGTACTCTTACCTCAAGCATACGTTACACCAGATATGCAAATTGGAGAGCTTATAGATGTTTTTTTATATACAGATAGTGAAGATAGACTCATTGCTACTACACTCACACCAAAAGCAAAATTAGATGAATTTGCTTTTTTTGAAGTTGTAGATGTTGCGAAATTTGGAGTTTTTGTGGATTGGAATCTTCCAAAAGATCTACTTGTTCCAAAAAAATTACAAAAAGAGTCACTAAAAATGGGTGAGAAATACTTTCTTAAAGTTGTTTACGATGAAAAAACTCACCGCCTAGTAGCAACACAAAAATTTCATGATACTTTTAGTAAAAAAGTAAAACATCTTCATAAAAATCAAGAACTTCCAATTGTTGTTATTGCTAAAACTCCACTTGGTTTTAAAGTTTTAGTTGATGGACAATATGAGGGTATTTTATATAAAAATGAAATTTTTCAACCTCTTAACATTGGTGATGAACTTAAAGCCTACATAAAAAATATTAGAGGTGATGGGAAACTAGATATGCAACTAAAAAAACTAGGTGCAAAAAATAGTTCAAGTGCTACTGTAGTGGAACTGCTTAAAGCAAATGGTGGTATTTTGCCATATAACTATAAAAGTGATGCCGAAGTGATTAAAGAGATTTTCCATATGAGCAAAAAAGAGTTTAAACGCTCCCTTACAACTTTACAAAATAGTGGTACAATAGAGGTAAAAGATACAGGAATTTATCTAAAGGGGTAGAAAATGAAAAAATGTAATTCACTACAAGAAGTTAGAAAAGAGATAGATAAACTAGATGAAGAACTTGTAAATATTATCTCTCAAAGAGCACACTTAGTAGCACAAGCTGCTTCTTTTAAAAATAGTGTAGATGAGATTAAAGCAAATGAACGTTTAAATGATATTAAACAAAGAGTTCGTACATTAGCTATTCAAAAAAACATTAATCCAAATATGATGGAAGAGTTATTTACTATTATGATAAATGAGATGGTAGAAACAGAGATTGCAGAATTTAGAAATGCAGGAAAATTTTAGAGATAAATAGAAGAGAAAATCTCTTCTATTTATAACGATAAGTGATACGACCTTTATCAAGTGAGTATGGAGTTAGCTCCAATTTCACACGGTCACCTGGAAGAATTTTAATGTAGTGCATTCTCATTTTTCCAGCAATATGACATAAAATAATATGTCCATTATCTAATTCAACACGAAAAGTTGCATTTGGCAATGCTTCAATAATCTTGCCATCAACTTCAATAACATCAGCTTTAGCCATATTTCAGTCCTTTTTTACTCTTAAGCAAGAGATAATATTTCAGCTTTACCGTTGATAATTGCAACAGTATGCTCATAGTGTGAACCGCGTAAATTATCGGCACTAACAACATCCCACCCATTTTCTAAAATAACAGGTTCAGCATCTTTTTGACAGATCATAGGTTCTAAACAAAAAACCATCCCATCTTTTATTTTAGGACCAGCCTTAGGATTTTTCCCTTCCAAATAGTTTGGAATCTCTGGTTCTTCATGAGGTTTTTTCCCAATACCATGTCCACAGAAATTTCTTAGAGGCACAAACCCTGCATCTAAAATAAACTGTTCAATAAGATAAGAGAGCTCTTTAAATCTCATTCCAGTTTTAATATTCTCTATTGCATAGTAAAGTGCATCTTTAGAACATGCTATGAGTGCTTCATCCTCTTTTGTGATTTGGCCAACACCAACAGTAATAGCAGCATCTCCAAACCAACCATCAAGCTCTGTTCCAATATCATAACCAATTACATCACCCTCTTGGAGTTTATAATCTGTTGGAATACCATGAATAATAACTTGATTTAAAGAGGTACAAACACTATTTGGAAAACCGTAAAGCCCTTTAAAAGATGGCTTAGCACCTTGAGCTAAAATATAATCTTCAGCCATAGCATCAAGCTCTTTTAAACTCATTCCCGGTTTTGTGTTTGCACGAAGCAGTTCTAAAGTACCACCAACAATTTTGTTGGCAGCACGAAGTTTTTCTATCTCTTGCGGTTTTCTAAGGGCGATAGCCATTGTTATAGACCAACCGCACTAAGCGTTTCATATTTGCTCATATAGATTTGAGCTTCAATTTTTCTCATTGTGTCAAGAGCAACTTGTACAACGATTAAAACCGCTGTTCCTCCAAAGAAGAATGGTACACCCATCCCCTTAATAATCATAAATGGAAGTGTTGCAATAAGACCCAAATAAAGAGCACCTGTAAAAGTTAAACGGCTTGCCGTTTCATTTAAGAACTCTTTTGTAGCCTCACCAGTACGAATACCTGGAATAAATCCACCTTGACGTTTAAGATTATCTGAGATATCTTTTGCATTAAAAGTAATACTTGCATAAAAGAATGCAAAGAAAATTACAAATACAAATGTCAAGAAGTTAAAGAAATAACTATTTGGATTTAAAAAGTCAGCAATAGCTAAAACAGTAGGATTTGTACTGCTTGATAATACTGTCATAGGGAACATTAAAATAGCACTTGCAAAGATAACTGGAATAACACCAGCAAGGTTTACTTTGATAGGAATGTAGTTCATTACACGTTTGTTTTGGTTTTGCATAATCGTTTTCTTCGCATAAGTGATTGGAATACGACGCTCACCAAGTTCAACATAAATAATAACTGCAACAGTACCTAAAATAAGTGCTAAAATTCCTAAAACAGTAAGGAAACTCATAGCTCCTGTATTTACCATCTCAATTGTTTGACCAATTGCACCTGGAATTGCAGAAACAATACCAGCGAAGATAATTAAAGAGATACCATTTCCAATACCACTTTGAGTAATTTGTTCACCAATCCACATTAAAAGCATTGTACCAGCAAGCATAGAAACAGCTGAGAGTACAATAAATGTTGTGTGATCTACTAAGATAGCACTATTTCCACTAGGACCTGTAAGACTTTGAAGACCTACACTTACACCAATAGCTTGAATGATAGTAATAGCAATTGTCGCATAACGGATAATTTGCATATACTTAACCATTCCATCACGCTCTTTTTTCATTTGCCCTAAAGAGGTAAATGAAGCAGCAAGAAGTTCCATAATAATAGAAGCTGTAATGTAAGGCATAATACCTAAAGAAATAATAGAAAGTCGCTCAACTGCATTTCCACTAAACATATTGAATAGTCCAAGTGCATCTGATTGGTGAGAGTTAAAAAATGAAGCAATAACAGCAGTATCTACGCCTGGAACTGGCACGTATGCCAGTAGGCGATAGATAAACAAAAAACCGATAGTAATAAGTATCTTATTAACTAGATTTTTGTTCACAACTATTTACCTGTTGTAGTAACGTTTTCGTCTTTAATTTTCGATGCTAAATCTTTTGCAGAGGCACCTACTAGTTTTACTTTAGTTACACTGTTAGCAATTTTGTGAACACTACGGATAGTTTCCATAGTGATCTCATCTAATGCTGCAACAGCTTTGATTTTCTCTACGTTGATTACGTATGGTTTAACAACTTTAGATGTAAAACCAATTTTAGGTAAACGACGAGCTAGTGGTTGTTGACCACCTTCGAAGTTTCTCTTTCTTTTGTAACCAGTACGAGATTTTTGACCTTTTTGACCACGAGTAGCAGTTTTACCCATACCACTACCTTGACCGCGTCCTACTCTTTTTCTTGAGTGAGTAGAACCAGCTGCAGGTGTTAAATTTTCAATACCCATCATATTATCCTTTTAATCTACCAAGTGCTTCAACAGTAGCGCGCACTAGTGTATTTGGATTGTTAGAACCGATCGATTTAGTAAGGATATCTTGGATTCCCGCAAGTTCTAAAACTGGACGAGCAGCTCCACCAGCGATTACCCCAGTACCCTCAGATGCTGGTTTAAGTAAAACACGGCTAGCATTATACTTATGCTCAATATCGTGAGCAATAGTAGAACCCTTGATTTTTACAGTAGTTAAGTTTTTAAATGCATTATCTACTGCTTTTTTAATAGCATCAGGAACCTCTTTAGCTTTACCAACACCATAACCGATAGTACCATTTTTGTTACCAACAACTACAAGTGCAGTAAAACGGAAACGTCTACCACCCTTAACAACTTTAGTAACACGACCAATATTTACAATTGATTCTTCAAAATCATCTCTGTTGATTTCCATACTGTCCCCTAGAACTTAATTTCGTTTGCACGAAGTGAGTCACCAAATGCAGCAACTACACCGTGGTATTGGTAACCATTACGATCAAAAACAATGTTAGTGATGTTAGCTTCTTTTAGTTTAGCAGCAAATGCCTCACCAAGAGCAGTAGCACCCTCTTTATTCGCTTTTTGGTCAATAGCTTTTGAGTGAAGAGCTACAAGTGTTGTACCTGTAGTATCATCAATAGCTTGAACACTGATATAACGATTTGATCTAAATACAGAAACACGAGGAAGTGTAGCACTACCGCTGATTTTTGCACGAATACGACGTTTACGCTTTAAGCGACTCGCCAATTTGCTTTTTAATACTTTAGCATTCATCTATACACCTCTCTTATTTCTTAGCAGTTTTACCGGCTTTACGCACGATGTGTTCATCAACATATTTAACACCTTTACCTTTATAAGGCTCTGGTGGACGGAAACTTCTAATCTCTGCTGCAACTTGACCTAACATTTGTTTGTCATGACTTTTTAAAGTGATAACATTTTTTTCAACAGATGCTTCAAGACCTTCTGGTAACTCATAGTTAATATCATGAGAGAAACCTAGTTGAAGATTAAGAACTTTACCTTTAACAGCAGCTCTATAACCAACACCATTGATCTCTAATTGCTTAGTATAACCAGTAGTTAAACCAGTGATAATATTAGCAGATAATGCTCTATAAGTTCCCCAAAAAGCTCTATGCTCACGAGAATCTGAAAGATTTTTGAAAGTTAATGTATTTCCTTCGATTGAAAACTCTACATTTCCTTTTGTATCTAAATCAACGCTTTTTTTACCTTTAGTAAAAGTAATAACATTTCCATTTGCAGTTACAGTGATATCACTTGCAAATTCAACAGGTTGTTTACCAATTCTTGACATGCTATTCTCCTTCTACCAAACTGTACACATAACTTCACCACCAATGCCTTGCTCATAAGCTTTGTCATTTGGTAGTACGCCACGTGAAGTACTTACAATAATAGTACCATAACCATTTTTGAAACGTTTAATATCATCTCTACCTTTATAGATACGACGACCTGGTTTAGAAACACGTTTAATTTCGTTGATTACAGACTTACCATTTTCATCATACTTAAGTACAACATTAATAGTCTTTTTAACACCATCTTCAACTACGTTGCAAGATTCGATGTAACCTTTTTCCACTAAGATATTTGCGATTGCTTCAACACTTTTTGAGTGAACAAGTGTAGTAGCTGCTAATCTTCTCATACCAGCATTACGAATACGAGTTAACGCATCTGATACTAAATCATTAATTGCCATTTATTTTTTCCTTTGCTTGCATTTAGCAGTATCAAGGGAGGCAAGATGCCTACCAGCTTGACTTTCTAACGCCTGGGATTAATCCCTCATTTGCCATTTTTCTAAAACATACACGACAGATTCCAAAATCTCTTAAAACAGAGTGTGGACGACCACAAATTTGACAACGTGTATAACCACGTACTTTAAATTTTGGAGTACGTTTTGCTTTAGCGATCATAGACTTCTTAGCCATTAGTTGCTCCCTTTAGTAAAAGGCATACCCATTTTCTCTAAAAGAGTTAGACCTGCCTTGTCATTTTCTGCAGTAGTAACAACTGTAATATTCATACCATGAATCTGCATAATAGAATCGTAATTTACCTCTGGGAAAATGAGTTGCTCATTTAAACCAAAGTTATAGTTACCACGACCATCAAAACCATTTCTTGGAACACCACGGAAATCTTTCACACGTGGAAGTGCAATAGAGATAAGGCGATCTAAGAAGTTATACATGTTTTCACCACGTAAAGTTACACGTACACCAACTGGCATACCTTCACGAACTTTAAAACCTGCAACTGATTTTTTAGCAATTACAGTACTTGCTTTTTGACCAGCAATTTTTGTAATTGTCTCTTCAATATTTTTCATTAGTTTGTTATCTTTCATTGCAAAACCAGCACCAACTGAGATGATAATCTTCTCAATTTTTGGTGTTTGCATAGGGTTTTTGATCCCTAATTCATTTTGTAATTCAGATTTTAAACCTAAATATTTTTCTTTTAAACGAGCCATCTAATTATGCCTCCACTTTACGTACATTTGAAATATGGATAGGCATCTCTTTATTGATATGACCACCCTCTTTATTCTCTTCAGTTGGTTTGATAGCTTTTTTAGCTACTTTACAACCCTCTACGATTACTTGGTTCTTTTTTGGTAAAACTTGAAGTACTTTTGCTTTTGTACCTTTGTCATCTCCAGCGATAACTTCTACCATATCACCTTTTTTAATCTTTAACTTTGCCATTAAACAACCTCCGGTGCAAGAGATACGATTTTCATAAATCCAGCATAACGTACTTCACGAGCGATTGGACCGAAAATACGTGTACCAATAGGCTCTTTTTTGTCATCAAGAATTACAGCTGCATTATCATCAAAACGGATTAATGAACCGTTTTCACGTTGAACCTCTTTATGAGTTCTAACGATAACAGCTTTAACAACTTTACCTTTTTTTACTTTAGCAGTTGGAATCGCTTTTTTAACAGAAGCAACAATAACATCACCTACTGAAGCATAGCGACGTTTAGAACCACCAAGCACCTTAATACACATAATCTCTTTAGCGCCTGTATTATCAGCTACATTTAAACGAGTAAAACTTTGAATCATTACTACGCTCCTTTTACGACTGACTTAAGTCTAAACGATTTTCTTTTAGATAGTGGGCGACATTCAATTGCTACAACTTCATCACCAACTTTACACTCATTACGCTCATCATGTACTAAGTACTTTTTGAAACGTTTTACAACTTTATGGTAACGAGGATGCATTACACGGCGCTCTACTAAAACTGTAATAGTTTTATCACCAGCAATTTTTACAACATTACCCTGAATTTCACGTTTATGTGTCATCGCTCGTCCCCTAGTTTGCTACTGCAGTTAAAGCAGTATTGATTCTTGCAATATCTTTTTTAGTAGCACGAAGCTCACTAGTATTTTGTAATTGCATCATTTTTTGTTTAATTTTAAGAGTAAAAAGTTCTGTCTTTTTCTCTTTAAGCATTGCTTGAAGCTCTGCTGCATTTTTATCTGCTAAATCAGAATATTTCATTGCTCATCTCCGCAGTAATAATTTTTGTTTTAAATGGTAGTTTATGCATAGCAAGTGTTAAAGCTTCACGTGCTAAATCATGAGGAACACCAGCCATTTCGAAAATAACACGACCTGGTTTAACGTTCATTACCCATTTATCAACACCACCTTTACCTTTACCCATACGAGTTTCTAAAGGCTTAGCAGTTAATGGTTTATCTGGGAATACACGAATCCAAATTTTACCATTTCTTTTAATTTTACGAGTTGCAGAAATACGAGCCGCCTCAATTTGACGAGAGTTAATACGACCAGCCTCTACCGCTTTAAAACCAATATCACCAAAAGCTAATTTATAACCTGAACGAGCATAACCACGGTTACGACCTTTCATTACCTTACGATATTTTGTTCTCTTAGGCATTAACATGATTATTCAGCCTTTTCTTTTCTTGGAGCACGTTTACCACGACGCTCTTGTTTTTCTTCTTTTGCTTCTGCAGGAATACCTTTAGTAAGCACCTCACCTTTGAAGATCCATACTTTAACACCGATAATACCGTATGTTGTATGAGCTTCAGCAAAACCATAATCGATTTTAGCACGAAGTGTATGAAGTGGAACACGTCCCTCTAAATACCACTCAGTACGAGCCATTTCTGCTCCACCAAGACGACCACTTACAGAGATTTTGATACCTCTTGCACCACTACGTTGTGCAGATTGAATAACTTTTTTCATTGCACGACGGAAAGCAACACGACGCTCAAGTTGAGTAGCAACGTTCTCAGCAACAAGTTGACCAGAGATTTGTGCTTTTTTCTCTTCTTTAATGTTGACAGAAACAGCTTTACCAATTAGTTTTTGTAAAGATGCTTTTAATTTTTCAATATCTGCACCTTTTTTACCAATAATAATACCAGGACGTGCTGCAACGATAGTTACACGAAGTCTCTTAACTGTTCTTTCAATGATGATGTTAGAAACACCAGCATAATAAAGTTCTTTCTTTAAAAATGTTCTAATCTTGTGATCTTCACCTAAAGCTGCTGGAGCAGTTTTAAAATTAGGAAACCATCTAGATTCCCAGTTACGGTTGATTCCAAGACGTAAACCAATAGGATTAACTTTTTGACCCATACTATTTACCCTCTACTTCTACTAAGATATGTGCTGTTGGTTTTCTAATACCTGAAGCCATACCACGAGCACGTGGACGGAAACGTTTAAGTACTGGACCATTATCAACACGACAAGACGTGATAACACAATCTTCAGCTTCGTTACCACTATTAGCTACTGCAGAAGCAATAACTTTAGAAATAATTTTTGCTGCTTTGTTTGGAGTGAACTCTAAAGCTGCCATAGCTTCTTCAGCATTCATTCCTTGTACCTCTCTAGCGATCAGACGAGCTTTAGTAGGAGACACACGGATAAATTTTAATAATGCTCTAGCCATGATTATCCTTTCTTCTGAACAGAGCCTTTGTGGCCCTTGAATGTACGTGTTGGTGCAAATTCACCAAGTTTATAACCAATATGATTCTCTGTAACATATACAGGAACGAATTGACGTCCGTTGTGAACATTTAGAGTTAACCCAACCATTTCAGGAAGAACCATAGATCTTCTTGACCAAGTTTTAATAGGTTTTTTACTGCCTTCTGCTTTAGCAGCCTCAACTTTTTTCATTAAATGATCATCTACAAATGGACCTTTTTTAATTGAACGAGCCATTAACCTACCCTTTTTGCATTTGGTTTACGACGAGTAATAATAAGTTTATCACTTGCTTTTTTACGACGAGTTTTAGCACCCTTCGTTGGTTTACCCCAAGGAGTAACTGGATGACGACCAGAGTTTGTTTTACCTTCACCACCACCGTGTGGGTGATCAATTGGGTTCATCGCAGAACCACGAGTTTGTGGACGAATACCCATGTGACGAGTACGACCAGCTTTTGCTAATACAATATTAGAATACTCTTCATTTCCAACAACACCAACTGTAGCCATACACTCACCAAGAACTAAACGCATCTCAGATGAAGGCATACGAAGTGAAACATATTTCCCATCACGACCCATAATTTGAGCAGATGTTCCAGCTGAACGTACCATTTGTCCACCTTTTCCAACTTTAAGCTCAATGTTATGAACTAATGTACCAACTGGGATATTTTTAAGTTTCATTGCATTTCCTGGTTTAACATCTAAACCAGCTTCTGCAGCTTCTACTTTATCACCAACTTGAAGTCCTTTTGGAACAATGATGTAACGTTTTTCACCATCAGCATAGTTAACAAGTGCAATTCTACAGTTACGGTATGGATCATACTCGATTGTAGCTACTGTACCTGGTACATTGAATTTATTTCTTTTGAAATCAATGATACGGTAAAGTTTTTTAGCACCTGCTTGCTTATGACGTGATGTAATACGTCCATTGTTGTTACGACCTGCATGTGCTGGTAACTTAACTAATAAAGAACGAACACTAGCTTTTGCTGTAATATCTGAACTATCTACATTCGTATAAAAACGACGAGATGGTGTAATCGGTCTATAAGTTTTTATTGCCATATTAAACCGCCAAACTTTCTATTTGTGCACCTTCTGGTAAAGTAACATAGAACTTTTTAAAGTCCGCTTGTTTACCAGCTACACCACGGAAACGTTTTGTTTTTCCGCTTTGATTTAGAGAATTGATTTTATTAGGAATGATTCCAAAATATTCTCTAAACACCTCTTTAAGACCAGTTTTTGTCATACGTGGTGATGTTTGAACAACAATAACACCATTTTCCTGTAAACCTAAAGTTTTCTCTGTATATACAATAGATTTGATATCTGTAATATCTGCCATTACTTAGCCTCACTTGTCAGATTTTCCCATACCGCTTTTTCTACCACGATTGAACGATAGTTAGCAGCTAAGTATGCATTTAATTCACTTTGCTCAATAACATAAGTCTGATGTAAATTCTCAAATGCTAAAACTGTTTTTTCATCTAATAAAGATTTAACAAATAAAGTATCTCTTTGTCCAAGTGCTTTGAAGATTGCGTTTGCATCTTTAGTTTTACCAGATGCTACTTCAACACTATCAACAACAAAAAGAGTACCGTTTTGAGCGTGCTCAGCTAAAGCAAAGTTTAAAGCTAATTTCTTTTGCTTTTTATTTACTTTTAAATCGTAGTTACGGTTGTTTTGAGGACCAAAAGCTTTACCCCCACCTACGAATACTGGAGAACGACGAGAACCCGCACGAGCACGACCTCCACCTTTTTGAGACCATGGTTTTTTACCACCACCGCTTACATCACTTCTACCTTTTGCAATTGCTGTGTTAGCGCGCATTGCAGCTTGAGCAGCTTTTACATAAAGATAAAGGTTATGAGGGTTAATTCCTGAAAAACTCTCTGGTAGAGCTAATTCAGATGCTTTTTCCATTTTTTCATTTAAAACGATTGCATTCATTATTTAGCTACCTTTACACGACCTAAAGATCCATTTGAACCACTAACAGAACCTAAAACCGCAATGATTTTGTTCTCAGCATCAAATGAAACGATCTCATTTTTTACACTATTTTGTGTGTTACCATATTGTCCAGGCATTTTCTTACCCTTCATAACACGACCTGGCCACTCAGCATTACCGATAGAACCAGTTCTACGACCAAATCTGTGACCGTGAGATGCTGGACCACCACCGAAGTTCCAACGCTTCATACCACCAGAGAAACCGCGACCTTTAGTATTAAAAGTAGTTTTTAATACTTTTGCTTCACTTAATGGTGATAAATCTAAATCACCAGCTTCTGTGTTTGCTACTTCAAGAGTTGCAAAACGGTTAAACTCTGCAGGAAGGTTGTACTTCTTTTGTTGACCTTCAATTGCTTTATTCATTTTTTTACCGCTGTTGTAAGCTACAACTGCGCTACCTTCATTTACTTCACATACTTTCACATCTAAAACTCTTAAAAGAGTTACAGGTTTAGATGGAACTGTGATAGTACGGCTCATCCCGATTTTTTCAACAATATATTCCACGACTACTCCTATTTATCCATAGAGCGAACTTCTACGTCCACTTCTGGTGCTAAATCTAGTTTCATTAATGAATCAACTGTTTCTGGAGTTGCAGATACGATGTCTATCATTCTTGCGTGCATACGAATCTCAAATTGCTCACGAGATTTTTTGTTAACGTGAACAGATTTTAAAACTGTATATTTACGAATTTTTGTTGGTAAAGGGATTGGACCACGAATAACCGCGCCAGTACGCTTTACAGCCTCTACGATTGATGCTACTGATCTATCGAGTACACGATGATCGTAAGCTTTCAATTTTAAACGAATTTTTTCCATAATTTTCCTTACTAAAGAACTCGTTAGGTCAAGCCTAACTATTTTTAAGGGAGCGTAATTGTAACAAATATCGCTTATTTATTCAAGAAAAAAGGTACTAAATTTTGATTTTTTTAAGATTTTATTTCCTTTTAAAAAGGAAACTGTAAAATTATGGCATGGAAATTTTACTAGAAGAACTTTATAAACTCGATTTACATATAGATAAATATCATGATAGAAAACTCTTTTTGGATGATAAATATAACTACCAAATTGTAGGAATTACACAAAGTGGTAAAACGAAACTAATAAAAAATTACCTTTTAGAGCATAAAAAAAGTAGTTATATTTTTATAGATTGTAACGACACACGCATAAAAAGTGAAGAGATTAATAAAATTTTAGAGGAGTTCTGTATTGCAAATAGTATTGAGATAGTAGCTTTTGATAACTACAAACAAGAGTTTAACATCCCTAATGTTAAGCAAGTTATTCTTAGTTCTGAACTTGCTTTTGAACTTAAAAACTTTAAAACCCTTCAACTTAACCTCCTTGACTATGAGGAGTTTTTAGCTTATGAACATCGCTACGACTCCTCTGCTGTAACACACTTTTTCCATCTTGGTGGATTTGCACATATGCATAAACTAAGCAGTGATGTTCGTGCACTCTATATTCAAAAAATATTACAAACCTCACTCACTCCTATAGAGTTTGCCATTGTAGAACTTGTTGCTAAAATGAATGCTCAAAAACTTTCTGCTTATGCAATCTATGAGCGTTTAAAAGGTGTACAAAAAATCTCAAAAGATAAACTTTACAAATCTTTTGAAGGACTTCTTACAAAAGGGTATATCCACCAACTTAGTAAACTTAACCATCCAAAAGCGGTAAAAAAACTTTACTTATGTGATATTGCCCTAAAAAATGCACTTAGTATCGATAAACATTTTGGAAGACTTTTTGAAAATATGATTTTTTTAGAGCTTTTTAAATCTAATGTAGAGGTTTTTTATGAAGAGGGAGTTGAGTTTTACCTTCCTCACAATAATAGTATTGTTTTATGTATGCCTTTTAGTGATGAGAGAACCCTTTTTAAAAAGCTCGAACAACTTGAAGCTTTTATTTTTAGCTACCAAATAACAACCATAACAGCTGTTACAATGAGTAAAGAAGCTACTATCTCTCACCCACTTTCAAAGGTAACTATGGTACCATTTGATATTTGGGCATTGGGGGATTAACAATGAAACTTTGTGGCATAGATGAAGCGGGACGTGGGCCAATAGCTGGAGATTTAGTAATGGCTGGGTGTATTTTGCAAAAAAATATAGAAGGTTTAAATGACTCTAAAAAACTTACAGAGAAAAAGCGTGAAATGCTTTTTGAGCAAATTGTGCAAAATTCACTCTACCATATTGTAAAATTTTCTGCACAAACTATCGATGAAAAAGGGATTGCTTTTTGTTTAAGTAGTGGTTTGCGTGAAATTTTAAAAACACTTCAAGCAGATGAGTACCTTTTTGATGGCAATACAACGTTTGGTGTAGCAAATCTTAAAACAATGATACAAGCAGATGGGAAAGTTCCAGAGGTAAGTGCTGCTTCTATTTTAGCAAAAGTTTCGCGTGATAGAGATATGAAAGAGTTTGCAAAGCAGTATCCACAATATGGTTTTGAAAAGCATAAAGGGTATGGTACAAAATTTCACGTGGAGATGATTGCACAATATGGTTACACTCCAATACATAGAAAAAGTTATAAAATAAAATCACTCCAACAACCAACACTCTTTTAGTTATAATAGATAAAAAAGGTTTACAAATGAATTATCCAAAATTTTTTGACGAAGTGGAGAAAATTACACTTAAAGATCCCCTTTCAGATGTTTTAGGAACATTTGAAAATGGAATTGTAGAGTTTAGCTATCTTGAAATTGTTAAAGCTTCAGGGCATAGTTGCCCAACTGTTGCTGGAGCTTATTTAGTTACACTTTATGCTCTTAAAGAGCTTTACAAAGATGCTATGCCAATACGTGGAGATATAAAAGTAGCTTTTGCTAACCCTTTAGAGGAGGGAGTAACAGGTGTTATTGCAAATGTTATAACACACATTACAGGAGCAACACAAAAGAGTGGTTTTAAAGGGTTAAATGGGAAGTTTGCTCGTCACTCTTTAATGGAGTTTGAGCAAAAAGTGCAAAATATCGCTTTTACACGTGTAGATACAAATAAAACAGTAGAGGTAATTTATAACCCTTCAAGTGTTGCACAAAACCCACAAATGCAACCACTTATGCAAAAAGTGATGAGTGGTACAGCCACGCAAGAGGAGAAAAAACTCTTTGGAGAACTTTGGCAAGAGAGAGTAAAGAAGATTTTACTTCAAAACCCTCAATCACTTATTTCAATTAATAAATAACAACCTCTGGAGCATTAAGCTCTGGAGACCAACCACCATTACAAGAGCAGTTGTAGTTTATACCATTTTGCGTTACATTAATATCTTTAAAATCTTCATACTCAGAACAAGCTTCTATAATCTCATAAATTGGTCTTGTATCATACACCCCACTTAATGCACAATCTTCAAATGCCCAACTATCTTTTGCATTAAATTTTAGTGTAATATTTTTCACTTCATCATTTAAATCTAAATCTATATCATCTTCATAAAATAAAATATCTTGATTTGAACCCTGATTTAAATTTGGCTGATCCCAATAAAAAGTATCACCAAATGGCCCTCTTTGGTGGTTTGTTTCTTTATCTGGGTCAGAAGCATATAGTTTTGTTTCTGGTGGCGTTGGTTCTGTTCTTATATCTGTTATATGTTGAGCATCCCACAACTCACCTGGTGCGATAACACCCAACTCTTTATTTGTACTATCTGTAAGTGTAATATCCCCTTGGTGGTGTGGTCTCTCACCATCATTATGCCCTTCATTTTCAAAATCATCATCACTCATATAAACTCTAAAATGGACAAAATTACCCTTTTTGTACATCTCTAGTGAATACCAATAGTAATAATACTCAACTTTTATTTTTGTATAGTGTGCATTTGGAATATCAAGTGTTGCTAACTCCAATCTTTGAGACGCATCAAATACTGCTGAGTCTTTAAGTTTCTCTTTTTGTAAAAGGTAAAAAACATTTCCATTTGTATCTTCTATGCTAATAGACTTAATAGCAAATTTAAGTGCCTGTGGTGTTGCATGTGCCGATACACCAAAGTTATGGTTACAATCAAGACCATCTTTTACACCTGGACCATCTGTAACATTCTCTTCAAATAAAGCCATCTCTTGGCATGTATGAGCATTGAGATCTTCGTATGGTTTTGTATTAAAATCTGCTTCTAAAAATACCCTTACAGCAGAAGATTTATTTGTTAATGTTTCTATTTTATTATCTTTTGCTACAATAAAACTTGCATCATCCAACAAAACACCCTGTGCAATATTTTCATCTTCAATAGTATGCCCCTCTAAATCCTCTTTGTTTTCTAAACCTAAAAATCCAAGAGCAAGAGAAGAGTTAAGTTGAAAAACACTCTCTTTGTTTGCATCGAGTGCTTCAAAAGCTTTTTGAACTTTTTGTTGCAATGTTCCATCGTAACTATTTGCTGCTTCAAACCCTATCTCTATCATACGATCTGTAATTGTTGTTGCAGTTTTAATAAGCTCTTTAAGGGTAGCTTTTGGGATAAAAGGCATCTTTGAACGGAGTGTATCAACTTGTTGTTTATAAGCATCAAAGTTTTGTTTGTTAAGCCCCTCTTTAATAAGCTCAACCATCTTTGTTAAAACAAGAGAAACCACTTCATCTTGTGTTGTTGCACTCTCATAAATCTCTTGAGGTGTCATTTTTTGAAACTCTGAACTTGTTTGTAAAATACGTAACATTCCATAAATTGCCAAAGAGGCTTGAAGTTTTTCAAGCTCCTCATCACTTTGAAGTGATGTTTTAGTATTTAAATCCTCCATAGGATCTTTTAAAACATCCTCTTGTGTAATTTGTTGAAGTCCTGCAAAATGGAGCATATCTGCAATTTGTTCTGCACTTAAACCCATAAATTTCAGTTGTGTCATAGGGGTTAAAACAACCTCTCTTGTATCTTCTACTGTTGTTTGAAGATTGAGTGTGTAGTATTTTGCATTATGCTTCCCTTGCTTTGCTAAAATAATGTATGAACCAGGTGTTAACTCTTCATTGAAGAAAAACATACCATCACTTCTTGAAGCAGTTGCATTTTGCTCTGTTGCATCACACTTTAAATTTTTGTTTTTATCTTCACACACAACTGCATTTTCAATATAAGGATCAGAAATAACTCCATAAGAGGGGTACTCATCTCTTAAATCTTCTAAAGGTTCCTCTGTTTGGAAACACCCCTGAAGCAAAAAAGTAGCCAATAAAACACTAAAATAACTTTTTTTCATAATTTTTCTCTTTTTCTTTTGAGTTTACACTAAAGAAAATTAAACCAAAGTTAATTTAGAGGAGTCAATTTCATAACGATTTTTTCTTTATTTTGCAACACCATATAGAATAAAAATTGAGTATCTTTTTTTGATTTATAAATATCTAAACTATCTACATTTGCTATTAAATCTACACTATAATCTTGCTCAGCAGCTAATGGAAGTTGTGTTATTTGCTTTAGTGATTCAACTCTAAAGAGTTTGTTATTTTGTACTAAATAAATAACATAAGGGTTAATTCTTCTATGTAAAGAGTGAGAGGTTTGTAAAAAAATTGTATCTGCTTTATGTTTTTCATGCTTCAATTTTACACCAGAGTTTGCCAGTAAAAAATCTAAATAGATAACCTCTTTAATTTTATCTGCAGTAAAAATTTTTTGAGCCTCTTTTTTGTATATTTTGTTAGAGAATTGTAATGCCGCATTGCTACGATAGAGAAATATCATCATAATAGAGAGTATGCTAATTGCTATCATCATCTCTAAAAGGGTAAAACCTTTTTTTATCATTGTAAAAGCCTTACTCTTAAAAGTGCTACAGAACTTTTTTGTGTTTGCATTATTGTTTTACCAACTTCAAAAATTAAAGAGCTATTTGTTGCGTTTTGTTCTTGGTTCTCTTGTATTTGAGCATCCTCTTGTGTTTGGTCAAACTCTGCTAAATCTATAGTTTGTACCACTTGATACTTAATATTAACCTCTTTTGCTTTAAGCTCACGGCGTAAATCATCATCTAAATCAAAATCTTCTAAAAGTCTATAAAGGGGAATTTTCTCCTCATTTTCAAAACCATATTTTTTATTATCTATAAAAAATGTAAGGTATTGATCATTATCTTTTTGCATCTTTAGCATTGAAAAAAAGTTAGTATTGTTTGCATTGAGTTGCAAAAGTGATGCAATAACAACACTTACAATCATCACCGCAACCATCACCTCAATAAGTGTAAAACCCTCTCTACGCATTTCCTAAACCGATACGAAGTGCTTCATCAAGTGATGTTTCACCATCTAAAAGCATTTTGTTAAGCTGCATTGCAATAGTTTTTAAACCCTCTTTTTCAAGAGCAACTTTTATGGTGTGTTCATCTGTTGTCTCTTTTAAAAGCTCTTTAACAGTATCATTCATCACTAAAAGCTCACCAATAGAGCGACGTCCACTATATCCTGTATAGTTACAACTTTTACACCCTTTTGCTTTATAAATTTTTGCATCTTGAGGCAAATTATAATCTCTTGCAAAATCTTCTGCTACAACATCTTCCACTTTACACTCATGGCATAATGTACGCACTAACCTTTGTGCTAAAATTCCTAAAAGTGAAGATGAGATTAAAAATGGCTCCACTCCCATATCTGCTAAACGTGAAATTGTTGCAGCTGCAGAATTTGTGTGAAGCGTTGAAAACACTAAGTGCCCTGTAAGTGCCGCACGAACAGCAATATGAGCTGTTTCTTCATCACGAATCTCCCCTATCATAATAACATCTGGATCTTGACGTAAAATTGAGCGAAGCGCTGCGGCAAATGTAAGACCAACCTTTTCATTTACCTGAATCTGTGCAATATTGTCCGATTTATACTCAACTGGGTCTTCAACTGTTATAAGGTTTTTCTCTGGAGATTCCACTTCACGTAAAAAGGAGTGAAGTGAAGTTGTTTTACCACTTCCTGTTGGTCCTGTTACTAAAATAATTCCATGGGAATGGCGAAGAAGTTTTTTAACATCCCCAATTAAACTCTCATTAAATCCAAGCTCAGTTATTTCTGGAATTTGGGAGCTTTGCATCAACAGACGCATAACAACTCTCTCTCCATAAAATGTTGGTAAAATAGAAACACGAATATCTAAAACAGTTCCTGCAATTTTAATTTGTGTTCGTCCATCTTGAGGGATACGCTTTTCTGAAATATCAAGATTTGAAATAACCTTAATACGGCTAATAATCAAACTTACAACTTTTTTATCGAGTTCTGCATTTTTTGTAAGCATACCATCAATTCTAAAACGAACCTCTCCTCTGTTTTCACGCACCTCTATGTGAATATCGGAAGCTCTTTTTTTCACAGCTTGATAAAATAAAGCATTTACAAATTTAATAATAGGAGCTGATTCTTCACTTGTTAAAATATCTGAAGATGTACGTAAAAAATCTGCTAAAGAGATATCCTCTTCATCTTCAGATGTTTGCTCCTCTTGCATAGACTCCATTGTTTTGTCAGTTCTAAGTTCTAAAAAACTGTTGTAAAGTTTGTCGTAAGAATCTTCATCTAAGAGTTGTAATCGATATTTTTGAGGAAGCTTTGTGTAAAAGTTTGTTGCTTCAACAAGATGCTTTTCACTAACACATCCACTTACAACACCATCTATCTCACTAAATAAAAGATAGTTTTTTACACTCAACTCAATATCAATTTCATCAACCTCACAAGGGGTTAATTCTAAGTTATGAAGTGGTTCTTGAACTAACATCTATTCCGTCTCTTTTCTTTTAATAATTTTAAAAACCTCTTTATTATACTCTTCTTGAATTCTAGAGAGCATACCTAAATCATGCTGTAGTTTTGAAAGATTTTCACTTTTACCAATAATGTAAGGTGTTAGTATAACAACTAAATTATCTTGTTGTTTATTTTTTGTTTTAGATGAAAATAACCATGCTCCAATCCAAGGAATATCACCAAGAAGTGGTATTTTAGATCTTTTAATATCATCATAAGTTCTTACAAGACCACCAATAATAATATGCTCTCCATGACGTAAAATTGTTTGTGTTTTTACTTTTTGTTTTGAAGTTACTGGTTGTCCTGTTGCATTATTTGAGCCATCATCAGTTACATTTTCTAAAATTGCTTCAACATCAAGTGTTACTTTATCATTCGAAGAGACACGAGGTTTAATAGAGAGTGTTAAACCTACATCTTCACGTTTGTAAGATGATGTTGTTCCTGCTGTTCCTGTTGTTGTTCCAGATGCAACAGAAATTGTCTTACCAACATAAATAGAAGATTCTTTATTATTAGTACATAAAATAGATGGATTAGAGATAGATTTAGATACACCATTTGTTTCTAAAAAATTTAATGTTGCACCAAGTGCTAAAGCCTGTTTACTTGTTCCAATATTTCCCAAATAAGTACTTACTGCACTTAAAGCATTGCTTGTTGCACTTGCAGAACCAAAATTCGCACTCATTGCATAAAGACCAGAAGAATCTACACTTCCTGCTGATAAACCATATTTTACACCAATATCACGAAGTTTTGTTTTACTAATTTCTATAATTTTTGCTTGAACATAAACTTGATATTTCTCTTGGTCTAACTCATCTATAATAAGCTTAACACCTCTCATAACAGAAGGATCACCAATAGCAATAATTGCATTTATCCCCTCACTCATAGAGAGGCTTGGTTTTAAAGATTTATCTTTATATTGCTGTTTTGCAATAATTGCATTGAGTGTTGCTAAAACATTTTTAGCATCTGAATTTTTTAGTTTAAAAATCTCTACACCGTTGTTTATTGAACGTTCTTTATCAAATTGCTTAACAAGTTTCTCTAAAATAGCAATATTTTTTGCTTTTCCTATTAAAATAAGATTTGTTTTACTAGCATCAAGTAAAATTTTTACTTTATTTTCTAAAATTTTTTCATTAAAAATACTTTTTGCAATATCACCTATTTGCGTTTGTAAAGCCTTTGCATCAGCATACTTTACCTCAATAATTTTTACAATATTTTTTTTACGTTGAGTAATTGTTTGTATCACTTTTTTAATTGTTTGAATATTTCTTGGATAATCTGTTACAAGAATTGTATTTGACTCTTTAAGTGTCATAAGCTTTGCAGTTTTAGAGATAAGATAACGAATTTTTGCAGCTACAATATCTACATTTTCACCCTCAACTTTTATGGGTTGAGTAACCATTAAAGAACCATGTGAACTTTGGTTTTCTTTTAAAACTTTAGTGTTGTGTTTTGCAGCTTCACTTGCACGTACAATCTCATAAATTGCTCCATTTTCAACAAGTGTGTACCCTTTAGAATCTAAAACAGATATCAAAATACTCATCAGCTCATCATCATACACAGGTGTAGAACTTATAAAATTAACACTTCCTGTAATTCTATGATTAAACAAAATATTTTTATGTGTTACTTTAGAGATAAGTTTAATAAAATCTTTTATCTCTAAATCTGAAAAATTTATATTAACCTTCTCTCTAGCACTCAATGTTAGCGTTAAAACAAAAACTAAAAATATACTACTAATGAATTTCATAAACCAATTCCTTTTCCTCATTATCTCTTAAAATAACCAACTGCATTGTATCTATCTCATTTATATGGTTATATAAATCAAATGCAGCTTTATATGATGTTAAATCAACATTATTAGCACGGATAATAATATCGCCTCTACGTAAACCTAATTTTGCAAATTTTGAACGTGAATTTATTTTGTAAATTTTAAATCCATAAATTTTACCTTTTTTCTTCACTTCACGTATAGAGATATCTTTCCAAATTTGACGTGGATTTTTTGCATAATAGGTAATATCATTACGTGTTACTTCACGAGGTTTTGCAAGTTCTGCTGCAACAGCCTCAGAATAACTCACTTTTTGTTCTCTTCTTTTACCACTTTGTAATTGTTGCTTTGGTTTTAATAACTCTAAAATATAATCTTTAGAATTTTTTGTAAAAACCACACTATCTAAGTTAATAGAACTTAACTTATATCCAGAAAAACTCTCCCCTACAGCTATAAGGGAAGTTTCTTTTATTTTAGATCTTAATGCAACAATTGCAAAACCATTTTTATCGTTACCATAAAGCCCTTTTAATACCATATTTGTAATATTAATACCACTACTTTTTTTCCTCTTTTTTTCCTCTTTTTTAACTTTTTGCATCTCAAGCATAGAGTTAAAAACAATGCGGCGATATTTTGGTTGAATACCCTCTTGCGATTGTAATTCAACTCCCTGTTTTGGAAGGTACCACCAAGCAACTAAACTTAAAAGCTTTGCAACAAATACAACAACTAAACTAGCAATAATAAAATTTAAAAAAGGGGTATTAAAAACTTTTAACATAACTATACTCCCCATTTTTCAATTTTTTGAAATTTCTTAATGTTCCTCTATACTTTTGACGCATCAGCTTAGAGGGTTGTAAAATGATAGTTAATTTTTTATCTACTAAAGAAAAATCTCCCTTAGCTTTTCCAAAATCTCCTTTAGTTTCAATCTCTACTGCCAAAGGATTTAAAACAGAGTAAATAACATCCACCTCTTTTATAGCAAGTGGTAAAAAAGATTTTAAAGATGATGCCAAATAGATAGAATCTATATGCAACTTATTGTAAAAAAGGTATAAAGATAAAGAAAGATCTGAAACAACAGCACTCTCTATAGAAGATACACTTAAATGTGCATGGTGCATCTCAAATCTAAAGCCTTTATCTTTTACCTCCTCTTTAGAGATAACAACACCTTTTTTTGCAAGCTCTTTTTCTGCAAAAAAGTAAAGGTTCTCTTTAGGAAGGAAAAAAAGAAACATAGCTAGAAACAAAAAAATTAAAAAGAAAAATTTTCCAATACTCTTTACCATGCTATCTCCATCTCTAAACTTGCTCTTTTTTTACTTTGACGTTTGATTTTTAACTTCTTAATCTGCAATGTTTTGTTTAAAACCTGTCCCATAAGATAATTCAAAGCAGGAAGCTCTAAAGAATCTGATGTTAAACGCACAAAAGATTTTTTATACTCCACTTTTAAATCACTTTTTGTTAAAACAGAAGCTCTTAAAATTTTCTGTAAAGTTTTTTTAATTTTTGTTTTATCTGCATAAGCTTTTTTATATACACTCACTTTTTGAGCTAATCTCTGCGTTTGTAGATAACTACTTTGAGCATCTAAAAACTCTTGACGTGCACTATTTACTTTTGAAATTGTAAAAAACAAAATAACAACTAAAAAACCTAAAATATAGAAAGGATTTACTTTATTCATAATGCCACCTCTACAAAGAGTTGCTCTTTTTTAGTAGATGAATGCAATTTCAACCCTTTTGCCTTCAGTTTTTTTACAATATACTCTTTTTGTTGTGTTTTACCACTAAAAGAGGCAATAATTTTTCTCTCTTTAAGAAAAATTAAATTTAAAAAATCTCCCTCTTTAAGTTTTACCCCACTAATAAGAGCTACAACTTTTCTAATTTTTCTTTGTTTCTTCTCTATTTTTTCATATTTTTTTAATAATGCCCTATTTTGAAAAGTTGTTGCTTTTAAATTGTATTTTTCAAAAACTTCTACCCTTTTTTGCGCCAATTTTTCACTCTCTAGTGTTGTTGCAAAATACTCAAATCCAAAAAGAGCTATAAAAAGAACTAAAATAAAAGAGAGTGTAAAAAACTTTCTTTTATCAAGATCACCAAATTGTGTTAATTCAATTTGATGCTTAGAAAGTTTTAAAGTTGTTGTATCTAACGCTTTTACATTTGATACCCACTCTTTAGGTAAAAGAATAACTATCCCATCTTTAAGTGTTAAAACTTCCTCTTTATTTAAAATAATACTCTCTTTTATATGAGAGAACTCACTTTGAGCAAAGTAGAGTGCTTCAATATTACCTTTAGTAATCCCCTGTTTTGCAAGTAAAGCTAAAATCTCATCTTGTTTATATGCAAATGCTATAAAATTTTCCCCATCTTTGTAGGTAAAATAGTTATACTCTTGCCCCTCTTGAAGTTGATCTTCAAAAAGTGATGGTAAAAATTTTAAAGCATCACGAACAAACTTTACAGGAAGCTGTACTTTTTGCACCCAATACAAGGATGGAGGCAAAATAACATTAACTTTAACATCTTTTTCAAAGGAATAACGCTTTGTTGGATCAAACAATATTGTTTGGTATTCTTTTTTAAATTTCATAGATAAAATTTGTACCTTTTTTTGTTTTTAAATCGTATTCAAACTCAATTTTTGCTTCTAAATTATCTTTTATAACTTTTAGTTTTACTGCTAAAATTGGCTCAAAAAAGCTATGTGGAAAAAAATTTAGATTATAAATTTCATTATCGTTTAACTCTAAATCTTCAAGCTTTTCATATCCACCACTATTTTGCACTAATAAATCACCTCTTTGTTTATCACACCCTAAAATAATTTGCCAAATATCTGAAGAGATATAGTTTAAATCTAAATTATATGGCATCTTTTTAAAATAAAAAAGCTTTGAAAAATCAACTTTTTTATTAATATCTTCATGATATTTTTTATTATAAAAATTATTTATCTGCTCTAAATGTTCAAAAGAAGCTATATAATCACGAAATAGAAGTGGATTTTGATTAAAAATATCACTTCTATAAGCTCCATCTTGCCGTATTTTACTCATATTATCTAATAATAAAGTTACATATTCGCTATGAACATTTTTTTCATCCAAAAAACGTTGAAAAAGGTCACTCTTTATCTGCTGTTTTGTTTCATTGTTATCTTTTAAAACATTAGGGTTAAATTTTTCTCTTGCACTTTTCAACTCTATTATAACCTTAATACCAGCTGCTTCAAAAGGGATAAAAGAAGCAGTTGTTAAGAAAAGATTTAACGCACTTACAGAGTTCTTTTTTGTAATATATTCTAAATCTTTATTTTGTTGTAACATCGATTCAACATCTTTTAAAATCATTGTTGTTTGAAATAAAAAATTTTGTTTTTGCACATCCTGTGACGTATCTTTTATCTGCTTAAGTGCTGTACCAACACCAAGAGTAATAAGCATAACAAATAACAACGTTATTAAAAGTGCTATCCCCTTTTTTTGCATACTACTGAATACTCATAGAAAAAATTGGTAAAAGCATTGCTGCTACAATAAACCCTATACTTCCACCTACAAAAAGCATAAGTGAAGGTTCAAGAAGTGTTAAAAGCATACTGATTTTATCACGATTTTCCTCAAAATAAAGCTCAGAAATATTTGTTAAAACTCTCTCAACTTGAGATGTTTCCTCCCCAAGTGCAATAGACTGTACAAAAGCATTATCTATTTTTGTTTTGGAGTTATTGAGTGCTGCTGAAAGGTGTTTTCCCTCTACAACCTTTTTAGATGCATCTAAAAAAAGCTCTTTGATAACTTTATTGTTTAAAATATTTGCACTTAAATTAATTGTTTGCACAAACGTTACACCACTTCTTGTTAAAAGTGATGCAATATATGCAAAACGTGCAAGTTCACTTTTTTCTATTAAAGAACCAAACAAAGGGAGTTTTAAAAGGAGTTTATCTATAGCATAAGCAAATTTATAGCTTTGTTTTTTAAGCACCATAAAAAGTGCAATCACTATAGAAGCACCCCCTAAAAGGGTTGTAAAATACTCATTAAAAAAATCACCCATACCAATAACAACCTGTGTTGCATGGGGAAGTTCTTGATCCATACTCTCAAAAATCCCTGTAATTTGAGGCACTACAAATGCTAACATAAAAGCAATCATTAAAAGTGAAACAACTATCATAAAACTAGGATAAGCAAATGCCCCTTTAATCTCTTTTGCAATTCTATCTTGCTCTTTTAAAAAACGGGCTAATTCTAAAAGAACCTCATCTAAAATTCCACCACTCTCACTTACTTTAATAGATTGCTTATAAAACTCAGGCAAAATCACTACACTTTGCATATCAAGTGCCGTAAAAAAATCTTTCCCTTCATCTAAATGAGTACTTACCGTTGTTAAAAAGAGTTTCATCTTTTTATTTTTCTCATAGTGCGTTTGTACAATTTTTAAAGCAGAAACTATTGTAATACCAGAAGCAATATACATAGCAAGTTCACGTGAAAGTGCAGAAAGCTCTTTTGGAGGGATTCTATATTGAAATAAAGAGAGGTTAAAACCACCAAAAAAAGAGCTACTCTCCTCTAATGATTGGTAAATTATCTTTTTTGCTTTGAGTTTTGCTTTGGCTTCAGTTAATGATTGTGCTTCTATTTTATCACTTACTTTTTTGCCAAACTCATCTATCCCTTTATACTTAAAAATCATTGCATCACTTCTTGATAAATTTTCTCTTTTGCTTCTATGAAATCTTCTATTGAATAATAGATTTTTGTTTTTTCAAAATATGGTGTGTAGTCATACACTTTATTGTTAAACTCAACCACTACTTGGTCACTCACTCCTTGCTTATCTACACTAAAAGAGAAACAAACATCTTGTTCAATACCATCTGCATCAAAAAATGGGTTATACTCCACATTCACAATACCATCTAAAACAGAATAACGGTACGTTTTTATAGAATCATCAATAAAATTATCAAACACACCTTCAAGTTCTGTTTGTTTCTTTCCATCTACAAAAACATCACAGCTACTACAATCATCTAAACATAAAAAACGCACTTTTTTTTGGTACTCAAACCCTTTTAAATACTCTTTTAATGTTGCTAAGGTTACACGAGTTTGTGGTTGAGCCACTTTTTGAAAATTTCCAATTGCTAAAGTATAAACAACGCCTATTATCAAAATAACAATTAAAAGCTCAATAAGTGTAAATGCTTTTTTCAAAGACTATTTACACTCACTCATTTTAATATCTGCCTTATCACCTGTTCCACCCTCTTTTCTATCAGCTCCAAGTGAAATAAGCTCAATTTTTCCATCATCGTTAATATAAATAAATGGTGTTCCCCAAGAATCTTTTGGCATTTTTCCATCTTTGAAATATCCACTTGGTGAATAGTTTGGATACTTCTCTGGATCTGGATTTTTTACAAGTGCTTCTAAACCCTCCTCTGTTGAAGGATAGATTCCATTGTTAATTTTAAACATATCTAACGCTCCATTGTAGATTGTTTTCATCTGTACACATACAAGATTACGTTTTGCTTCCTCCCCTTTACCTGTTAAGCTTGGCATTACCATAGCAGCTAAAAGACCTAAAATTACAATAACAATCATCAACTCAATAAGTGTAAATGCACCTCTTTTTTTCATAAAAAACACCTTTTTTTTATTTTTTCTTAATTATACTAAATTTTTGCTACCGTTTTGTTACCAAAAATCTTTCTAACCTCTTCTAAATCCTCTTGAACATCAACACCAACTGGAATATAAGAAGTTTGTATCATTTTAATAGTATGACCATTTTCAAGTACACGCAACTGCTCTAATTTTTCAAGTTTTTCTAAATATGTTTGTTGAAGTTGTGCATACTGAAGTAAAAACTCTTTAGTATAACCATAAATTCCAATATGTTTAAAGAAGTTTAATAGTTGCGGTACTGTTTTATGATGTTTTATTAAACTCTCCCACTCATCTCTATGGTGAGGAATGATTGAACGTGAAAAATAGAGTGCTTCACTTTTATTATTTACTACCACTTTTACAGCATTTGGGGAAGCTAACTCTTTTGTAGTTTCTATGCGGTGCATTGCACTCACCATTGTATACCCCTCTTGTAACTCTTGTGCTAGAGCATCTATTAAATTAGAGTCAATTAAGGGTTCATCACCTTGCACATTAATCACACCATCACACTCTATACTCTGTACTGCCTCTGCAAGTCTATCTGTTCCTGACTCATGTGAAGTATCTGTCATAATTACATTTTGCGTAAACCCTAAACAAACCTCTTGCACCTCATCTGAATCTGTTGCAATATAAACTTCAGCAATTTTTGAAGCTTTTTTTGCAGCTTCATAGACATGTTGCACCATAGGTTTTCCTGCAATATCTAAAAGTACTTTACCAGGTAAACGTGAAGAGTTTAAACGGGCTGGGATAATAACAACTGTTTTCAAAATAGTTCCCTTATTTTTAATTATAGTAATGGTATTATACAAAAATGAAACAAAAAAAAGTAGCAATAATTACGGGTGCAAGTAGCGGAATTGGTTTTGCCATAACAAAAAAAGTGTTAGAGCTTGGATATGAAGTTATTGGCATAAGTAGAACAATCTCAAACGAAGATTTCAAGAACAAAAACTTCACCCCTTTACAAACAGATTTAACAAACCAAAAAGAGGTAGAGAGCCTCTCTGCTAAACTTAAAAAAGAAAAAGATATATCTTTACTTATAAACTGTGCAGGTTTTGGTGTCTTTGCACCACATGAAGAGTTGAACTCTAAAACAATTTTTCAACTCACTACACTTAACCTTACAACTCCTATGGTTTTAACCAATGCAGTTTTACGTAATCTTAAAAAAAATGGTGGGCATATTATAAATATTAGCTCCATAGAAGCACTTCGTTCTAGTAAGTTCTCAGCAACATATAGTGCTACAAAAAGTGGTTTACAAGCTTTTGGGAATGCTTTGTTTGAAGAGTTACGTAAATTTGATGTGGGTGTAACAACAATAGCACCAGATATGACACAAAGTGCATTTTTTAAAGATTTAAATTTTGATGTTACTCAAAAAGAGGATGAAAAACTATTACCACAAGATATTGCTTATGCAGTAGAACATATTTTAAATGTAAGAGATGGGGTGATCATCACAGAGTACACTCTGCGAAGTTCAAAGTTTGGAATACGAAAGAAAAAAAGAGGCGAATAATTGTTAAGTTATGAAAAGATATCTAATTTATGTTTTTTTTGTGCGGCAGTTGCATTTAAAAAGTCTAAATTCTTCCTAATTTTTTTCATCGAAAGGGTTGTCTGCTCTTTTTTTTGAGTTACAACCTCTAGCATCTGATCTATTAGTAGTTTAGCTTGCTTTATATCTTCTAAGTTCTCTAAAGTTGGTATATTATCTAATAATTGTTCCATTTTTTTTATATCTTGCAAAACCAAAGCTACTTTAAGATCATTAAGCCACATGAGTTGTTTCTCTCCAAGCAGCAAGAAGCTCTCTAAAAACATTACTACATTCATCATATTTTGATTCATCTAAATGAGCACTTGCCTGAGAAAGTAGTTGAATTTGATAATTATACAACCCTTCTAAGTAACGTGCAACATCACCACCCTCTTCTGGATTTAAAATAGCTATAAGCTCAGTAATAATAGCAATAGATCTATTTGTCCAATAAATTCTTTTTTCAATATTGCCATCCCTAAGAGCTTTCTTCGCCTGCGCATTAAAACGGAGTACTCCCTCATAAAGCATTGCAACTAACTTTGCGGGTGACTCTATCTCAACATTATTTTGTGCATATATATCATGTGCTGAACTACTTTGCCCATACATTTTAAATCCTTTGCCTCTTTTATTTTTCTTTCATAAGAGCTAAATCGACAATTAAAAAAAATATTTTAATCAATTTCCCTAATCTTTAGTATTTTGTTGTTGTGCTATCATCTGTGTAAACATAGTAGATGCAGAGTTTAATTTACTCATCATAATATCATATGCAGCAAACTGTTTTTGTAAAATTTCATACTTAGAGTCTAATCTTTCTACTGCACTTTCTCTTCTATCTTCTAAAGAAGTTAGTGTCGTATCTAATGAGTTTTTAAATTGATCTAGTGTTGCATTATATTTTGTATATTGTTCAACTTTATTTCCTATTTCATTAAATGCACCAGTTAACTCTACATCATTACCATCTGCATCAGTAAACGTTCCCCCAGCAAAAAAAGCTGCTGTATTAGATGGATTTTCTTCTAATTTATCTTTAAAAGTTGTTGAATCAAAACTCAATATTCCATCTTTATTCACATCAAATCCATAATCACTTAAAGATCCCATACCTTGACCAACACCATCAAGCATATTAGCCAAATCTCTTTTTAAACCTTTAATTGTACTTTCATTTGAAAAAACACCACGCTCATCTTTATTCATACTTGTTTTTGTAATATCATTAAGCATTTTCATAGTGTCATTATATTTTTCAACGAATTTATTCATTGAATCTACAATTTTATCTTTATCTTGTACAATCTCTACATTAGAAGTCCCAACTTCATTGAGTGTAATATGAACCCCTGTAATGAGATCATCTATTTGGTTTGTTTCTCGCTCTACATCTTCACCATTAATTTTAAATTGAGCATTTTGAGCTTCTTGTACAGCATCCAAATCATCTGTTAAACTTGTATCTTTTAAGTTTCCATCATTATCCGTAATAGAAATATCTTGATCTTTACCTGTACCTAAAGAAGTAATAAATAAACGGTAATCATCATCTCCAAGTTTTACAATAGAAGCACTCACTTTATCTCCAGCTACATCATTAATAGCTTTTTTCATATCTTCCAAGGTTGTATCACTTGTATAATCAATATCGAAATCTTCACCATCAATACTTAGAGTAATTGACCCATCATCATCGGCAATCGATTCATCTGCAGCTGAAAATGAACCCGATTCTTCTATTTGTTTCGTTGCGAGTTGTGTTACTTCTAATGTAAATTCTTGCTCATCAGTATTGTTATCAACTTCTATAGATATCGCTTCGCTATCTACGTTAGCTATCCTATCTGAATAAAGAGTATTAGAATTCACAACACCTATACTGTCGATAAGATTTGTCATACTAGCATCAAGAACTTCTAAGGAATTTTTTTTATTCTTAGTATCATAAATATCTCGATCAATTGGTGTAACACGTGATGCCTCATCTGCTTGACGTAGCTGATCTAATACATTTTGTGTTAAAACACCTGAACCCATTCCTAACGAACTAATACCCATCTCTGATCCTTTAATCTTTTTGATCTCTCAACACAGATCACATCGACACATTATATTATTTTTTTAGATTAGCAATGTTAATACCATGAAAGAAAGTTAAAAAGAAAATAGAAAAATGGTAGAGAGGAAGGGATTCGAA
>JAMOSG010000023.1 GCA_027063225.1 Helicobacteraceae bacterium | reverse complement strand
CACCAAAAAGGTACAGTGGCAAAAGTAATAGTAGTACAATTTTACCAAGGTTTTTCATTATCTAACCCCTTTTGAATAGGTTTTGAATTGAGTCTGTAAATATACGAACTCGATTTTTTCTGTAGCTCTTTGAGCCATTTTTTTTGCTCCATATCACTCATTTTTTTAGCTTGCGTAAAAGCTTGATTTTGAAGCTGTTTTTGCTCTTGCTTTGGTTTAGTTTTTTTAGCGTGAGCATTTTGTGCTTTGTCTTGCTGTTTATTTTGTTGCTGTTGTTTTTGTTGAGCATTTTGTTTTTGGTTATCTTTTTTATTTTGCTCATTTTTCTTATTTTGAGAATCTTTTTGGGATTGTTTTTTATTTTGCTGATTTTTCTTTTGCTCTTTAGAATCTTTGTTGTTTTGTTTCTTTTGTTGCTGATTCTTTTTATCTTGTTGCTTTTGATCCTTTTTCTTTTGCTCTAAAGCTTTTTTAACAGCTTCTAAATTTTTTTGAACCTCTGCATCTTTTTGTAACTTCAGCGATGTTTCATACTTTTGTATCGCTTCAAGCAGATCTTTTTTTGTCCCTTTTTTTACATAGGCATTACCCATATTTGCATAGCGAAGTGCCTCTTTGGCTTTTGTGTTAAAACGTGCCATCTCATACATTTGTAATGCTTTGTCGTACTTTTTAGCTTTATAAAAACTATTTGCTGCATCAAAATATGCCTCTTTTGAATGGTTATCTTGTGCATACTCTTTATAAACCTGTGCAGCATAATTATACTCCCCTTTTTCATACGCTTCTTTTGCCTCTTTAAGTTGCTTAAAACCTAAAAAAGAGAGTGCTTGAGCATTTTGCGTAGAGGCAAAAAGTAATGCAAAAAGTAAAAATGCAGAAGGCACCTCCACACTTTGACGCTTACTCATAGAACTTGTTGCAAGTAAAAATATAAATAGTGCCAACCCTAGTGGATAGTAAAAAAGTGGAAAATATTGTTTAATCTTTTCAGATTGCAACTGCTTTTGTTTTACACGTTTTTTAATCTCACCCAAAAGTGCATCAACATCTTTAAGTGAAGCTACACTTTGAATGTAAGCTCCACCCGTTTGTGTTGCCAAAGAAACAATTGCACTATTAAGCTTTGTAACAATAATCTGCCCATTTTGCTTAATAAACTCCCCATTTGCCAAACGAATAGGAGCACCTTTTTTTGTAGCAACTGCCAAAACAAACACCATAATATTATGCTCTTTTGCATAACTAATTTCACGTGAAAAATCTTTTTTATCTCCACCATCACTAAAAAGTACTACATACTTTTGTTTATCTTTTGTAGCGTTATTTACAACTTCCAACATCGAAAGGAAGTTTGTTCCTTTTTCTGTAATAGAGTTTGTGTTTAAATCTTGCAGTAAAAAAGCAACAGCACTATGGTCAAAACTAAGTGGCGAAACCAAATAGGAATTTTTCGCAAACGCAATAACCCCTATTCTCTCACTTTGTTCCTTTTTTAAAAATGCGAGTGCTTTTTTCTTTGCAGCTTCAAGCCTTGTTGGATAGATATCTTGTGCAAGCATAGAGTCTGAGATATCGAGTGCTAGTAAAATATTTGAGCTTTTTTGTTTTACCTCCACCTCTGCATAATCGATAACAGGACCAGCTAAAGCAATAATCACCAAAAGCCCCACCAAGAAAAAAAGTGCATTTCTAGCTTGAAGTGTTAAACTATTTGCACTTACACGAAGTTTTTGCATAACCTCTTCACTAAAAAAAGTTGTTTGTGATTCTTTTTGCGTTAACAAAAATGCAAATAAAATAACCAAAGGAGGTAACATAAAATATATAAATTCAATATGTAAAAATCTCATTTTCGTCCCCTTTTATTACGAAAATAGACATAAAGCATAAAAGATAAAAACCCAATAAACAGTGGATAAAAATAGTAATAACTCAAGCTATTTATTGTTTTGTTTTTAATCTTTACCTTCTCTAACTCATCTATTTTTTTATAAATTGCTGCTAACTCTTTAGCGTTTGTTGCACCAAACGCTACACCACCACTTACTTTTGCAATTTTTTGCAACACCGCACCATTATACTCTCGCCCAATCCCAATTGGATAAACTTTAATATTCTCTTTTTTAATAAAATCAAGAGCAACATCAAGTGGAATTTTATCTACCCCTTGTGTAGAGTAACCATCTGTAAGCAAAATCATCACTTTCGATTTTGAATGGCTCATCTTTAAAAGATTAACCCCTTGTGTTATCGCCTCATAAAGTGCTGTATATTGCCCTGCCATACCAATTTGGAGTTGCGAAACAATACGACTTAAAATATGTTTATCGTAAGTAAGTGGAGAAGCTATAAAAGAGTATGCTCCAAATACAACTAAGCCCAAATTATCATTGTGACGTTTTGCTATAAAATCTTTTACAATATTTTTTACAACATCAAAACGTGTTAAGTAGGGATTTGCTTTGTCAAATCCACCCTCACGCATAGATTCAGAAGCATCTAATACAAGTGCTATCTCATGCCCATGTTTTGGCTCTAACTCATAAGGTTTATCTTTTACAGGAGACATTAAAGCAACTATCATCATAACAATAGCGATCCACTTTAACATAAAAAGTTTTTTACTCACAGCAATAGAGTTTGCCCCAAAACGGCTAATATGGGGAAAATATATAGAAGGCATCTTCTCTTTACAAAGTGTTTCACACGCTATAAAGAAAAAAATCACAAACCCTATTTTTGGAAACTCAAAATACAATCCATCAAACATCTATCATCCCTCTATAAAGCTCAATATACCCTTTTACTTCATCGCTAAAAGGCTCTACCTCTTTTTTATATTTATATGCACCCAAACGCTCCACCAAATTTAAATACATTGAGTTATGTCTAGTGGAGTCATCTTTAAATGTTGCTGCATATTTACTAATAGCATACGCTGCTTTTTTAGGGTCGTTAAGGTCTATATTTTGGAGGTTTTTATACGCCTCTTTACGAATATTGTGTTTTTTTCTCTCTTTAAAAAATTTAAAAAGCATATAAAGCCCAAACAATACAACAAGAGTCATAAACCCACCCACAATGCTTAGGTACAACAAAGAGTGGTCACTCACTTCCATTAAGGGTTTAATGTCGGAGATTTCTACATTATATTTTTGCATTATGCCCCCTCAAACACTTTTCTTAAACCAACAGATGGATTTTTATCGGTATAGAGTTTATCAAACCTCACTTGCGATTGACGCAAATTTTGGTACAACTCTCTATCGTATGCTACTATCTCTTTGTAGTAATTTTGAACTGCCTCTTTATCAAAATCTCCCTCAAGCCACGCACCAGTTTGAGGATCAACTAAAGATGCAAAACCAATCTCAGGTGGAAATTCTTCATATTTATCACGAATAATAAGCGCTATAACCTCATGCTTTTTTGCTAAAATTTTTAGTTTTGGTAACTCAAAAAAATCACCCATAAAAATAATTAAAGAGCGACGCTTAATTCTCTCTAACAAATAAGACTGAATAAAATCCCAATCTAACTTTTCATTAAGTGGATCAAAATTTAAAACATCTCCCACAATCTTTTGCACTTGAGCCATCTGCTTTGAGGGTTTATGATGCTTTAATGCTCTATCACTTAACATATAAGAGCTCAGTAAATCCCCATTTTTTAAAACAGAAAAACTAATATTTGCTACAACCTCTGCTAGGTAATCTTGTTTAAAAACTTTTGAACCAAAATAGAGCGAACCACTCATAAGTGATACCAAAACAACATTAAGTTCCCGCTCTTCACGAAAAACTTTAATGTATGGCTTTTGCATCTTAGCGGTGATATTCCAGTCAATATGGCGGATATCATCCCCTGGCATATATTCACGTAGCTCTATAAAGTCATACCCCTCACCTTGAAAAATAGAGGCATTATTTCCAACCATCTCACTAAAAACTTGTTTTCTCGCTTTAATAAGAATTTTTTTGAGTTTGCTCATAACAACAAACCTCTATTATGGAACTCTAACAGCTTCTAAAACCTGTTGAATAATCTCATCAGTAGAAATACCCTCTGCTTGTGCTTCATATGTTAAAACAATACGGTGACGCATAAGTTCTGGAAGAATATATGCAATATCTACTGGTGTTACATACTCATTTCCACGTAAAAATGCCATCGCTTTTACCGCTTTGAACATATCGATACTTACACGTGGCGAAGCTCCAAAATGGATATGCTCTTTGAGTTTTTCTAATCCATACTCTTGTGGATTTCTTGTTGCATTTACAAGCTCTATCATATACTCTTCAAGTTCAGGATCTATGTGGATATTTTTTACTGCATCTTTGAGTTGTGTAATCTCCTCTTTTGTTACAACTGCATTTATCGCTTCATACTGTGCATTTGCAATACGTCTTGCAATCTCTAGCTCCTCTTGTTTTGTGTTGTATCCAACTACAAGTTTAAGCATAAATCTATCAAGTTGTGCTTCTGGGAGTTGATATACCCCCTCTTGTTCAACAGGGTTTTGTGTAGCCATTACAAAAAATGGTAAGTCAAGTTTGAAAGTTGTATCGCCTAGTGTTACTTGTTTTTCTTGCATAACCTCTAAAAGTGCAGATTGCACCTTAGCAGGAGCACGGTTAATCTCATCGGCTAAAAGAAGATTTGTAAAGATTGGACCTTTTTTAATCTTAAAACTATTGTTTTGTGGGTCGTAAATTTCCGCTCCTAAAATATCAGAAGGGAGTAAATCTGGAGTAAATTGAGCACGTTTAAAATTAAGCCCTAAAGATTTAGCAAGAGCATTTACTGTTGTTGTCTTTGCAAGTCCTGGAACACCCTCTATTAGAACATGCCCTTCACATAAAAGCCCAACAAGCAAAGCATCTATCATCTTCTCTTGCCCTACAACAACTTTTGCAACCTCTTTTTTTATCGCTTCAATTTTTTGAGTCATTTACAATCCTTGATACAATCTGAAATTTAAAACTAATCAAATTATATCAAGTGGTTGTAAATATTTGGGAAACTACTTTTTAACCACTAAATATCTTGGAGTGCTAACTTAAATTCACACCATTTTAAAGTCTTAAAAACTCTATTTTTTTCTTTAAAATAACAGCGTACGAATAAACCCATACCATCCTTTGTTATAATTAAGTTAATTCTATCATCTTTTTTCCAAAAAAAGAGATACTATATAAAGTTTTATACTTTTTTATACTATAATGAGCAAAGAAGAAATAAAAAGGATTCACAATGAAAAAACAAATTTTACTCTTAACAACGATGTTTTCATTACTCTTTTCACCTTTAAATGCGGGAGATTATTGTACAGATGTTCCTCTTAATGAAGTGGTAGGTTCTGCTAGTGCATTAAATGATTCTACAGATCTCTCCTTTGCTCTTTTACAAAATTCCAAAGCATTACTTGACCTTTCAGAATCTCTTTTAGCAGCAGGTTCAACTGCAAATAAAGATTATGTAAAAGCTATGTTACAACTCTCGCAAGATATTGGAGATATGGCAGATAGAATTGGAGAGATGGCAGATAGAATTTTAGTAATGGCGGATAAGATTGGAGATATGTCTGATAGAATCTTAGAGACTCAGCGTATTCAAGGTGTTAATGTTGCACTAACTCAAAGTAACTTGTTAAAAGCACAAAAGAATCTTAATCTTTTACTTACAAGCTACTAAAAAGGTTTAACAATGAAAACTTTTTTATTGATAGTTGCTTTACTCGTTAATATGAATGGATGTAAAAAATCTGATACTGATTCTTTATTGATACAAAATGATCAAAATCAATCAACAACTGAAAACAATTCATCTACAAGTGATAGCAACACTACTAACTCAGGTAGCTCTAACTCTCAAAATAACAATTCCAATAGTTCAAACTCTTCAGATGATTCAACTCAATCATCTTCTGCAAGTACAACTAGCAAAGAGGGGGAGAGTAAATGTAGCGATACTCCAACCAATGAAGTAAAAGGTTCTTCTGCTTCTATTAATGACTCTGAAGATTTCTCTTATAGTGTTGTACAAACCTCTCAAAAACTTTTAGAACTTTCAGTATCTATGAAAGAGGGAAACTCTCTTGTTAATCAAGAGTATGTAAGTGCAATATTACAACTCTCAAAAGATATTTTAGCAATGTCTCAAAGAATTGGACAAATGTCAGATAGAATTTTAATAATGTCAGATAAAATTGGTTTTATGGCAGATAGAGTTGTAGTAACGCAAAAAATTCAAAATGCAAATGTAAAACTTACTGAAGAAAATATTTTAAAAGCTCAAAAAAATCTTGAAGCACTTAAAAAATAGAGCATTTTGCTCTATTTTCTTTTAAAAATTCCAGGCATTAAAGAGTCTAATTTAAAACTACTCTCTTTTGTTCCAAACTTCTTCTCTAACTCATTTTCAAAACGCTCTCTCTCCTCTTTTGAGAGTTTTAAAATAAGTGTCGCACCATAGTTAAAATCAACTTTACGCTGAATAAGTGCAGAGAGTTTTCCTCTTACTTCCATAGAGTGTTGTTTACCCTCTCTATCTTGATACACTACACTTACCATATCGAAACGTTTTACTTTTGCTTCAATTCCATCATAGTATGCTGAAGACTCAATATTTTCTTGTGTGCCATCATGACGAATTATACGTGGGTTTATAAGCTCTAAAAACTCACCATTTTCATCTTTAACAACAACTACACTATAAATACTTCCTATTTGAAAAGCACTTAAACCTTCTAAATTATTTTCATTCATAGTATCTTTCATATCTTCTATCAATGCAAATAACTCTTCATTAAAAGCTCTTATATCTTCTGTGTAACGAACTTCTGGAGCATTTGGGTATTTTATAATCTCTTTTACCATAACAATAGTACCTTTTTTTGGAATGTATTATATAAAAAGTGTGGTTAACCTTGAGGTAAAAACCTCAAAGTTAAAAGGGAAAGATTTAGTGGCTTTTTGCAACTACGATTAACATTTTAATGTTAATTACCATAAATCTAAAAAATTGCCATACAAGGCAAGTTCTCATTTTTTTTACAAAAGCACTAGGAATCATAGTAAGTTGAAATCTTTCGTTTCTTGCAAAGTTTAATTCTTCTTTTTTCATTGTTTTTCCTTTTTTTTATTCTGGAATTAAAGTCCAACCTGGAAGTAGTTTAGCTTTATAGATAAACATGTAATGTAAAATATGTTTAATCCAGTGTCCTGCTAATCCAATCTCACCAAATGTGTAGTCTGTATCACGACCAGTTCCTGGGTATTTTTCAAAATCTGGAACAACTGGGTAAACTGTCATTGCAGCCGCAGTTCCATCAAATACACCTTTACCTGCAGAAGCAACACAAGCTGCACCCATCTCTGCCATAGAGATTTCATGTAAATGAGCATCTTCACCTTTAGTGATAAGATCATATACAGAAGCAGCAACCGCTTTACCAATAATACCAGCTGGCATACCAGTTCTTGGTGGCGTTGGATAAATTGGAGTTCCGTTTGGAGATTCCATAATTTTAGAAATTGGATGTGGTGGAGCAAAAGAGATACCAGCAGCAAAGATATTTTTATAATCTGGTGTTTGGTAGTTTTTCGGCCAGTCACTAGCTTTCCACTCTTCAAAAGGTTTTGGAGTATAATCAGCATCAACTTTCATAAAACCATTTGGTGCAAAAAGTTTATCTGTAATATCTGAACCATCTTTTGCGTAAGCTTTTAGACCTACACCAGCAAATGGTGGAATAAGCATTGCAAAGTCAAAAGTCTCTTCACCTTTAGTACCATCTAAAAGTTCATACTCAACTTTACCTTTTTCAACTTTAGAAGTGTGTGCACCAATTAACCAATCTACACCACGCTCAGCAAAAAGTGACTCAGCAAAAAGTCTTGAAGATACTACATATCCTCCAACTTTCATATGAAGTCCACCCATACCAAAGTCACCTAAGAAAGACTCATTAGAGATCCATTTGATATCTAAGTTATCTCTGATTCCTGCTTTATTTGCTTCATGTTCAATGTTGAAAATATACTCAAATGCAGCACCTTGACATGTACATAAACCATGACCAGTACCAACTAAGATTTTTTGTTTTTCACCATTTTTTGCTTTTTCAAAAACTTTTTGAAGTTCATGGTAAGCATGCTCTGCGTGATCAGCAGTACAAACAGAAACTGTATGCTCACCCATTTGGCCACCTTCACCTAAACCTGGAGTTGCACCAAAGTTAAGTTTTGGACCAGTAGCATTTACTAAGTAATCGTACTCAATAGTTTCACTCTCACCAGCTTTACCTTGACCAGTATATTCAATAGTAACAAATGGCTTATCGCTATCTGCATTTCCTTCTGGATTAATAGAAACAGCTAATGCTTGTTTGTATGTGATACCAGCTTTTGCATAAACAGGAGCAAGGTCAAAAACAACCTCCTCTTTTTTCATTTCGCCAACACCAACCCAAATATTAGATGGAATCCAGTTCCATTTTGAGTTTGGAGTAACAACAACAACTTCGTGTCCTGAACCTAACCATTTTGCAGCAAATGTAGCAGTCGTATGACCAGCAACACCACCACCTAAAACAACTAATCTTGCCATGTAATATTCCTCATATTTCAAGTTTTAAGCAAAAGAATTACTAAACATTCCCTTGCCTAAGTAAACTTTCGCATTATGATAACATAAATTTTCTATAAAAAATTATAAGTAAATAAATAATTTTTATTCAGTTAAATTATATTTTCAAAAAAATCCCTATTTTAGGGACTTTTTAAAGATAAAAAAGCTAGTTGTTTAGGATTTTATCTACAATTTCAAATGTATTTTTTGAAAGAGAGTGTGTAGAATTTACACGTTCTAGTGCTTTTTGCATCAATTCACGAGACTCTTTTTTGAGTTTTTTATAAACTTTAAAGCTAGAAAGAAGTGCAGATGCCATTTGAGGGTTGTTTTTGTCTATCTCTATAATCTTTGTTGCAATAAATTCATACCCGCTTCCATCTTTTGCATGGAAGTATCTATAATTTCTACTAAATGAACCAATAAGTGCACGAATATGGTTTGGAATTTTTTCATCATAAGCTGGATCATTTTGCATCTTAATAACTCTACTCATTGGGTTAATATCTTTTTCTAAAGCAATTGTTGCAAAATATTTTGTAATTGTAAGTTTGTCTTTATGATAGTGTGCATAAAAATCCCCCTCTATCTCTTTTGCATACTCTTTATTTGGTAAACTCTGTGCTACATCAAAAGCTACAATTTTATCTGTCATTGTTTGAGAATCTCTATATTGCATATATGCCATTGTTGCTATCTCTTGCGTATTAAGTGAACCTAAAAGTTTTAAAATACTATTTTTAAAAGAGCGTTTTGCCATACTTAGAGGTGCTAAAGAATCATCTTGTGGATTATGATATTTTTCATATAAAGTAATAAGTTGCTCTTTGTACTCTTTGGCTAATGTATAACGTACTATATAAAGAGCATTACAAATCTCTTCAAAATCTACTTCATCTAAATTTTGCATAACCATAGATGGAGTTGGAAACTCCAAAAGGAGTGCTTGGAGCGCTAAGGTATTATCATTTGGTTTTAGAAGATACTCAAATGCTTCTATATACTCTTTATCTAAACTCTGTGCATTCATCACTTTATAGATTTGTTCTAGTGTGTAATCTTGCAGCGATTCATAACGTATAAAACTATTTGTATCATGCTTCATTAAAAATCTATAATCTGCACTGTACTCTACAATAATAGGAGCAGAAAAATCACGATTTATAGAGAGTATTGGCTTTTGCGTAAACCCTTCAAAAACAAATGTTTCTCTCTCTTTTGTAATAAGTAGCATCTGCTCTTTTGCAACCTTTTGTGTTGTTTTATCTAAAAGAGCAATTTTAAGTGGGTACATATATGGTTTTTGAGCATTACCCTCTAAGTCATTTGGAACTTTTTGCGTTAACGTAAGTTTGTAAACTCCATCTTCAAAAGATTCTTCTACTGCTAATTTTGGTGTTCTTACTTGGTCATACCAAAGTTTAAACTGCGTTAAATCTTCCTCATACACCTCTTGCATAGCCCATAAAAAATCATCTGTAGTGATTGCTTTGCCATCGAATGTTTCAAAGTACAAATCCATCGCTTCTCTAAATTTTTTCTCACCAAAAAGTGTATGGAGCATACGGATAACCTCTGCACCTTTTTCATAAACCGTTGCAGTGTAGAAGTTATTCATAGAGATATAACTTTTAGGCTGAATTGGGTGAGCTGTAGGGGAAGCATCTTCAACAAATTGACGCTCTTTTAATGCTTTTACATCTAAAATACGTTGTACATCTTTTGAGTTCATATCTGCACTAAAACATTGATCACGAAAAACTGTAAGCCCCTCTTTTAGTGTTAAAGAGAACCAATCACGACATGTGATTCTATTTCCTGTCCAATTGTGAAAATATTCATGAGCTATTACACTTTCAATTCCCATAAAATTATCATCTGTTGCACTTTTTTTATCTGACAAGACATAAGTGGAGTTAAAAATATTTAACCCTTTATTTTCCATTGCACCCATATTAAAACTATCTACTGCAACAATATTATAAACACTCAAATCATACTCACGACCATACTTTTGCTCATCCCAAAGCATCGCTTTTTTAAGTGACTCCATTGCATGGTGAGTTTTTTCTTTATTGCCCTTATCTACATAAATATTAAGTGCAACCTCTTTGCCACTCATTGTAGTGAAGCTATCTTCTAACACATCCAAATCCCCTGCAACTAATGCAAAAAGATACGATGGCTTTGCAAATGGGTCATGCCAAGTTACACCATGTCTGCCATTGTTATAAAATTCATGACACTGCATTTTATTTCCATTGCTTAATAAAACTGGATACTTCTGTTTCTCTGCAATAACTGTTGTTGTATAAACACTCATAATATCTGGTCTATCTATAAAGGGTGTAATACAACGAAATCCTTCTGGTTCATTTTGTGTACAAAAAATATCACCAGACTTGTACAATCCCTCTAGCTCTGTATTTTTATGAGGATAGAGTTTATTTTTAATAGTTATTGAAAAACTCTGCTCTACATCAAAAATAGTAAGCTTTTGCTCTTTATATTGATACTCTTTTTCATTTAGTTTTTTTTCTTGTAATTTTATCTCTATAAGTTCTAAATCGATACTATCTAATACCAAGTTAGAAACATCTCTCTTTTTTGTAAGCTGCATAGTGTTTGTTACTAGTGTGTATTCTTCAAAAATATCAAACACCAACTCCACTTTCTCTATAGAAAAATCTGGAGCTTTATAATCCTTTAAATAAATTGCTTCTTGCACTTTTTTCCTTTGTGAAAATAATCTATTTTCTAAAATACAGGTGTGATAATAACAAGTTTTTATTGATAAACTAATATTGTTTTAGTATAATCCCGCTATGAAAACATTAATCGCAAGTTTATTTACAATTTTCTTATTCTCCGGTTGCCAACAACAAGGTGGTATGAATCATCATGTCTCACTTTTAAATGAACCACAAAAGCAAAACAATAACTACAATGCTTCAGTTGGTTATCGTATAGAAGATAAACAAAAAGAGCGTCAAGCACGACTAGAACTCTCTAAACTTGAAGCACAAACAAAGCTTGAAATTGCAAAAATCCAATCTCAAAGTCAAGTAAAAATTGCTGAAGTTGATGCACAAGCTAAAAAAGAGGTTGCACATACTGACTCTAAAACAAAAATTGAAACTTCAAAAATAGCAGCTCTTACAAAAAAAGAGGACACAATGGTAACAATCTACACAACAGTTGCTATTGCTGTTGTTATTTTAGCTGCTATGCTACTTCTTTATTTTAACAACAAAAAAGAGCGTGACTTAAAAAACAAGATGTTACACGACCAACTACAACATGAAGCGATGTTACGTGAACGTGAACATAATGAGCGTCGCCTTATGAAAATGTTAGAGCTTGTAGGTGAAGGAAAACTCTCTCATGCTATGGAGGAGCAAGTGATCCTCTCTTTAACAAAGCCATCTAATGGAGCTATTGACGTAGAGCAAATTACGCATGAACCATCGCAACAACCTCAAGAGGAGGAACCATCTCAAGAGAATGAGGTTCCAACAGAAGAAGTTACTCAAACACAAGAGGAAACTACAGAAAATAAACAAGAGATTATAGAAGAAGATCAATCTCAAAACTCAAAAGGAAAATAATGAAAACTCATACTCTTTTAATGCCACTAGATATGCACCTTCACCTTCGTGATGGTGTTATGCTTGAAAATATCGCACCCCTTAGTGCTTACTCTTTTAGTGGTGCTATTGTTATGCCTAACCTTGTTCCACCTGTAACATCATTAGAGGATGTACAAGCGTATAAAAAGCGTATTATGGCTGCTGTGCCAAATGACTACTTTGAACCATATATGACACTTTTTTACAAAAATTACGATAAGAAATTTTTAGAAAGTGTTGTTGATGAAATTACTGCTATTAAACTCTATCCTGCTGGGATTACAACAAACTCTGATGGTGGGGTAAGCTCTTTTGATATTGAACAGATGAGAGAAACTCTTGAAGCTATGAGCGAACTTGAGATTCCACTATGTGTTCATGGTGAAACTGATGGATTTGTAATGGATAGAGAAGCGGAGTTTATGAGTATTTATGAACTTCTTGCACAAAACTTTCCAAAACTTAAAATTATTATGGAGCATATTACAACAAAAGAAGCTGTTGCAATACTTGATAAATATGAAAACCTTTATGCAACAATTACAGTACACCACCTTCTTTTAACACTTGATGATGTTATAGGTGGAATGATGATGCCTCACCATTTTTGTAAACCAATTGCAAAACGTCCAGAGGATTTAGATGCACTTTTAAGTGTAGCTCTTGAAGCACACCCTAAAGTTATGTTTGGTAGTGACTCTGCACCACACCCTCAACATAAAAAAGAGGCTTCTGGTTGTGCTGCTGGTATTTTTACTGCACCAATTGCACTACAAATTCTTTGTGAGATTTTTGAGCAATACGATAAACTTGAAAATCTTCAAGCATTTGTAAGTGATAATGCACAAAACATCTATGGTATTTGCCCTGAATTTAAAGAAGTAACATTAGTAAAAGAGGAGTTTATTGTTCCAGAAAAATATGCTAATGTTGTACCAATTTATGCACAAAATGCTTTAGCATGGTCTATTGAGAGTGTTGAGTAAAATACTACTTTTAGAAGATGATCTTCTTTTGGGTGAAACGCTTGTTGACCTTTTAGAAGATTATGACGTGACTTATGTTAAAAATGGTCAAGATGCTCTTGAAAAAACTTTTCAAGAGGGGTTTGACCTTTATCTTTTTGACATAAACGTACCACAAATAAATGGTATAGATTTACTTCAAGAGCTTCGCAATAGTAGCGACTCTACTCCTGCTATTTTTTTAACATCCTACAACGATAAAGATACACTAAAAAAAGGTTTTTATGCTGGGGCAGATGATTTTATTACAAAACCATTTGATAATGATGAGCTTCTTTTACGTATAGAAGCAAAACTACGTACGAAAACAAAAGAGTGTATAGGAAGTTTATGCCACGATCCACAACAACAATGTTTTTTTCTCAATGATGTAGAACTCTCTTTAGCTAAAAAAGAGTATGAACTTTTAGTTTTACTTTTTAAAAATTGTAATAAAATAGTACCAAAAGAGAGAATTTTCGATGAACTTTGGAGTGCTAGTAAAAATGTAAGTGATGGGGCTTTGCGTGTACACATTACACGCCTTAAAAATAGTATAAAACTCAATATCGAAAATATTAGAGGAGTTGGTTATAGACTTCTTTGCTAATCTACGTTTAAATGTTTTTATCTATTATGTAGTAAGTGTTACAATCTTTTTAGGTGTTTTATACTACTTCACAAATATTGTAAAACTTGATGTTTATGTTGTTTTTTCTTTACTCTTTTTATTGACACTTCTTAGTGGTTTTTTTCTTACAAAACTAGCAACTGCCCCACTCTTTGAGTATATTTTAGAACTACAACATCTCTCTAAAGAGACACTTCATGAACTTAAACTCCCACTAAGCACTATCCTTACAAACTTGGGGATGATAAAAAGAAAAACAACAGACGAAAAAACTCTTCAACGCTTAAAGAGGATAGAAGATGCTTGTGGTATGATAGAATCTCGTTACAACGAACTTGATTATATGATAAAAAAACAATCAACCAATGAGATAAAAGAGGAGTTTTTTCTTGATGAACTTCTCCAAGAGAGAATCACATTTTTTAAACATATATACCCAGAATTTTCTTTTGAGTTACAAACACAAAAAACAGCTGTTATTTATGATAAAATTGGTTTTAGCAAAGTGATAGACAATCTTCTAGATAATGGTATAAAATACTCCAATAAAGAAAAAAAAATCACTCTTATACTTGAGCAAAATCAACTCTCTATTATCGATTATGGTGTAGGTATAGAGGAGGTGGAACTTCTTAAAATTTTTGATAGATACTACCAAAGTAACCAGAATATAGAGGGATTTGGTATTGGGCTTAGTATGGTAAAACGCTTTTGCGATAAAAACAAAATACAACTTCGAGTACAATCAAAACTAGGAGTTGGCACTACTATTTTACTTCAATTTAAAAGGAAAGAAAAATGAATTTTGAAGCATTAATTCCCCATCTTCAAGAGATTATAGATTATGGAATTTTAGCACTTTTAGCTCTTATGAGTTTACTCTCTTTTTGGATATTTTTTGAAAGAGTTTTTTTTCTTTACTCATTAAAACTTCAAGATTATGACAACCGTGACAAGCTTGAGTTGGAACTTACAAACAATATCACTATTATTAGTGTTATAGCCTCCAATGCACCTTATGTTGGTCTTTTAGGTACTGTTGGTGGGATTATTCTTACATTTTATAGTATGGGAGAAGCAAGCAATATTGACGTAAAAACAATTATGGTTGGACTTGCCCTAGCACTAAAAGCAACTGCTGCTGGACTTTTAGTTGCTATTCCTGCTATTGTAATGTATAGTACAATTCTTAGAAAAATTGAAAAAAAATTAACTCAATTTGATATTTTAAAAGATACTCAAGATGAAACAAAGATGTAAAAAAGAGCTCAAACGTTTTGATGAGATAAATGTTATCCCTTTTATTGATATTATGCTTGTTTTACTTGTAATGGTACTTACTACTGCTACGTTTATTAAACATGATGTTATCAATGTAGACTTACCTCAAGCAAAAGGTGCACACAAAAAAGAGGAGAAGAAAAAAGAGATTACACTTTATGTTGATGCTAAGGGGAATATCTTCTTAGAAAAAGAGAAACTCTCAGTCGATGCTTTAGAGAAAAAACTAAAAACTTATAAAAAAGATCAAATCATTGTTTTAAAAAGTGATAAAAACTCAAAATTTCAAAACTTTGTTACAGTGATGAATATTCTTAAAAAACTAGGTCTTGAACAACTCTATATTGTAACACAAGAGTAGAGATAACTCTCTACTTTGGTAATGCAAACTTCTGTGTTACCAACTCCCCTTCTGCATTAAAAAAAAGATAATAAAGTGTATCTTTTTTCAATGACAAGCCTATGAGATAACGCAATGCTAAATTTGCTTGAAGAGAAGCTATGTGCATTACCATTGGTGCTGCTATACCCTGTGGTGTTTTTGCTGTAATTTTAAAAGCATCATTAAAAGATGATTTCTCGATAAATGCTACCTGACCAACAAATGCTTCAACACTACCATAAACCCAAGGAAGTTGTTTTTCTTTAGCATAATTGTCTATCTCTGAGCGTGTTTGGAGATTATCTGTCGCATCCATAATGAGATCTACTTCTATATCTTTTTTGCTCCACTCTAAAAAGTCACACTCATAACTAAAACTTTGCGTAAAGGAGATACGTTGTTGGACAAGAGTGCTATTAACTTTTGCTTTATTTTGCCCTTCATCTTCTAATGTAAAACTAATTTGCCTATGGATATTATGAAGGCTTACTTCATCAAAATCTACTAAATGAAGCTCTTTTAGTCCCACTCCACTTAATGCCATAACCAAAGAGCTTCCAAGCCCTCCACAACCAATAATAACTACACGCTTTGTAGAAAGAAGTTGCTGTTTTTCTTCACCCCAAAGTTCAATTTGACGTTGAAAATAATTTTGCATAGAATGTTTCCTTATAAAATGAAAGAGTAAAAAAGAGAAATAAAAAAAGGGGAAAAAGGCTCAAGAAGAGCCTTTTAAATATTAAAGAGTTGCGTATGCTACACTTAAACAAGCATCTAAGCTTGCAAGTTCTTCTAGTGCTTGAGCATCAACTTTATCATCAACTAAAATAATAGCTAATGCCTCAGATTTTTCATTACGTGCAAGAGAGAAGTCAGCAATATTTACATTATTTTTTGCAAGTGTTTGACCAATACTTCCAATAACACCTGGAACATCACTATTTTTAAATAGTATCATATTTCCTTTAAGTGCTACTTCAATATCAAATCCATCAATAGCAACAATACGTTGTTTACCATCATCGAAGATTGTCGCACTAATTGTTACAACACCTTCAGAAGTAGTAAGTTTGATAGTGATAAGATTTTTAAATACAGAAGAATCAACTAATGCTTCTGATTCAATATTTACACCTTTCTCTTTTGCAACAAAATCTGCATTTACATAGTTAATTGTTGCATCTTCAGAGTTACTACTCATTGCACCAACAGTTACAAATGTTGCTAAAGAATCAACAAACTCTGCAATATCTCCTTGACCACTTACTTTAATGCTAAGGAGTTGCCCTTTATTGATCTGCGAGGCTAAGAAACCAATTTTTTGACCCATCTCTAAAAATGGTTTTACAAATGGTGGAATTTTAGTTTCATCTATTGGTAAATTCATAGCGTGTGGGTAAGCTATACCTTTTGCTGCTTCAATAGCGTTTTGAGCAGCTTGAACACCAATATTGTACTGAGATTCAAAAGTGTTTGCACCAAGGTGTGGAGAAACACAGATATTATCAAGATCTAAAAGTGGATGTTCTGTTGCTGGTTCTTTGTTAAATACATCAATACCTGCAAAACGGATTTTACCAGATTTTAAACCATCATAAAGATCCTCTTCATTATAAAGACCACCACGAGCACAGTTAATTAAAACTACGCCATCTTTCATTTGGTCTATCTCTTTTTTAGTAATCATATTGATAGTTTCTTGATTTTTTGGTGTGTGAATTGTAATAATATCACATGCTAAAATATCACTAAAATCTTTTGTATATGTCATATCTAAATCTGTTACTTTAGATGGATGAATATATGGATCATACGCCACAATATCCATCTCGAAAGCTTTCGCACGTTTTGCTACACGACTACCAATGTTACCAAAACCAATAACACCTAATTTTTTCCCTTTAAGCTCGTAACCATACCATTTTTCACGCTTCCAAATTCTTTGATTTTTAAGGTGATCATGAGAGTATGGGAACATTCTCATACAAGAGAGCATATGTGTCATTGTAAGCTCAACCGCTGCAATAGTATTTGCAGTTGGTACGTTCATTACTATAATTCCCTCTTTTGAACAACCAGGAATATTTACATTATCTACACCAACACCAGCACGAACAATTGCTTTCATATTTTTTGCATGAGCAATAAAGTTTTCATCTACATCTGTAGAACTTCTTGTAATTGCAACATCAGCTTGAGGGATAATCTCTTTTACAAGTATATCTTTTGGCTCATCTGCTGCCATAATAAAATTGATATTTTCATCATTTTCTAAAATCTCTAGACCAGCTTTATGGATATGGTCACAAACTACAACTGTATGTTTTTTCATTTACATTTCCTCTTTTACTATATAAGGCTTAATTCTCGCTACAATATTAAACTTTTTTAACTCTTTTACAAGAGCCTTTAATCTTGTTTTATTCTTTGAATAAATAACTAACTCTACTTTTGCACCATTTTTCTTAAAATAGTATTTAAACCTATAACGTTTCAACTCTGCTTTTAAACAAAAAACTTGATAAGGTTCTAATGAAACGGTTGAGAGTTGATACTTAATAGTGTTAGTTATTTTTTCGGTTAAATCTACTTTAACATAAACTTCATTAATAGGATAGGTATAGCTCAGCTTTTTAGAATTAAAAAGAGAATCTAACCAACTCTTTTCCTGTACAACTCTATCTTTTTTTTCTTCTAATGAAAGAGACAAAGTATCCAATTTTTCTGATGTTTTGTTGATAGAGATCAAAAAAAGTATTATAAAGATGGCAACTCCAAGAGTTACCACCCATGCATACCACTTAAAAAAATGATACATCAAAAATCAGTTTGAAACTTACTGAATTTTGTCTTTAATTAAATCACCAAGAGAGTGAGATTCAGTATCATTAATCTCCTCTAACATAGCTTGATTTTTAATATAGTTAAGTTTTTTAACAGAAAGACGAATACGGTCTCTATTTGTATCGATTACAGAGATAACAGCTTCAACTTCATCACCAATCTCTAACTCCTCTTTTACAAGTGGAGCTAAATCTTCATTACGAATAAGTGCATCAACACCATCTTCAAGTGAAACGAATACACCAAAATCTTTAATATCACGAATTTTACCAGTGATCACAGAGTTGATTTTATGTGTTTGTGCAAATTTATCTACAGGAGACTCTAAAAGAGCTTTTCTGTTTAGAGAAATTTTTTGATCTTCTGCATTAATTTTAGCAATTTTAACTTCAACAGTATCACCAACTTTTAATACATCTTTACATTTTGTATTTTTATCCCAAGAGATATCTTGGTTATGTAAAAGACCTTCTACACCATCAATACGAACAAACGCACCAAAATCAGTTAAAGATGTTACAACACCTTCTACTACATCACCCTCTTTGTTTTTCTTTAAAAACTCATCAAATGGTTTTGGAAGAAGTTTTTTAAGAGATACACGAAGTTTATGAGATTTTGGATCAATTTCAATAACTTCTACATCAATCTCTTGACCAAGTTCTAAATAATCGTTTGGATTTTTAACATTTTTATCCCAAGAGATCTCAGAAATATGTAAAAATGCTTCAATATCATTACCAAGGTCAACAAATACACCATATGGTTCAATATTTGAAACAGTTACTGTAATTGTATCACCTTCATCTAGTTCACTCTCAACTTCAGCCCATGGATCTGGTTGAACAGCTTTAATAGATAATGAAAGATGACGCTTGTCTTTATCGTAAGAGATAGCTTTAACAGTAACTACATCACCCTCTTTATAAAGTTTAGATGGGTTTACTGGACCTTTGTAGCTAATCTCATTATAGTGTACTAAACCATCAACACCACCAACATCTACAAACATTCCATAGCTAGTGATTTTTTTGATTGTACCTTCAACAACAGTGTCTTCTGCCATAAGTTGGTCAATAATCTCTTTTTTCTTCTTACGCTCTTCATTGAAAAGTTTACGACGAGAGATAACAATAGAGTTTTCATCTTCATCAATCTTAACAACTTGTGCTTTAATTTTACGACCAACTACATCGTCACCCTCTTTAAAAGCAGCTAATGAACGTGGCATAAAGAATGTTACTGAATCAGCTTCTACAACATAACCACCACGATTTTTCTTAGTGATTACACCTTCAACTACAACATCTTCAAAATTTTCTTTATTCTTTTCAATAAACTCTATAGTCTTTTCTTGCTCTAAAACTTTTTTATAAGAGATTTTTGGACGCTCATTATAGTAACCAAGTACCATAACTTTAATCTTGTCACCAACATTAAATTTAAGTTCACCATTTTCATCTCTGATTTCATCTAAGTTGATGATACCTTCAAGTTTATCACCAACACCAACTAAAGCTTTATCTTCTTGAATCTCTACGATTTCACCTTCAACTACACGACTAGTTTCTTGTTTCTTTTCACTTGCAGCAAACATCTCTGCAAAATTTTCTTCTTCTTCAAATGATTCGTTATCGAACGCCATTACTTATCCTCTGTTACATAAAAATTGCACAATTATATCTAAAAAATAATTATTTTGATATTAAACTTTTAATTTAGCTTCAATTGCATCTACAACATTTTGAATTATCCAGTCTGGAGTTGAAGCACCAGCACTAATTCCACAAAGTTCTTTCCCTTCAAACCAACTAAAATCCAACTCTTTTTCATCCTCTATATGATGACTCTCTTGACAATTCTCTTTAGCAATAGAGAAAAGCTGTTTTGTATTAGATGAATTTTTACCACCAATAATAAGCATAATATCAGCTTTTTTAGAGAGCTTACGTACAGCTTCTTGATTTTCAAAAGTTGCATTACAAATAGTATTAAAAACTCTTACCTCTTTATGGCGAGGGATAAGATAGTTTGCAATTGCTAAATACTCCTCCACTTTACGTGTTGTTTGTGATACAAGTGCAATTTTATCGTGTAATTTTAACTCTTCTAAATCCTCTACACAACCTACTACATATGCACCATTTGTTGCATAACTTTTTACACCTTTAATCTCTGGATGTGAAGCATCTCCAAAAATCACAACATCATATCCATTTTCACTCATCTCTTGAGAAATTTGTTGAGGCTTTGTTACATAAGGGCAAGTTGCATCTACAATTTCAACACCTGTTTTATGTAGCTCTTCAAGTTCATTTTTTGGAATACCATGTGTTCTTACAATTGCAGTATCACCTGTTTGAAAAACTTTATAATCTTCAACCAAACCAACATTAAAATCTTTATTTAGACGATTAATCTCTTTAGAGTTATGAATAAGTGGTCCATATGTTGCAGAGTTTTTATGCTCCTCTGCAATCTTAATTGCACGCTTTACCCCAAAACAAAAGCCATATTTTTCTGCTAATTCTATTTTCATTTATACCATCTCAAATGTTGTGATTTTTTCTAAAAGCTTAAAAAAGTTTGGAAAAGATGTATTAATACACTCTAAATCTTCCACTTCCATTCCACTTACAAGCCCTGCTATAATAAAACTCATTGCAATTCTATGGTCACCATGACTATCTATCGTTGCTTTTTTAAGATCTCCACCAATAATTTTGTAACCATCTTGATATTCATCCACTTCAATTCCAGCTGCACGAAGTCCTGTTACAACAGTTGCAATTCTATCTGATTCTTTTACACGAAGTTCCTGCGCATTTTTAACAACACTCTCCCCTTTTGCTACGGCAAAAGCGATAGAAAGAGCTGGAAGTTCATCTATAAGCCAAGAGATTTTATCTTCTACTATAACACCATGAAGTGGAGCATTTTGCACTACAATATCCCCTATTGGTTCATACTTATTCTCTTTTTCAATATAACTAATCTTAGTACCCATCTTTTCTAAAACTTTAAAAGCTTCAATACGTGTAGAATTAAGTGTTACACCCTCTAGTGTTACTTTAGCACCTGGTGTAATTGCAGCTGCAACAGCAAAGAAAAAAGCACTTGAAGGATCTGCTGGAACTCTAATATCTAGTGGTTCTAAAAGTTTTTTAAGTGGCTTAATTGTTGTTTTTAAACCTTCTGTTTTTATCTCAGCACCCATACCTTGAAGCATTCTCTCCGTATGGTCACGTGAAAGTTCAGGTTCACTGTATTGGCACTCTCCATCTGCTCTAAGTGCAGCTAAAATCATCGCACTTTTTACTTGTGCAGAAGCTATTTTACTCTCATAAGAAAAAGCCTTAAGTGAAGCACCACGAATACTAAGTGGCGCTAAATTTCCATCTTCTCTACCATCAAGTTTCGCACCAATACTTCTTAAAGGGTCTGTTACACGCTTCATTGGGCGACGACGTAAATATTTATCACCTGTTAGTACAAAATGTCCATTTGCAGAACTTAAAAGTCCACAAAAAAGACGCATTCCAGTACCAGAGTTTCCACAATCTAAAATTTCACTACTCTCAACAATACCATTTGATTCAATAGTAATTATTTTACCATCATCCTCAACAACTGCACCAAGATTTTTTACAATCTCTAAAGAGTTTAGAGTATCTTCTGCGCGAAGAAAATTCTCTACTTTTGTTTTGCCATCTGCTAACATTGCAAACATTACACTTCTATGAGAAATAGACTTATCAGGCGCAATATCTGCAATATTAAGTACAAAAGAGTTTGCTTTATCAACAACTACACGACTCATCTTAACTCAATTCCTAAATCTTGTTTTAGTTTTTCTAAAATAGCATCCATAGCAGATGTAATATCTTCCTCTTGAAGTGTTTTTTCAAAAGATTGAAGTACAAAACGAAGAGATAAACTCACTTTATCTCCAAGTTTTTCATCACTATATCTATCAACTGGATAAAAACGAACAAGCTCTGCAATTTCTAGAGTATTAATTGCATCTTCAATTTTTTTATACTCTAAATCTTGGGCAACCATTAAACTTAAATCTCTAAAAGATGCTTGAAATTTTGATGTTACTTTAGCAGTTTTTAATTCATAACGAAGCTTATCAAACTCAATTTCACAAATATATGTTGCGTCTAAATCGTAATCTGCTTCTACGTTTGGATGAACTCTAAAAAGCTCCCCAATTGCAACACCATCTTGAATAATTTTTGCACTTTGATAAGGGTGTGCTAAATTATGTGAAGTCTCATTTTCTTGAAGCTTTATATCACCTATAATATCTGCAACTTTTTGTGTAAAAAATGCAAAATCTACCATTTGTGGTTTTCCACCATTACTTAGAGAATCTTGCTCTTTTTCACCACTAAAAATAAGTGCAACTCTTACACTCTCCTCTCTTTTTGGAGAAAATACAGAACCAATCTCAAATAGTCTAATAGAGTTATAACCATTTTTCTTATTTTTAGATGCTGATTCTAGAAGATGTGTCATAAGTGTTGGACGTAAAGTATCAAGTGTATTTACAATTGGATTTAAAATCTCTAAAGACTCTTCTAAAGTTTCAAAACCATATTTTTGAAGTGTTTTTTTCTCATCAAAAACGAAGTGAATAGACTCAAAAAATCCATTAGCAGCACAACGTTCTCTGTAAATTTTTCTTTTTTTATACGTAAAATAATCACTCTCAAGTCTATTCTTTTCAGTTAAAACAAATGGTTTTGATTCAATATTATCGATTCCAACTAAACGAACAATTTCCTCAACAATATCTTGTTTATTTACAATATCGTGGCGAAATTGTGGTACTGCAATAACAAAGTTTTCTGCAGATGATTTTGAAATATCAAACCCAAGGTTTGTTAAAATTTTACTGATAACAATTTTATCTATTTTTGCACCAATAAAATTATCTATCTCTGTTTTTGAAATACTTACAATTTTTGGCTTAATTGCATCACCTAAATCTATAGTTCCTGAATAAATAAGTGAATTGGAATGGCTATTGAAAAGTTTTAAAACATATTTTAAACCTAATTCTAACTCTGGTTCACTTCCACGTGAAGTTTTATAAAAAATTGAACCAGATTCAATTTTATTTTCATACATTTTTTTAGAAACTATCTCTGGAGCAATATAACTAGCCTCTAGAAAAATAAGCTCTTCATCACTTTTAGGTTTTGACTCTTCAAACTGAATAATTCCAATACAAGATGCTTTACCAGCTGCACCAACAGTACAAGCATATCCTTTTTCATCTTGTTCAAGTCTAATTTTTGCAACACTTTTTTCATCTTGAGAGAAAAAAGAGTGATTATAAGCCTGAAGAATCACACCTGTTGCATGTGTTGTATATGTTAAAAGTGCATCAATTTTTGAAGTTGTCTTCTCCTCAATTTGCGCTAAACGTAAATCAATTACCATCGGTAAATTGAACTCTTTTACATCTATAGCCTTATAGCTTAGATGCACATCAAAAAGTGCTTCATGAGCTAAATTTAAAACTCTTCCTATCCCTTTTGTACCCTCATGCTCTTTCACTTCAAAATTGTGTAATGGTCTATTAAAAGCAGCACTTAAATCTCTACAAACACCATGAATACTTAAACAATCACCCCTATTTGCAGTAAGTTCTAGCTCAATTACAGCATCACTAAAATATTTATTTGAAGATACTTCCTCTCCAAGTTTATACTTACCAATACTGCTATCTAACTCCACAATGCCTTCAGAAAAATCTGCAACACCTATCTCTTTTGCAGAACAAATCATCCCAAAAGAATCAACTCCACGAAGTTTTACAGGTTTAATCTTTAGTCCACCAGGCATTGTTGCACCAACAGTTGCTACAATAACATCAAGCCCTTTTCTTACATTTGAGGCACCACAAACAATTTGTAACGCTTCGCCTGTTCCAACATCTACTTTACAAAGGTTAAGTTTATCTGCATCTGGATGTTTTTCACACTCTAAAACATGCCCAAAAACTATCCCTTTTGGAACATTGTACTCTTCAACTGCTGCAACTTCTAAACCAATAGAGTTAAAAGTTTTTACCAACTCATCTGTTGTAATTCCATCTAGGTCTATCCACTCTTCTAACCAACTACGAGTTACTATCATCTAAACTGCTCCAATAACTTAATATCTCCCTCAAAAAGTGAACGAAGATCCCCTATTTGATGAATAAGCATTGCAAAACGCTCAACACCTAAACCAAAGGCATAACCACTTACATCTTTATAATCTACCGCTTTAAAGACATTTGGATCAACAATTCCACATCCAAGAACTTCTAGCCATCCTGTATGTGAACATACACGACACCCTTCACCTTTACAAAATACACAACTAATATCTACTTCTGCAGATGGTTCAGTAAATGGGAAAAATGATGGACGAAAACGAACATCTACATCACCAAACATATATTTTAAGAAATCTTCTAAAATATATTTTAAATTAGCAAATGAAACTTCTCCCTCTTTATCTACTAAAAGTCCCTCAATTTGATGGAACATTGGAGTATGCGTTAAATCGTAATCGCGTCTAAAAACAGCACCTGGAGCTATCATACGAATAGGTGGTTTTGTACTCATCATTGTTCTAATTTGAACAGGTGAAGTGTGAGTACGAAGCAACATCTCATCTTTAAAATAGAAAGTATCTTGCATATCACGTGCTGGATGATATTTTGGAAGGTTAAGCGCTTCAAAGTTATTGAAATCATCCTCAACCATATTTCCAGTTTTTACAGCAAAGTTCATAGATGAAAAATACTCAACAATTCTATCCATTGTTTCCATTACAGGGTGTAATGCACCCGCTTCACTTTTTGTGCTATAGAGTGAAACATCTATCGCTTCTGCTTTCATAGCCTCTTGAAGTTCAAGCGTTTGTAGTGTAATTTTTCTTGCAGTGAACTCATTCATAAGTGCACTTTTATGCTCATTTAACTCTTTTGCTATTTGAGATTTTTGCTCTTTTGGAGCACTCTTCATTTTAGCAAATTCTGCAGCTAAAACGCCCTTTTTACCAAAAACAGCTATACGAATCTCTTCTAACTTACTAAGACTCTGTGCTTCTTTTATTGCATTGTACCACTCTTTCAAATAGAGACTCCATCAATATAAAATTTTTGGCTCAATTATAGTACAAAAAAATTTACATATAGCTTCACTTTGTGTTATAATCTTTTAAAACAACAAAAGGAAACAATAATGTGCTTATTTTGTAAAATTGTAAATAATGAAATCCCTTCAAATGTTATCGCAGAGGATGAAAATTTTATCGCTTTTCACGATATTAACCCAAAAGCTCCTGTACATGTTCTTGCTATTCCTAAGATTCATGTAGACAGTTTTAATGAAGTAAGTGGTGAGATGATGGCAGGGATGACACAGTTTATCCAAAAAGTAGCAGTTGAATTAAAACTTGATAAATCTGGATACAGAGTGATTACAAATATTGGCGAAGATGGTGGTCAAGAGGTGAAACACCTCCATTTCCATATTTTAGGTGGTGCAAAACTAAAATGGGAACACTTTAGTGATGCCGATACAAAAGGTCACTTTTAATAAAAATAGCGAATAGATGCAAACCCATAAGCTCTGGTTTGCGCTATTTGTTCAATTTGCTCTTGAGTTACAATTCCACCAAGTGCAAACACTTTAACATCTACTTTTTTAAGTAAATTTTTTAAATTTTCTATCCCTTTTGGTTCACCCTTATTTGGTGAGGCAAAAATTGGACTATATGTTATTGCATCGGCACCCAATTTTTGAACTTGAAGAACATCTTCTAACGAGTGTGTACTTACAATAACCTCTAAACCTAAATCTTTAGCTTTTGTAATCTCATCAAATTGAGTTGATGTTAAATGGACACCATCTGCACCTAACTCTTTTGCTAGAGCAACTTTTTGGTGGATAAAACTTTTAATATCTTCAAACTGTTTACAAACCTCAACAAAATGTGCTGCTTGAATATCATAATTTGGATTAGACTTATCTCTATATAAAGCATAATGAGGCATATGTTCTTGAAACTGCTCATGTAAAATATTTCTAAAAACTGCAGGAGTATCTGTATAATATTCTCTTGAAGTTATAAGATATTTTTTCATTTAAAACCCACCAAAAGGGTTTCTTGTAAAAGGTGTAACAGGCTTTTCAAATACAACTTTTTGTGGCTCAATATTTTTTTCATAACGCTCTTGAAGAGATTTAATATGTTTATGTAATCTATTGAGTAAATAAAGTTCATCATCACTATATTTTTTCTGTGATTCCTCTATAAATTCAAGTAAAAAAGCAACCTTTTGCTCCTCATTTTCAAACTCAAAACTCTTCATTTTTTCTAAAAATGGTTCATAATATTCCCCACAAGTTGTTAAAAAATCATATGAAGGATCTATTGTTTTCATAGTATCTAATGCTTTAGAGAATGCAAAAGTGTTATAAAGCATACACCCTACAAAATACTCAATATCGGAGTGTTCAAACTCGCTATATTGAACCTCCTCATCTTCATAATGTTTATGCCAAATATCTAACATCTCTGAAATAGCTTGTTTCATCTAAACACACACCCCCCCCTTTTTTCTAGTTATTATACCAAAAAACTATAACCATCTCTCTATTTGTAAAAGAGCCTGTGCAATTGGTTTTTGTAATTTTTCTGCCATAACTTGACCCATCATCTGTTTTGCTAACAATACAAATGACTCACTAATAGTTGGATGTGGATGGATAGAATCAATAATATCTTTTAACGTTAATTTATTTGCTATAATCAGTGCAGCCTCTCCACCCAAAGAGTGAGCTTCTTGGTGCATTGCACAAATTCCTATAATTTGATTGTTACTTTTTTGAACAATAAATTTTAAATAACCATAATCTTCATCATCTATTTGTGACTTAGCTTCAGTTGCAAATGAGAAACTATCTACAAAAACTTCTATCCCTTGTAACTGAGCTTCCTCTTGAGTAATTCCAGCCATCATTACATTTGGAGTGGTAAATAAAACCCAAGAGTTTATTTCAGTTTTTACTTTAAAAAAGTTATGCTCCAAAAAGAGATTTTGTGCTATTGTATGAGCACCATATTGTGCTGTGTGAGCAAACTTTGCAAATCCCTCTGCCACATCACCATTTGCATAGATGTCTTTGTTACTTGTTAAAAGGTGTTCATCAACAACAATCCCTTTTTTGCTAAACTCAATACCCGCTTTTTCTAAGGCAAGATGTTCTATATTTGCAACTCTACCAGCTGCACTTAAAACTCTGTGAAACTCTAACTCTTTCACATCATCAGCTTGTTTAAATTTAATTTTAAAGTTATCCTCTTCAAAATCTACTCTTAAAAGAGCTGTATGAAGATACAAACTAATATTTTTATGGTTTTGTAATTTCTTTAAAAGATACTCTTGTGCTTGTGTATCTATATTGTGTAAAATTCCATTTTCTCTTCCAAAAAGTGAAACCTTTACACCAAATTCTGCTAAAATCATTGCAAACTCAACAGCGATAGCACCTGTACCTATAATAGCTAAACTAGAAGGAAGTTCCATCTTTTCAAAAAAATCACTATTGGTCCAGATTTTATCCACCCCATTCCCATCATACACAGGGATAAAACTTCTAGAACCTGTAGCAACTACAGCCTTTTTAAACTCTATCTCTTGCTTAAAATTTTTCCCTTTTAGTAAAACACTATTTTTACCTGAAAAAGAGGCTTCTGCTTTTATAAGATCCAAATTTTCTAAAGAATCTACAACATCACCTGCCGCAGATGATCTTTTAGACAAAATCTCATCTTTTCTTTGCTTAATTTTTTGCCATGCAATATTAAAATGGGAATCTTCAAGCTCTACACCAAAGTTTTTGAGCTGCTCTAACATTGTAATTGATTCTGAACTTGCTTTCATTATTTTTGATGGAATACACCCTTGAAAAAGACATTCTCCACCTAGTTTTCCAGTAAGTTCTACTAAAGCAACTTTTTTGTTTTGATTTAGTTTAGCATACTCAATAGCAACAGGTGTCCCAGCAGGTCCACCACCAATAACCACTAAATCATATTTTTTATTTTGCATCATAGCCTCTTTTTAGTAGTTGTTATACTTTCCAGCTTCAACATCCGCTTTAATTGCATCTAATTTTTGTTGCATAATATCAAGTAATATTTTAGCAGCTTCCTTGTCATCTACCTCAGGAACATCCCAATCTGTAATTTTCATATTTGTTTTAAATAAAACCTCAATAGCAGTTTCAATTTCACCTCTGCGTGACTCTAACTCTTTTTTTATAGCTTCCATAATTATCTCCTTAAATTATATTTACAATAAGTTTACCATATATTTATTACTAAATATTATCTCTTTTCTCTTTAAGATAAAAGAACATAGAAAGTTCAGTAAAATATGGACCAAAAACATTAAACAGTGGTATAAAGTTAAACAGTGACCCTATAAAACTAATACCCCATAAAGCAAATTTATGCTCTTTTAACTCCTCTTTTACTCTATCTCCAAAAACAAATGAAGCTGTATCATGTGCTAAAGTATCTTTCATAAGCCAAATCCAAAGCCCCACTAAAATAGCAAAGTTTAAAACAGGAATAAATAAAACAGGAAAAGACAAAATAGATGCTACAAGAAAAAAGAGTGTATCTCTTAGTGTTAAACCTAATGTTTTTGCTTTTGTTGTTTCATACATTGTTGCTTCAGGGAAGTAACGCTGCGCTACAAAGGAGAGAACTTTACTAGAAAATAAACTTGTTACAAAAATAAGACTTACAATAATAGCAATATAAATAAGATAAAAACCAATCAGATAAGATATCCCCGTTTCTACTGTTTCAAAAGGTAATAGTGCAATCAGTTTTAAAGATTGGTTATAGATATAATCCCCTTTTAAAAACCAAACAACTGACCAAGCAGCAGCACTTAAAAGACCTATGCTAATAGAAAAAATAGCATAATTTTTTTTATTTACTTTATCTATTGCCATATTACCAATTACAGTAAAAATTACTGCAAAAGTTATAATAACAAGCTGCAACCATAAAAATGTAGAAAGCATCCAAGCACCATCAGATTGCAACATTGAAAATGGCAATGCTGAGAGTAAAGATCTTGTAAATTCAATTATTTTATCCCATAGTAAAAAACCTACAATAGCCCACACCAATGTCACAGCAACACCACTTACCATAGCAATTTTCATTGTACTTGATTTAAGCACCTCTTTAAATGCACACATTATTGCATGAAAAAAATCTTTCATTATCTTCTCCTATTTATTACAGCGTAAAACTTCTGCATTTTTTATTTTTTCTAACCTTTTTAAAATATCATCCAACTCAGCCATTCTTTGTTCATGTTGCTCTTGTAACTTCTCTTTTTCTTCTTGAACCTTTTGTATTTGTTGTTCAATCTCAGACAAAGGAATAGCACACTCTTTTGCTAACTCCTCCTCTTTTTGCATCATCCAGTCAATCACACTTTTTATAAAACTGTTCATATCTTTACCTTTAGTTGAAATATTTTCTAACACAAGTCTAACATAAATTTACTAATTGTTAACATCTTCTAATAAATTACTTTTTTGCTATACTTCGTTTATCAACAAAAAAAGAGAAAAAAAATGTTAGAAAATTTAGTAAATGCTCAATGGGTACAACTTTTAGTTGTTGTTATTGCAGGTTTTTTAATCGGTCTTGAAATAAAAGCACACAGAATGCATCAAGATAATGCAAAAGAGATAGGAAGTGTAAGAACCTTTGCATTTGTTGCACTTGTAGGGTACATTTTTGCATCAGTTGATATCAACTTATATATTGTAGGGTATCTTGCTACAATCAGCCACCTTATACTTTTTTACTACTTTAAACTCAAAAATGCACGAAGTGGTATTATTTTGTTTTTACTTACAACACTTGTGTATAGTTTTGGAATTGTAGTTGTAAAATTTAATATTTGGTTTTTACTTATCATATTTGTAGCAATCGTATTTATATCAAATCTCAATAAAAAACTTGAACATTTTTATACTATTTTTGAAGAAAAGGAGATAGAAACTTTTGCAAAACTTCTTCTTTTAAGTGGTGTTGTTCTACCCCTTTTACCAAACCAGCCCATCTCAGAATTTATTCCTGTTTCATACTTTAAAGTTTGGCTTGCAGTTGTTATAGTTTCACTCTTTTCCTATTTTGGTTACATCTTAAAAAAATATATTTTTAATGATAAAGGCTACCTTGTAACTGGGATTTTAGGGGGAATCTATTCAAGTACTGCCACAACTATTGTTTTAGCAAAAAAAGCATCATATGGGATGATGCCTTATCTTTTTTCATCATCTATTATTATTGCAACTGCTTTGATGTATTTGCGCCTTTTGGGTATCACTTTTGCCTTTAATGTAGAGATTGCTAAGATTGTTGCTATCCCTTTTCTTATTTTAGCAACTATAAGTGCTTTGAGTAGTTTAATACTCTATAAAAAATCAACAAGAGATAGCTCCTCTAAAATCAAACAAACAGAAGATAAAAACCCACTAGAACTTTCAACAGCATTTTTATTTGCTTTTTTATTTATTATTATGGCTACTCTTACACATTTTGTTTTAACAACTTATGGAAATTTAGGATTAAATATCCTCTCATTCATTGTTGGATTTACCGATATTGATCCATTTGTACTTTCTATTCTATCATCAAAATTTGAAGTAACTCCACAAAATGCAGCAACAGCAATTTTAATCGCTACAGGAAGTAACAATATTCTTAAAGCATTTTACTCTTATATTTTTTCTAAAAATAAAGCTGGAGCATTAAGTGCAAGTTTTTTAATTGTTCTAGGGGTAATTACCATTACCATTGGCTTTATCTCACCCCTTTTAGAACTTGATAAATTATTATTTTAATCCACCCCAATTTAAAGCGATATTTACACTCGCTTTAAGTGGAATATTTAAAGTGTAAATATTTTCCATCTCTTGTTGGAAACGCTTTGCAAGTGTTTGTGCTTGTGCTTCATCTACCTCAAAAATCAATTCATCATGAATCTGCAAAAGCATTGTAGCTTCTAACTTCTCCTCTTCTATAATACGTTGAATTTTATTCATACTGAGTTTTATTAAATCTGCTGCACTTCCTTGAAACAGTGTATTTACCGCTTCACGCTCATACGCGGCTTTATACATTGGCGAAGCATTTTCATAGTCAAAATAGCGTCTTCTTCCTAGTAGTGTTTCTACATACCCTTGCTCTTTAGAACTCTCTACTATTTTTCTAAAGTAGTTTTTTACACTAGGAAATGACTCAAAATATTTAGTGATTATCTCTTTAGCTTCTTTTGTAGTAATGCCTAAAGTATCACTTAATTTTTTTTGCCCCATTCCATATAAAAGCCCAAAGTTTACTGTTTTTGCGATGTAGCGTTTTGCTTGTGCATCTTGCTCTCCAAAAAGAACTATTGCAGTTTGGAGGTGGATATCTTTATCTTCTTGAAATGCTTTTACAAGCACCTCATCTTGTGAAAAATGTGCCAAAAGACGAAGCTCTATTTGGGAGTAGTCTATCCCCACTAACATCTTATTTTTTGGTGCTACAAACGCTTGACGAATTTTAAGCCCCAACTCATTACGCGCAGGGATATTTTGCAAGTTTGGATTTTTAGAACTTAATCTTCCCGTTGCAGTTCCCGTTTGCACAAACGATGTATAGATACGACTCTGCTCATCCTCTTTTGCTAGTTTTAAAAGTGGTTCAATATAGGTAGAGTGAAGTTTATAAAGCTCTCTATACTCTAAAAGTTTTGGTACAACTGGATGTTTCTCTTTAAGAGAGTTAAGCACCGCTTCATTTGTAGAATACCCTGTTTTTGTTTTTTTCCCAACTGGTAAACCAAGTTTTTCAAAAAGTACTACACCAAGTTGTTTTGTAGAGTTTATGTTAAACTCACTACCACTTAAACTATAAATATCTTTTGTAAGTTGCTCTAAATTCTCTTTTACCTCTAATGCAAAATTACTTAAAAACTCTTGGTCAAGCTCAATTCCAGCACGCTCCATCTTTACCAAAGTGTGTAAAAATAAAAACTCCACATTTTTAGCTTCCTCTATAAGATGCTGTGCATTTTGAAGTTTGAGTTTTTCTAAAAATAGATGATAAAGTCTATATGTTATAAGCGCATCTTCTGCAGCGTATATTGCAGCTTCAGCAAGTGGCACACTTGAGAAATCTTCCCCTTTTTTTACTGTATCTTTAAAAGAAACCATAGTGTGTTGAAAAAGTGCAAGGCTGAGTTTATCAAGTGATAATGCACTCTCAGGATTTATAAGCCACGCTAAAATCATACTATCGCCATAAACACGTAATGTTTCATCTTCTAAAAGGTTCATCACAAAGTGTAAATCAAACTTAATATTATGTCCAACAACTTTATGTTGAAAAATCTCTTTTATTGCATATTTTACTTCATCTATTTCAACTTGCTTTTCTACTCCCAAATAAAAATGCTCAAACGGAACATAGTACGCTTTATTTGGCTCAAAACAGAAGCTAAAACCTACCATTTTATCTTTTTTATACTCAAGTCCTGTTGTTTCTACATCAAATGCAACAATGCTTTGGGAAGGAATCTGTGCTATGAGTGTGCGTAACTCTTTTGCATCTGTTACTAAAACAGATTCAAATGGCTCAAATCCATTAGCAATTTTTTGCTCCTCTTTTTGCTCTTGTTGTTGCTCTTGCACAATTTTTTCTTGTGAAGAATCTACAAGTTTTTTTGCATGAAGCACTCTTAAAATTGCATTTTGCTCATACTTCACAAGCTCATCATAAATATTAACAAATGGGTTTTCAATATCCATTTTATACGCTTCAAAATCAAACGCATCAAAAATATCATTTTTTAAAGTTACCAACTCTTTTGACATATACGCATCCTCTTTTGATGCTAAAAGTTTTTTTTGTGTTGCTCCTTTTATCTCCTCTATATGTGCGTAGATATTATCGAGCGTGCCATATTGGCTTAGTAGTTTTTGCGCACCCACTTTCCCTATCCCTTTTACACCTGGGACATTATCGGCACTATCGCCAACTATTGCTTGGTAGTCTATAAACTGTTTAGGGGTAACTCCATACTTTTCAACACACGCTTTTTCATCGATAACTTTTTTCTTAATAGCATCTACAATAACAACCTTTCCATCATCTATAAGTTGGTAGAGATCTTTATCGTGTGAAACTACGCGAACATTATAATTTTTTGCTTTTGCGTGAGTTACAACTGAAGCTATCATATCATCTGCCTCAAACCCCTCTTTGCCTAATGTTTTATATCCCATTTTTTCTATCCAAGAGATTGCAACGGGAAGTTGTTGCAGTAATTCTTGAGGAACTTCAGAACGGTTTGCTTTATAGTTTGAGTCTATCTCATTTCTAAAAGTATCCCCTTTTGTATCGATTGCAAAAATGATGTAGTCACTATCGTGCTCTTTTTGCAAAGTAGATATAAAGTTTGTAAACCCTGTTAAAAGCCCCGTTGGAAAGCCATCTTTTGTGCGAAGATGTTGTGGAAGTGCATAAAAACTTCTAAAGAAGAAACCAAATGTATCTATAATTGTTACTGTTTTTGCCATTTTTTGCCTTTAATTTATAAAACTTTTTATTTTGTGATTATTTTTTATAATCTCTTCTAAATCTAAAGGGATAATTTTTATTTTATATGTTAGAAAACCTTTTTTAGTTTGGTAATTATACTCTTTATCTTCTTGGTTTTGCACTTTTGGAACAAATAAATATGCAATATTACTACACTCATAAAAACTTAAATATGCAAAGAGTTGATAAACATCACTTGAACTTAGTTTTTGTGCATCATCATAAAGTTTCCACTCCAGTTATTTTTTTACCATTTTTTATTTCTTCATATAATTTTTTATAATTATTTTTTATTTCCTCTTTTGAAAGAGAATACTTTTTATTTAAAAAATCCATATATTTTTTAAATGCTGATTTAAAATCACTATATAAATCTTGATGCAAACCTTCGTTTGAAATATAATCTTCAAAATCTTGTTTTAAATAATCCTTATTTCCATTATTAATTTCTTGATAAAACTCTTTAAGTGTTACATTTGAAATATTTGTTAATACAACAATACCCTTTTTAATATAGTTTTTATAACTATTCATTGACTTTACAAAGTTAATATTTTTACAATATCTTTCAAAACCATTTAAATCTAAACTATTCATAACTAATAAATCCTTTTTTTAACTCTTTCCACTTTTTAAAAATATTACATAACTTCTATATTATTCTTTTACGAAACAACTTGTTTCGCTTTTTCACTTTCTAGTTTATCCTACTTCCCACTATGACAATCACGTAAAGTTTTTGTAGGGTTTGTAATGTAGTCATATCCATTATAAATTGTAAAAACACCATATAAAATAACCGCAATAGAAGAAAGACTCATCATCATATTTCTAAAAGTTGTAGCAGAAGCGAGTGTTGTTAAAAAACCAAGTCCAAACATTGCTGGGATTGTGCTTATTCCAAATATAAACATAACAAATGCACCCCAAAGTGGGTCAGCTGTACTTGCTGCTGTTATGGCAAAAAAGTACACAAACCCACAGGGCAAGAGTCCATTTAACATACCAAGTAAGAAAAAACTAAAATTTGAACGCGATTTTAAAATAGACTGAAACGCTTTTTTATAAACACTCGAAGAGGAAAAAGAGTGTTCTATTAATGTTAAAAATTTAATCTTTCCCATAAGAGAAAGTCCAGCAAGTACCATAACAACACCAGCAAAAATAAGTAAAGCTCCGTTTGCGTTATTACTAAAAAGTGCCACTCCACCCAAAGCACCAAAAAGTGCACCTAAGAGTGTGTAGGTAAAAACTCTACCAAAAGAGTACAAAAGGTGTGCTACTCCTTGAGAAACTTTAGAGCTATTTGGATCTATTTTTATAGAGGAGTATGCCAAAACAATCCCTCCACACATACCTATACAGTGTCCAAAAGAGCCTAAAAATGCAATACTCATTATAGTTAAAATGCTAAAAGTTTCCACTTAATTCCCTAAAAGTTGTTTTTTAATAAGTGGATTATTAAGCGTTTCACCACGAAGCATTAAAAGTCGCATCTGCTCATAAGGTATAAGGCCCTCTTTTTTATGCTCATACGCTCCAAAGCCATACCCCATTGGTGTAGTATCTGTTCTTGAATAGTACGCTTTTTTGCCATCTATCCACCTATGAGTATCTACACTCATAACCCAAATTTTTACATCATCTTTAAAAGGTTTATCCTCTAACCAATGCACAAACCCACCATGATCATGAAAAAACCACGTTCTTCCATCTGGTGCAACTACCTGCGAAGCGTATACTAAATCCTCTATAACCATTCCACAGTCACTATCTTGGTATTTATTTAGCTGCATTGGCAGTGGCTTTAGGGCTGTATTTCCTTTTTCAATAACAGTCATATTTTGCGAAGAAGCTAAAGAGAGAAAAACTCCAACAACAATAGCAACAAAAGCTAGCACAACAAGTATGGGTGTTAATTTTTTCATTTTTATTCCTTTTTACAATTATGCCATTGGATGATAAACATCAACAGTATCTTTAAGATGTTGTTTTTGAATATGTGTATAAATTTGTGTAGTAACTAAAGAGGAGTGCCCCAAAAGTTCTTGCACAACACGCAAATCTGCACCACCACTAATAAGCGATGTTGCATAGGAGTGGCGAAGAACATGGGGAGAAACACCTAAATATTTTTGCGTAATTTTAAAAGCAGAGATACGACTAAGTTTTCCACCTTTGTAGTTGTACCATAAGTACTCTTTGTCAAACTCTACTGCATCTAAATACTCCCTAAGTGCTTCAAGTGCCACAGGAGCAATAGGCACAATTCGCTCTTTTTGCCCTTTTGCGTGGCGAATTTTTACCCATTCATCTTCAATATCACTCTTTTGAATCTCCAACGCTTCACTTATGCGCGCTCCTGTTGCATACAAAAAAAGAATTAAAGCATAGTCACGCTTCCCTATCCACGTAGATCTATCTATAAGCTCTAAAGAGTGCATAATCTCTTCATAACTTACAAATTTTGGAAGGTTTTTTGGAATCTTAGCAAAGGGGATTTTTGTTTTATCTTCTAAAAACTGTTGTTTATAGCAAAAATCATAAAAAGCATTTAAAGCTGAGAATTTTCTATTGAGTGTGCGTTTGTTTGTGTATTTTGTAAGGAGTGGAAGAATTTTTTCTAAATCGAGATTTATCAAGCTTTTAGAAGCATCATTTTCTAATGCTTCTAAGTCACTTTTGTAAGCCTCTATAGTTTTTTGGCTAAGTGCTTTTGTAACAGTTATATACTCTAAAAATGCTTCGAGTTCGTTTGACATTCTACACACTTAGGTTTTACAATTTGTAGATATATACTATCTTGGTAGATTCTATCGTGCGATTCATAAACATAACCCTCAGGCATATTTACCTTATACACCAAATAATCCTCTAAATTATCTTTATTTAGAAGAATTAAATACCCCTCTTTTTCATAAATGTATAAAGTATCATCTGAAAGAACAACCGCTAAAAAGTGTGCAAATGGAAATTTTATTTTCTTTACAACATCCAAATTGGAGTCTAGTTTTAACACCTCTCCTTGTTTAGTAAAAAGGTATAAAAACTTCCCATCATATTTTATTTCACGCGCTTCATACTCATTTTTTATCTCTTTTACAGAGAGCGAAAGGAGTGCTTTGTTTGTTGCAGCTATGATTTTATTATCTATAATATTAAAATAGATAATATTGTTAAAATACTCTTGTGCAGAAACTAAAACACTACGTAGAACTTTTTTAAATCTTGTACTAACAATAACCACTTTTCCATCAAGTGTTGAAAAAACAACTAAATCTCTCATAAAAAATGGCGGTGTTATTTTAGAATCAAGCGCTATCGCCTCTCCACCTTGAGCTTTAAAAAATGGCTCTTTTGTAGAGAGTGAGTAAAGTGCCATCTCATCATCACCAAAAAGTACAGCTAAAGTATCACCAGACACAGCAGCAGTAGCAACTGTTTTTGCAAAGTTAAATGTGATACTTTTGTTACCATTATCTACAGTTAGGTTATCATCAAATGATGTAAAGATAAGCTTTTTATCTTTATAGCTTATAACCCTACTTTTGGCATCAAGCTTTGGTGGAAAATCTAAAAGCTTATCATCTACAAGAAGTTTTTGCTCCTGAAGTGCTGCAACATTGTTTTCAACATCTACAATGCTACTGTTTAAATCCCCATAATCTTTCCATGTGCCTGTTGTAAACTTAGGCTCATACACTTTTTGTAAACTACACCCACTAAAAATAAAAAGAGTAAATGCAATAAAAAGAGGGATAAAACTTCTCAAAATTATTTTACCCCGTAGTGTAATAACGCTTTTGCAAGCTTGTAAAGTGCTGAGTTTTGAGAGATCATTTGAAGTTTTTGGTGTGCTTGGTCTATCTTATTTGCTTGCATAAGAAGCACCGCACTCTCAATTTGCGCTAAATCTTTGTATATTGCATCTTGTTTTGCTGCGTAGCTATTTAACATCTTCTCATCTGCAGTTTGAGAAGCTACTTCGTACGTAGCTAAATCCCCAATAATAGGCGTCTTAGTTGTTTCTAATTTTTTAAGCTCTGCTATATTTGCATTGGCAATAGCTTGTGCATAAGTCCAAGCATCATAAAGTATTGGGCTTGATGCTAAAAGCTCTTTTTTTGCTGCTTCATCTTGTGGGTTTTTCTCTAAAAGTGCAAAAGCTTTATTTGCACTTTCAATTCTGTTTTGCTCTTTTAACGTATAAGCAAAATTTCCAACAACTGCTACAGCTACAACAACCGCTGCTCCAATCATTAAATTTTTATATTTTTTAATAAATCTCTCTGTAACAACAGCTTTTTCAAAAAACTTCTCTTCTGAGTTAAGTTCCTCTTTTACCATCTCTAAATCATTTTTTAAGCTCAAAAACTATTCCTTACTTCTTTTTGAGTAATAATATCGCATAGTTTGTTAAAGTTTTATCAAAGAGCTAAGTTTTTTTCGTTACAATTAGCTAAAAAATTACTCTAGGAAAAACAATGCAAATAGATGATAAACTCTTAACAAGACTAGAAAAACTCTCTTACGTTAAAATCTCTGATGATAAAAGAGATGAAATCATAGAGCAACTCTCTGAAATTGTAAGTTTTGTAGATAACCTAAGCACACTCAACACTGATGGTGTAGATGATAAATTTGCAATGAGTGATGCTTCTACTCCACTAAGAGAAGATATCCCAGCATGCGATACTGAAATAAACGATGCAATTTTAAAACATGCTCCACAAAGTGAAGATCACTTCTTTATTGTTCCAAAAATTATTGAGTAATAGTGATGATTCATATTTATGGCATAAAAAATTGTGATTCCACAAAAAAAGCTCTCTCTTTTTTGAAAAAAAACTCACTTGAATTTACTTTTCATGACTACAAAGAGGAGCAAGTTGGATGCGATAAAATAGAGTCTTGGCTTCAAAAAACAACACTCAAACAACTCTTTAACAAACGCTCAACAACATACAAAACACTCAACCTTAAAGAGCTCAACTTAGATGAAAATGCTCAAAAAGAGTGGCTTTGTAAAGAAAATATCCTTATAAAGAGACCTGTTTTAGAATATAAAAATAAACTTCTTGTTGGTTTTAAACAAGAGGAATATGAAGGAGAATTATTATGAGCTTACACCCTGGTGGCACAGAAAAACCTAAACATCTCGATATTAAAAAACTTCTAAAGAGTGTTCTTGCATTTAAGTCTTCAGACTTACACCTTGTTCCTGGTAGTGAACCACAAATTCGTATAGACAAAGAGTTGCGTGCACTGAACCTTCCCATTTTAAGTGCAAGTGAAATTGAGCAAATGGCATACGCACTTATTGAAGAGAAACAGAAAAAAGAGTTTGAAGAAAACTACGAACTTGATTTCTCTTTTGAACTTAAAGATATTGGGCGTTTTCGTGCAAACTACTACAGAACAATCCACGGAATTGCATGTGCATTTCGTATGATTCCACTCAATATTCCAACACTCGATGAATATGGAAACCCACCAATTTTCAAAGAACTTATTAAACGTGAAAAAGGGCTTATTTTAGTAACAGGACCAACAGGAAGTGGTAAGTCAACAACTCTTGCATCAATGTTACACGAAATAAATATGACACAACGCAGACACATCATCACAGTAGAAGACCCGGTAGAGTTTGTGCACAAAAACAATAAATCTCTTTTTTCTCAACGTGATGTTGGAAGCACTACAAAATCGTTCGCTGCAGCTCTAAAATATGCTCTAAGACAAGACCCAGATATTATTTTAATTGGGGAGATGCGCGATAAAGAAACAATTGCAGCAGCTCTTACTGCAGCTGAAACTGGACACTTGGTTTTTGGAACACTCCATACAAACTCAGCACCAGGAACAATTAACCGTATTATTGATGTATTTGATGGAGATGAACAACCACAAATTCGTGCACAACTTGCAAGTTCACTTGTTTCTATTATATCTCAAATGCTTATACCTAAAAAAGATGGTGGCATGGTTGCAACACAAGAGATTTTAATCTCAAATCCTGCTATTGGAAATTTAATACGTGAAGATAAAATGCACCAAATCTATTCACAAATGCAGATAAACCAACAAGAAACATTTATGACAACACAAAATCAACAACTTATGGAACTTTTACAAGAAGATATTATCTCTAAAGAAAACGCTATTAGAAGTTCAAATAGACCAGAGGAGCTTTTAAAAGCTATGGAAAATCTCTAGGAGTTTAAAAATTTAAACTCCTAGTAGGACTATTTTGCTATAAACTCCGCTACAATTTCAGTTGGACGACCAACTATAGCTTTTCCATCTTCCTTTATTAAAATAGGACGCTCAATAAGTCTTGGATTTTGTTCCATCGCTTCTAAAAGTTGCTCTGAATCTTCCACCTCTTTTAAATTCAGCTCTTTATAAATTGCCTCTTTTGTACGCATAAGATCTCTTGGACTTTCATATCCTAAACGATTAAGGATATCTTTAATCTCCTCTTTTGAAGGTTGCTCATCGAGATATTTAAAAATTTCCGCCTCTACATTATACTCTTGTAAAATTTTTAATGCTTCACGTGACTTTGAACAACGTGGATTATGCCAAATTGTAACTTTCATTTACTCTTCCCCTTTTTCTGAATTATCATCTAAATAGTACTCATCAAAACTATCTTTTGCATAATCGTACCCTTTTTTACCATATTCTTTTGATTTATCCCAACCTTTTTTACCATACTCTTTGGCTTTCTGCATAGGTTTAGAATCATATGCTTTATGTGCATACTCTCCAGCTTTATGAAATGTTGTATTAGCTTCACTCTCCATCATATCCCACATTCCAGCATATAAACTTAAACTTGTAACTATTCCTATAAAAACTTTTTTCATTATCTATCCTACATCTAAAAAATTAAGTCGATTATAATCTAAAAAATAAAATACTAGCCATATAATCCAAATAAAAATAATAGCTAACTCTTTGAGATAAAACTCTTTTTTACTTACCTTATGACGAAAAAATGCCATACCAAAGAGTGCACCTACAAAACCACCTAAAAGTGAAAGAGTATGCAGCCTCTTTTCACTAATGCGTCTTAAAGATTTAAGTGCTAAAAACTTGTCTATTCCAAATGTTACAAATGTAATAACACTCATAAAAACAAGGTAATATAAAAGAAGTTTTTGCACCATAATTTAAGCTTTTTTTCTAAAATAAACCCAAAAAAGAGCTGCTATTGCACTCATACCAAGGCTCATAACTTGCCCTTGTGTTACAAAGTTACAACACACATATCCAATCTGTACATCAGGTGCACGCCAAATCTCTGCAATAGCTCTAAAAATGCCATAACTAAAAGCATACACAAGTGCTAATTCACCTTCAAATTTTTTGAATTTTCTATAGAAAAAAACAACCACAAAAACCATAAACCCTTCTAAAAATGCTTCATAGAGTTGTGAAGGGTGTCTTAAAACTCCATCTACTAAAATCCCCCAGCTTACATCAGTTGCACGACCAATAAGCTCTTGATTTAAAAAGTTTCCAA
>JAMOSG010000022.1 GCA_027063225.1 Helicobacteraceae bacterium | reverse complement strand
GTTCAAAAAAATTTAGAAGCTGTTAAAAAAGCTTTAGAGCAAAAGAAAAAGGATCAAAAGCAACAAGATAAAAAGAATCAGCAACAAAAGAAACAAAACAACAAAGATTCTAAAGATCAAAAGAAAAATCAGCAAAACAAAAAGAGTCAAAATTCTCAAGGGGATAAAAACAAAAAACAATCCCAAAAAGATTCTCAAAACAAGAAAAATGAGCAAAATAAAAAAGATAACCAAAAACAACAGCAACAAAATAAACAACAAGACAAAGCACAAAATGCTCACGCTAAAAAAACTAAACCAAAGCAAGAGCAAAAACAGCTTCAAACTCAAAAGATAACACAAGCAAAAAAAATGAGTGATATGGAGCAAAAAAAATGGCTCAAAGAGCTACAAAAAAAATCGAGTTCGTATATTTACAGACTCAATTCAAAACCTATTCAAAAGGGGTTAGATAATGAAAAACCTTGGTAAAATTGTACTACTATTACTTTTGCCACTGTACCTTTTTGGTGCAGGTGTTCAAGCAGCACTCGATAGAGCAGTTGTTGAAGTTGGAGAGTATGTAACGCTTTCTTTAACAATAAATGGTAAAGATATTAAAAAGCCAAATTTAACGCAAATTTGTGGGAGTGAAGTTCTCTCTACATCTTCTCAAACAAGTATTCGTATGGTTAATGGGCAATACTCAAAAAATTATATTTTAAGTTATAAGTTCCAACCAACAAAAAGTTGTAAGATTGACCCAATCGATGTTGTTATAGGGAATCAAACATATAAGACAAATGTTTTAGAACTCCGCGTTGTACCTTTTAAACGCTCTAAAAATGATCCATTTACTTTAACATTAACTACAGATAAAAAAGAGCTTTATATTGGAGAGAGTTTTAATCTTCGTGTAACACTTAAACAAAAGCTTGGTGCAGAGGTTGTAGATAGTAGATTTGTTGCACCAAATTTAAAAGGTTTTTGGGTTAAAAAAGAGTCTAAACCAAAACAGGCACAACAAGGAGATACTATTGTTACAACAATAGATTACACACTAGCTCCTCAAAGAGCAGGGGAGTTAAAAATAGCTCCTGCCCAAATTCAAATAGCTTCACGTGCACAGAGCAGTATGGATATGTGGAGCTCTTTTATGCCAGAGCTTCGTTGGAAATCTTACTTTTCTAATGCTCTAGAACTCAATGTAAAACCATTACCAAATAATGTAAAACTTGTTGGAAACTTTACAATTGGTATGAGTATAGATAAGAAAAAAGTAAAAGCAAATGAGCCTGTAAATATTACTATAGAGGTAAAAGGTGATGGAAATCTAGAAGATATTGAGAGTTTTGAGCCAATACTAGATGGAGTTAGTGTATTTGCAGATAAAATAAAAATCAATGGCAATACTTTAATGCAAAAAATTGCGATGGTAGCAGATGAGAATTTTACAATTCCACCATTTGAATTGGTCTTTTTTGATTTAAAAACAAAAACAACAAAAAGGATTGCTACAAAACCACTTTCTATTGAGGTTGTAACACCACCAAAACAGAAGCAACAAACAACTCCTAGCGTTATCTCCGCACCAAAACAGATTCAAAATGAGATTGCAACAACTTCACAACAACCAGTTCAAAAAGCTCAAGAATTTAATTTTTTAGTGCTTCTTGGTGCATTTGTTATGGGAGTTGCTATTGGTATTGTTTTAGGATACAAAAGAGTATGGCAAAAGGCTGTAAAAGCAAAAGAGAAAAGCTATTCTCTTAAAGATGAAAAATACCTTCTTGTAAAACTTATGCCATATAAAGAGGATGAAAAAGTGGCAAAAATTATAGAAACACTCGAAGCAAAACTTTATCTTGGCAAAGATGTTAGCGTAAACAAAAAAGAGCTAAAAGAGGTGTTAAAAAAGTTTAGTTTAAAATAATCTTCGCAACAACCTCAGAACTTCCATGTTTTAGGTATTCTCTTAAAACTTTGGAGTTCTCTAAAAAGTTTTCTCTATTGTATTTTTGAAACTCTCTTAAAAGATTTGAAGCTGTTACATCCTCTTGTAAAAATTCGGGATGGAGTGGTTTTTTGTTCATATGTTTAAACATAATATTTGCAAGACCAATATACTCAATTTTTACAAGATTTTTTGCTATAAAAAAATCAAAAGGTTTTGCTATATAGGTTAAAATAAATGGTATGCCTATAAGTGAAGCCTCAAGTGTTGCTGTTCCACTACAAATAAAAGCAAAATCAGCTTCAAGCATCGCTTGGTGAGCATCTGTTTTAAGGGTAAACTTTTTTGTATCTCCATAAAGCTTTGTTTTTTCCTCTTGCGTAAAAAATGGGGGAATAACTAAAAGTGCTTCTACATGAGGGAGTTGTTTTCTTATTTCATGATAAATTGGCATCAGTTTTTTTATCTCCCCTTTGCGGCTTCCTGGCATAAAAAGAACCTGTTTTACCTCTTTGTTGAGTGTTTGTTTAAAAGTTGAAATTTGGTCAAGTAAAGGGTGCCCAACATAGGATATGTTTGCCTCTTTTGGGTAGTAGCTAGGTTCAAATGGTAAAATAGAGCAAAGGGTATCAACCACTTGTTGTAAAACAACTATACGTTTTTTCTTCCATGCCCATGCTTGGGGTAAAATGTAGTAGATTATCTCTTTATCTGGGTACTTTTTTTTGATTTTTTTAGCAAGAGGAAGGTTAAAACCAGAAGAGTCTATAAGTAAAATTTTGTCTGCTTCTTGTGCGAGTTGCACCATTTGGTTGTTAAGTTTGAAAAAAAATGGGAGTTTTTTTAAAGCATCGACAAAACCCATAATAGAGAAGCTTCTTAAATCTATAATGCTCTCTCCTAAAGAGTTATCAAAAATTCCTATAAACTCTACATCATCCCCTAAATGCTTCGCAACAGATTTAAGATGGATATTTGCAGAATGTTCTAATGCAGATACTAATAGTTTCATAAACTCCCCTTTGGTATAATTTCGCAATTATAGCAAAGGTGGTCTAAAATGGTTATATCAAATGGTGTTATTTGTGATATTAATGGAGAGAAAAAGGCAGATATTCGCATAGAAAATGGTGTAGTAGTAGAGATAGGGAACAATTTAGAAGATGATACCATCATAGATGCTAAAGGGGGATATATTTTACCCTCACTTGTAGATACAAATATATCGTTAAAAGATAATACATTAAATGCAAAAAATATTAAAAAAATTTCAAAAACAGCAAAAGAGGGTGGAGTTGGTTTAGTTGTACTAAAACCAGATACTACACCAGCGATAGATAATGAAGTTGTTTTAGAATATGCACAAAAATCTCTTGCACAACTAGAGGGTGCACAAATAGAATTGATGTTAAACGCAACAGATAGTGAAGGAAAGTTAAGCAATATCGCTATTTTACTTAAAGAGGGTGCAATAACACCATATATGAGCACAGTTGCTAAAAATGATGTCGCGCTAAAAATTGCAGAGTATGTTTTAATGTATGGTGTAACACTTTTTTGTAAAGCAGAAGATAACTCTTTGAAAAACTCTGGTGTGATGTTAGAGTCTTCTATGAGCTCAAAACTTGGACTTGCTGGTATTCCTGAGCTAAGTGAAGTGTTACATGTTTCACGTATGATAGAGATTGCAAGACACTATAAAATTAAAATTCTTTTTAAAGCTATTGCTTCACCTCGCTCTATTGAGCTTATTGCTCAAGCAAAAAAAGAGGGTGTAGATGTGAGTTGTGAAGTTTCTATTAATCACTTACTTATTTCAAATGAAGCATGCGATGGTTTTAACACAACTGCAAAACTTAACCCACCACTTGCTACAAAAGAGGATATTTTAAAACTGCAACAAGCACTAAAAGATGGAAAAATAGATATTTTAACAACACTGCACCAGCCATCTTCCCCTGTAAATAAAGAGGTTGCTTTTTTTGATGCAAATTATGGAAGTGAAGCACTTGCTTTAGCGTTGCCACTTTATTATACAAAACTTGTAAAAACTGGACTTCTTTCTATGGAGGAACTTTTAAAACTTACAGTAGCAAACCCAGCAGCAGCCATTGGTAAAGAGATGGGGACTATAGAGGTTGGAAAAGCAGGTGATCTAGTACTTTTTAACCCAGAGAAATCATTTGTAGTAGAAAATTCACAATCTCTTTTTGATAAAGAGGAGCTTTTTGGAGAGATGACATCCCTATGAATATAGTCTTTTCTCTTTATAACATTTTTGATATTGCACTTTTTATTATCATTGTAATATTTATTTATATTGGGTATAAAAGTAGAAACTATTTAAAGTTTTTTGAGTATTTTAAAATTTTTACTATCGTAACACTTAGTAGTTATTTGGCTTATCCTATGGGAGTTGTACTGCAAAAGTTTTATATTTTAAAAAGTGATACTTATATGACGCTTATTTTAATAGCGTTTGGGTTGAATATAGCTCTTTTTTATTTTGGATGGAAAAGTTTAGTGCACTTTTTTGATAGATTTATATCAAGCACAAAAGTGAGAGTTTTTTTTGCTTGGATTGTAAGTGCTTTAGAGGTTATTGCAGCAGCAACATTTACACTCTATTTTATTATGCAAATTTATATTGTAAGAATCTACTTGTACAAACCGTTACATAAAACATATTCGTATCCAAAAATTGAAAGATTTTACAAACATTTTTTAAATGGAGAGTTTGTCAATATGATTCTTCATGCAGATACAGGAACAAACTCTAAAGAGGTGTTGTTTAAAAGTTTAAAAAGTAGTTTATAAGAGGAAATAAAATGACACAGCAAGAGTACCAAAAAACAGTAGAGAAACTTAACAAGTATGCATACCATTACTATGTTTTAGATGATGCTATTGCAACAGATGAGGAGTACGATACTCTTTACCATAAAGTGTTAGAGTATGAAAAACAAAACCCTCAAGATATTTTAAAAAACTCCCCCACGCAAAGAGTTGGAGATGTGGTAAGTGAAGGGTTTATAAAAGCAAAACATCATCAGCGTATGTGGTCACTTGAAGATATTTTTAATGAAGATGATTTAGAAAAATGGCTTACTAAAATAAAAAAACTTCAAGAAAATATCACTTTTTATTGTGAACCAAAATTTGATGGAGCATCACTTAATTTAGTATATGAAAATGGGGAGCTTGTGCGTGCAATTACACGTGGAGATGGAAGTGAAGGGGAGTTAATTACGCAAAATGTAAAAACTATAAAGAGTGTTCCCTTAACAATTAAGCATACAGGGCTTTTAGAGATTCGTGGAGAGGTTGTAATTTATAAAGATGAATTTGAAAAGATTAATCAAGAGCGATTAAAAAACAATGAACCTCTTTTTGCAAATCCACGCAACGCTGCAGCTGGAAGTTTACGCCAACTTGATCCTAAAATTACTGCATCAAGAAATTTAGTCTTTTTACCTTATGGGGTTGGAGAAAACTCTTTAGAGTTTGAGTATTTATCAGATTTGATGGAGTTTATTTATAATCTTGGTTTTAAACGTCCACCACTTCGAGCAACTGCAAAAACAAAAGAGGAGATTCAAAAAATTTATGAGCAGATGAAAGCTGAGCGTGAGAGTTACGCGATGATGCTTGATGGTATGGTTATAAAAGTAAATGAACTTCAAGCACAAAAAATAATGGGCTATACTGTAAAAGTGCCACGTTTTGCAGTGGCATATAAATTCCCAGCTGTTGAGAAGGTAACAAAAATTAAAGATATTATCCTACAAGTTGGAAGAACAGGGGCAATTACACCTGTTGCTGTTGTTGAGCCTACCGATATTGAGGGTGTTGTGGTCGAGAGAGCAACACTGCATAATTTTGATGAGATAGAGCGTAAAGATATTCGCATAAACGATAGTGTAATAATTTTACGTAGTGGCGATGTTATTCCAAAAATTGTAAAGGTTTTAACAGATAGAAGAAGTGGTGTTGAGCAGAAATATGTTAAGCCAACATCGTGTCCTGTTTGTAGTGGGGAGCTTTTAGATGAAGGGGCACTACTGAAGTGTCAAAACCTCTCATGTGAGGCACGGGTTGTAAATTCTATTATTTATTTTGCTTCAAAACCTTGTTTAAATATTGATGGGCTTGGAACAAAAATAGTTGAGGTGTTATTTAGAGAAAATCTTGTAAGAAATGTGCTTGATTTATACTCTTTAACATTAGAAGATCTACTTAAACTTGAAGGGTTTAAAGAGAAAAAATCGCAAAACCTTTTAGATGCAATACAAAATTCAAAAGGGAGTGATCTTTGGAGGTTTATTAATGCTTTAGGGATTGAGCATATTGGGGAAGTTGCCTCTAAAGTGATTGAACAAGAGTTTGGATTAGATTTTTTAGAAGTTACAAAAGAGCAACTCTTAGCAATAGATGGTTTTGGTCCTGAAATGGTAGAATCTTTTGTAGAGTTTATGAGAGTTAATGAACAAACTATAAAAGAGCTTTTAGCAATAATTCAACCTCAGAAGCCACAAAAGCAAGAGACTCAAAAAGAGAGCTTTTTTAGTGGAAAAACAGTGGTGCTTACAGGTACTATGAGTCGCCCACGTAGCGAGATAAAAGCACTCTTAGAATCGCTTGGCGCAAAAGTTGCTGGAAGCGTTTCTAAAAAGACAGATTTTCTCATTTTTGGGGAAGATGCTGGAAGTAAATATACAAAAGCACAAAGTTTAGGTGTTGTGTGTATTACAGAAAAAGAGATGGAAGAAAAATTATAAAAAAATTAGGATTTTGGGAATGAATTTAAAAAAAATAGCACTATTGACACTCTTTTCAACTGCACTTTTTGCAAGGTCAAATTACTGCATTCAAGTTGCTGAAGTGTACCATTTTGATGAATACAATATTCCAAGTCGTATCCAAAATGTTTTAGAAGATTTTGAAAAAGCGCGTATAGATAAACGTGGAAGACACTATATTTTAAGAGTTGGAGATTACAAAAGTTACTCAAAAGCAAAAAAAGTTTTGAGAAAAATAAAAGCAAGAAGATTTAGAGATGCATTTGTACGTAGATGTGACTATATTGAATCTAAAATAGCATACCCTAAAATAGATCAAGAAGAGAATTATAAAGAGAGTTCTTATACTCCTGTAAAACAAGTTTTAGTGCAAAAAGCTCCAAAAAAGCAACTCTTACCTATTGTAGAGAAACCTATAGAAAAATCTGTGGAGGGTGAAATTTCTGGACAAAAAGATCCATTTGCAGCTTTTGAGGATACACAGACAAATGGTTATGAGTACAAAGGGGAGCAAAAATATAGTTACGATTTTTGGAAAGAGTGTAAAAGATGTTATGCTCCTTTAGAGGATGAAAAAAACTATGTTTCTCAAAAGAAAAATACGCATGTAATGAGAAAAGATGATGTAATTGAGAAAGAGAATTTCTTTCAGAAACATACACAAGGATCGAAACAAGAGGTTCCACAATTACATCCTAGTGACACTTTTTTTGGAGACTCCAGAAATAGAGACACATTAGTGACAAAGCAAAGAGATAATAAGAGTATAGAAGAAGAAAATATTATTGTAGAGGCACAACCAGAAGTTCACAAAGTAAGGGATTTAAAGCAAGAACCTCAGGAAGGGGATGACTTTTTTGCTGGATTTGAGGAAATCGAAACACAAGAAGCAATGCCTTCTCCTCAAGAAAAAAGAAAAATTATAAGAAAAATAGAACCTCAAGAAGAGGTATTAGAACCTATTATTGAAGAGATGCCTCAAGTGGAAGAAAATGATGTAAAAAAACAGACTAAAGATGACGATGTTTATGATATGTTTGGGATAGATGATCTATAACAAAATGGTAGAGAAATTATATAGTTTAGAAAATAGTGTAATTGATTATTATACTAGATTTACAAATTTTGCTGTAAGACTTTTTTATGATAATAAAACTGCAAGATGGCTTATTAGTATTTTTATGGTCCTTCTTGTTTATTTATTAATTAGTTCTCACAGTAATATTTATACACAAATTGCTTTTGGTTATGGTAGTATATTTTTTATGTACATTGTTCTTAAATTTGAGAATATTCCAGAATATTTAAGACTTTTTGTTAAAGTCTTAGCTACTATTTTAGTACTTCGCTATATGTATTGGCGTGTAACTTCTTTAGTTTATGATGGTTTCTTTGACTATATTGGTGCTTTACTTCTTCTTTTTGCTGAGTCAATTGCTGTAGGTATCTATTTACTTGGTGTTTTTACATCTATGAATGTACTCAAAAGGGAACCTATTCCATTGAGTGATTATGATGAAGCAGATTACCCTGTTGTGGATGTTTTTATCCCTACATATAATGAACCTTATGAGATGCTTGAAAAAACAGCACTTGCAGCACTTGCTTTTGATTATCCAAAAGATAAGTTTAATGTTTGTATTTTAGATGATGGTGGGACAGATCAAAAGTGTAATGATTCAAATCCCCAAAAAGCAAAAGCAGCACAAGAGCGTCGAGCTTATTTGAAAAAGTTTTGTGATGATACGGGAGCACTTTATATTACACGTGCAAGAAATGAGCATGCAAAAGCGGGGAATATGAACTCCGCACTCGATTATGTAAGTGGAGACTTACTTCTTATTTTAGATGCAGATCATATTCCAGCACCTGAATTTTTACAAAATACAGTTGGATGGTTTTTAAAAGATCCTAAAATGTTTTTAGTGCAAACTCCTCATGCTTTTTACAATGCAGATCCAATTGAGCGTAACTTAAAAGTTTTTGGTACAACTATTAGTGAAAATGATATGTTTTATCGTTATATTCAATTAGGGCATGATAGCTGGGAGAGTGCATTTTTTTGTGGTTCAGCAGCACTTCTAAAAAGATCTTGTTTAGATGAACTTGGGGGAATTGCAGGGGAAACAATTACAGAAGATGCAGAAACAGCTATTAAGTTACACGATAAAGGATATAAAAGTGCCTATATTGCTAAACCAATGGTGCGTGGGGTGCAAGCAGATGATTTTGCTTCTTTAGTTCTTCAGCGTATACGTTGGACACAGGGAATGGTACAGATTTTTATTATTAAAAATTCATTTATGTCAAAAGGGCTTAAGTGGTACCAGATGCTTAGTTACTTTAGTGCGACATTTTTTTGGTTTTTTGCAATTTCACGTGTAGTATTTTTTATGGCACCACTTGCCTTTTTATTTTTTGGTTTAAAAATTTATAGTGCTGATGATATTGAGATGGTAGCATATGTAATTCCCCATATTATTATGGCTGTTATGATGTCATTTTTTCTTTATGCTCGTGTGCGTAACCCTTTTTTTTCAGAGATTTATGAAACAGCTCTCTCTTTTTTCACATTACCTGCTATTATTGAAACAGCAATGAACCCAAGAGACCCACAATTTGAAGTAACTCCAAAAGATATTGATATTTCTAAGACATATGTTAGTGATTTCGCTATACCTTTTGTTATAATGTTCACTCTTGTTAGCTTTGGGTTTGTAGTAGCACTTTATAAATACTTTGCACATCCTGAAGATGCCAGTGTTATTTTAATGACAAGTGTTTGGAACTTTTTAAATCTTATGTTACTTCTAACTGCTATTGCAGTAACGAGTGAAAAAGGGGATGTTCGACAATATATTAGAATACCTCTTCATAATAATTGTAATATTATTATTGATGGGAAAAAATATGCGGGGGAAATTCTTGATATTAGTGAGGGTGGAGTAAGTATCTCTCCTAAGAAAAAAGAGGGAAAAGAGGAGATGCTAAAAAATGCAGAAAGTATTAAAATCGAAATGATTAGTGTAGAAGGTGAACTCTTTGAAGTTGATGTTAACTTTTTGAGAGCATTTGGGTGGGGGAGTAGATTAATTTTTAATTTTCACGATATAGAAAAAAACTATCCTGTACGTCAAAAACTTATACAACTGATTTATGGAAATACAACTGCTTGGAATGAATTTGAAGCAAAACATCCTGTTCTTAATCCAATTCAAAGTTTAGTATTTATTATTAAACAAAGTTGGAAAAATGCAATGTTTAGGGAAGCTTATGCTTTAACAGGAAAATATTTATTAAATTATATACTTAGAAGGAAAGGGAAATAATGCGTTTTGTTGTTTTGTTTTTATTATTGGTTTCTATTGTCTTTGGGGCAAAAAAAGATATTGCTAGTGCAGTACATGTAAAAGAGTTACCGGATGGAACTTCTATTATTAAAATTGCACTTAATTATGAAAAACCATGGGTAATAACGAAAAAAATTCGTGGTACAAATAGTGTTGAAGGTATTAACTTTCCTGTACCAGGTAACTGGGAAATATTATCTGTAGATGGCTATATAAGTTATGAACCTTCCATAACACTAGATAAAGATACTTCATCTGGAGTTATTTCTTTAAATGATGTTGTATTAAAACAGTTTAAAGTTTTTGAAAACAGTAAAACAGGTGTTAAATTTAAAGTAAATACAAATCTTTTTAAACAATATAACTGGTTTAAAATTCAGATGTATCAACATTTAGTGAAAAATAAAGAAAAATGTGAAGATAAAATTAGTCAAGATATTTGGACAGAGATTAATTTAGCAGAGAGTTATTTAGAATTTCATATACAAAAAAAACCAATTCCAGAAGAGATATATTCTTTAACAACACATATGATTGATACAAAGCAATATGAGATTGAACCTATTAACTTTGTAGTATCTAAAAATATTACAAATAAAGAGTTGCGTCATTATGCACTTTTAAGTGGAGCAATTTCAAATGCTCTTCCTTTTCGTATTGCACCAATTTCTGTTTCAGAAGATATAGATTTTACAAAACATAATGTAATTGTAACTACACATAAGGAGGCAAAACAAAGATTAGAAAGCTTGTCGAACTATTTTTTCTTTGATCATGATCCTTTATATGCTTTAAATTTTGATCATAAACAAGCATTTTTATGGTCAAAGAAAGAGACTAAACGGATCTTTTTAAATCATGGAGTTGCTATTGATAAAAAGGGATCTTTTTTTAATGAAAGTTTATTTTTTAATGGAGGTAAACAACAACTTAGTAACCTTGGATTAGAATCTGAACCAGAATTAACATTCTCTTTTTGGTTTAATAATAAAGATAGAAAAAAACGTTCAATTTTATTAAGCTTTAACTCTTATTCTCTTGTTGTAGATAAAAGAAATATAGGTTTTAGTGCTAAAGATGGGTCGTTATATGGAAGTAAATTAAAACTTTCTAGAGGCTGGCACCATATTGTAGCAAAAATGAGCTCATCAAATTTAAAAGATAATGAACTGTATGTAGATGGAAAAGCATTACATCTTAAAAAAGTGTATGGTCGTAGAATAAATATGATGCCATCATTTAGTGATACTTTAGTTCTAGGTGGTAGAGAGATTGATGATAAATTTTTATTCAGAGGGGTTATAGATCAATTTTATATATTTACACAGAAATTAGAACCATCTTTTATCCGTGAATTTTATAAACGTTCTAAACAATATAAGAGCTATGCATATAATGAATCTCTCTTTTTATCAGAAAAAATCACACATGATATTAATGTAATTAGAAATCCAGTTCATCAAGATAAAGCAATTTTAGTAATTGCTCCACAAACAAAAGCACAGATAGATACTATTGTTTATGGTCTAAATAAAAGAGATCTTGCTTTTTATAAGAGACAAGGTTTAAATATTGATTCTGTTGAAATTCCAAAACCAGCACAAGCATATAGTTCACCACGTTATATCCCAGTTGATACAGAGATAACATTTAAAGATTTAGGTTATAAAACAAAGGTAATTAAAGGTATATATCCACCACCTTTAGATATTAAGTTTAAAGTTTATCCAGACCACTTTTTTGGTTCTAAAAAAAGAATCAATCTTCATTTAAATTATTCATTTCCAACAGTACTCAATAAAGATTCTGTAGCAAATATATATTTAAATGATAAGTTTGCGAAACAAATAAATATTTTAAAAGCAGCAGATACGAATAGTTTTGCTTTAAATATGGGGGGACTGCTAGATTTTGGTGAAGATAAAACGATATCTGCATATTTAATTAATAAAGGGAAAAATAATCTTCATTTTGAATTCTCTTTAGTTCCTTTGAAAAAAGGTGGATGTGCAGTATATAATGTTGAAAACCTTTTAGTGATGATTTCAGATAATTCATATTTTTCCTTACCAGAATCTCAAAGATGGATAGAGATGCCATATATGAAATATGTAAATACAGCAGCATATCCATACTCTATTTATCCTGATTTGCAAGATACTCAGTTAGTTTTAACAGATACAAAACCAGATACAATAGCAGCTGCGATGAATTTTGTATTTTATCTAGCGCATGAAATTGAAAGTTTTCCTTATTATATTGATGTTGTAAAAGATCTCAATAAGGTGCAAGAAGATAAACAACTTGTACTCTTTGGAACGATTTACGATAAAGGGTTACAACTTTTTAGTGAACAAGCAAATATCTCTTTTCATGGAAATACAATGACAAAAGAGTATCCATTTATTAAGAAGCTTGTAGAGCGTAAAGAGATGGGTGATGAAGAGAGTTTAGAAAAGTATAAATTTGTAACTAAAATGAAAGAGACAAATCAGTTAGATAATAATCTATTAGTACAAATGTTTCAATCTCCTTTTAATGATGAAAAAACTGTTTTAATGTTTGCAGCACAAACACCAAAAAATTTAAATGTGGCATTAAAATCTTTACTCTCTTATTCAAATAGACATTTCTTGGAAGGTGATACTTTAATTTATAATCCAGCTGATGAGCAGGGGGTTTCTTTTGATATTGCAGATAAATATATTTTAAGCTCTATGAATATTTTAGATAGAATAAGTTTAGAAATTAGTTTAAATCCTCTTTTTTATCTATCTATTTTAGTTATAATTGTTTTAGGTCTTACGTGGTTTTTAAGAAACTTATTATTAGATTTTAAAAAATCTAAACATCCCCATGTAGAAGAGGAGTAAAAAAAAATGAGACTTCTGTTTATTTTGGTTTTTTTTAGCTTTTTAGCGTATGCAGATCTTTCTATTCAGAAGGTTTGGAAAGATTATAAAGAGCGTTTTATTGAATCTAGTGGTAGGATTATTGATCCTCATAATAATAATGTAACACATACAGAGGGGATTGGATATGCTTTATATTTTGCCTATAAGATGAATGATGATGAAGCTTTTAGAAAGGTTTACCAATGGGGTAAGCAAAATATTAAGTTAAATGGTTATGAACTTCCAGGATGGAAATGGGGTAAAAATAAACATAAAAATTGTTGGTGTATGCTTGATATGACAAGTGCTACAGATGCAAATTTATGGATAGCTTACTCCCTTCTACTTATGTATGATAAGACAGGGTTTTCTGAGTATAAGCAAAAAGCTGATGAGATTATAGATTCTATAAAAAAGCATCAAATTGTTTATACTCGTAAGGGGGAGGTTTATCTTTTCCCTTATGAAAAAGAGATTATGGATGATGATGAGTGGAAACTAAATCCATCTTATTTGATTTTTGAGATTTTTGAGTATTTTGCAGAATATGATAATGATCCTGTTTGGAACAAACTTATAAAGAGTTCTAAAATTTTTTTAAAAAGAACACGTTTTTCTGCTTTACAATTAAATCCAGATTGGGTAACATATAAACCTTATGCAGATAGGTTTGTATTGGAAAAAGAGTATCAAAATTTTGGGTTTGATGCTATTCGTGTGCCACTTTACATTTTAAGAAGTAACTTAAGTGTAGCTCAAAAGAAAGAGCTTTTGTTGCCATATAAATATTATGTGCAGATGATGAGAACACAACCTTTAGGGGTTGTTAAATTAAAAGATGGGTTAATATCTATGTATGATTTCTCTTTTGGAAATGTAGCAGTGTATAGATATATTGCTCGTTTTTACGGGTATGATTACTCACTTTTTGACAAAATTTTAGAAAATAGGATAAAACAATATAATGAAGATTATTATGCGTATTCCCTTTATCTTCTTACTATTTTACACTAGTTTATTAGCAAATAGTACAGCAGAACCTTTTTTTGTAACCTTTGAGATGATGCGAGGTTCTTCTGAATACAAAGATATTATGCTTCAAAAAAAAGAGCGTTATTCAAAGTATGGTTTGAAGTGTTACATCACTCAAGAGGGCGAGGAGGAATACTCTTTACGTTGTAATGATACAAAAACAACAAAAGAGTATAAAGAGGATATGAAACTTTTAGATAGTCTTGGATTAAAATATAAAGTTGTCTCTTTAACTCCAAAAGAGGTAAAAAAGAAGAAGTTACAAAAGAAAAAACCTCAAATGAGTTTGGGTGATGGGTATAAGTATTTTAATGAAGAAAAATATGAAAAAGCAAAAAAAATATTTTTAGAACTTTATAAATATAATCAGAATTTAGAAACAAGTTATGCCGTAGCACTAAGTGCTTTACACGATAAAAAATATACAAAAACAAGGGAATATCTAAAGCCTTTTTTAAATGTAAAAAAAGCAAAAAAACTATTTTATGATTCTATTTTAGCAGAGTATTATGACCTTATAGCACTCAAAGATTACACACGTGCGATTTATTTGAAAAATAAATATAAAAAGATGTTTCCAGAGCTTAAAAATCTAAAAGCTACAAAACCAGATCCAGATTTGGGTCAAGGTTATAAAGCTTTCAATTCTAAAAAGTATAAAAAAGCGTATCGTATTTTTAAACTAAACTATGAAAAAAATCAAAATGAAGATACAGCATATGCAATGGCTCTTATCTCGTTACGTTTAAAAGATTATCCAAATGCTTATAACTACTTAAGACCGTATAAAGATAAAAGTAAAAAAAGTAGAAAACTTTACTATGATATTATCGTAACGCAATATTACGATTATATTAATCAAAAAGAATATAAAAAAGCTTTTGCATTACAAGATAGATTTATAAAAGAGTTTCCAAAACTAAAAACATTAATTCGTCCCGATTTAGATCCAAATTTAGGTGATGGATACAAAGCTTTTAATGCTAAAGATTATAAAAAAGCGTATAAAATTTTTAAACTTAACTATAAAAAACATAAAAATGAAGATACAGCATATGCAATGGCTTTAATCTCTTTGCGTTTAAAAAAATATCCTCAAGCATATAACTATTTAAGACCATACAAAAATAAGAGTAAAAAAAGTAGAAAACTTTACTATGATATTATCGTAACGCAATATTACGATTATTTGAATCAAAAAAAATATAAAAAAGCTTTTGCATTACAAGATAGATTTATAAAAGAGTTTCCAAAACTCAAAGAGCTTATTCGCCCCGATTTAGATCCAACGCTAAAAGATGGTTATGATGCTTTTAATGCTAAAGATTATAAAAAAGCGTACAAAATTTTTAAACTCAATTACAAGAAAAAACAGAATTTCGATACTGCCTATGCTCTTTCTTTAGTGTATATGCAAAGAAAAAATTATGCAAAAGTGAGAGAGCTTTTAGAACCGTATAGAACAACCAATAAAAAAGCGTCTGAGCTTTTTTACGATTCTATTGTTGCAGAGTACTATTTTTATGTAGGAAAAAACCAACAAGAAAAAGCGATAGCTTTACGTAAAAAATATCAAAAACTTTATCCTAAGTTAAAAGGGATTACTTCTGCACTTCTTACAAAGGCAGATAAGCTTATAGCTCAAAAGAAATATTTTGAAGCAGAAGAGTTTTTAATAGATAATGGTTATGAAAGAGCAAAAGAGTATATTTTTAAGAAAAAATATGCAGATGCCTTGGCGTTAAAAGCACAAAAAAGGCCATTTAAAGCGATAGATTTAATGTTACCTTATGTTGCTACCTATCCAAAAGCTGCAATGCTTTATAGAGATATAACATTTGATTTTGTTGTAAAACACCTTCAAGATGGAGATTATGCAAGAGCAAAAGAGCTTTTAAAACCTATTGCTTCAAGCTCTAAAAAAGCGGCAAGACTCTATTTGCAAATTGTTTATGCAGAACTTATCGATAATGGGTGGAAAAACTTTAATCAAAAAAAGCGTGAACTTGCACTTGTAAACTTTAAAGAAGCATGTGAAATTAGTTATCAACCAACTTGTTTAGAGGGGCAGATGAGTGCAGAGTATAAGTTAAAACACTATAAAGAAGCACTTGCTTTAGTTGAAAAAGTATATGCACTTAAACCATCGCAAGAAGCAGCATTTATAGGTTTTGTATCTGCTTTAAAGTTAAAAAAATATGATGAATCCAATAAATGGTACGAAAAGTTAGATTCTAAAAAAGAGGCTCTTTTACGTTTAGAAGTAAATAAAGGGATGAATGAGGATATACGTAAAAAGTATGAAAAAGAGTTAAAGCGTAATCCAAACGATTTTGAATTAGTTGTAAACTATTTAGATTTTTTAAAGGCTGCAAAATATTATAACGATTTTGAACTTACAGTAAATAATGCTTTAAAACATTTTTATTCACCAATTCAGCAACATATTTTAAAAAGAGCAAAAAGAGAGTATCAAAATACACGCTTCTTTGAATATTATAGTTCTGGAGAAAATGAAGAGTGTTATAGATATGGTAAAAAGATTATTCAAGATAAAGATGAGATAGGTTTTAAAAGGATGCATGGTTGGTGTGCTTTTAAATCGGGTCACTATGAAGATGCACAAAAGATTTTTGATAAAATCAATAACAAATATGGTGAAACAAAGGATGATCTTTATGCAGAGTATTTAAGTGCTTTAAATGCTCATAAAATGGAAGATGCAGATAAACTTTTAGATAAATTATATGCTCTTAGTGTTACTCAAGATGAAGAGTATAAAATTGCTTCTGAGTACTTAACTGTAAATAGACTAGATAAAGCACAACGTATTGCACTTGGTATTGTTGATAAAGATAAGCATAGAGAATTACAAAAAAAGATAAATACTGCGTATAGATATGGATCAAATAAAAGAGATAGTGCAACAGTTGGAATTCACTATAAAACTAAGAGTATAGAAGATGGATATCACAGTTTTACAGAGTATTATCTCCCAATAGATTTAGATTTTTATGATTCAGCATTGCGTCATTATTATGTAGATGCAGATGTTATACATCTTTATGATGAATTTCAAGGTTCGCAGGATCTCCAGACAATGGAGTATGGATATGGTTACACATATTCAGATACAAAATCATTTGCTAAAGATGTATTTATGGCAAAAGCTGGTGTAGAGTTTGATTATTTAACCCTAGAGCTTGGGACTACTCCGTTTGGAGCGACACTAGCACCACTACCTCTTGGAAAAATCAATCTCCATACAGCGAATGAAAAAGTAAATGTTTTTATTCAATATTCTCAAGAGGAGTTTGAAGATTCAATGCTCTCTTTTATTGGGAATTCCGATGTTGATGTAAATGGTGCAAATGAAATTGTTTGGGGTAGAGTTGTAAAATCTGGAGGGACATTGGGTGTAAGCTATAATGGTAAAAAAGTTTCACTTGCACTTAGTGGAGCATACTATAATAAAATCTATGGAGATACAGTATTTGATAATAGTGAGAAAAAAATCGTAGCATCATTGCTTTATAGACATCCAACAAGTAACTATGCTTATTTGGATTACTCTTTAATGGGGGTGTATGATAGTTTTGAATACAATAGTGATCTTTTAACTTATGGACATGGTGGGTATTTTTCTCCTCAAAAGTTTTATCTTTTAAGTGCAGCAGTTGATTTAGCAAAAAATTTCAATAAGGAATTTTACTGGAGAGTTAAACTCTCTTTAGGGTATCAAAAATTTAGTGTAGATGATGTTGCGAAATTTCCAGTTAATGATGCTGTAACGCAAAATTTAACAAATGAAATAGTTAGTGGATATGATGCAGATGGTATTATTGGAAAAGTTGGATTTGAACTTGGGTATAAGTTAGACAACCAAACAAATCTTGTTGGTGCTGCTGCTTATGAAAAGATGGAAGGGTTTAGTACATTGGAGTTTGGAATATTCCTAAATTATGCTTTTGATCCATCTTATAGTGTTAATATCTATCACCTAAGAGATGAGCATAGAGTAAATGGAATGTTTTAAGGTGTGTAATGAGATTAGATAGCTATTTGGTAGAAAAAGGGTTTGTAGAGAGTCGCAATAAAGCACAAGCTCTTTTAAAAGAAGCAGTAGTTAGTGTTAATGGAGTGATTGTTACAAAAAGTTCTTACAAAGTTGCAGATAATGATGAAGTAAGCGTTGCAGAATTTAAACAGTATGTTTCTCGCTCAGCCAATAAACTAGCCCTTTTTTTAGAGGAGTTAAAACTTAACATAGAAGGGTATGAAGCTTTAGATATTGGCTCCTCTACAGGTGGTTTTACACAAGTGTTACTTGAACATAATGTAAAAGAGGTCTATGCAGTTGATGTTGGAAAAGAGCAACTCCATAAAAGTTTAAAACAAAACCCAAAAGTGCACTCTTTTGAGGAGTGCGATATTCGTAAATTTAGCGCAAAAGATAATTTTGATATTGTTGTAAGTGATGTTTCTTTTATCTCGCTGCATCATATTTTAGATGATGTAAATCGTTTAGCAAAAAATGAGATTATCTTACTTTTTAAGCCTCAATTTGAAGTTGGACGTGAAGTAAAACGTGATAGAAACGGTGTTGTAAAAGATAATAATGCAATTTATAATGCAATGGTAAAATTTGAAGATAGATGTAGTTTAATGGGGTGGGATTTAGTGCAAAAATCTCCCTCAAAAATAACAGGAAAAGATGGAAATTTGGAGTATTGTTACTACTTTAAAAAAGAGGAAGACAAAGATGTTTAGTGGAGTGAAGTCTATTGCAATTGGTGGTTTTGATGGTATGCACAAAGGGCATCAAGCACTTTTTTCTCAGCTTGGTAAAGAGGGTGCAATAGTTGTTATAGAAACTGGGTATGCAAACTTAACGCCAAAAAAAGAGCGTGAAAATTTCACCCATTATCCTATTTTTTATATAGATTTAGACTCTATTCGCCATTTAAGTGGGGAGGAGTTTTTGGAGTATCTTAAAAAGCGGTTTCCCTCTTTGGAAAAAATTGTCGTTGGATACGATTTTCATTTTGGAAAAAATAGAAAATATTCCTTTAATGATTTAAAAGAGCTTTTTGATGGAGAGGTGATAGTTGTTGATGAGGTAACGCTTCATAACGATAGTATCCACTCCCATAAAATTCGTGCAAAATTACAAATTGGTGATATTGTTGGAGCAAATGATTTTTTAGGGCATAACTACACAATAAAAGGGCAAAAAGTTCAAGGGCAGGGGCTTGGTTCTAAAGAGCTTGTTGCGACAATTAATCTAGAAATAAAAGATTATCTTCTTCCTAAAGAGGGAGTGTATGTAACATTAACACAAGTTGATGATGAGGAGCATTTTCATCCATCTGTTTCGTTTATTGGGCATAGAGTTTCAACAGATGGAACTTTTGCAGTTGAAACACATATTTTAGATACAGATGTTGATTGTAAAGCCAAAGCTGCTATTAGTTTTGTAGATTTTTTACGTGAAAATAAAAAGTTTAACTCCCTTGAGGAATTAAAAGAGATAATTATGCAAGATATAACACAAGCAAAAGAGTCTTTAGCTAAAAAGCAAATCTAAAACTAAAGTTCGATAAAATAAGAAAAAAAATAAAGTTGAGATATTTTATGAACTTTGAACCATATCCATTTGAAAAATTAACAAAACTTTTAGAGGGGATAACTCCAAATAGTGAGTACTCTTTAGCACCACTTACTATTGGTGAACCTCAATTTGAAACACCTTTATTTATTCAAGAGGAGCTCTCAAGTGCAGCTCCTTTACTAAAAAAGTATCCAAAAACAGTAGGTGAACTCTCTTTACGTGAAGCACAAAGAGCTTTTGTATCTTCACGTTTTGGCATAGAGTTAAGTGATGAGCAGATTATTCCAACATTTGGTACACGTGAGGTACTTTTTAACTTTCCTCAGTTTTATCTTTTTGATAAACAAAACCCAACAATTGCTTTTACAAACCCTTTTTATCAGATTTATGAAGGAAGTGCTATCGCTTCACGTGCAAAGATGGTGCATATAAATCTTGAAAAAGAAAATAATTTCAAACCCAATTTTGATGAGCAAAAACTAGCTGAGTGTGACTTAGTAATTATTAACTTTCCAAACAATCCAACAGCTTCAGTTTTAACGCTCGAGGAGTTAGGTGAGTGGGTAAAACTAGCACTCAAACACAACTTTGTACTTTTAAATGATGAGTGTTATAGTGAAATCTATACAGATACTCCACCACCTTCACTTTTAGAAGCATCAAAATATGTAGGCAATGATGATTTTAAAAATATTTTAGTCATAAACTCTATCTCTAAACGCTCTTCAGCTCCTGGGCTTCGCTCTGGTTTTATAGCAGGAGATAAAAATATTTTAAAAGAGTATATGCTTTATAGAACCTATGTTGGATGTGCTTCACCACTACCACTACAAAGTGCAGCAACAAAAGCTTGGCTTGATGAAAAACATGTAGAGGCTTCACGTGAAATTTATAAAAGAAATTTTGAACTAGCACGTGAAATTTTAGGTATAGAGATTCCAGAGGCAACATTTTATGTTTGGCTGGAGGTTGGAGATGCTCTTGCATTTACGCAAAAGCTTTACAAAGAGTACAACGTAAAAGTGCTTCCAGGTGAATTTTTAGCAAGAGAAGATTACAGAGGTGTTAATCCTGCAAAAGGGTATGTACGTATTGCACTAGTAGAGAATGAGCAAAAAACAAAAGATGCTCTACAAAGAATCAAGGAGTGTTTAAGTGAGTAAAGAAGAGTTCAAAAAAAAGATTTTAAAAGCACAAGAGGAAGCTGATATTGCTTCTTTGTTTGTGATGGAAAAAGAGGCACATGAGCTTTTAAATGAGGAGGAGCTTTCAGGCTTTTATGCGAATATTTTAGACCTTTCACTTGAGCGTTTAACAGAGGTTTTAGAAGCTCCACGTAAATTTGATATGCAAGATGTACAAGATTTTGCAACACTTAGAACACTGTATGAGTACGCTATGGAGCATTACAGTGCACAAAAAATTAGCGATGCAAGTGCACTTTTTGAAGTTTTAAGTGGTGTAACAGATGATGAGCTTTTTTCACAAAGTATGAAAATCCATACTCAAGTAACAAAAGAGGGTATAGATTTAGAGAAATTTTTAGAGGAGTATGCAGATTTAGCTGCGATGGAGGCAAGTAGCTCTTTTTATATTCACGCTTTTTTACCAAAAGCACAAAAACTTTTAGAAAATTTGGATAAATAGATGAAAATTCACTTTATAGGAATAGGTGGTATTGGTATCTCTGCACTTGCACAATATATGCACTTTCTAGGGCATGAGGTGAGTGGTTCTGATATGAGTGACTCCCATATTGTTAAAAAATTAAAAAAGATGGGTATTGAGATTGTTGTGCCTCATAATGCAAGTGTAATTTCAAATCAAGATTTAGTAATTCACTCTGCAATTATTAAAGAAAATAATGTAGAGATTGTTGAGGCAAAAAAGAGAAATGTCTCTATATTATCTCGTCGTGAAGCACTCAAAGATATTTTAAAAACAAAAAAGGTTTACTCTGTTGCTGGAGCACATGGAAAAAGTACAACAACAGCGATGCTTAGTGCAATTTTTGAAGAAGCAGATGTTTTACTTGGTGCAGAGTCTAAAGCATTTGGCTCTAATGTTCGTTTTAAACAAAGTGATACTCTTGTTTTTGAAGCAGATGAAAGTGATGCTAGTTTTTTAAACTCAAACCCTTATTGCTCTTTAGTTATTAATGCTGAAAAAGAGCATATGGAGTATTACAACTATGACTCTGAGAAATTTTTTGGGGCATATAAAGAGTTTATTAACCTTGCACCATTTAAAGTGTTAAATGCTGAAGACCAATTTTTATCAACACTTATAGATGAGATTGAGGCTACGTGGCTTTACCCTTCAAAAGATATTACAAATATTGAGTATTTTTTAAAAGATGATGAGCCTTATACAAGATTTACATTAAAAGATTTAGGAGTATTTGAGGTTTGGGGTTTTGGAGAGCATATAGCTTTAGATGCCTCTTTAGCAATTTTAGCAGCACTTCCTAGCAAAGATGTTGAGCAGATTCGCTCTTTACTTGTAAATTTTAAAGGGATAAAGAAGCGTTTTGATATTGTTGGAAAGTATAATGATTTAGTAGTAGTAGATGATTATGGACACCACCCAACAGAGATAAAAGCAACACTTAGTTCTGCAAAAGAGTATGCAAAACTGAAAAACCTCTCTAAAATAGTAGCGATTTGGCAACCCCATAAATACTCAAGAACTTACGATAATTTAGAAGCATTTGTTGAGTGTTTTGAGGGTGTTGATGAACTTGTGATTTTACCTGTTTGGGCAGCAAGTGAAGAGGAGATTGCAATAGATTTTGCAAAAGAGTTTGCAAAATATAACCCAACTTTTGCAACAAATGTACTTCATGCAAACCAAAGTGTAACACTTTTAGATGGTATGCAAGAGTTAAAAACTTATAAAGATGGGTTTATTATAGGATTTGGTGCAGGTGATATTACATACCAAATGAGAGAGGGGTAGAGATGGGCTATATTGTAGCAGTTGTTCTTATTGTTTTAATTGTACTTATAATGCACTTTTTTACTGAACTTACAACAAAACAAAAAACTTTAGTTGGTGTAGTGTTTGGTAGTTTTGTTTTATTTGCTTACCTTTATAACACTTATACAGCTCAAAAAGAGCAACAGATGCTTCAAGCAGTGCTTCATTTTAGACAAGGTAAAACAATTGTTTGTCAAGATGGCATAGAGGTTAATAGTACAAACTTTAACTTAAGTATTGGAACATATAGTTTTATTGGCAAACGCAACACTCCATACTATTCACAAATGGTGAGTGCTTGGGGTTGTAAGTAGTTTATGCCTCTCTCTTCACTCAATGAGCAGCAATATAGTGCTGCTACTTCTACCTATAAACAAAATCTTATTATCGCTTCGGCAGGGACGGGAAAAACCTCTACCATTGTTGGAAGAATTGCTTATTTGTTGCAATCTGGCATAGAGCCACAAGAGATTTTACTTTTAACATTTACCAATAAAGCAGCAGCAGAGATGGTAGAGCGGGTTGCTTCTTTTTTTGGAAACAAAGTTGCTTCAAAAATTGAAGCGGGAACATTTCACGCAGTTTCATACAGATGGCTTAAAAAAGCAGATAGTAAGGTGGTTTTAAAACAACAACGTGAACTTAAAACTCTTTTTCGTAGTGTGTTTGAAAAACGCTCTTTTGCCCATTTTGATACAAAAGTAACCCCTTATGGTGGAAACTATTTGTACGATATGTATGGACTTTACCAAAATACAGAATTAGAGTTAGATTTTGAGAGTTGGGTAAAACAAACAGCACCAGAGCATGAGGAGTTTGCGCTAATTTATGCAGATGTTGTAGATGAGTTTGAAACATTAAAAAAAGAGTATGGTTTTTTAAACTTTAATGATCTACTTTTAAATTTTAGAGCTTTAGCGCAAAAAACAGATCTAGGTTACAAAGAGGTGCTTGTAGATGAGTACCAAGATACAAATGCACTTCAAGGAACACTTATAGATGCTATGAATCCACCATCACTTTTTTGTGTTGGGGATTATGATCAAAGTATTTATGCTTTTAATGGAGCAGATATTTCGATTATTGGTTCTTTTGTAAAAAAATACCCTGAAGCAAAAGTGCATACTTTAGTTAAAAACTACCGCTCAAGCGCGCCTATTTTATCTTTAGCAAATAGAGTTATTCAGTACAATGAACGCATCTACCCCAAAGAGCTTGAAGTTACACGCAAAGATATAACAACACCTCCAACACTTTTAGCGTATGAGGAGCTTTTTGAGCAGTACCATGGCATTGCTCATAAAATTGCAACAACACAAACATCTAATGATGAGATAGCAGTTATTTTTAGAAATAATTCCACAGCAGATGGAATAGAGGTGGCTTTGCGTGAACTTGAAATTGGGTGTCGCCGACGTGGGGGTACAAGTTTTTTTGACGCTAAAGAGGTAAAATTTATTTTAGATATTTATACTCTTTTAGTGAATGAATCAGATATGATGGCGTTTATTCATATTTTTGAATTTGCACGTGGTATTGGAAGTGCGATGGCAAAAGAGCTTTATTTGGCTCTTAAAAAGTTAGGGCATGGCAAACTCTTTTTTGGTTTATACGCTCCAGATGAATCGATAAAAAATCCCTTTGAAAAGAGAAAACTCAATCGCCAACTTGGACTTTTTGATGAAAATGTAGAGCTTGGAAGTGTAGGAAAATATGCAAAGCTTGGATTTGAAGAGAGGTTTATGAGAAACCCTATTTTAAAGTACCCAAAACTCACAAAAGAGAGTGCTACATTTTTATACCATTTTTATTTGATCTATAGAGATTTAAAAGGGGAAAAATCTCCCTCTTTTGTTGTGCAAAAAATCGCTTCTTCTAAAATTTATGAGTATATAAAAGATCTCTTAGCTACAAAACGCTCTACACTAAAAGATGGTAGTGTAGATGAAAAACTAAAGAGTGAATCACTTCTAAAAATTGAGCGAAAAGCACCACTTTTAATTAACCTTGCACAACCATATAAAGAGCATGAGCGATTTTTAAATGCAATGATTTTAGGTTCATCCGATTTAACGCAAGGGGAGGGTGTGCATCTTCTTTCTATCCATGCTTCTAAGGGGTTAGAGTATAAAGAGGTGTATGTCATAGACTTGATGGATGGACGTTTTCCAAATAGAAAACTGATGGTTAGAGGTGGTTCTATTGAGGAGGAGAGGCGTCTATTTTATGTAGCAGTTACACGTGCTAAAGATATTTTGTATTTAAGTTTTGCCAAGTACGATAAAGTAAAAAAACAAAACTTTGTTCCAAGTCAGTTTTTATATGAAGCGGGCTTAATTACAAAAGATGAAAAGTATAAAAAGATGGTAGAGAAAAATAGCAAAGAGGAGGAGTAAACCTCCCCTTTAGTTAGCGAAGTGTATCATCATCACTCATCTCTGGAGTGTAGCGAACTATTTTATTTCTTCCTGTTGTTTTTGCAACATAAAGTGCAGTATCTGCATACTTAATACATTTCCAAATTGTATTACCATCTGTTGGGTATTTAGCTATACCAATACTCATTGTTTTTTGCATAGTTTGACCATTACCAACATCAAATACAAGTTCAGCAAAACTAGAGTGGATCTTTTTCGCAACATGCATTGCACCTTCATCTGTTGCATTGTGGAGTAAAACAACAAACTCTTCCCCACCATAGCGAATACCAAGGTCAGATTCACGAATACTATTTTTTACAACTGTACCAATCTCTTTAATAACTCTATCTCCAACATCATGACCATATGTATCATTTACTTGTTTAAAGAAGTCAACATCAAGCATAAGTACTGTATAAGTTTCTTTTTCACGTTGGACTTGTTTCATTACTTGGTCAATAAACTCTTCTAAGAAACGGCGGTTGTAAAGTCCTGTCATTGCATCACGTAAAGATGTATCGCGGAGTTTGTCCATTAAAATATTACTTTCAATTACTGGTTGAGCAGCATCAAGATAGTGTTTAATACTAGGAATAAGAGATTTAATTCTATTTAAATCATCTGTATGTTTTGCTGTCATTGATATAACTAAAGAATGATCTTTGTTAATACTAAATGGAATACAAACATAATCAACCTCTTTTACTTCACATGCCTGACAAAGATTTTCAAATTCAGTTGAAATTACATCTGTTTTTGTTCTATGTGCACGACAGAGTGTTGAATCATTATTTGCTGCAGAGCTACAAATTGGTTCACCATCTGTAATATAGATCAGTTTACGATGGAGTGTAATGTTATTTAATTCGTAAAATGCAAAATGTTTAATATTATATTTATGTTCTAACACCGTGACAAGTCTTGAGTAAACAATATTTTTACTTCTATCTAGTTCTATAGTCTTTTTAAATTTATAAATATCAGAAAGTTCTTTAATAATTGTTTTTGCTTCATAAAGAGGATCTTTTGATCGTGATGAAGTATTATTAGGAATAAAAGTTCCAAGATCATTTTTAATATCCCCAAAAGCTTCTTGCATTTTTCTAAATAGGATATTGAGTTTATCTATAAACTCTTTTGGCTCTCCATGTACAGAAGTGTGAAATTCATATGTAAAATCACCACGATATGCTTTTTTAATACCATATTGTAGGTCTTTAAAAAGACTCATATACGGAGTTATAAAGTAGTTAATAACAACAAGTGCTAAAAGAACAAAGACAAGAGTAATAGACATAATTTTAATAATAGTAGATACGGTATCTGTTCTAAGAGATGTAATGTCAAATTCCATACTAATAGCACCTAGTACATCACCAACTTTTACATCATGGCATGAAAGACAACTAGGAGATTGAAGACTATCTTCTGTAATATAAGGAATAGTTAAGCGTAAAAGTACTTTTCCTTTATCTTCTATAATATCTCGCTGCATTTTTCCAGTTTCAAGCACTTGTTTATCTATATTGTCTTTAGCTTGTTCATGAAAAAGTCCATCTCCATATTGTTTAATAACATTTTGAGAACGTACTATACGAATAGATTCAATCTCTTGATTATGAGTAAGTTGATTTAAAAAGTATGCTCTTTTATCCATAATACCATTGACCATATGGGCAGTAAGACCATCTTTTACAATATCTGCAATAGTTTCAGCTTTTTGTGTGGCTGTTTTTATAGAGTACTCTCTAAAGTTAAGAGACATATTTACAACCGTAGCAACAGAAAGCGTTAACATAAGAAGTGTAATTGAAAGGAGAAGTTTTGCTTTTGATTGCATAGTAAGAAGAACCTTTATTTGAAGCTAGAATAATGTTGAATTCTAACTCAAATAAAGTAAAAGTTTGATGAATTATTATTAAAGTGTAATTTTTTTTATTCGACTGTTACACTTTTTGCTAAATTTCTTGGCATATCTACATCATTTCCTAATCTAATAGAAACTTCAAGTGAAAGGAGTTGTACTACAACCATCATTTCAAAAAATTCAAGCATATAATCTTTTTGTTTTTTTGTTGCAATATAATCATCTGCTTTATCAAATGGAAGTGGGCTAATAGCACAAATAGTTGCATCTCTTGCACTAAGCTCCTCCACATTACTTTTTGCTTTATCATAAAGCATATGCTCTGGAAGTAGGGCAATTGTGAAAAGCTCAGGATCTGCAAGAGCAATTGGACCATGTTTCATCTCTCCACTTGGATAACCCTCAGCATGGAGATAACTAATCTCTTTAAGTTTTAAAGCCCCCTCTAATGCAAGTGGGAAGAAGATATCACGCCCAATAAAGAAAAATCCATGTCCGTGTAAATAACGCTTTGAGAGGCGTTTCATTTTTTCATGAAGTTCATCTGTTACAACAACTGCTGCTGGAACTTCACGTAAAAGACAAATTTGACGTTTTAACTCTTCATTTGAAAGAGTTTGTTTCTTTTGAGAAAGATAGAGCGAAAGCATCCAAAATACAGTTACTTGTGTAGCAAAAGCTTTTGTAGAAGCAACACCTTTTTCAACTCCAGCACGTGTTAAAATCGAAGCATCAGCTAAACGAACCATAGAGGAGTTATCTACATTACAAATAACAAGTGTTTTAAGACCTGCTTCCTTAGCCATTTTAAGTGTTTCAAGTGTATCTGCTGTTTCTCCACTTTGTGAAATAGCTACAAAAAGAGTATCTGTTGTTAAAATTGGGTCACGGTAACGAAGTTCACTTGCTACCTCAACAGAAGTTTTTACCCTCGCATAACGCTCAAAAAGGTATGAAGCACTTAGTGCAGAGTGGTAAGATGTTCCACAAGCACACAGTTTTATCTCATTTATGCCATCAAATAGATCAGATGGAAGTTCATCAAACACTACCTCTTCATCATGTAATCTCCCAAGCAGAGTATCTGAAATAACATTTGTTTGTTCATAAATCTCTTTTTCCATAAAGAAACGATACCCATCTTTTTGTGCAGAGAGTTTATTTTGAGAAAGTGTTTTAAAAGATGGCTCTTTTTTTACTCCCTCTTCATTGAAAATTACAATTCCCTCTTTATTTACGTATCCATAATCACCATCTTCAAAGTAGTTTACTTCTGTTGCATATCCAATAAGTGGTGTATCTGACGATGCAAAAAATTTCTCATTTGAGTCTTGAGTGATACCAACAAGCATAGGGGAGCCATTTTTTGCAAAGAAAATAGTTTCCTCTTCCCCTTTAGTGATAAGTAAAATTGCATAAGCACCATCAAGTGTTTGTACAGTTTTTTCAAACGCTTTAAATGGTTGAAGTCCAGCTTTTAAGTTTTTTTCAAAAAGGTGTACAATCACCTCTGTATCTGTTTGACTTAAAAAGTTTACACCCTCAGCTAAAAGCTCCTCTTTTAATTCTGCATAATTTTCTATAATACCATTATGCACAACATAAGAGCTTTCTCCCAGATGTGGATGTGCATTGAGCTCTGTTGGCTTTCCGTGTGTTGCCCAACGAGTATGGCCAATTCCAACACTAAAACCTTTTGTTTGGAAATCTTTAGTTTTTTCTTCTAAGTTTACAAGTTTGCCAACTGCTTTAAAGCTAGAAAAATTATCACCCTCTAAAATTGCAATTCCAGCAGAATCATACCCTCTGTACTCTAACTCTTTTAATCCGTGAAGTAAAATCTCTTTAGAGTTTCCTTCACCTAAATAACCAACAATTCCACACATTTAGTTGCCTTTTGTTAATAAATCATAAATTTCTGCAGTATTATTGCATATATTATTTTGTTTTTCCATTAAAAAGCTATCTCTTACTTTATGTTTCGAGGAGTGAATTTTGGCTGTAACTATATTGATGTTTAGTTTTTCAAAACAATCCATTACATAAGCAAGCAATCCAAGTTGGTTTGCTGTTTGAATTTTAATCTCTGCGTGAGTTAAAGAGTGCTCACAATCTATGGTAATTTGCTCTTTTTTTATTTTTACATCTTTTAGAGGTGGTACTACACTCATATCAAAAGCTTTTTCTATAATCTCAGCTATTGCTTGTTCATCCTCATTTATAATGTTTTTAATAAACTCAATTTTAAAATATTTTATCTCATCAAAGAGTGTAAAAATCTCCATTGAAGCGATATCTAAATGGCTAAGTGTTGCTAAAAGATACCCAATATTGAGTGGAATTCTTCTAAAAATTTCAATGCTTAAAGAGCCATTTGTATCTATACTAAAACTATACTCTTTTGTTGCACGCGCTTTTTGTGCAATGGAGATAATATCTTCAACTGAGTGTTTAAAAAAGAAAAGGTTAGACTCAACACGAAGTAATTTTTTTTGCAATAAAGAGGGAAGTGCTTTGTAATTAGGATTATTTTTTAGACGTTTTTCAATATTTAAACGTTTTGTAGCATCGGTGATGCGGTTACTATTTTGTGCAACTTCTAAAGCATGTGTATATAAATCGTGTAAAAGTTTTGCATTAAAAGAGTTGTAAACATCTCCACCAACGCCTTTAATATCCGCATAGGTTAAAACATAAAGAAGTTGAAGATTTTTTGTTGTTTTTACTTTCGACATAAATTTATAGAGTGTTTTTTCATTAAAAATATTTTCTTTAAATGCAACATTACTCATTGTTGTGTGCTCTTTTACAAGTAAAGAGGCGATCTCTATTTCATTTACATGAAATCCTAAATGTTGTGCAAATCCACCAATAAGTTTTGCACCAACTTCACTATGGTCTTGTTTGCGCCCTTTTCCTGTATCGTGAAAGAGTGTAACCACTTTAAGAAGTAATTTCTCTTGAGTTGTTAATGTGTTATAAAGCTCTAAAACAAAACTATCTTCAATATTTTCTAAAGCTTGAAGTGCTTTAATGGAGTGGATATCAACAGGGTATTTATGGTAGCCATCAAACTGAGGAAGGTGTAAGACTTTTCTAAAGTTTCCAAAAAGTTCATGTAAAATACCTGCATTGTAAAAGAGTTCTAAAAATTGTGCAACATACTCTTTTTTAAAAAGCTCTTTAAGAAGATTGTATGTTTTTTTCTTAAGTGGATGTTTAATTTTTGCAGTTGTAAAGAGTTGTAAAAAACCTGCATCAAAATGGTAAGGTTTATCTTCTAGCTTAAGTAAAAGCTCTAAAAGAGTATTGATTGGTTGAGGCTTTAACCTATAAGATGCTACAAGGCGATTTTCAAACATAGAAATTCCTTTAGAGATTCTATGTTTTTTTAGCATTACAAAGTTGTGCATATCTACAAGATAGGGGCGAACTATCTTTTTTACAAAGATTTGCGTAAAGTTGTTGATTTGCCATTGTGCTTGTAGTACTTTTGGAATAAGTTTAGTTTCATTTTTAAACCCAAGCATTGCCGCAACTTGAGGCATATACTCTAAAAGGAGTCTATCTTCATGTTTGTTGGTGATAAGATGAAGAGCACTTCTAACTCTATAGAGTAACTCTAATGCAGTTCTATATTTTTTGTACTCCTCTTCACTAAAGAGGATTTTTGTTAAATCTTTTAGAGTGTGAATTCCATAAATTGTTTGTGCTATCCAAAAAAGAAGTTGTGAATCTCGAAGTGCCCCAACTCCCTCTTTAATATTTGGCTGCATTGAGAGTGGATACTTTTTACGTCGTTTTTGAGCTTCCTCTATTTTCGCAAAAATAAACTCTTTTTGATTGTGAAGGCGAATTTTTGTAAGTTGTTCTTGTGTAGCGTACCATGTGTAGTTTGAACCTGTAATAAAACGAGATTCCATTAAAGCGGTGCGAATTGTGATATCTTCATTGGCAGCTTTAAAAAGATCTTTTGTGGTATGTACACGGTGTCCTAGTTTTAAACCAGAATCAAGAGCCAAATAAAAAAGTTTTTCAATGATTGCTTTTACATTGTATCCCTCTATATCTTCATACACTATAAGAAGATCAATATCACTATGTACACAAAGTTGCTCTCTTCCATAACTTCCAAGTGCTACAACAGCAATTGGAATAGAGCTTCTCATTGGTAGATAGTTTCCAAAAGTGCGGCGTAAAACTGTTTTGTACATTAAAGCGATGATACTATCGAGTTTTTTAGTGTGGCGAACTAAAAAGTCTTTACCTTGGTTTTTTTCAAAAAGTTCAGGCAGTGAGCTTTTGTATTCTTTTATATAAGCTTTAAAATGTTTAGAGAGTTCAAAATCTGTACCATTGTTTGTTATTGTATTTTCTATTTCGAGTAAAAGATCCATTGTGCACCTTGTGCAGTTTTTAACAATTATAATACAAATTTGCTATAATTGCGAAAAAAAAGGTAGTTGAGTATGCAAAACAAGAGCTTTTCTATGCAAGAAGCGTTAGAACTGTACGATATGGATTTTTTTGAATTAGCGAAATTAGCAGATGCCAAAAGAAAAGAGCTTCATGGAAAAAAGAGTTATTTTAATATAAATCGCCATATCAATCCAACAAATATTTGTGCAGATGTTTGTAAATTTTGTGCATATTCAGCAAATAGAAAAAATCCAAATCCTTATACAATGAGCCATGAAGAGATTTTAAAAATTGTAGCAGATGTAGATGCACGTGGAGCAAAAGAGGTGCATATAGTTTCAGCTCACAATCCAGATACTGGACTTGATTGGTACCTTTCTATTTTTAGAAAAATTAAAGAGCAGTTTCCACATATTCATGTAAAAGCATTAACTGCTGCTGAGGTTGATTTTTTATCTCGTCATTATGGTAAAAGTTATGATGAAATTTTAGATTTAATGGTGAAAAATGGGGTTGATTCTATGCCTGGTGGGGGAGCTGAGATTTTTGATGAAAAAATAAGAGATTTTATCTGTAAAGGTAAAGTGACATCAGATCAATGGTTTGAGATACATAGAAAATGGCATGAGCGTGGCAAAAAAAGTAATGTAACAATGCTTTTTGGGCATATTGAGAGTCGTGAACATAGAATTGATCATATGCTGAGAATTCGTGAACTTCAAGAACAAACAGGTGGATTTAACTGTTTTATCCCTCTAGTATATCAAACACAAAATAACTACTTAAAAGTGGAGCGTGCAGTTACAGCTAATGAGATCTTACGTACAATGGCAGTTTCACGTTTAGTTTTAGATAATGTTCCAAATTTAAAAGCGTATTGGGTTACTTCTACAATCAATTTAGCGCTTGTTGCACAAGAGTTTGGTGCAAACGATTTAGATGGAACGATAGAAAAAGAGTCTATTAACTCTGCTGCTGGTGCAAAAAGTGCAAATGGTATGGCGTTAGATGAGTTTGTAGGGCTTATTAAAGATAGTGGGTTCACACCTGTAGAGAGAGATAGTTTATATAATGAATTAAAGGTTTGGTAGGGTGCGAATTAGTGTTGTTATTCCAACATATAATCGCTACAATCAACTTCAACGTGCACTTAAATCTGTTTTTTCTCAAACATTCTTACCTTTTGAGGTGATAGTGGTTGATGATGCTTCAAATGATGAAACTTCAAAAGTACAACAAAATTTTCCAAATATTATATATAAAAAACTCCCTCAAAATAGAGGAGTGAGTTTTTCACGTAACTTTGGTGTTAGCCTTGCCAAAGGGGAGCTTATTGCTTTTTTAGATTCAGATGATGAATGGGAAAAAACAAAACTTCAAAAACAACTAAAGCTTCATAAAAATGAAAATATTTGTATGAGCTATACTGCTGAAGAGTGGATAAAAGATGGTAATAAAATAAATATTCCAAAAAAATTTCAAAAAATTGGTAAAGATATTTTTTTAGAAAATTTAGAGTATTGCAATATTGCACCATCCTCTGTTGTGATTACAAAAAGATGTTTTTTGAAATATAGTGGGTTTGATACCACTTTAGAGGTTTGTGAAGATTACGATTTATGGTTGAGAGTCAATGAATTTAGTAGTGTAAAACTTTTAAATGAGTCACTTTGCAAAAAATATGGTGGTGCAAATGACCAGTTAAGTACAAAATATTGGGGTATGGATAGATTTAGAGTCTATGCACTAGAGAAACATTTAGAGGTTACAAAAAGGAAAAAAGAGGTTTTAAAAATTATTTTAAAAAAATTAAAACTTCTTTGCAAAGGTGCTAAAAAGCATAAAAAAGAGACACTCCAGTATGAATTAAAGATAGAAAAATATGAAAAACTTTATAGTGCTACTCTTCTTTTTTAGTAGTCTATTTGCAAAACCAATACAAGAAAGTTGTGTTGTAATTGGACATAGACAAGCAGTTGGGAAAAATATTTTAGCTGCATTTATGTGTAAACGTAAAAATGGCGATATTGTAAAAATTGAAAATGGTTTAAATAACTACCAAAGAAAACATTTTATACCAAAAATTGGTAAAAATATTGTTTTTCAATATGAATTTCAAGATAATAGGGTAAAATACCCTGTATTTTTATATAAACAAAGGTAAGATGATGCAATATAGTGATAACTTTAACCCAACTCTCTCTAACGATAAGGTTTTTCAAAATATTATAGAAGAGAAAAAAGTAAGAGGGTATTATAACCTTCCATTTCAAGATACAACTCAAATTAAAGAATATGCAAAAACTGTTAAACAAAAATATATTGTTGTTATAGGAATTGGTGGAAGTTCACTTGGTACATATGCGATTTATAAATACCTAAAACACTCTCGTCCTTTAGAGAAAAAACTCTATTTTTTAGAAACTACAGATCCTATTGATATTCGCTCTAAAATTGAGAATGTAGATTTAGAAGATACTTTGTTTATTGTTATCTCTAAATCTGGAACAACTGTTGAAACTGTATCTATTTTTAAGTTTTTACATACACTTGTAAAGATAGATAGAAATAATACTTTAATTATTACTGAAAATGATTCAAAACTAAATAGTTATGCACAAATTCATGGTATGAAAACATTTGAGATTCCAAAAAATGTTGGTGGGCGTTTTTCTGTTTTTAGTGCTGTTGGACTTTTACCGTTAGCGATTGTTGGTATAGATATAGATGCTCTTTTAGGTGGTGCACAAGAGATACACGATGCCTTTTTTAATAAAGGTGAAGAGTATAAACGTATTATGAAAAAAGCACGTTTTTTTGTGGAGTTTAAAAATAAATTTAATATAAATGTACTTTTTACATACTCTTCACGTTTAGAGGGATTTAACAAATGGTATGTACAACTTTGGGGTGAATCTTTAGGAAAAATTGATGTAAACAATTCAAACCAAGGTTTAACACCAATTGGGATTATTGGCCCAATTGATCAACACTCTTTTTTACAACTTATTGTTGAAGGGCGTCGTGATAAAACTATAACTGTTATTAAAGTAGAAAACTTCAATAGTAATTGTGCTATACCTGATGTAACTTTAGAAGGACTAGAGGAGTTGGATTATCTCAATGGTATTGAGTTTTCAGATTTAATTAATAAACAGGCTGATGCTACAATTGAAGCTATAAATAATTTAAATGACATCCCGTGTGATGTAATTGTGATAGATGGAATTTGTGAAAGAGCTATTGCAGGGCTTATGTATGAGTATGAGCTTTTAACTTCTGTTACTGCAAAATTTATGTATATAGATGCATATGATCAACCGGGTGTTGAAGCTGGAAAGATTATTTTAAAAGAGAAGTTAAAACAAGAGAAGAGTTAAGTGGATACTGTTGCAATTATAGGTCTAGGTTATGTAGGCCTCCCACTAGCTCATGCTTTTAGCTCAAAATATAAAGTGATAGGCTTTGATATAGCCAAAAAGCGTATAGATGAGTTAAAAAGTGGATATGACAGAACTCTAGAATTAGATGAAGCTCAAGTAAAAGAAGCAATTGGTAATGGAATGGAGTTTACTAATAAGCTAGAGGATATTAAAGAGTGTAATATCTACATTGTAACAGTTCCAACACCAATAGATAAACATAAAAAGCCAGATTTAACACCACTTTTAAAAGCGAGTGAGTCTGTTGGAAAAATTCTTAAAAAAGATGATATTGTTATTTATGAATCTACTGTGTATCCAGGAGCAACTGAAGAGGATTGTGTACCAATATTAGAGCGTGAGAGTGGATTGAAATTTAATAAAGATTTCTTTTGTGGATACTCCCCTGAGAGAATTAACCCAGGAGATAAAGAACACACTGTTACAAAGATTTTAAAAGTAACAAGTGGTAGTACACCACAGATTGCTAAAAAAGTAGATGATTTATATGCAAGTATAATAACTGCTGGAACACATTTAGCTCCTAGTATAAAAGTAGCAGAAGCTGCTAAAGTTATAGAAAACTCTCAAAGAGATATAAATATTGCATTTGTAAATGAATTGGCACTTATTTTTAATAAACTAGGAATTGATACTAATGCAGTGCTTGAAGCTGCAGGGACTAAATGGAACTTTTTACCATTTAAACCAGGTCTTGTTGGTGGACATTGTATTGGGGTTGATCCATACTACTTAACATATAAAGCTCAAGAGGTTGGGTATAATCCAGAGATTATTTTAGCTGGAAGAAGACTTAATGATAATATGGGGATCTACGTAGCTAATCAAGTGATAAAGCTTCTGATTAAAAAAGGGCATAAAATAGAGGGTGCAAAGGTACTTGTTCTTGGAATAACTTTTAAAGAGAATTGTCCAGATATTAGAAATTCACGGGTTATTGATGTAATACAAGAACTAAAAGAGTTTGGATGCAATGTTGATGTAACAGATTATTGGGCAGATAAAGATGAAGTACAAAGAGAATATAAGTTAGAACTCATACAAAAGCCAAACTATGATGAATATAATGCTATTGTTTTAGCTGTTGCTCATAATGAGTATAAAGGTTTAGAGTTTAAAAATAAGAATCAAGTGGTGTTTGATATAAAAGCTGTGCTTGATGATGTTGATGGGAGACTTTAGAGAGTGTTAAAAAAATTATCTTTTTTGCTTTCACGTAAAGATAAACGTTTTTTAATTGTCTTACTTTTATTATCCATTTTTATTTCATTAATAGAGACTATAGGTGTTGGGCTTATTATGCCTTTTATCTCTCTAGCGAGTGATTTTTCTAAAGTTCAATCAAACGAGTATTTTCTTTTTTTATATAATATGTTTGCATTTAAATCACCTTTAGAGTTTGTTGTTTCATTTGGATTTTTTCTAGTTGTTTTTTATATTTTTAGAGCTGTTGTTAATTATATATATTTTTATATTCTTAATCATTTTGCTCAAGGTAGATATCATGTTATAGCCTATAAGTTATTTGAAAATTATATGGGGATGCATTATCATCACTTTATAGGAAAAAACTCCTCTTTTTTGACAAAAAATATAGTAGATGAGGCAAGTAATGTTGTTCAGTTAATCTCTTTTGCATTGTTTATGAGTAGTGAAATTTTTGTTCTTATTTTTGTGTATGGTATGTTGCTTCTAGTTAATTGGAAAATGACATTTTTATTGACATTCTTTTTAGGCATTAATGTTCTTTTATTGCGTTTTTTTGTTTCTTTTAAAATTAAAAAAGCTGGTGAAGAGCGTGCAGAATTTCAAAAAAATTTTTATGAAATTCTTACTGCTTCATTTGGAAATTATAAAATTATAAAATTAAAAGATAAAGATGAAGAAGTATTACAACATTTTGCACAGTTTAGTTCTGGATATGCAACTGCAAAAAGTAAAAGTGCGACGTTAAGTCAATTTCCTCGATTATTTTTAGAGATGTTGGGATTTAGTTTAGTTACTATTATTATTATCTATTTACTTATGAAATATCAACAAGATATACAAGGGGCTTTACCATTATTGATGGTATTTGTTCTTGGTTTATATAGACTTTTGCCAAGTGTTAATAGAATTTTTACATCTTATAATCAAATATTATTTTTTTCCAAATCTTTAGATATTGTGCATAATGAGCTTTTATATGAAAATGAAGGTTTAAAAGATAAAACCATCTCTTTTTCTCAAGAGATACAATTGCAACATATCTTTTTTAGTTATGATGGTAAAAAAAATGTTTTAGAGGATATTTCTTTAGTGATAAAAAAAGGGGAGAAAGTTGGTATTGTAGGGGAGAGTGGGAGTGGAAAATCTACTCTTGTTGATTTACTTATAGGGCTTTATCAACCATTAAAAGGTTCTATTGTTGTTGATGGTGTAGAGCTTTCAAAATCAAATTTAAAATCGTGGCGTAGAAAGATAGGATATATTCCTCAGTCTATCTATTTAGCAGATGGTACTATAGCAAGTAATGTTGCATTTTTAGAAGCACCAGATGAACAAAGAGTGAAAGAGGTTTTAGCACAAGCAAAGATATTAGAGTTTTTAGAACAGCATAATGATGGTATATATACTCAAGTTGGAGAAAATGGTATTAAGTTAAGTGGTGGTCAAAAGCAACGTATTGCTATTGCAAGGGCACTTTATAATGATCCTGAAATTTTAATTTTAGATGAAGCAACAAGTGCATTAGATACTAAAACAGAACAAAATATAATGCAAGAGATATATACTTTAGCAAGACAAAAAACTATGATTATAATTGCACATAGAATTTCAACATTAGATAAATGTAATAAAATTATCCATTTAGAAGATGGAAAAATAGTTAAAGGTAATTGATGCGATATCCTAATTTTATTGTGCAGCCAACAAAAAATAAAATACTTCAAAAGTTAGAAAGGGCTTGTATACACAATTGTTATCCAGAACTATTTTTTCAGCAATACCTTTTAAAACAGAACAATCCATTTAAAAAAGCAACATATAGTTTAACATTTGATTTTGATTTTGAAAGTGATATTGAAGCTTTTGATCTTTTATTAGATAAACTACAACAATACCATATTAAAGCTGGTTTTGCTGTTATTGGAAAATTTGTCAAGAAGTATCCAGATATACATAAAAAAGCAGTAGAACAAGGGCATGAGATTATAAATCATACCTATACACATCCAAATAACCCTCATTGGGCTGCTAATAGATATTTTAATAAACTTTCCTATCAAGAACAAAAAGATGAGATTTATAAAGCTCATGAGGTGTTTTATAATATTTTAGGTATTGAAGTAGTTGGCTTTAGAACACCACATTATGGTAATTTGCATACAGAGAGTGTTTATGATATTTTAAAAGAGTTAAATTATTTTTATTCATCTTCCACTGCAGCTAATGAGGTAGAAGGGTTTTCTGCTCCATTTTGGCATAAAGGTATTTTAGAGATACCAACAGGGTGTAGTATGCATTATCCTTTAGCTATTTTTGATAGTTGGAATATGTTAAGGAAGAAAAATCCTTTTATTTTAGATGATAAAAAATTTATTCAAGAGTTTGAAATAACTTTGAAGTTTATACAAGAGAACAACTTATTTTTAACGCACTATTTTGATCCTTATGATATTATTCAAAATAATAAATTAGATGCAATATTACATATTTTACAAGATATAGATACAAAACTTTACAGAGATTTAAAAGAAGTGGTAAGTGAATAAGTTTATAACAATAGAAGCAAATAAAGAGTGGTTAGAGTTTAAAAAAAACTCTTTTGGTATAGAGTATGAGATCTATACTAGAAATGGTATAGAGTTTATTATTTATACAAAAGATATTTTTTTTAAAAAATATCTCACAGCTTCCCATTCTCCTTTGTTTGGAGATGTCTCCCATCAAGAGGTATTAAAAGAGTATAGTATATTACTTCAAGAGTTATTACAAAATAGAGATATTATAGGTTTAAGACATTTTTCACTAGGTTATGAGTTTAGTGATACTGCATTGATTAATCAATATTTTCATTATCAATTACAAGAGTGGGGAAGCTTTATAACCCAAATTTATGATTTAGATGAGCTTTGGAAAAGTTATAAATCTAAAATACGTTATGAAGTGAAAAAATCAAAAAAAATATTGACAATACGGGAGTTAACTTTAGAAGATTTTGATGAAAGTTTAAAAATTAAAAATGAAGCAAAACAACGAGATAACCTTGCTTTCATCTCTCCTACAAGGTGGAGGAATAATCTTTTATTTTATATTCAATCGCAATATTTTTTTCCAATAGGTGTATTTAAAAATGACACTATGGTTGCAACTGCAATTTTGTCTTATTATGGTAATACTATGAATTGGGGTGGTTTAGCAGTAGCAAACTATGCAAAAAAGCATAAAATAAATGCTTTACACTATCTTAACTGGTGGGCAATAGAAAAATCTTATGAAATTGGGATGAAGTATTTTGATACAGTAGGGTATAATCCACATAACCGCTCAAAGCGTGAAGATGGTATTTATTTGTTTAAAAAAAGATTATCAAATCTTGATGTAAGGTATTTTAATATGCACCATTATAAGCATATCTATAAAGCTATCCATTGGATAAAAAAGTGATGCAATATAAGCTTTTTTTCTATAAAAAACAACCTTTTATAGCAATTCCAAAAGATATAAATATCTTTAGTCTTTACCCCTCGTTTCGAGATAGAATAAGATTCTTTTTCTATAAAAGTCAATATAAAGAGTTGCAAGATATTGTATCTTTAGAGTTTCAAAAGTATTTTGAAGATGGGATTGTTTTTTTTCATCACAATAAAATTATTATACAAGATATTGCTCAAAAATATGTTGCAATTTATGCAGATTATAGTGGAGAGTTTTACCAAAATTTTAATAACTACACTTTTAAAAACTTTACTTTGCCTCATCTTTATTATGCAGATAAAAATTTAGGTGTTTTTCAACATATAAAGAGTTATCCAAAAGAATACTCGTTTAATGAAATTTTTACACTCTCTTGTGAAATTTATAATACATTAGGATTTTCTCATGGAGATTTTCATAAAACAAACTTACTTTATGCAGAGAAAACCTATATAATTGATTGGGATGATAAACAAGAGTACAATATAAAACATTACGATTTTTTACACTATTATTTAGTGGAAGTTTTTAGAAAATTTGAAAAAAAAACAAAAGATAGATTTGAGTATTTTAATTATATACAAAAAGAGTTATTAGCATATGTTACGCAATCTGAAATAGATCAGGCAATAGATTTTATAAAGAAAAAAAGAGCATTTAAGGGGTTTTTATGATTATTGTGGTTTTAGGTCCAGATGGAGTTGGTAAAACAACTATTGCAACAGAGTTTGCACAAAGCTATGGTTATACATATATTTATGGTGGAAGTCGTAACCCTGCGACGTTCCTTTTAAAATATAGACAAAAAAAATCACAAAAAAAATCACAAAAATCACAAACAAGTTTTACACAACAAAGGGTGAAAAAAAGTTTTAAATCTCAAGTTATGAGATATTTAAGTTTATTTTTGCTTCTTTATGATGGTTGGATTAAATTAAAAAAATTAAAAAAATCTCATCAAAATAGTATTATAGATAGGAGTGTTATAGATATTTTTGTGCAAAATGATGAGATGTGGAATTTACCAAAAAGGGATTTTATAGTTAAGTTTTTTCAAGGGTATTTTCATACAATTGTTTTACTTGTTGCATCTCCTCAAGAGATTTATAAACGTAAAGCAGAACTTTCCATAGAAGAGATTCAAAAGCAGCTAGAAAGATATAAATATATTGTTACACTTTTAGATGGAAAAATAATACACAATGATAATAAAAATAGAACAATTGAGGTTATAAGAAATGGATAGTATAGAATCTATTGTAAAAACCTTAGAACAAAAGTATAGCTGTGCACTTTTAAGAGATGAAGGGCTATACGAGGATAATAAAGATATTGATTTAGCGTTAAAAGATCAAAGTCAAAAAAAGGAAGTTATTGAATTTTTAATTCAATTTGGATTTCAGTATAAAGCAAAACCGAGTAAATTGTATTTTATCAAAAAGCTTCAGCATAGAACTATTATGATAGATATAGCACTCAATTTAGATTATCTGAATGAATATTTTTATGATATTTCTATAAAAAAAGAGATACAACAACAATATTTTTATAACCCAAAACAATACGATATTGCAATACGAACATTGCGCTATATCCTTTTTTTAAGAGGAAGAGGGGAGTATTTAGACTTTTTTTATCATCATAAAGAGGAGATAGTTACAAATAATTTTTATTTACAATATTTAAATAAAACACCATTTAAAGCACAAATAGATTTTGAAAGTTTAATAAAAATTTTAAAAAAAGATCCCAAAACGATGTTTAAGTATATTAAGTTGCACTATTTTATATATATTATCTACACAAAAATAAGGTTTGATATAAAAAGGTTATTTCAATGAACATAGCTATTATGAGTGAGCTTTATCCATCACAAAATAATCCATATAATGCTATGTATGTGCATTCAAGAGTAATAGAATATTTAAAAGAAGGGCATATATGTAATGTATATAAATTAAGAAAAAAGGGAAATATAAATTATATATATGAAAATATTCAAGTATATGAAGGAGATAAAGAATTTTTGATTACAAATATGAAAAACAATGGATTTGATATTATTGCTATGCATGCTCCAAATCCTGATGAAAAAAATTTGGTATTAGAAAATTTTAAAGATAAAAAAGTAGTATGTTGGATGCATGGGCTTGATAGTGTAAGTGGTGCTTTTAGTTACCCTTATGCTGGAAATAAGCTACTTCATCCATTACGATTTTTATTACGTTTGAAAGAGGATATAAGAAAATTTATAACATGGCATAGATTTATAAAACATTTCAATCCAACAATTGTTGTTGTTTCAAATTGGATGAAGCAAGAAGCCGAGAAGTTTTTACATGTAAAACTAAAGAAAAGTGTGCTTATTTCAAATCCTGTTGATGATGAATTATTTCAGTTTCAACAACGAACAATACTGAAAAAAATTATATGTATTCGTCCACATAGTGGAGCTACTTATGGTTTAGATTTACTTATTCAATCTTTTAGTAATTCTCGCTACTCTATAGATTTATATGGTAAAGGGGAGCTTTTAGAGTATCACAAGCAGTTAGCAAAAAAATATAACGCTAATGTTGTTTTTATAGAGAAACTTTTTTCTAAAGATGAACTAAAAAATATATTAAAAGAGTATGATTTAGCTATTATGCCTTCAAAAAGGGATACTCAAGGTGTTATGGTATGTGAGATGAATATTTCTGGAATGCCTGTAATTACTTCAGATATACCAGGTAATAAAGAGTATGCAACAAGAGGAACTCTAAGGATTCAAAATAATAAATGGCATAATATAGATGTAATTATTGATAGTATAAAAGATAAAATAGCGCAAATGTCACATGACGCATCGATTGATATGAAAAAAATAGCAGCTAAAAATAAAGTTGTTCAACAAGAGCTACAACTACTAAAGGAGATAAGTGAAAGCAATAATTTTACCAAATGATCCTTTAATTGCTTATGTAAAAAAAGGGGAGTTAAAAAAGAGATATTTTAATCCAAATAATATTTTTGATGAGATTATATTTGTAACTTTTACTGATGAGGAAGCAGATAGTAAAGATGTTCAATTCATTGTTGGAAATGCTAAAGTAACACTTTTTACTTTTAAACCATTAACTTATAAAGATATTTTTAGCAAAAAAAAATTAAATGAAGTTTTAGAAGCTCTACGTAATGTTCAAGCAGATGTTGTTCGAGCATATAATCCAACACTTACTGGATATTTTGCTGTTAAAATTGCTCAAGATAAAAAAATTCCTAGTATTGTATCGATTCATAATGTATTTCAAGAGATAAGAAGCTATATATACTACAAAAAAGATATTTTAAGAGCTATAAAATATTGGCTTTTGTATCCAAAAGAGTACTATGTTTATAAACATACAACACAAATTATAGGTGTGAGTGCAGCATGTTTTAGTTCTATTCCTAAGAGATATTTATCAAAAACAAAAGTTCTATTCAATAAAGTTTATAAGGAGGATTTCTATCCACAAAACCTACAAAAAGAGTATGATATTATTATGGTTGGTAGGTTAGAAAAACCAAAAAGACAAGATATTTTATTGCAAGTGCTAAAAGAGTTTGATATGAAAATTTTATTAATAGGAGATGGAGCTGAGGCTCAAAGTTTACAAGAATACGCACAAAAAAATAATTTAGATGTTACCTTTATTCATGCTGTAAAAAATGGTGACCTGATTCATTACTATAATAAAGCAAATCTTAATATTCAATTAACAGATTATGAAGGGTTTGGAATTCCACTTTTAGAAGCTATGGCTTGTGGTTTAGATGTTATGTGTAGCGATATTACCCCATTTAGAGAGTTTGCACAAGATGTACCAATTTATATTAAAAGTAAAGAGGAACTTATTCAACAACTTCGCCACTATAATTATCATGGAGTTAATACAAAAGCTTTAGAAAGATTTTATGCCATCGAGGGAACTCTTTTAGAAAAAAAAGAAGCATCACTATATCATGAGGTTTGTGATGGCTAATATTTTAGTAATTGCTTACGATTTTCCACCTATTTTATCACCAGAATCTATACAATCACAAAGGTTTGTTTTAAAGTTACTAAAAGAGGGACATAACGTAGTTGTACTTACAACCCACATAAATCCAGATTTTGAAACAATAGATACACAACTGCTTCATAAAAAAATAGATATTATAAGAACAAAAAAACTTTTTTTAGAGAAATATCGCCATATTTTTTATAAGCTTTTAGGTATTGTTGATAGAAAACTATGGTGGAGAGATATAGCTTTTAAAACTGCTAAAAAGATTATTCAAGAGCAGAATATAAATAAGATTATTACCCGTTCTGTACCTTTTAGTGATCATATAGTTGGATATAAATTAAAAAAAGAGTTAAACATAGAGTGGATAAGTCACTTTTCTGATCCTTGGAGTATGAATCCTTATGATAAAAGGGGGATTGTATTTCGATTGATAGATAGTCACTTAGAGAAAAAAATTTTACATTTAGTAGATAATATGAGTGTCACATCACAAAAAACAAAAGAGCTTTATTTGCAAAAATATAAGCATCTAAATATAGTTATTTATCCCCATTTATATGAGGAAGCTCTTTATAAAAATATAACAAATAAGAGTAAAAAAATAGTTATCACACATACGGGAAATATTTATGGTTTAAGAAGTATTAAAAAAATTTTGGAAGTTTTAAAGGAGTGTAAACGTAACGATATTGAGTTTAGATTTTATGGAAAAATAAAAAAAGAGGAGTTAGAACTTGTAAAGAGATGGAATTTAGAAGCAAAGGTGAAAATCTTTGATACAATTAGCTATAGGGATTCTTTAGATAAGATGAAAGAGAGTGATTATCTATTAGTAGTAGAAGCTCCTTTAGAAAATTCACCTTTTTTTCCATCAAAACTGGTAGATTATATGGGAGCAAAAAGGCCTATTGTTTTATATGGAGTTAAAAATTCAACTTCATTTAAAATTTTAGAGCAATATACGGGGTATTTTGTATTTATAGATAGTAAAGATTCAATAAAAGATTTTTTAACAAAAGTACAAAAGATTGAATATTTACCAATAAAAAAGCAAGAAGATCTGTTTAGTTTATAGAGAGGATGAAAAAAATAATATGGATAAAGTTAAAGAAACAACAACATTAAAAGTAACTTTTTTATTTATAGTAATTGCTTATATTTTTAATATTGGTTTACGTTATATTTATGTAGAGGAGATAGGCTCTGTAACACAGTTCTTGTATAACGGTCATTTAATGCTCAATACAAACGATGGTTATTATTGGATAGAGGGAGCACGTGATATTTTACATGGTACACATCAGATAAATGATCTTTCTCCTATAGATAGTTTAATCGCTCGATTTATTGCATTTACATCAAAACTTTTTTCTTTTATAGATTTTGATATATTGATTTTTTATTTACCTGGATTTGTAAGTAGTTTAATTGTAATTCCTTTAGTTCTTATTGGTCGTTTAGCTGGTTCTACCTTTGTTGGTTTTTTAGCTGCTTTAATGGCTGGAATTGTGTGGAGTTTATACCATAGAACAATGTTTGGATATTTAGATACTGATATGTTAACAGTAACATTACCAACATTTTTTATTTGGTCTGTATTATTTGCTTTTAGCTCAAATAATATAAAATTTTTTATTATTACACCAGTTTTAGAACTTTTAATGGTTTCATGGCATGGAGGATTAATAAATATTGCTCATGGTGTATTAATTATGAGTATTATTTACACATATATTTATAAAAAGGGGAATTATGATTATATCTTTTTCCTTTTACTCCTCTTTATTCCATTGTTACCAATTGCTGCAATTTTGAAAATTTTTCTGTTTATTGGTACTTCTATCGCTTATGTGCGTTTTTTTAAAGAGTATGCTATAGAATCAACAAATAAAAGATTGTATCTTTTTAGTCTTTTTGGATTTATAGCTCTTTATTTAATTGTAATTGGTTTTGGATATATTGCAAATGTTCTGAATAATGCTTATTTTTCAAGAGATATTCAAACAACAGCCGATACATTACACTACTTTAGTGTAGTAAATACTGTCCGTGAAGCAGGACATATAAGTTATGACACAATTGTTCATAGAATGAGTGGAAGTTGGCCTGCATTTATTGTTGGTGTTGTTGGGTATATAGTTTTTTTAGTGAGATTTCCTTTACTTATGATTTCATTACCATTGATGGTACTTGGTTTTTTTGCTATTCAGGGTGGACTTCGTTTTACAGTATTTGCTGTACCAACATTGGCACTTGGAAATGCTTATGCAGCATATTTTGTAGCTTCGTTATTACATAAAAAACAAGCTGTTATATATGGAATTTCCTTAGCTATTATGTCAGTGTTTATTTATCCAAATTATCAACATATAAAATCATATATAGTTCCAACTGTATTTACAAATAAAGAAGTAAAAGTTTTAGAGAAACTAAAAACGATAGCTTCAAGAGAAGATTATGTAGTAACATGGTGGGATTATGGTTATCCTATTCGCTATTATGCAGATGTAAAAACACTTATAGATGGTGGAAAACATAATGGAGATGTAAATTATCCTGTGAGTTATATATTAACAAGAGCACAACAAGCAGCTTATAATATGGCAATTTTAGATGTATATCAAACAGAATATAATTACAAAAATAAACTAAATACAGATTATTTAAAAAATATGATGCAAAATTATAATTTAAATAATTCTTCAGAGTTACTAAATTTAATAGCATCAAATAAGATAAAACTTCCAAAAGTGAAAGAAGATATCTATCTTTTTTTACCAAATAGAATGTTAGATATTCTTCCAACAGTGGCACTTTTTAGTAATGTTGATTTACAAACGGGTAAAATTGCTCATAGGCCATTTTTCTATCAAGCAAAACGTTTTAGTGAAACTCCTCAAACAATAGAGCTTGGCAATGGCATTCGTATTTTAAAACAAAATATGATTGTTCAAATTGGAAAAAACAGAGCTCCAATACATAAATTTACAACAGTTATGTATGATAAAAATGGAATTTTACATAGACAAGAAAAAGTGATTCACCCAACTTCTAATGTAAATGTAATTTATATGCCAAACTTTAATAGAATTTTAGTATTAAATGATGAGCTTTATAACTCTACATATATTCAACTTTATGTGTTAGAAAATTATGATAGAGATCTTTTTGAACCTGTTATTTTAACACCACTTGTGAAAGTTTTTAAAGTAAAAAAATAGATGTGTGGCATAGCTGGATTTAATTTTAACATCGATACAAAAAAAGTGCAAAAATCCCTCTTTCACAGAGGGCCAGATGCACAAAGTGCTTGGAGTGATAATAATTTTTATCTTATCCATACACGTTTAGCTATTGTAGATATTGCCCATGGAGAACAACCCTTTGAGTATGGGGAGTATGTTATTGTTTTTAATGGAGAGATATACAACCATTTAGAGTTACGTAAAACTCTACGTGAATTTGTTTTTCATACAAAATCAGATACTGAAACACTGTTGTATCTCTACATTAAGTACAAAGAAAAACTTTTTAGTAAACTTGATGGTATGTTTGCATTTGCAATTTACAATAAAAAAACAAAACAACTCTTCTTAGCAAGAGATAGAGCGGGAAAAAAACCTCTTTATATTTACCAAAAAGGGCAAAATTTTGCCTTTGCAAGTGAGATAAATACACTCAAATTTTTACCACTTAGCATTAATGGTGATGATATAAATCTTTTTTTATCAACAGGGTTTTGTGAGAGTGGTTTTAATGAAATTAGCGAATTTCCAGCGGGGCATTATGGCTATTTTCAAAAGAAGCTGCATACACAAAGATATTTTGATATTTTAGAGTATTACAAAGAGTCAAAAATAACCTCTTTTGAGCAATCTCTTTCTTTAGTAGATGAAGCCCTAGAGCAATCTGTAAAATCACGTTTACTCTCTAGTGATGTTGAGGTGGGTGCATTTTTAAGTGGTGGGATAGATAGCTCCTTAATAGTTGCAAAAGCAAGTAAATATAAAGAGCTTCAAACTTTTACAGTACGCTTTAGAGATGGCATAGATGAATCTGCTTTAGCTTCACTTGTAGCTAAAAAGTACAACACAAAACACCATATTATAGATATTGAGTTTGATGTAAAAGAGAATATTGAGCATATTTTACAAAGTTATGGAAGACCTTTTTTTGATAGTAGTGCAGTTGCAAGTTATTTTGTAAGCAAAGAGGCAAGAAAATATGTAAAAGTGGTTTTAAATGGAGATGGAGCAGATGAGCTTTTTGGTGGGTATAGACGCTATGTCCCTCTTGCAAATCGTTTTGATAGTATCGCGAAATATTTTAGTTTTTTACTTCCATACCTAAAACCAAAAAATCGCTCAAAACTGATGTTTTTAGAGAGGCTTATTCGACTAAGTAATAAAGATGGCATAGAGTGGTACAATACACTTTTAAATAACTTGTTTGTTGATAGATATAGTTTCTCCTCAAAAAAGATTACACAGTTAAATAACTTTATAGAGAGTATCCCTCTAAACTCTTTTGAAAAATTGCTTTACGTGGACTTTGAAAAAAATCTTGGTGGGCTTTTAATGAAAATAGATATCGCTACAATGCAAAACTCACTTGAGGGAAGAAGCCCATTTTTAAGTAAATATTTTTTAGAGTTAGCTCCACGCATACCATATAAAATAAAAGGTTTGCGTACAAAATATATTTTACGCCATCTTGCAAAAAGCTATTTGCCACAAGAGCTTATCAATGCTCCAAAAAGGGGGTTTGAAGTACCATTAACAAAGTGGGTTGAGCAAGATTTAAAAGAGATGATTTTTGATTATTTAGCAAAAGGGTTTTATAAAAATTTCATAGATGAGCGTTTTGTGCAAGATATTATGGAAAATAAAACAACAATTTCACAAGAGCAACGAGCAAAAATACTCTATTTGCTTTTTAGTTTGGAGATTTGGTATGAAAATAGCCTTTCTTAGTCATTTAGATTTAAACCTTTACCTTTTTCGTTTACCAATTATGCAAGAGCTTGTCAAAAACAATTATGAAGTGTATGCAATTGTTCCACGTGGAGAGGTTTTTTACAAGTTTAGTGAGTTTGGCATAAAAGCAGTTGCTTATGATATAGATAGAGCAAGTCTTAACCCTTTAAAAGAGGTGCAAACACTTTTTGAGATTCAAAAGGTTCTAAAAGAGATTCAGCCAGATATTTTACATACATTTATGCACAAACCAAATATTTACGCAAACCTTTTGGGATATAAAAAAAGAATCAACACTGTAACGGGACTAGGGAGCTTTTTTATTCATAACGATACAAAATCAAAGCTCATTCGTTTTGTAATTGAAACACTTTATAAAATAAGCGCAAAAACAACTAATAAAGTGGTGTTTCAAAATAGTGATGATTTAGCACTTTTTCTTCAACGCAACATTGTAAAACAAAACCAAGCTGTGCTTATTCGCAGTAGTGGAGTAGATGTAAAAAAATTTGCCCCACAACCAAAAGATAGAGCACTTCTAAAAAAGTACAATTTAGAAAATAAAGTGGTTGTGTTAATGGTTGCAAGGGTGTTAAAAGATAAAGGGGTGCAAGAGTATATTGCTATGGCAAATAAACTCAAAAATGAAGCTGTTTTTCTCTACATTGGGGAGCAAGATAGTGGCAATAAAAACTCTTTTAATCCTTCGTGGGGAAATATAATCTATTTAGGGTTTCAAAGTGATGTGAAAAAGTTTATTGCACTGTGTGATATCTTTGTGCTTCCAAGTTATAGAGAGGGGGTTCCAAGAACCCTTCTTGAAGCTGCAGCGATGCAAAAACCACTTATAACAACCAATGCACCAGGGTGTCGTGAGGTTGTAGAAGATGGTTACAATGGTTTTTTAGTACCCATAAAAGATACAACACTTTTAACACAAAAAACCTCTTTGCTTATTCAAAATAAAACTTTATGTGAAACATTAGGGAAAAATGCAAGAGTAAAAATTGAGCAAGAGTTTAGCATAGAGGAGGTTGTAAAACAGTATATGAAGGTGTATAATGATCTATAAAAACTTTTTTAAACCCCTTTTTGATAGAGTTTTAGCATTTATTTTAATTGTGCTTTTATTGCCTGTATATATTGTTGTTGCATTGCTTATCTACGTAAAACTTGGCAGACCGATAGTTTTTGCACAACATCGCCCTGGTAAAGATGAAAAAATATTTACTATTTATAAGTTTAGAACGATGAGTAATGATGTAGATGCAAATGGGGAACTCTTACCAGATGAACAAAGGCTTTATGGTGTTGGAAAAAAGATTCGCTCCCTTAGCCTTGATGAACTACCACAACTTTTTAATGTTTTAAAAGGGGAGATGAGCTTTATTGGTCCACGCCCTTTACTTGTGGAGTATTTGCCACTTTATAATCAAGAGCAAAAAAAACGTCACAATGTAAAACCAGGCATTACAGGTTTAGCACAAGTAAATGGTCGCAATGCTATTAGCTGGGAAGAAAAGTTTAAGTACGATGTAGAGTATGTTAAGAACCTAAGCTTTTGGTTTGATATGAAAATTTTATATCAAACTGTGTTAAAAGTACTTAAAAAAGATGGAATCTCACAAGAGGGGCATGTAACTATGGAAAAATTTAGAGGAAGCAAAAATGGTTAAAGTGTTAATAACAAGTGTAGGTAAACGTGTAAGGCTTGTAGAGAATTTTTTAGAAGTAGCAGAGGTTTATGGGTGCGATGCAAACCCAAAACTCTCTCCTGCTGCTTACTTTGTTAAGGAGTGTTTTGAAGTTCCATACATCAATACTCAAGAGTATATTCCAACACTTTTAGAGATTGTAAAAAAGAACAATATAGATATTATTGTTCCAACAATTGACACTGAACTTACACTTTTAGCTAAAAATAAAGAGCTTTTTGAAAAGTTAGGTGCTAAGGTTATGGTTTCATCTGTAAGGGTGTGTGAAATATTTTATCTTAAAACTTCTACCGAGGAGTTTTTTAGTTCACGTGGATTTCAAACACCAAAAATAATAAACAATTTAGAAGAAGCTTCCTTTCCACTATTTGCGAAGTTAGATAACTCTTCATTATCTGTTGGAGCTATGAAAGTAAACAATTTTAGTGAAGCAAAAAAACTACAACAAGCAAATAAAAACTATATTTTTCAAGAGTTTATTGAGGGTGATGAGTTTACAGTAGATTGTTTTGTAGCACAAAATAAAGAGAGTATTAGCATTGTTCCACGTAGGCGTTTAGAGATAAGAGCAGGAGAGGTTAGCAAAGCAAGAACCTCTAAAAATCAACATATTATTAACGAAGTAAAAAAACTACTCCAAAGCATAGATGGTTTTTATGGTGCTATAACTGTGCAGCTTTTTTACACAAAAGAGAAAAATATCTATTTTATAGAGGTAAACCCCCGTTTTGGTGGAGGGTATCCTCTTTCTTGGTTAAGTGGAGCAAACTTTGCACAATATGTTGTTGATGATTTTTTAGGTAAAAAGTTGCATTATATGCAAGATTGGCAAGATGGAAAAACAATGCTTCGCTATGATGCTGAGGTGGTTTTTTAATGGTTTTAGTATTTGATTTAGATGATACACTTTATGATGAGATAGATTTTGTAAAAAGTGGTTTTATGCATATTAGTAAGTATCTAAAAATTGAGCAAAGTTATGCATTTATGCTTGAAGAGTTTTACAAAAGTGGAAGTGGTAGGGTTTTTAATGCTTTATTAGAAGAGTTTAGCTTAGATGTGAAGCTTCAAAAACTTATAGAGATTTACCGTTTTGCAAAACCAAATATTGCATTAGATAATCAAGCACGTACTTTGCTTGAGTTTGCAAAAGAGTATAAAACAGCACTTATTAGTGATGGGCACTATATTACGCAACAAAATAAGTTTGATACTTTAGGGTTGCAACACTACATTCAAAAACCAATTTTTAGTGATTTTTACCATAGTGCAAAACCAAATAAAAAACCATTTGAACTTGTTATGCAACATTTTAAAGATGAAGCGTTTGTTTATATTGCAGATAACCCAAAAAAAGATTTTTTTGCACCAAAAGAGCTTGGTTGGAGAACAATTCGCTTGAAAAACCCTGTTGGAATTTACAAAGAGTATGAAAATAATGCAGAGTTTGAAGTCAATTCTCGCAAAGAGATAGTAGAAGTTTTAAAGGGTATGGTATGATTTTTTTATCCCCTCCACATATGAGTGGCAAAGAGTTAGAGTATATAGAAGATGTTTTTAAAAGTAATTATATTGCCCCTGTTGGGGAGTATTTAGATAAGTTTGAAAATAAAATTAAAGAGTATTGTAATATTTCAAATGCACTAGGAGTAATTAATGCTACTTCAGCTCTTCATTTAGCTTTGCGTGTACTTGGCATTGGAAAAGATGATATTGTTTTGAGCTCTACTTTTACTTTTATTGGTTCTGTAGCTCCTATTTTGTATGTTGGAGCTAAACCTGTTTTTATAGATAGCGATAAGAGCTGGAACCTCTCATCAAAGCTTTTAGAAGAAGCACTTAAAAAACTTCCAAAAAAACCAAAAGCTTTAATTGTAACGCACCTTTATGGGCAAATGGCAGATATAGAACAAATAGTAAAAATTTGTAAAGAGCATAATATTTACCTTATAGAAGATGCTGCAGAGAGTTTAGGAGCAACTTATAACAAGAAACAAAGTGGAACATTTGGCGATTTTGGGGTATATAGTTTTAATGGCAATAAAATCTTAACAACTTCAGGTGGAGGAATGCTTGTTAGCAAAAATAAAGAGTGGATAGAAAAAGCTCGTTTTTTAGCAACACAAGCAAAAGAGGATGCACTTTACTATCAACATCAAGAGTTTGGATATAATTACAGGTTAAGTAATGTTTTAGCTGCTATTGGTATTGCACAAATGGAAGTTTTAGATGAGCGAATTGCAAAAACAAGAGAAATTTTTAGATGGTATAAAGAGCAACTCCAAGATATACAGGAGATAGAGTTTATGCCAGAGTTACCAGATTCTTTTGGCAATAGATGGCTTACAACTGTTACACTCAAAAAGAGTGACCCATTTAAACTTGTGCAAAAATTGCAAGAAAATGGCATAGAGGCAAGACCTTTGTGGAAGCCGATGCATCTGCAGCCACTCTTTGAAAATGAGCAAAGTTTTTTAAATGGTGTAAGTGAAGATTTGTTTAATCGAGGATTATGTTTGCCAACACCAACAAATAGTAGTTTTAATGAACTAGAAAAAGTGATAAAGGTTATAAAAAAGTATGTTTCATAAATGGTTACAACCAACAAATGCAAAACGTATAACATTTTTTGTAGTGTTTGATGTTATTATAACTCTCTTTACAATTTATGGAAGTTTTTTACTTCGTTTTAATTTTGAGATACCACCATATTTTTTGCCAACACTTTATAAAATGGCACTTTTTTTAGTGCTTGTAAAACTTTTTTTGTTTTTTAGTTTTAAACTCTATTTTACGATTTGGCGTTTTTTTGGAGCGTATGAGTATAAAAAACTTCTATATGCACATCTTATTGCTTATAGTTTTTTAATGGCTATTGGAATGAGTTTTTCTTTTTTTGAACCATTTCCACGTGGAGTTGTTATTATAGATTTTTTCCTCTCTATGTCGCTCCTTTCATTTTTACGTTTTTATAAACGCCTTTTTTTACAAAAAGGGAGTATAGGTGAGAAAAAAACAGCAATTTTTGGAGTAACAAATAGAATAGATGAGATATTAAACCATAATGAATATATTATAAAAGCTATTTTTGATAATAAATTAGCAGGAAACTATTTTCAAAATATTCGTGTTTATAGTGAAGATGAAATTAAAAAAGTTATAGAAAAATTTGGTATTGAAGTGGTTATTCTTACACAAGAGTTACCTAAAGAAAAGTTAGATTTTTTAATAGAAAAACTTTCTTCGTATGGTGTAAAAGAGATTAAACAAACAACACTTTTTGATTCAAAAACAGTACTTAAAAATATCTCCATTGAAGATTTACTCGCAAGAAATCCACAAGATTTAGATAAAAATTTAATTGCTAATTTTATAAAAGGTAAAAAAATTCTTATCTCTGGTGCTGGTGGGAGTATAGGGAGTGAGTTGGCCTTGCAGTGTGAAGCGTATGGTGCTAAAGAGTTATATTTGTTAGATCATAGTGAGTTTAACCTTTATAGTATTGATGCTAAAATAACAAAAGTTAAAAAAGTTCCAGTTTTACAAAATATTGTAGAGAAAGATTTGCTTGAGCAGACATTTAAAAAATATAAGCCAGATATTGTAATTCACGCAGCAGCCTATAAACATGTTCCTTTGGTGGAAGAAAATATCCAAGAAGCACTTATCAATAATATTGTTGGAACGCAAAATATTATCGATTTAAGTATTGAGTATGGGGTGCAAAAGTTTATTTTTATCTCAAGTGATAAGGCGGTTCGCCCAACAAATGTTATGGGTGCAACAAAGCGGGTTGGGGAGCTTTATGCTCAAAATGTAGATTCTAAAAATACTGAAATTGTCAGTGTACGTTTTGGAAATGTTTTGGGAAGTAGTGGGAGTGTTATTCCAAAATTTCAAGAGCAAATTAACAAAGGGGAGGCTATTACTGTAACACACCCAGATGTAACACGCTATTTTATGCTTGTAAGTGAGGCGTGTGAATTGGTACTTCAAGCTGGAAGCATAGGCAAAGGTGGAGAGATTTTTATTTTAGATATGGGTGAGCCTATAAAAATAGTAGATTTAGCTAAAAAGATGATTCTTTTAAGTGGAAGAGATGACATAGAGATAGTTTTTAGTGGTTTGCGTAAAGGGGAAAAACTTTTTGAAGAGTTACTTATTAATGAGAGTGATGCTTCAACGCAGTATGAGTCTATAACAGTTGCAAAGCCTGTAAAATATAATGTGCAACAGCTTCAAAAAGATATACAAGAGCTTTTAGAAGCTGAAGCAAAAATTGAAAAATTACAAAAAATAGTTCCTGAGTTTCATCATCAAACAAATGGGCATTAAGGAGTTAAAATGGAAAATCCATTTGAAAGTGGGCATATAAAAAATTATATTTTAGCATATGCAAGTGTAGTAGTTATTATGATTTTATTTTTTATAGCAACAACACTTTTTCATGAAACAGAAGTATTAGAAAAAAAGGTGTTTGTTCAAAAAGAGCTTCCAAAGAAGCAGCAACAAACTAATCAAGAGCCAAAGCGTGAAGATTTTGGTATAAAAGTTATGCAAAAAAGTGCATACTAAGGATATAAATGACACAAAGAGAATATTTTACAGAGGGTGAGCCACTCTACTTTAAATTTGAGCAAAATCGTGAAGATTTTATAGTAGATGAGATTCCAAGAGAGTTTGGTGGCAAAGGGAAAAATGCAATTATTTTAGTAAAAAAAACAGATATCACAACATGGGATATGATAGCAGCCTTTGCTAGATATATTGGAATAGATGCAGAGCGTATAGGGTATGCTGGGCTTAAAGATAAACACGCAACAACAACGCAGTATATCTCTATGGATGCAAAATATATCTTTTTACTCAAACGTTTTGAGCATAAAAATATAAAAATCTTAAATATTACAAAAGATAAATACTCAATTCGTATGGGTGATTTAGTGGGAAATAGATTTCGTATTCGTTTACATAATGTAGATGAAACAATGCTTCATGAGTTGCAAAAAAGAGCAAAAAAAATTACAAAATATGGTGTACCAAACTATTTTGGATACCAGCGTTTTGGAAGAGATGAAAGCTCCTTACAACAAGCAAAAGATATGATTAGTGGAGAACTTTTTATTGAGGATAATAAACTAAAAAAATTTCTTATCTCCATTTACCAAAGTGACCTTTACAATAGATGGTTGCAATATAGAGTAGCATTAAGCAAAAAAGAGAATTTAGAGTATTTAAAACTTTTTGAGGGTGATGTTTATAGTGATTTTAAAGGAAAACTCTTTACTCCTAAAAATATTTTAACAGAAGATTTTTTAGCGCAAAAAGTTACTCCAACAGGACTTTTAGCTGGAAGAAGTGTTTATAGAGCAAGAGCAAAAGCAAGAGAGATAGAGAAAAAATTTGATGATGAATTTCTCTACACAAAAGGGGAGCGTCGCGAAGCAGTTGTTTTTCCTAAAAATATAACATTTAAGTATGCAAAATCGCAGCAGAGTGTTGTTGTAGATTTTAATTTACCAAAAGGTTCTTATGCAACTGTAGTGCTTGAAGCTCTTTCAAATAGAAACTTAAAAGCAAAAAAAAGGAAAATTTTTTAAGTATTATAATAATTTAATGCAAATTAGATTATAATAGTGCAATTTATTTTTGAGATGGGAGTGCTTTTATGCCGGAATTGTTTACTTTTTTTGGTCTTATTTCTCACGATAAGACGTTTATTTATATGGCGCATATGCTATTATCTGCTGGTCTTGCTCTTTTAATTGCAAGATACGCTATGGCTAATTTACAACTAGTACCAAAAGGTACTCAAAACCTAATGGAAGCATACCTTGGTGGTGTTCTTCAAATGGGTATTGATGTTATGGGTGAAGAGGATGCTCGTCGTTATGTTCCACTTGTAGCTACAATTGGTCTTTTTGTTGCTATTGCTAACTTAATTGGTGTTGTACCAGGTTTTGAAGCTCCTACAGCATTTTTAGAGATGCCTTTAGCACTTGCTATTGTTGTATTTGTTTACTACAACTATGAAGGTATCAAACGTCAAGGTGTTGTAAAATATTTCAAACACTTTTTAGGTCCTGTATGGTGGTTATATTGGTTAATGTTCCCAATTGAAATCGTATCTCACTTTTCACGTTTAGTTTCACTGTCTTTTCGTCTTTTTGGAAATGTAAAAGGTGATGATATGTTCTTAATGGTTCTTTTAATGCTTGCACCATGGATTTTACCAATGGTTCCATTTGCATTATTAACTTTTATGGCTTTGTTACAAGCATTTATTTTTATGATGCTTACAACGGTATATATTGGTTCTGCAGTAGCTGTTGAGGAACACTAAAAACTTCTATGCAAAAAGATATTTTTCATAAGATTATAGACTTTTTGCTTGGAGCATCATGGGCTTTTGTGTTCTTTGGTGCTCTTGTTACTTTTAAACTCTTTCTTTTTAGTGGGATTTTACTTTCACTCTTTTTCACTTTTATTTTTATCTTTCTATCACTTTTTTTGATTTTACTTCTTGATGCTTTTATAGTGCATAAAGAGAGACTTTACGAAACAAAAAAACAAACTGAGCTTCTTGAGAAACTTTTAGAAGAAAACAATTAGTAAATAAATTTATATATTTACCCCACACAAATACCCACTACTAAAACAGTATTGAAGGTTATACCCTCCACACGCTCCATCTATATCTAAAACCTCTCCACAAAAGTAAAGTCCATTAATGCGTTTACTTTGCATTGTTTTTGGATCTATCTCTTTAAGATTTACTCCTCCACGTGTAACCATTGCTTTTTCAAAACCATCATCTCCTATAATTGTTAATGGAGTCCATGCTAAAAGTTTTACAAGCTTTTCTTTGCTAGAGCCTTGGAGTTGTTTGTATTTTTGCTCTAAAGTGATGTTTGAGAGTTCACAAAAAATTGTAGCTAACTCTTTAGGAACTACTTGTGTAAGTGTTTCAAAAACAGTTTTATGGCTATTTTTTTTGAGTAGCTCTAAGGCATCGTTTTCATTCATACCTTGTGTGAGGTTTGCAACTATTGGTATCTCTTTGTGTGTTTCTAAAAGTGGAGTGATCTCCCTTGCAAAATCTAAAATAACAGGTCCACGTAAACCATTTTTTGTAAAAATCAAATCCCCAACAGCTTTGAGTTTTTTGTACTTTTTAAGATCAATTTTAAGGGTTGCTTTTGCAATAGTGTTTGCACGAAGTCTATTTACCCATTGCTCTTTGGTATGCAGTGGCAACATTGCAGGATAGAGTTTTGTTATTGTGTGTCCACACTCTTGTGCGAGAGTGTAGCCATCTCCAGTTGTTCCAAGCATTGGGTAGCCTTTACCACCTGTAGCTATAACAACATTTGGAGCAAAAAAATCTTCTTGATTGGTTGCTACACCATAAACGTGGTTTGTTTTGTGTAAAATTTTTGTTGCTGAGATGTTTGTTTTTATCTCTACATTGAGTTTTTTTAGATGTTGCAAGAGTGCTTCTATGATAGTTGATGAGTTGTGTGTAGTTGGAAAAACTCTAAAACCATCTGGTGCATGTGTTGGCACACCAATCTCTTTTAAAAATTCACGTAAATCTTGAGAGCTAAAAGTTGTAAGTGCATCACGAATAAATCTTCCATTTTTACCAAAATATTGTAAAAATTCATTGAGCTTGAGTGTATTTGTAATGTTGCATTTGCCACCACCACTTGCTTTGAGTTTTGCTCCAATAGTGGAGAGTTTTTCTAAAAGAAGCACTTTTTTACCATTTTGAGCAGCTGCTATTGCAGCCATTATCCCCGCACCACCAGAGCCTATAACTATAACATCATACTGCATTTTTTTTATAGATTAACACTTTAAGAGCTTTTTCATCATTGCTATTGACAAACTCTGGTGGGTTTGGAACTCTTTGCTCAAAACAAAATTCTGGTGCGTAGGTACTCATAAGCTCTTTTAAAAAGTTTGTATCTAACTCTGGAGCATTAAGGCATGTTACAACAGTTGCATCATCAGTTGTGAGTTGGTTGAGTTTTTGTAAGATTTTTTGGTAGTCACTTGTAGCTGCGAAGCTTCCTTTTTGAAATGTTGGTGGGTCAATAATAACTAAAGAGTAGGGCCCTTTTTTTGCAAGACGCCCAAAAGATTTTAAAATATTGTAGGGTAAAAAACTTGTTCCCTTTGGGTCAAGATTGTTTATGGAGTGGTTTGCCATTCCAACTTTTAATGCACCTTTGCTCATATCTACATTGACAACACTTTTTGCACCACCCATTTTTGCCGCTACACTAAAGCTACATGTGTAAGAAAAGAGGTTTAAAACATTTTTATCTTTTGCGTTTTGTTTTACAAATGCTCTTCCATTTTTCATATCTGCAAAAAAGCCAATATTTTGATTTGCGTGAAGGTTAAGTTTAAACTTCATACCATCTTCAAAAGCAAAAACATCATCTTCTAACACACCATAAACAACCTCTGCTGGAGTGTTACGCAAATAGCGTCTTTGTACTACAAGTGTTTTGTATCTTGAAGTTTCATCTTGCACAAACTCCTTTAACATTGCAATAAGTGCATCTTCTTTATCTTCTAAAAAATATAAACTTAAAAATAAAACAGTATCGATACTATCGATTGTAAGATGCTTTGCACCCTCATAAGCTCCACCCCTTCCATGAAAGAGGCGTTTAAACTCTTGTGAAGTTTCTTGAGAGCTTATGAAGTTTTTTATAAAGGTGATATCCATTACACTTTTTCCCAAAAAGTACCACTTGGTGTATCCATAAGTTGTACACCATAAGCTAAAATCTCATCACGTAGTTTATCTGACAAAGCAAAATCTTTTGCTTTTTTTGCTTGAGTTCTTTGCTCTATAAGAGTGTTGATTTTTTCTTTTGTAGTTTCATCTATGCCAAATTGAAAATACTCAAATGGGTTTTGTTGCCCAAAGCCAAGCACTTTTTCTATGTAAGCTAAGTTTGCTAATGTTTGACGTTTGAGCTCTTTGTGTTTGCCTTTTGTATCTAAAATCTCATTCGCATTTGTTACCATCTCATCTATAAGTGCAAAAGCAAATGAAACGTTTAAATCATCACTTAAAGCCTCTAAAAGTTTTGTTTGAAAAGGTGTTTGCTCCTCTTTTACTTCAAGTCCAAAAAGGCGTTTTTTAAGGCGGTAGAGTTTATCAAGACGTTTTTTTGCACTCTCTAAATCTTGTGTGTTAAAGTTAAAATCACTTCTATAGTGTGTGCTTAAAAGGTAAAAACGAAGTACTTCCCCTTGGTATTCTTTAAGAGCATCTTTTAAAAAGAAGCTATTGCCTAAAGATTTGCTCATTTTCTCACCATCTATATTGACAAACCCATTATGTATCCAATATTTTGCAAGTTGGTGATTCGTGGAACAACGTGTTTGTGCTGCTTCATTTTCATGGTGTGGAAAGAGTAAGTCTGCACCACCACCGTGGATATCTATGGCGTATTCTAAATCATCATATGCTAAATGTTTTTCTATCATTGCAGAACACTCAAGGTGCCAACCAGGACGCCCTTTACCAAAAGGGGAATCAAACGAGATTGTGCCATCTTGCACACTTTTCCATAGTGCAAAATCTGCACTATTTTTTTTCTCTTGTGAAGATTCCACGCGGTTTTGTTTCTCCTCTTCATTTTGAACTCTATTTGAGAGTGTTAAATACTCACTATCGCTTTGTGTATCGAAGTAAACATCGCCACTTGGTGTTTGGTAGGCATGGTTGTTATCTAAAAGTTTTTGAATCATCTGCTGCATAGCTTCAAGACTTTGCGTTGCTTTTGGTTCAATATCTGGTTTTTGCACACCAATAGCTTGCATATCTTTATGAAATGCTTCTGTGTAAAAATCTGTAAGCTCTTTTATGGTTTTGCCACTCTCTTTTGCTTTGTTGATGATTTTATCGTCAATATCTGTAATGTTGCGTGCATAGGTTACATCATAACCATTTGCTACTAAAACACGACGAAGCAAGTCAAACACTAAAGAGCTTTTTGCATGTCCTAAATGGGCATTGTCATACACAGTTGGACCACAAACATAAAGTTTTACTTTTCCCTTTTGTAGGGGAGTAAATGGGAGTTTTTTCTTTTGGTGAGAGTCAAATATATACATTAATTATATCCTTAAAAAGTATAAGTAGATAGCTGAAAATAACTAAACTAAGCACAAGATAAAGTATGTTCTTAAAGTGAAGTATAGCAAAAAAACGCTCAAGCCCAAATGTTTTTAATGTAAAGAAAAAACTTACCATTCCACTAAGGGTAGAAGCAAGGGCAAGTCCCATAACTCCAAGTGGCTCTAAAAGCAGGAGTGCAAAAACAATATACGTTACAAGTGCATAGGTTGCAATAGCAGCTGCACGCATTTGAAGGTGTTTTGCATAGAGCCATAAAGAAAAAAGTTTTTGCAAACCAAAAGGGAGTAATCCCAAAAGGTAGATGCTTAAAACATTTGCTGTTGTAAGGGTGTCACTATGTGTGAATGCACCACGCTCAAAAAGGAGTGTTACAATCTCATTTGAAAGTACAATGCCTCCAATGGCACTAAAACTTAAAAGGTATGTTAAAAACCAAAAAGCTTTAGAGAGGTTTGCAAGTGCTTTTTGTTCATCATTATTTTTTAGGTAGCGTGCAACTTTTGGAAAGAGTGCAACAGAGGTTGCAATAGCAAAAAGTGCAAGAGGGAGTTGAAAAACACGGTTTGCATAGTAAAGGTAGCTAATAGAGCCACTTACTAAAAAAGAGGCTAAAATAGTATCTAAAAATGCAGAAACTTGTGCAGTAGAGTTTCCCCACATTGCTGGGAAAAACTCTTTTGTAAATTTTTTTGTTTCATTTGTTGTAAGGGCAATTTTCTTTTTTAAATATTTTGCTCCACCAAAAAGCATTTTTAAAAGTCCCATTTTATGCAGTGCCACAATGTGTGAGAGAACTTGTAAAACTCCACCAATAATTACCCCAATGCTTAAGTAAAAGACAATTGTTTGTTTTTCTAAATCTTGTGCAAGAAGCAATGCACCAATGAGTGAAAGGTTCAGTAGTGCAGTAGAGAAAGCTGTGGTTGCAAAATGGTGTTTGTACTGCAAAAGTGAACCCATAAACGTTACACTAAAAATAAGGGGCAAATACCAAAAGTTTATTGCCACATAAGGGGAAGCTAGGGCAATGTTTTGGCTAGAAAAACCAGATGCTATTGCTTGGGTTATAAGGCTTGGGGCTAGATTTACTAAAAGAGTAAGCGTGATTATAATAGATAAAAAAAGTAAAAATATCTTTACGCTAAATAAAGCTTTATGTTTAGAGTGTGCAAAAGCTGGAATAAACACCTGCGAAAAAGCACCCTCGGCAAAAATACGGCGAAAAAGGTTAGGGAGCTTAAAAGCAACAAAGAAAATATCACTATAAATATTTGCACCCAAAATAGAAGCCATAAGCAAATCACGTACAAACCCTAAGATACGTGAAAACAAAATTCCAAAGCTATTAGTGAAGATAGATTTAAACATACTAACCCAAATGAGAGATTTTTTACAATTTTAACACAAAATTAACACTTCTTTGCAATAATGCGGTATTAAATTTAATGGAGAATAAAATATGAAAAGAGTTTTACTTGTTTTAATGGTTTTAGCCATAAGTAGTTTTGCTTCAGAACACTTTACAAAAAAGGCAACGCTTAAACCTGTACTTGTACAAAAAGGTCCACAAAAGATGTGGTGTAATGTTTGTGGAATGAACTTAAAAATGTTTTATAAAACTTCTCATGCTGCAAAGCTTGAAAATGGAGATATGCACCAATATTGTTCTATTCGTTGTTTAGCGGTTGATATGCACAAACATAACATTAAGCTTGAAGATGTAAAAGTGGTTGATGCTAAAACGCAAAAGCTTATTCCTGCGCTTCAAGCATACTACGTTGTTGGTTCACGCATAAAAGGGACAATGTCTAAAGTGAGTAAAATTGCATTTGGCTCTAAAAAAGATGCAGAGGCTTTTGCTAAAAAACGTGGTGGAAAGATAGTTTCTTTTAAAGAGGCACTTGCTATGGCACAAAATTCACTTGATAAAGATATCGCTATGGTGAATATGAAAAAACATAAAAAAATGTACCCAATGGGGGAGAAAATTTTTCATAAAAAATGTCACAATGCTCACCTAGATTTAGAAAAATATCATGCTATTAATGAACTTAAAGTAGATCTTAAAAAAGAGTGTAAAAAATTAAAAGAAAAACCTCTACAAGCTGTAGCACTTTATTTATGGGATGTAAAAAGAGTGCATAAACAAATATTAGCAGATGATATTTTTGTTACAAAAGATGAAAAATGTCCTGTATGTGGAATGTTTGTTTACAAATACCCTCAATGGGCAGCACAAATTTTTTATGCACATAAACACTACTCTTTTGATGGTGTAAAAGATTTAATGAAATACTATTTTAAACATAAAGATGGGATTGAGAAAATTTTAGTAAGAGATTACTACACACAAAAAACTATTGTAGCAAAAGATGCTTATTATGTAGTTGGAAGTAATGTGTATGGTCCAATGGGTAATGAGCTTATCCCTTTTAGTACAAAAAAAGCAGCACAAACATTTTCTATGGATCATCAAGGTAAAGAGATTCTTTCTTTTAGCCAAATTACTCCAAAACTAGTTTATAGTTTAGATGAATAGATTTTTTTTAAAAACTACATTTCTTTTAAGTGCATCTGTTGTGCTTTTTTTTCTTTTTAGCATAAGTTTTTTTTATGCTAAAAAGAAACCTTTACACAATAGTGCGACATATTCATTTTTAGGAAAAACGGCATTAACTCAGAGTGCTTTGTTTCGTGAAAATAGTTCAAGTAGATTTTTAAATGGTAGTTTTAGTAAAAAACCTTATAATAGTGCACTTTTTGAAGTAAACTATAGTCTTAAAGGGTGGAGCCAAAAGTGAAAAAAATTAATTTTTACCTTCTTGAATACGCACTTGATTCTCTTACACGTCAAAAAAGAAGAAATATCTTTTTATTTTCTGTCCTTAGTTTTATTATTTTTTTACTTAGTAGTGTTTTTTTTGTAAGAAACTCCCTTTTGTATCAGTTTGATGATGCGATTGGTGTGATGCCAGATATTGTAGTGCAACAATTAGAGGGTGGCAGAGTTGTAAGTGTAGAGGAAGATTTAGCAGATGAACTTCTAGCTATTGCAGGGGTGCAAGATGTTGTTGGAAGGGTGTGGGGGTATTACCACTTTTTTCAGGCGAATACAGATTTTGCTATTGTAGGAGTAGATGAGTTTGAACAAAATAGTAATCCAAACTTTGTAAAAGATGCTTCAAAATTGCAAGATGATACTATGTTTATTGGTAACGGTGTCAAAAAGGTTTTACAAAAATTTTACTACGAAAAAGAGTTTCATTTTCTATTGCCAGATGCCACAAATATGCGTTTAAAAATTGCAGGACAACTCTCCAAAGATTCCGCTTTATGGAGTGATGATGTTATGTTGCTAACAAAAGAGAGTGCAAAAAAAGTTTTAGCAATAGATGACAACAAAGTGGTAGATTTTGCTCTATTTGTAGCTAATAAAAAAGAGATACCAACCATTGTTGCAAAAATAAGAACGCTATTTCCAACTGCGAAAATCACCACAAAAGAGAATCTTTTTGTTGAATATGACAAGTTGTTGAGTTATAGAGGTGGGTTTTTCCTTTTACTTTTTGTTGTAACTCTTTTTACATTTTTTATGATTGTCTATGATAAAGTAAGTGGTGTTACAAGTCAAGAAAAAAGTGAAGTGGGTATTTTAAAAGCGATAGGGTGGAGAGTGAATGATATTTTACAATACAAATTTTATGAAGCTTTTATATTGTCATTTTTTGCATATGCTTTAGGTGTTATTGGAGCTATGTTTTATGTTTATAGTTTTGATGCATCAATTATTTTTGATATTTTTGTAGGTTCATCACAAATAAAACCGCAAATAGCACTTCCATTTGTATTTGATGCACAAACATTTTTTCTTATCTTTTTTATGAGTGTGCCAATATATATAGCTGCAACAATTATTCCTACATGGAGAGTTGCAACATTAGATGTAGATGAGTTGTTAAGATGATAGAGTTAAAAAATATTACAAAAGAGTATGTACCAAATCAAAAAGCACTAGATAATGTAAGTTTACAAATAAAAGAGGGTGAGTTAGTTGTACTCAAAGGTGCAAGTGGAAGTGGTAAAAGTACAATGCTCTCACTTATTGCAGCACTTGGTAAACCAACAACAGGGGAGGTTGTAGTAGATAATAAGGTTATTTCAAAACTACCAGATAACTTTGCAGCACTCTATAGACGAGAAAATATTGGGTTTATTTTTCAAAAGTTTCATCTTATTGAGAATTTAAGTGTTTATGAAAATATTGCAACGCCACTTATCCCTTCAAATTTGCCACCAAAAGAGTTTAGCTTCCTTGTGCAAAATGCGATGGATCGCTTTGAGATAGCACATAAAAAAAATGTTATAGTAAAGCAACTCTCAGGGGGAGAGCAACAGCGTGTTGCTATTGCACGTGCAAATGTCAATAACCCAAAAATTATTTTAGCAGATGAACCAACAGCAAACCTTGATGCAAAACTCTCTGCAAATTTTATAGAGATTTTAAGAGAGTTAAAAAAAGAGAAAAAAACTATTGTTATAGCAACACACGACCCATTATTTTTTGGTTTAGATTTTGTAGATAGGGAAGTGGAAGTAAAAAATGGAGTGATTGTGTGAGTGGCATACTAAACCCTGAAATTATCGCACTTTTACTGCTTGATGTTGTTTTTCTTTTTTTTGGATTTATAGCTTTTATTTTAAGTTTAAAAATTGCTTTGTTTTGGGATAGCAATGCAACCACAAAAAGGCAATATACTTTAGTAAAACAAAGCTATTTGGGTGCAGTAATAATAAAATATATTTTGGCACTAAAAATTCCACTTATTTTGTTTTTTGTGTTTATTTTAGATGAACTCTCCACTATTTTAAATGGTGCTATGTGTGCTGCAGGGGTAATTAATGCAACACCGTATGGAACATACCTTTTAGTATTAAAAATTTTTAATATCTATCTTTTTTTATATTGGTTATATCTACATAAAGTAGATGAAGCTAACGAGCTTCAACCCTACACACGCATAAAATTTGCCCTTTTTAGTGTGTTGTTTTTCCCATTTTTAGCAGAGATTGTTTTAGAGTTTGCCCTTTTTAGTTCACTTGATGTTAACACTTTGGTAGATTGTTGTGGAACTATTTACTCTTTTGCTTCACAGAGTTATCTCTCTGTGGTTATGAGAAGTTTTGGTAGTAGTTATTTAGTAGGTCTGTTTTACTTTTTATTTTTAGCAATTATTATGAGTTATGTGTTAAAAAAAGAAAATCTATTTGCTCTTTTAAATCTTGTATTTATTGTCGTATCTTTAGCAACACTTATTATGTTTTTTGGAACATACATCTATGAAATGCCAACACACCATTGCCCATTTTGTTTTTTACAAAAAGATTATAATTATGTTGGGTATTTTTTATATACATTTTTATTTTTAGGGACATTTCATGGTTTAGCAGTTGCATTTGTTCCAGCAACTAAAAAGATGCAACAAAGTTACTATAAAACTTCACTTTTGTTTTTAAGTTTGTATGTTTTGAGTGTAACGTTTTATGTTGTAAGATATGTTTTGGTAAATGGGGTGTGGCTTTAGGAGCGTTTTTTAATTTGCTCTGCAAAGCCCCAAAGTTTTTTAGCTTTTATCACTTCGCTATGTTCTAACTGAGCTATCATAAACTCCTCTTTATTGCCTAAATGTTCCACTATTTCACCATTTGGAGCAATAAAGAGAGAATCTCCATAAAATTCCCAGTTAAAATCTTTTTCTTGATACTCTCCAATTCTATTTGCACGTAAAATATAAAAGTTATTTGTAAAAGCTCTTGTTTGTAAAAGTGACTTCCATCTTTCATAAGAATCAAATGTTGAAACACTTGGAACTAAAAGGCAGTCTATATTTTTATTTTTTAAAAATGCAAAAATCTCATCAAAATGGATCTCAAAACCACTAATAACTGCAAATTTTATTTTATCTACTTTAAAGACAAGGGGAGTTTCTAAAGGTGCAATCTCATTTGAGAAGTATTTTTCCTCATTCCAATGGGGATAGTTAATAAGAATTTGTTGATGGTAGTAAGATGTTGAATTTGGAGCAAATTTTGCAACTGTTTTATAAAGCTTGTTTTTCTTTACCAAGACAATTGGAGCTACAATAGTTAAATTATACCCTTGTGCTAACTCTTTTAAAACTTTTATTTGGTTTTGTGCTTGCTCTTTTATCATCGAGATAGACAGAGTCTCTAACTCTTTAAAAAAAGGGTTTAGCACATACTCACCTAAAAGAAGAAGTTTTACCCCTTGACGGTTTGCATTGCGAATATACTTGTAAAGTTTTGTGCTACTAAGACCTTGTGCACTGAGTTGAAGAGCTGCTATTTTCATAGTTAGTTACCCTTTATTTGAGTCACTTTAAGCTTAGCTTCTTCTAAAAGTTTTTGTGCTTCTTGAAGCTCTTTCATCCCTTTTTCATATGCTTTAATGCTATTTGTAAGAGTGATTTCTGGTTGCATCAACTCCTCTACAATCTCTTTTGCATTTTGTAATCTTTTTTCAAAATCTGCTTTAGCCATTTAAAATATCCTTAATATCATCTTCAAATTTTTCTAGTTCAACTAAAAAAGCATCATGCCCATAGTCACTCTCTATGTCAGTATAAGAGAAGTTTTTGTTTTGAATACCACTTAAAGCTTCTGCTAACTCTTTCATCTCAAAGTTTTTAAAAAGTAGGTCATTTTTAAAACTAAAAAGGTGAAGTTCACTTTTAATTTTTTTAAGTGCATCTTCTAAAGAATCAAATCCACGTGAAATATCATAAATGTTAATAGCTTTTGTAATGTAGAGATAAGAAAGAGGGTCAAACCATTTTGTAAAGTTGTATCCGTTGTACTCTAGGTACGATTCTACTTGAAATTTGCCAAAAAGCTCATAAAGTCCATCTGTACGTTTGTACTCTCTACCAAATTTTTTTCCCATAGATTCGTGCGATAAAAAGCTAATATGCCCAGCCATTCTCCCAACAGCCATTCCACTAAGCCCTTGCTCTTTTATAACTTCAGGGTCGTAGTAACCATCTTGAAATTCAGGGTCTTTTAAAATTGCTTCTTGTGCTACTTTGTTAAATGCAATAGCCCATGGTTGTGTTGCATGAGTTGTTGCCATTGCTATAACTTTTTGTGCAAAGTTAGGGTAGTGAATTGCAAATTGGAGTGCTTGCATACCACCCATACTCCCACCAATAATAGCATGAACACGGTGAATATCAAGTCTATCAAATAAAATGCGTTGTGCTTTTACCATATCTTTAATAGTAACTACTGGAAATTTATAGCGGTAGTACTCTTGATGGTTAGGTGTTTTAGAAATTGGCCCAGTTGAGCCAAAACAGCTTCCAATAACATTAGAACATATTACAAAATATTTATCTGTATCTATTGCTTTACCTGGTCCAATAAGTCCATCCCACCAGCCAGCTTTGCTTTCACCTTCATATACTCCAGCAGCGTGGTGTGAACCTGTAAGAGCGTGGCAAACTACAACAATATTACTTTTGTCTTCATTCATCTGCCCATACGTTTCATAGGTAATATCGTATGGTTCAAGAATACGGCCACTCTCTAAATAAAGAGGGTTTGTAAAGTGCTCAGTTTTTGTTTCTAAATGTAGAGGCAATATCTTCTCGCTTTTTTTATAGTGGTGCAATTTTAGCTAATTATTGTTTAAATACTCTAAAATCTCTTGAGTGATTTTCTCTTTTGGCTTTGTTGCATCAATAATAACTAAGTTTATATCTAAAAGGTTTGCTGCTTCTATAAGATTTTGTTGTATTTTTAAAAGATATTCTACACCACGCAACTCGATACCATCGAGTGTTTTTTGGGAGAGACGAAACTCTAACTCTTTTTGTGTAAGTTGGAGTAAAAAAACAGTATCTGGGTAGAGTTTATTTGTTGCAAAATGGTTAAGCTCTACAAGTTTTTCTTTACTAAAAATATTTTGCTGGAGTGCATATGCTATGCCACTTACTGCACTTCTGTCGCTAAGGATAAGTTTATTTTTATAGTTAGGCTCAATAACAGTAGCAATATGCTCAGCTCTATCTGCTAAAAAAAGAAGAAGTTCAGTTTTTGCAGAGCCTTTTCCTTCTAAAACAAGTTCACGTATTTTTACTCCAATAGGTGTAGCACCTGGCTCTTTTGTAACAATAGCATCGCTAAAATGGTTTGTAAGAGCCTCTATTTGTGTTGATTTTCCAGCTGTGTCTATCCCTTCTATTGCAATATACATTAAATCCTCTTTTGAATAATATCTACCACCTCTTGTGGTACTAAGTGTTGGTATGCTCCACCAAATTTTAACAGTGCTCTAACACCTGATGAGCTAATAAAACTGTGTTCTAGCTTTGGCATAAGGTAGATTGTCTCTAAATCTTTATCGAGTGAGTTATTAAGGTAGTTAAGTTGCACTTCATACTCAAAATCCGTATTGGTTCTAAGCCCGCGTATAAGTGCAGTTGCATGGTGTTTTTTTGCTAATTCTACGGTGAGTGTATCAAAACTAACAACATTAACATTGTTTAAATGTTTTGTAGCATTTTGTGCCATCTCTAAGCGTTTTTGGAGTTCAAACATAGGTTTTTTCTCTTGAGAAAGTGCAATAGCTATAACAACTTCATCAAAAATTTTTAAAGCTCTAACTATAATATCTAAATGCCCATTTGTAATGGGATCAAACGTTCCAGGATAGAGGCCTATTTTTTTCATCTATTGCCACCTTTTGTAAAGATTGTGCTCAATTCCAAGTAGATCAAACCATTTTCCAATAAAAAAATCTTCCATATCTTCAAGAGTTTGTTGCTCTGAGTAGTATGCAACAACAGGGGGAGCTATTATGACACCTAAAGAGGCAAGTTTGTGCATATTTTCTAGTGCAATAGCAGAGTAGGGCATTTCACGTGGAGCTAAAATAAGCTTTTTTTGCTCTTTTAGCATCACACTTGCACTACGTGTGAGTAGATTATCTGCAATGCCACAAGCAACCTTTGCAAGGGTGTTCATACTACAAGGCACTATTATCATTGCATCAACTCCAAATGAACCAGAAGCTATTGAAGCTGCTATATTGCTATTTTTATGAGTTGTTATGTGGTTTAACTCTTTTGAGAGTACCACTTTGGCATTGTCACTTAAAATAAGGTGTGTCTCAATCGATTTTGGTAAATATTCAAGGAGTTTTAGTGTTAAATTTACCCCACTCGCACCACTTACTCCAACAACAAGTTTCATAAAAGCATACCTCTTTTTCTTCCAATGATTTTTACTTGAATCGTTTTACCACTAGAGTTTTTTGCCTTTATTATATCGTTAAATATTCCATTTTGCATAGCCTTTGCACTAAAACTTATACTTATGCCACCACTTTTATAAAAAATATTGATATTTTCCCCTTTTTTGACTAAAAAAAGTGCTCTAACATCTTTGTGTGTAAGGAGAGTCTCTTTTTTGAGGTATCTTGATGCCTGGAGTGAATTTGGTTGTAATTTTTCTAAAGGAAGGGTGTGAAATTTTTTGAAATTGATTTTAGTTTTGTATGTATTGTAACGATTAAGCGGTTGATTTTTTTGAATTTTTTGTTTTGTTTTATAGACAAATAAAGTAGCTTTTATACTATAGTCAAAAAAGATTTGACGTTTATCACTCTTTATTGAAAAAATACCTTTATGGTGAAGATAGTTTCTAGGTGGAAATTTAATACTATAGCCTAAAGGAAGTTTTTCAATAAATCCTCTAGGATGTATAGTGATTTTTTCAATATTTAAAGTGTTGTAATATTTTTTGTAAAATTTTGCAACACTTCTTTGAAGCTCTTTTGTTGCTAAAGGGGGTTCATAAATAAACTGCACATAAGCAAAATGGGGTTTACTATATAGTAAATTATATTGTTGTAAAATTTGTAAAAGTTTTTTTGTTTTTACTCTTTTTGTATATCGCTCTTTAGGAATTGTAAAAAGTATTTTATCTTGTTGAGTGTTACCAGTAATAGAAGAAAGCATAATATTACGTGAAGTTATATAATATTTTTTTTCTAATTCTAAACTAAAAAGTGATGTTACAATAAAAAAAAGTAAAAGGAGTTTTAAAATCATTACATAATGCTTTATAAAAAAGTGGTGCCGACACGAGGATTTGAACCCCGGGCCTGCTGATTACAAATCAGCTGCTCTAGCCAACTGAGCTATGTCGGCAAAATAATCTTAAATCATTGATTAGAAGAATGAAAAAAGATTGATTTGAAGAAAAAAGTTTATGGCGCGGTGGACGAGATTCGAACTCGCGACCCCCTGCGTGACAGGCAGGTATTCTAACCAACTGAACTACCACCGCACATAAAGTTTTTGAATGGTGGGCACTACTGGACTCGAACCAGTGACATCTACCTTGTAAGGGTAGCGCTCTACCAACTGAGCTAAGCGCCCAAATGAATGGGAAAAATAAAACACCAAATTTATGGCGACCCCTAAAGGATTTGAACCTCTGTTACTACCATGAAGTGATAGTGTCCTTGGCCACTAGACGAAAGGGTCACTTTCTTCACAAACAAAAGGCTTGTTAAACAAATGGTGGGCACTACTGGACTCGAACCAGTGACATCTACCTTGTAAGGGTAGCGCTCTACCAACTGAGCTAAGCGCCCATTTTTAAAGTGGCGCGGTGGACGAGATTCGAACTCGCGACCCCCTGCGTGACAGGCAGGTATTCTAACCAACTGAACTACCACCGCATCTTTAAAAAATGGTGTCCTGTGATGGATTCGAACCATCGGCCACATCATTAAAAGTGACGTGCTCTACCAGCTGAGCTAACAAGACTTGGTTTTTCTTAATCTCTCGTTTAAGATGGCGAAATTATAGACAAAAAAAATATAAATGTCAAGCTTTTTTCAAAAAAATATCAAATTTTTTCAAAAAAAGTTTTTTTATCGAGTAAAAGTACCATTTTTAGGGCCATTAAGACACTTTGTTCTTGTACATAATTTCTGTCACCTTTGAATAAAAATCTCTTTTCTATATGATTTTGTTTATTTCTTACACCAATAAATACAGTTCCAACAGGTTTTTCTGCACTACCTCCACCATCTCCTGCAATACCACTAATGCTAATTGCAAAATCTGCATGACTAACATTGAGTGCTCCTTCACTCATTTGTCTTACAACCTCTACACTCACAGCTCCAAATGCTTCAAGTGCTTTTTGCTCAACAGCAATCCATGTTTCTTTAAGATCATTAGAGTAAGTGATAAGTGAACCATCTAAAATAGTTGAAGCACCATTTTCTTTTGTAAAGTAGTATGTTAAAAGTCCACCAGTACAACTTTCAGCAAATGTAATTTTTTGGTTCGTTGATGAAAGTTTATCTATAATGTAACGTACAATATTGTTTGTTTGTATTATTTTATTTGGTAAAAGTTTTTCAAGGGCAAGTAAAAATTTATCTAAATTTCCATGTTTTTTTTGAATGAGTGTTATTTCTATCCAACCTTCTATAATAGTTGTTAATTCAAATGCAACTTCATAAGTTTGTGCAAGTGGTGTTAAAAGAGCATTAAGTGTTTGAGAAGTTTCTTCAAGAATATGAATTTTTAAATTAGGCTTTTGTTCTATAAAAAGAGGAGGAATTTTTTGCATTTCATCGATATGAAATACATTAATAAGAGAATTGTTATGTTCTATAAGATAACTGCCATCTTCAAATTTTTTACTTTTACGTGGAATAAGAGTTGAGCCTTGTAAGACTTGATTGTCTCCAGTAACAGTACAAAGTAGTTTTCCAATTGTTGAGAAATTTTGTTTTGTTGTTGCAATAAAAAGATTTGCTTGGTTATTCAATTGAGTTTCTAAATTTAAAAAAAGTGAATTGTCATTTTCTTGATAAAATAGAATAGAATCTATTTCAGATATATGTTTTTTTACTTCTCTTATAATATAGTATTGCAAAGAGGTGTTGTGTAGAAATTTATTACCTATAAAAATGAGATTATTTTTCATATTTGTTTTCCTTTATCTTCTTGTAAAATTATACACACTTAATACTAATTAAAATTTAATTCGATTGAGGTTATAATAGCACACTTTTATAATTTTGAGGTATCTATGGACTACAAAGAGACACTACTATTACCAACTACATCGTTTGCTATGAGAGGAAATCTTATAAACAATGAACCAAAGCGTTATAAACTTTGGGATGAAAAGAAAGTTTATGAGAAAATGAAGCAAAATCGTAAAGATGCTCCAAGCTTTACACTGCATGATGGGCCTCCATATGCAAATGGACATATCCATATTGGGCATGCACTCAATAAGGTCTTAAAAGATATTATTATCAAATATAACTATTTTAATGGAAAATCTGTTCGTTTTACGCCAGGTTGGGATTGTCACGGACTACCAATTGAGCAACAAGTTGAGAAAAAACTTGGTGGAAAACAAAAAAAAGAGCAACTAGAGGTTGCTCAGGTTCGTCAACTTTGTCGTGAACATGCTGCAAAATTTGTAGATATTCAACGTTCAGAGTTTAAACAATTAGGGATTATTGCAGATTGGGAAAAACCATATGTCACTATGGATTTTAAATTTGAAGCAAATATTTACCGTACACTTTGTAGTGTTGCTAAAAAAGGGCTTTTGGTTGAAAGAAGTAAGCCTGTTTTTTGGTCATGGGCTGAGAGAACTGCACTTGCAGAAGCAGAAGTTGAGTATGAAGATAAAGAAGACTACTCTATCTTTATCGCTTTTGAGTTAGATGATAATGCAAAACAAAAACTTGGTATTGATGGTAAAGCAGCACCTGTTATTTGGACAACAACACCATGGACAATCCCTGCAAATACGGGTATCTCTTTAAATCCTCATGAAAAATATGTACTTACAACAGACGGGTTCATTGTAGCAAAAGCACTTTTTGAATCTGCACGTGAAAATGAAGTTGTTGCAGGTGAAATTGCAAAAGAGTTTGATGCGAAAGAGTTTGAAAATCTTGAAGCGATTAACCCACTTAACAAACGTAAATCTCGTTTAGTTTTAGGGGAGCATGTTTTAGTAGATAATGGAACTGGTTGTGTTCACACTGCTCCTGGACATGGTGAAGATGATTACCGTGTAGGTTTAGTGTATGACTTAGAGGTTGTAATGCCAGTTGATGAAACAGGGTGTTATGATGAAACTGTAGTAGGTTTAGAGCTTATTCCAAATGCTTCTGAGTTTGTTGGGCGTCATATTTTTAAATCAAATGAAGCGCTTATTGAGCTTATGGGTGATGCAGTACGCAAAGTAACACGTTTTATGCACTCGTATCCACACTGTTGGAGAAGTCATACTCCACTTATTTATCGTGCAACAAAACAGTGGTTTATCTCTGTAGATGAAAAACCAGTTGGGGAAGATAAAACATTAAGAGAGAATGCTTTAAGTGAAGTAGAAAAGACTCTTTTTGTACCTCAAACAGGGAAAAATCGTTTAAATTCTATGGTTGAAAATCGTCCAGATTGGTGTATTTCACGTCAACGTGATTGGGGTGTACCAATAGCATTTTTTAGAGTAAAAGCAACTGGTGAAGTTTTACTTGATGAAAAAGTGCTTAATTACATAGCGATGATTTTTGAGATGAAAGGGAGTGATGCTTGGTACTCTATGAGTATTGAGGAACTTCTGTACCCTGGAAGTGGTTACAAAGCAGATGAACTTGAAAAAGTAACAGATATTTTAGATGTATGGTTTGATAGTGGTTCAACTTGGAATTCTGTTTTAAAATCTCGTAATTACGATGCTGGAAAATACCCAGCAGATCTTTACGTAGAGGGGAGTGACCAACATCGTGGTTGGTTCCAATCTTCACTTTTTCTTTCTTGTGCAGTAGAGCATCAAGCACCATATAAAGGTGTTTTAACTCACGGTTTCACAGTAGATGAAAAGGGTGAGAAGATGTCAAAATCTAAGGGTAATGTTATTGCTCCTGAGAAAGTTTTAAAAGAATACGGTAGTGAAATTTTACGTCTTTGGGTTGCATCTTCAGACTACCAAGGGGATCTAAAAATTTCTCAAGGAATTTTAAAACAAACAAGTGAAAGTTATAGAAAACTAAGAAATACATTTAGAATTATGCTTGCAAATATTAACGATTTAGAGCAACTAACTCCTTATGAAGATATGGGAGATTTAGATAAGTGGATTTTAAATGTTGCAAAAGAGAAACTTGATAGTGTGCATAAACTCTTTAGTGAATATAGCTTTGTAAATGGTATGAATGTGCTTAATAACTTTGTTGTAAATGAGTTAAGTGGTATGTATATCGATATGACAAAAGATTCACTTTACTGTAATGCAAAAGATTCTCAAAGACGTCGTGCAAGTCAAAGTGCAATGGCGATGATCTTAAAATCTATGCTATTACTTGTAGCTCCAATTTTAACATACACTGCAGATGAGATTGTAGAGCATGCACCTAAAGTTGTAAAAGGTGATGCAGAAGATATTTTCGATATGGTGTATGAGTCTTTAGATATTCCAAGTGGTGTCTCTTTTGATACACCTTACTTAGTAAGAGCACGTGAAGGTTTTGGTGCAGAAGTAGATAAACTTAAAAAAGAAAAAATTATTAAAAGTACACTTGAACTTGTAATTCATACAGAGTCTAAAGTAGTAATTGAAGATATGAATAGAGTAGATGCTGAAGATTGGTTTGTTGTAAGTGGAGTGTTTGAGGATGATCCAGAAGAGGAGGTTCTTGCTTCATTTAAAGTAGATGAAGATACTTTTGTAATCTCTAAAGCAACTGCACATAAATGTCCACGTTGTTGGAAATATCAAGCAGAAACAGAGGATAGTGTATGTCCTAGATGTGCAGAGGTACTTGCTTAATGCCAGACTTCGCACAGCCAGTACCATTTTCATTTATAGTTGAAACAATAGTTGCTATTTTTGTTGTTATTGGTATTGGAATTTTCTTTGTTAAAAAATTTAAAAAATAGTAAAAAGGAAAGAGTGTGGTTACATTAAAAGAAGCACTTTCATTAAGTAAAGAAGAGTTAGAAAAATTAAAAGAGGAACTCCGCACAAATATTGAAGCAAACAAAGAGTTAAATGCTTATATAGATGTACAAAATGTGGGAGAGGGTGTTCCTATTGCTATTAAAGATAATATTCAAGTAAAAGATTGGTCAGTTACATCTGGTTCTAAAATTTTACAAGGCTATATTGCACCTTATAATGCAACTGTTATTGAGAAACTTCAAGAAGCGGGACTTAGTCCATTTGGTAGAGTAAATATGGATGAGTTTGCAATGGGTTCTACAACAGAATCTAGTTTCTATGGTAAAACACTTAACCCAATTGATTCTAGTCGTGTTCCTGGTGGAAGTAGTGGTGGTAGTGCTGCTGCTGTTGGTGCTGGACTAGCTGTTGCTGCACTTGGAAGTGATACTGGTGGTTCTATTCGCCAACCTGCTGCATATTGTGGAATTGTTGGGATGAAACCAACTTATGGAAGAGTAAGTCGTTATGGGCTTGGTGCGTATGCTTCGAGTTTAGACCAAATTGGGCCTATGACACAAAATGTTGAAGATGCAGCAATTTTGTATGATATTATTAGTGGAAGTGATGCTAAAGATTCTACAAATGCACAAAAAGATGATAAAGTTGTACCAAATTTAGATCCTAATAGAAAATTGACAATTGCAGTACTTCCTAAGTATGTAGAGAATGCAAGTGATGATGTAAAAGAGGCGTATGCAAAAGCTATAGAAGCACTTAAAAGTGCAGGGCATACAATTGTTGAGCGTGAGATGATGGATGCAAAATATGATATTTCAGCATACTACATTACAGCAACAGCAGAAGCAACAACAAACCTTGCACGTTATGATGGTATTCGTTATGGAAATAGAGTAGAGGGGAAAAACCTTGAAGAGACTTTTATTAAAACAAGAAGTGAAGGTTTTGGAGATGAAGTAAAACGTAGAATCTTACTAGGAAACTTTGTTCTCTCTAGTGGATACTATGAAGCATACTATGTAAAAGCACAAAAAACTCGCCATATTATTAAAGATGAGTATGCAAAACTTTTTGAAGAGGTAGATTTAATCCTCTCTCCTGTTGCTCCAAGTGTTGCACCAAAATTTGGTGAATTGGCAAAACCTATGGATATGTATTTAAGTGATATTTACACAATTAGTGTAAACCTTGCAGGACTTCCAGCACTTTCACTTCCTATTATGAAAAACAATGAAGGTATGCCAGTTGGGTTACAGCTTATTGCAAATGCTTATGATGAGCAAACACTTTTTGATGGTGCATTAAGCCTTGAAAAAGAAGTAAATTATCAAAGATAAAGGGGTTTGTTATAGATATGCAAATGGTTGTTGATGCTTTAAGAAAAAAGGGTAAAATCTACAAAAAAATGGTAGAGATAAAGCCAAAAGAGTTGGGTATCCGCAACAAAATTCGTATCTATAAAGCAACAGATATGCACGGTTATTTTTGGGCTATTATTGCTATTAGCCAAAAAAGCCGTATCCTTTTAAAAGATGTTGAAAAATTTGAAAAAATTTACGCAAAATTAGTTATTTACATGGATCATAATTTTAAACATAAAGTTTTATTTATAGATGCTCCACTTTGTTCCAAGGCAAAAGAGGCGTTTAAAAAAGCTGGTTGGAAGCTTTACTAATGCTTTTTTGCGACATTGGTAACACTACATACCACTTTTTTGATGGTAAAAACTCCTATAAAGAATCTATTAAGAGTTTTGATCCTTCTTCTATTACACAAGAGGTTTTTTTTATTTGTGTAGTTCCAGATATTCTTCAAAAATTACAACATTTACAAAATTGGAAAAATTTAGAGGTGTGTATAGATAGAAAAAAATATTACGATACTATGGGGATAGATAGAATTGTGGCATGTGAAGCTATAGATAACGGTGTCATTATAGATGCTGGAAGTGCTATTACAGTAGATGTTGTGAAAAATAGTGAGTTTGTTGGAGGGTTTATTTACCCAGGTGTTACTTTTATGCAAAAAACATATAAAAATATTTCAAAATTACTCGATTATAAATTCAACTTTGAGGTAAATTTAAGTAAACTTCCAAAAACTTCTAAAGATGCTGTTAGTTATGGTTACCTTAAAGGTTTTTACCTAGAAGTAACATCTTATAACATTCCTGTTGTCTTGACGGGTGGTGATGCAGAGTTGATACATCAGCTTTTACCAGATGCAACAATAGATGAAAATTTACTTTTTAGATCAATGAAAAAATTACAAAAGGTTTGCTTTGCTAGATAGATATGAAGAGAAAAAAGATAAGATTATTCCAATTGTTATTATTGTTTTACTATTAATAATGATTTTTGTAAGTTTTGATTTTGGCGGTGGCGATGATGAGAGAACTTACCATAGAACTTCTAATGTTCAACGTATTTTAGGATAGAGGTTTTTTTATGCAGGAGGAATTTAATAAAGAGTTATTGGATTTTTTAGATAGTTCTGTTACACCTTTTCATGCTACAGCTTTAATGGTGGAGATGTTTGAGCAAAAAGGTTTTATAGCTTTAGATGAGACAAAGTTATGGAATTTAGAGGAGGGTAAAAGTTATTATGTTGTGCGAAATGGAAGTGCTGTTATAGCTTTTACTTATCCTAAAGGTTCAAAAAATTATTTAATGATAGGCACACATAACGATTCCCCCTCTTTAAAATTAAAACCAAATGTTGTAGTTGAAGGTAATGGTGTTGTACAACTTGGTATAGAACCTTATGGTGGTGCATTACTTAATAGTTGGTTTGATAGATCCCTCTCTTTAGCAGGTATAGTATATTATTTAAATTCCAACAATGAAGTATTGCATAAAGTAATAGACTTTAAAAAATCTTTAGCAACAATTCCTTCATTAGCAATACATTTAGACTCCCAAGCAAATAAAGATAAAACAATAAATAAGCAAACAGACTTAGTACCTATTTTAGCAACTTCTACACAGAAAAAATTTAATTTTGAATCTTTTTTAAAACAAAAATTACCACAAGATGCACAAGAGATTTTATCGTATGAATTAAGCTTTTATGATACAAATAAAGCGGGATATGTTGGAATAAAGGATGATTTTATAGCATCGTCACGTTTAGATAATCTTTTAAGTTGTTTTGTAGGTGCTAAGTTTATTAGCGAATCTTCTTCCAATAAGCCACTCCTTTTTATTGCAAATAATCATGAAGAGGTTGGAAGTGAAACAACAACAGGAGCTGCGGGAAGTTTTTTAGAAAATACACTAAAAAGAATCTTCTCCAATTATGAAGAGTTTGTACAAGTTTGTAGAAGTTCATTGCTTATTTCTGCAGATAATGCTCATGCAATCCATCCAAATTTTGCTTCAAAGCATGAGCCAAATCATACACCACATATAAACAAGGGTGTTGTTTTAAAACACAATGCAAACCAGCGTTATGCAACAAGTGCAAAAACATCAGCACTCTTTTTAGCAGCTGCTAAAAAAGCAAATCTCCCAACACAAAACTATGTTGTAAGAAGTGATATGGGTTGTGGTTCTACCATAGGTCCAATTAGTGCAACACGTTTAGGTATTGAGACTTTAGATATTGGTTTACCAACTCTTGCAATGCACTCTATTCGTGAGCTTTGTGGTAGTGAAGATGCTTATAATCTTGTCAAAATTCTAAAGCATATAGAGCTTTAAATGTCTAGTGTAACACCTGAGGAACTTAACCTTCTTATAGAGCAAACATATAAAGTAGAAAAAGATTTTAATGAGCTTAAAGCTGCCTATAGTCACCTTCAAGATACAGTTGAAAAGGTTGTAGAGTTTTTACCAAATGCTATTTGGATAGTAAGTGAAGATAATAGTGTCTTTTTACAAAACTCTCGTGCAAAAGAGCTTTCTAAACTTTTAGAACTTTTAGAGTATAAAAATGATGACTATGAGGTTACGTTTGAAGCCCGTTCTTATCTTATAAAGAGTTCTACATATAAAGATAAAATTATGCTTAGTGCTACAGATATTACAGAGCAAAAGCGTAAAGAAAATCTTGCAACAATGGGGCAAATGGCAGCACACCTTTCTCATGAAATTCGCAATCCTATAGGTTCTATCTCTTTACTTACGTCAACACTAAAAAAAAGGGTAAAAGAACAAAATGTAGCACTTGTTACAGAGATTCAAAAATCTGTTTACCGTATTGAGCGTATCATTGAATCGACGTTAATGTTTTCAAAAGGTGTTCAAGCTAAGAAAAAAGAGTTTTTATGGAGTGAACTTCAAGAGGCATTAAAGAGTTCTATAGAGTATTATGCTTACTCTAAAGAGATAGAGTTTATTTTTCCAAAAGAAGACTTTAAACTCAATGCAGATAAAAATCTTTTGGAGATGCTTTTTTCTAATTTTTTAGCTAATGCAATAGATGCTATTGAACTAGATGAAGAAGAAGAGGGGATTATCGAGATTCGTTATGAAGCACAAGAGGAGTACCACACTTTTTATATTTACGATAGTGGAATAGCTATAGAGAACAAAAAAGAGCTTTTTGAAGCATTTAAAAGTACAAAACTTAAAGGCAATGGTTTAGGACTTGTTCTTTCACGTCAAATTGCACAAGCACATGGTGGAGATGTAAGGCTTTTAGATCAAGAGAAAAAATGTTTTGAGATTAAATTGGAGGTTTAAGATGGAAAAAGTAAAAGTGGAAGTGCCTATGGCAACATTAGATTTTTATAGATATGAAGAGGATGGTTTAGTTTATTATGAGTTTAATGCAACACAGTGTCAACCACCTGAACCGATGGTAAATACTATTTATGGTTTAAGAATGTTACAGAATGAAAATGAAAGATTGGTAGGAATCTATTTTCATGAACCATTTCCACTTTATGAGAAGTTGGGTAACGAATACTCTTATGAACCTCTTGAATTAGAAAATGGAGATTTTAGAATCGTTTTTTCTAAAAATTAACTCTTTATTATCCTTTTTCAAATAGAATAAGTCTAACTTATACTCAACGAAAAAGGGAACACCATGTCTAAGATGATTTCACTCATCTCTTCAATGAAGACCATGACAGTTTTAATGTTGCTATTTGCCTTTGTAATAGGGTATGCAACTTTTATAGAAAACGACTTTGGTACCGCTTCAGCAAAAGCTGAAATTTATAATGCCACTTGGTTTGAGCTTCTAATGGCTCTTTTAACAATCAATCTTATTTTAAATATTTTTAAATATAAGATGTACACACTCAAAAAAGCACCTATTTTTATTTTTCATGTAGGTTTTATTGTTATTTTTATCGGTGCAGCAATTACACGTTATGCAGGATATGAAGGGAATTTACATATTCGTGAACATCAAAGTGCTTCTACACTTGTAAGTCGTGATCCATTTTTGGTAATCCAAGCAAAAAAAGATAAAACTGTTTTAGAATCTTCTGAAGTTCTTTATCTTTCAAAGCGTTCAAAAAATGAGATAGAAAGAAGTTTTAGTATAGAAAACACACCTGTTTCTATAGAGTTGAAACGTTATATTCCTAATGTTGTAGAGGGTCTTATAGAAGATAAAACTGCAAAGGCTATTATCAACCTTATGATAACATCTTCAAATCAAGCAAAACAGATAGCTTTAGCTGAGGGTGAGTTTGTAGATAATGGTTCTTATATTTTAGATTTTCAATCTCATAAAAAATTCACTAAGCCTACAATTGAGATTTACATAAAAGATAATAAACTTTTTATGAACCATCAAATGCCTCTTAGTTTCTTAAAAATGGATACAAGAAAACAAGGAAACTTAGAGAAAAAAAGTGATGAACCTTTAGTAAATAGAACACTATTTACATACAAAAACGATAGCTTTGTTCTTCGCCAATTTTTACCACATGCAAGAAAAACTTTAGTAACAAATGATAGAATGAAACTGCGTACAAGTGGACTTGATGCTTTAGTGTTTGATGTTACAATAGATGGTAAAATAAAAGAGGTTACACTTTTTTCTCAAGCTGGAGAGTTAGCAAAACCTCAAAGTGTTAGTGTAGATGGTGTAAAAGTAAGTATTGCTTATGGTTCAAAAGCTTTAGAATTACCATTTAAAATATATCTTGAAGATTTTCAACTTGATAGATACCCAGGTTCTATGAGTCCAGCATCTTATGCAAGTGAGGTTGTGCTAATTGATGAAAAAGCAGGGGTAGAAATGCCTTTTAAAATTTATATGAATCATATTTTAGAGTATGATGGATACCGCTTTTTCCAAGCTTCATATGATCCTGATGAGAAAGGAACAATTCTTTCAGTAAATCATGATCCAGGGACTATTTGGGCTTATCTTGGGTATTTACTTTTAGGCATAGGTATGTTTTGGTCACTTTTTTCTAAACAAAATAGATTTGCTGCTCTTGCAAAAAAAGCACACAAAGTAGCTAATGAAAGAGTTGTAGCATCTTTAGCATTATTTGCTTTAGTTTTTAGTTCTATTCCTGCTTATTCACAAGAGCTAGCACCAGAGTTAAAGATTATTACATCGTTTGATAAAACACATGCAGGAGAATTTGGAAAACTTATTGTTCAAGATAGCGGTGGAAGAATGAAACCACTGAACACTTTAGCAACAGAGATCTTAGCTAAAATTCATAGAAGCTCAAATTTAGATTTAGGAATTGCTAAATTAGATCCAAATCAAATTGTTTTAGGGATGATGATTCGTCCAGATGCCTATAGAAATATTAAGCTTATTCGTACAAAAAACAAGGAGATAAACCGTCTTATTGGTGCACGTGAAGATGCAAAATATGCTTCTTTTGCACAGTTTTTTCAAGATCCTATTAATATAAGAGGGTATAAATTAGCAGATTTAGTGAATGAAGCAAATAGAAAAGAACCACGTTTACGTAATAAGCTTGATAAAGAGATTTTAAAAGTTGATGAGCGTGTAAATGTTACATTTATGGTGTTTAATGGTGCACTTATTAAAATCTGGCCAAAGAGAGATGATGCTAATAATAAATGGTTAGCAACAATTGAAGCACTTCAAACATTGCCTTCACAAGAAGCACAAGAGATACGTGATATTGCTATTGCATATTTTACGAATGTAGATAAAGCACTAAGAAGTGGAGATTTTTCAGAGGCGAATAAGGCATTAGAAAAAATTGTAGCATACCAAAAAAAATATGGTGCAGCAGTTTATCCATCACAAACAAGGATAGATGCAGAGGTTTTTTACAATGAAGCAAAAATTTTTGAAAGAATCTATCCTATCTATTTAGTTATGGGATTTATTTTACTTATTTTAAGTTTTGTAAAAATTTTAAAACCAAAATTTAAAATAGATTTAGCGTCAAAAATTTCACTTGCTATTTTAGTGGTGCTTTTTATTCTTCATACTATTGGTCTTGCAAATAGATGGTACATATCAGGTCACGCTCCATGGTCAGATGGGTATGAGTCTATGATCTATATTGGTTGGGCAACAGTGCTTGCTGGATTTATCTTCTCTAAGCGTTCACCTATGACACTTGCTTCAACTGGGATTTTAACAGGGCTTATTTTATTTGTAGCGCATCTTAGTTGGATGAATCCACAAGTTACAAATCTTGTACCTGTACTTAACTCTTATTGGTTAAGTATTCATGTATCTATGATTACTGCAAGTTATGGTTTTATTGGTCTTGGTGCACTTCTTGGATTTATTACATTGATGCTCTTTATCTTTAAAACAGAGCAAAATAAAGATCAAATTATCTACTCTATTAAAGAGTTAAATGCTATTAATGAGATGAGTCTTATGATAGGGCTTGTGCTTTTAACAGTTGGAAACTTTTTAGGTGGTGTTTGGGCAAATGAATCTTGGGGACGCTACTGGGGTTGGGATCCTAAAGAGACTTGGGCATTAGTAACTATTTTAGTTTATGCTGTTGTTGTGCATTTAAGATTTATCAAATCACTCTATAGTGAGTTTGTATTTAGTGTTGTTTCGCTTCTTTCTTTTACATCAGTGCTTATGACATATTTTGGAGTAAACTATTATCTTGCTGGACTTCACTCTTATGCAAAAGGGGATCCTGTTCCAATTCCAGATTTTGTTCCTATTAGTTATGCAATTGTCTTTATTATTATTGCACTTGCATATAGAAATAGAAAGATAGTATAAGTAAAACGATGTCTTTTAAAGCTTTTCCACAAAAGAGTTTAGTTTTTTTAGAAAATATTGCTAAGAACAACTCAAAAGAGTGGTTCTTAGCACATAAAGATGAGTATGAAAAATATATTTTAGAGCCATCTCGTGCTTTTGTTGAGGAGATGAGTGAGCATTTAATGGCACTTGAGCCTACTATAAACTACGCTCCAAAAATAAATCATTCCCTTTTTAAAATTTATAGAGATATATGCCGAATGGGTGAAAATAAAAAACCGATGAAAGAGCGTATAGGATATATTTTTTGGCAAGGTGGAGCAAAACGTTTACAATCTTCCTCTTTTTATTTACATTTTTCATCAACAGAACTTTTTGTAAGTGTTGGGGTAAGATGGTTTGAAAAACCTATGCTTGATGCTTATAGGGAGTTTATTAAAGATGAAAAAAATGCAAAAGAGCTTTTTGATATTATAAAAAAGTTAGAGGAAAAAGGTTTTAAAATTATAGAAAAAGGGTATAAATACTACCCTAAAGGTTTTACAAAAGAGACACCATATAGTGAACTTTCTTTATATAAAGGGATGGCTTCATATATCACTTTAGATGCTACTGTTGTATGTGAAGATGATTTTATAGAGAAGCTTTATGAAATCTATGAAGCTATGTTACCTATGCAACAACTTATGTATAGAGTCTCTCTTCTCTCTTAGAGAAAATTGAAATTTTCTTTTGAGTCGTTGAGGGTTAAAAGCCTACAGCTCTTTTCTAGGATGGCAAGTTTTTTTGCCATCTCGCTTATATCTCTATTGTAAGCGTAAACACCATATCCTCGAATTACAACAAGGTCTGTTTTGTTTTGAATCATATAGTGAGCAATCTCTGTTTTTGCTCTTTCGTACCAGTTATCAAACTCTTTTGGGTCTATAATTTTAATATCTCCTATCTCTTTATAACCAAAATAATCTTTTGGTGAGATAAGGTTATGCTCTAGTGAATACGCAGTAGTAAAAGGGGGCATACTAAAACAGATAAATTTTGCATCTGAAATTTGAGAATAGATACTATAGTGAATTCCCGCATCGATACTGGCTAAATTCCAACGGTAATCTTTTTTAAAGTAAAGCTCAATCAAACTTTTTTCATCTAAAGAGTCAAAAATAGCTTCTTTTGTGTTGATAATAAAACGGCTTGATTCAGTTTTAGCAGAGAGTGAACCATGGTATATTCCAAAAAAGTCTTTTCTAAACATAGATAAAGAGAGCTTTTTAAGTTTTTCTTGAAGATTTTTTCTATTCATTATTTTTCCTGCAATAAGGGGAGGTTATTTAAACCAACCCTTAATTTTATCGATTGCAGAATCAAGAAGTGTTTCATGAGGTTTTGCCTCATCTATCCCAAAAGATTCTTGAAGCTCTTGGAGAAGCTCTTTTTGTTTATCACTAAGTTTTTTAGGGTAAGTGATATTAATTTGTGCTATTAAATCCCCTTTACCACGGCCATGAACATCGGCTATACCTTCCCCTCTAAAGCGGAAATGTTGTTTATCTTTTGTTCCAACATCAAGTTGTAGCTCAAGCTCACCCATAAGTGAAGGGATTTTAATAGTATCACCCATAACAGCTTGCGTAAAAAATACAGGAATCTCAATGTAAACATCGCTTCCATGGCGAACAAAGTGTTTATCTTCTTCTACGTAAAATGTTACATAAAGATCTCCTCTGTTTCCACGTTTACCAATATTTCCTTTTCCAGAAACTCTTAGGCGGTTATCTGAATCAATTCCTGCTGGAACTTTGATAGTAACTTTTTCTTTAACCTCTTCATAGCCACGTCCATTACAGCTAGAACATTTTTCTGTTGCCGCACTTCCTGTTCCATGACATGCTGGACAAGTTTGAGAAAAAGTCATAAAACCTTGACGCATATAGATTTGACCTTGCCCATCACACTGTTTACAAGTGGAGAGCTTGCCATCTTTAGCACCAGTTCCTTTACATTTTTCACACGCTTTTTTGTATGTATAGTCTATCTCTTTATCACAACCAAATGCGGCTTCATTAAAGCTAATATTGAGCTGAATTTCCATATCGAGTGGGTATTTGTCGGCATCAGCTGGGTTACGTCTGCGACCACCACCGCCAAAACCACCAAACATCTCTTCAAACATTGAGCTTAAGTCATCAAAACCAGCACCAGCTCCACCGCCGCCACCAGCCATACCTTGTAGCCCCTCTTTACCATAGCGGTCATAGATGCTACGTTGTTTATCATCACTTAAACATTGGTATGCCTCATTACATAGTTTGAACATCTGTTCAGCCTCTTTATCTCCAGGATTTTTATCTGGATGATACTTCTTTGCCATTGCACGATATGCTTTTTTAATAGTAGCTTTATCGGCATCTCTTGATATGTTTAATATTTCGTAATAGCTTAACTCTTCCATTGTATCCCATGTAATTGTGAAATTTTTTCGTAATTATACACACTTTGTGATTAAATTTTAAGTATAATATCTCTTATGAAATATTTATTACTCTTTTTATTACCATTTTTCTTTTTTCTTGGGTGTTCTAAACGACCAACTATTGTTTCAAAAGAGCTTCCAAAAACATATTTGAAAAAAAGTTCTTTTGAAAAACTACCATATTGGCATCAAGAAAACTACAATGAAGCTTTAAAAGCATTTGTAAAAAGTTGTCAGAGTGCAAAGACAAAAAAAATGTATCTCTCTTTGTGTAAAGAGGCAAAAACAACAAAAAATGCCAAGAAGTTTTTTATGAAAAACTTTGTTCCCTATGCTGTGTATGATGAGGATGCAAAAGATAGTGGAAAACTTACAGGGTATTATGAAGCACAACTTTATGGTTCTTTACGTAAAGGTGGAAAATATCAATACCCCATTTGTAAAACACCAAATGATTTGATAGTAGTTCAACTTAATTCTATCTATCCAGAATTAAAAAATATGCGTTTGCGTGGGTTACAAAAAGGTAATACAATTGTGCCATACTACACAAGAGAAAAAATTGAAAAACAAGGGTGTGAAGCTTTATGTTTTGTAGATTCTAAAATAGATCTCTTTTTTTTAGAGGTGCAGGGTTCTGGAAGAATAAAATTGGAAAATGGAAAAAATATTTATGTAGGGTATGCAAACCAAAATGGGCATCAATATAGATCTATTGGAAAATATATGGTGCAAAAAGGGCTTCTAAAAAAGGAGGAAGTTTCTCTTGAGAGTATTGAGAACTATTTAAAGCAACATCCACAAGAGGTAGATGTTATTTTGCATCAAAATCCATCAAAAATATTTTTTAGAAAAAAAACAACATCATCAACAGGTTCACTTGGTATTACTCTTACACCAAAACGTTCAGTTGCGGTTGATCCTAAGTATATTCCACTTGGAACATTACTTTTTATAAATAGTGAAGTAGATAATAAAAATTTTGCCCATCTTGTTGTAGCACAAGATACAGGTGGAGCTATAAAAGGTCCAATAAGAGCAGATCTATTTTTGGGGTATGGGAAAAAAGCAAGAAAAATTGCAGGAGAACTCTCAAGTGACTTGGAAATGTGGGTACTGTTGCCTAAAAAAGGGGTAAAATGAGAAATACGACGTTAGATAAATTTAACCGTTTAGTAGATGCACTTCAAGAGTTGCCAACTATTGGGAAAAAAACAGCAACACGTTTGGCGTATTTTATGGTAATGAATGATAGCTATGTGGGTATGAAACTCTCTCATGCAATTGAAGATGCACTAAGTAGCTTAAAAAAGTGTCAGCGTTGTGGTGGAATGAGTGAAGATAGCCTGTGTTATATTTGTAGTGATGAAACAAGAGATAGCTCACTTCTTTGTATAGTTGAAAATGCAAAAGATATTTTACTTTTAGAGGAGAATGGTCTTTTTTATGGAAAATATTTTGTGTTAGAACATCTTGATGAAGAGGCTGTAACACATTTAGAGGATGTGGTAGTAGAGGGGGTTGATGAGATACTTTTTGCATTAACACCTTCTATTTCAAATGATGCGGTTATTATGTATATAGAGGAGAGGTTAAGTGAATATAACCTAAAGTTTACTAAAATAGCGCAAGGTGTTCCAACAGGTGTTAGTTTAGAAAATATTGACTTACTTTCATTAACAAGAGCATTAGAGGATAGAGTAGAGATATGAAAAAAATTGTTATTTGGTTGGTAGTAGTGTCATCTCTTTTTGGGTATGATTATTATTATCTTTTAAATATAGACAATAATGTTTCTCAACAAAGTATGAGAAGTTGGTTAGCCGGAGATTTTGGACTAAAACCATATAAAGTAAACTATCTACTCCCTTATGGTATTTCAGATCATGAGTATAACTCCAATATTCCAACAGTAGATTATAAAAATATAGAAGCAGAGCTACAAGTGAGTTTAAAGTTGCAAGTAAGGCATAACCTTTTAGGATTAGATGAAAGATATTATCTCTCTTATACGCATCAAGCTTTTTGGCAAATCTATATTACATCTTCACCATTTCGTGAGAGTATTTATAATCCAGAAGGTTTTGTTGTATTTCCCATCAAAGATGAAACATCAATTTTTGGGTTTAACTCTATTAAAGTGGCATTAGCACACCGCTCTAATGGTCAACCAGATACAAGAGAAGTTGTTTTTTCTAATGGTCAAGCACTAGGAAACTTATCAAGAAGTATCAATTATGTTTATACAACACTTCGTTTACAGCATCAAACACTGATGAGTGATTTTACATTTTGGGCAAGAATTCCAGAAAATAAAGCAACAGATGATAATCCAGATATTATCGATTATATAGGGTATGGTAGTGTTAAATTTACCTATTTTATAAATAAACATATGTTTACATTTATGGGTAGAGGAAATTTAAGAACAAAAAAGGGTGCCTTTGAAGCGACTTACTCTTATCCTCTTATTTATAATAATTTTTTTATAAAGTTTTTTAGTGGTTATACAGAATCTTTAATCGATTATAATCGTAATGTTACAAAACTCTCTATAGGCTTTAGCTTTTCAAGATAAAAGGGTAAAAATGAAAAAAGATACAATTAAAATAACAGGTGCAAAAGAGAATAACTTAAAAAATGTAAATTTAGAAATTCCTAAAAATGAGCTTGTAGTTTTTACGGGACTGAGTGGAAGTGGTAAATCTACCTTAGCGTTTGATACACTCTATGCAGAGGGGCAGCGTCGCTATATGGAATCACTCTCTTCCTATGCACGCCAATTTTTAGATCGTGTTGGAAAACCAGATGTAGATAAAATAGAAGGTCTTACTCCAGCTATTGCGATTGATCAAAAAACAACCTCTAAAAATCCCCGCTCAACAGTTGGAACAATTACAGAGATTTATGATTATTTTCGTTTACTCTATGCACGTGTTGGAAAACAACATTGTCATAAATGTGGTAAAGAGATCTCCCAAATGTCCACTACAGATATCATTGCAGAGGTTGCAAAATTACCAGAGGGAGCTAAGCTTGTACTTTTAGCACCACTTGTGCGAGAGAAAAAAGGAAGTTATGCAGATTTACTTGAATCTTTAGTGCATAAAGGGTACGTAAGAGCACAAATTGATGGTGTGATGGTTCGTCTTGATGAAGAGATAGAACTTAGTAAAACAAAAAAACATACTATTAAAGTTGTAGTAGATAGAGTGGTAGTAAAAGAGGAAAACAAAGAGAGAATTGCAAGTGATGTTGAAAAAGCCCTCAAAGAGAGTTATGGAGAGCTTGAAGTTGAGATACTTAATGCAAAAGATTTAGGTTTAGAGAAAGATAAAATCCACTACTCAGAACATAATGCTTGTTTTGATTGTAAAATAAGTTTTGATCCACTTGAGCCTCTTAGTTTTTCATTTAACTCCCCAAAAGGTGCTTGTGGTGAGTGTGATGGTTTAGGACTTCGCTATACACTTGATATGGAAAAAATTATTGATCCAGATTTAAGTATAGAAAAGGGTGCTGTTAAGATTTTATATGGTTTTAACAAGGGGTACTATTTTACTTTTTTAAAAGGTTTTTGTGAGCATAACGATATAGATATAACAAAACCTTACTCAGAACTTGAAGAGTACCAAAAAAAGGCAATTTTACATGGCAATATTGATGAGGTAACTTTTTTATGGAAAAAGCATAAAGTAAAAAGAATTTTCCCTGGGATTGTTCGCATCGCTTATGATATGCTTAAAGATGAAAAAGAGCTTGGGGAGTATATGAGTGAGAAGGTGTGTGATGTTTGTGGTGGGCATAGACTTAAACCTGAATCTTTAGCTGTAAAAGTAGCCGATAAGGGAATAGCTCAACTTTTAGATATGCCAATAGCAAAAACATACAAATGGTTTGCAAAAGAGGAAAATTTTGACTACCTTACAAAGCAACAAGTTCAAATTGCAACACCAATTTTAAATGAGATACGTGAGCGACTCTTTTTTCTTTATGATGTTGGACTTGGATACTTAACACTAGGACGTGATGCAAGAACAATTAGTGGTGGAGAAGCACAACGTATTCGTATTGCTTCACAAATTGGCTCAGGACTTACAGGGGTTATGTATGTTTTAGATGAGCCATCTATTGGGCTTCATGAGAGAGACACTCTTAAACTTATAAAAACATTGCGTTCTTTACAAGAAAAAGGCAATAGTGTTATTGTAGTAGAGCACGATAAAGAAACAATAGAACACGCAGATTTTATTGTAGATATTGGAAGTGGAGCTGGAAAGTTTGGTGGAGAGGTTGTTTTTAGTGGAACACTCAAAGAGTTAAAAAAAGCAAAAACACTTACAGCAGATTATCTCTATGGGCGTAAAAAAATAGAGTATTTCCACAGACGCCCTCAAGAGCATTGGATAGAGATTAAAAATGTAACACTTAACAATATTAAAAATTTAAGTGTAAAAATTCCACTTAATAATTTTGTATGTATTACAGGGGTGAGTGGAAGTGGAAAAAGCTCACTTATTTTACAAACACTCTTACCTGTTGCAAAAGAGTTACTTAACCATGCAAGAAAAGTAAATAAAGTAGCAGGTGTTGAGATAGAAGGTTTAGAAAAAGTAGATAAAGTGATTTACCTAGACCAAAGCCCAATTGGAAGAACACCAAGAAGTAACCCTGCAACTTATACAGGGGTAATGGATGAGATTCGTAACTTGTTTGCACAAACAAAAGAGAGTCAAATTAGAGGTTATACATCTTCACGTTTTAGTTTTAACGTAAAAGGTGGACGATGTGAAAAATGTCAAGGTGAGGGGCAAAATAAAATTGAGATGCACTTTTTACCAGATATTTTAGTAAAGTGTGATGCGTGTAATGGCAAACGCTATAACCAACAAACTTTAGAGGTGTACTACAAAGGAAAAACAATAGCAGATGTTCTTGATATGAGCGTAGATGAAGCGTTTGAATTTTTTGCACCAATTCCAAAGATTCACCAAAAACTAAAAACTTTGGTTGATGTTGGGCTAGGATACATCACTTTAGGGCAAAATGCAGTAACACTTAGTGGTGGAGAAGCACAACGTATAAAACTTGCAAAAGAGTTAAGTAAGCGTGATACAGGAAAAACACTTTATGTTTTAGATGAACCAACAACAGGACTTCATTTTGCAGATGTGGATAGACTCACAGGGGTATTACATAAGTTTGTTGAACTTGGAAATAGTGTACTTATTATTGAGCATAATCTCGATATGATAAAAAATGCTGATTGGATTATAGATATGGGTCCAGAAGGTGGGAATGCTGGTGGTGAAATAGTAGCTGAGGGTACACCTGAAGAGTTAGCAAAGGGGTATAAACAAAGTGGTTCTTATACTGGTGAATATTTAGTAAAAGAGTTGAATTTAGAATAGATGATGAAACTATTATTTGCTTTTTTACTTCTTCTTGGTTCACTTAATGCTGCATTAATTACAAAAAGTGTAGTAAAAAAAGCAGATGCTAAATATGGAGTTCAAGCAAAAAAAAGATTTTTTTCAGTAGAGAAAGTTTTATTAGAAGATTTACATAATGTTAGTGAATTAAAGAAATTAAATGTTGTTAATAGATGGATTAATTATATTAAGTATCGTTCAGATCTTAAACTTTATGGAGTAAGAGATTATTGGGCTACATTGTATGAATTTTTAGGTCATGGAATGGGTGATTGTGAAGATTATACAATTGCAAAATATTATATTCTGAAAGCCTTGGGAGTTGAACCACATAAACTAAAGTTTACTTATGTTATATATAAAAATAAACATGGAAAAAAAATCTCGCATATGGTACTTTCTTATTTAAAAGTATCACATCCAAAAAAAAGAAGTGATATTCTTATTTTAGATAATAATAATCGTTTGGTGCTACCAGCATCAAAACGTAAAGATATAGTAAAAGTTATTAAAATGATCAATGGAGATACTGGAGCTAAATCGAAAAAATGGAAAAAACTTGAAAAAAATATGAAAAGGAAGAAACTATGACATTTTTTAAGCAAATGGCACTTGCTATATCGTTTATTATTATAGTAATGCTTGCTTCAGTAATGGTTTTAAACTATCAGGCTGCTAAAAAAGATATGATAGAATCACTTTATGAGACAACAGTTAATAATATATCAGCATTGTCGTCTAAACTTTCAGAAGCAGTTGATGATTCTGTAGAAATAGCAAGTATAATCGATGCAGAATTTGATAGTGGGTACTATAAGATGATAGTATACCATTCAGCAGATGGAAATAGTGATTATAAGCAAGTTGATAATGAACAACCAGAGGGTGTGCCTCAGTGGTTTATAGATTTTACAGATATACATTTAAAAAGTGTAAGAGCTGATGTTTCTAGTGGCTGGAGTATAGCTGGAGAGGTTGAGGTTCTAGGTGATACGGGTGTTATATATAAAACATTATATAAGATGTTTATAAAACTTCTTTATCTATTTGTAATTTTCTTAATTATTGCTCTTGTAATGTTAAGTGTAATGCTTCATTTTATGTTAAAACCACTTTATAGAATTCAAAAACAAGCTGAAGCAATTTTACATAATGAGTTTATTGTTCAAGAGAAACTTCCTTATACAACAGAGTTTAGAGATGTTGTAGTGGGGATGAATGCAATGGTAAAAAAAGTTGAAGAGATTTTCCAAAAAGGGAATGAAGCACTGCAACGTAATAAAGAGCTTTTGTATAAAGATAGTGTTACAAAACTTTTTAATCGACGCTATTTAATGTTAAAACTTAAAGATTTAATTGCACTTGAGAATAAAACAAATGGGGGAAGTGTTATTTTTATTGCTCTTAGTAGTATTGAAGCACTTAATCAAGCTATTGGGCGTCAAAAAGCTGAAGAGATTTTAGTTGAATTAGCAGAGTATTTTCAAGATATAACAAAAGAGTATAATGAAAAAGTGATAGCTCGTGTTAATGAGGTGGAATTTACTTTTGTATTGCCAGATTGTGAGCTAGACAAAGCAAGCAATTTAGCAAAACAAGTGAATGTTTTTTTTGCTAAATTACAAGAAAAATATGAGTTAAATCAAGAGAAAATTTTTATTAATATAGGAATTTACAGATACCATCCATCAGATTCGATGGGTGAAGTTTTAACACGTGCAGATAGTGCACTTTCTTATGCAAAAGCAAAAGAGCATGAAAATATACACTGTTTTGAAAATAAAGATACAAAAATAGCGATTGCTAAAGAGCAATGGAGAGCTATTTTAGAAAATGCAATGGAGCATAACTATTTTGCATTGAAGTTTTGGGATGCTGTAACAGTGCCTCAAAAAACTATTCCTCATAAAGTGATGACTTTTACAATAGATAACAAAGAGGAAAAATATTTTTATGGTGATTTTATAGCACCTGCAATTAATCTTGGCATGGTTTCTAAGATGTATATTCGTGTCCTAGAACACCTTTTTATGCAAGAGCATAAAGAGTTAGAGGGTGTTTCTTGTGCTATTAGAATTTCAAATGAATTTTTAAAAGATGAAAAAGGGTATGAAGAGTTAAGCTTCTTATTTGAAAAGTATGCTAAAAAACTTCGCTTTAATTTGATTTTTGAAGTTTCAGATTCATTGGCAATTCATCATACAGCTCTTGTTTTACACTATGTAGAGCTTTTTAGAAAGTATGGTTTTGGTTTTGGTATTAACTCTTTTACTGGAGAATCTAACGATTTTACTTATTTGAAAAAATTAAATCCTCAGTTTTTAAAAGCAGATAGTGCTTTTTTACTTGATCAATCGCAAGATTCCATGAATGCATTACAGCTTATTACCGATTCTTTAGGTATTGAGATTATTGCAACGTTTGTTAAAGATCAAGAGGAACTTCAAAAGATAGAATCTTACCATATTAAAACTCTTCAAGGTCCAATAACAGATAAGCTTTTACAAGAAGGGTAGCCCTTTTTGTAAAAAAAACACTATTTAATGCAAAAAATGTTCCAACTTTGAACTCTCTTACATTTCTTTCAGTTTTTTTACCCTACAATAAACAAAAATAAATGTTTGGGTAAAGAAACAAATGAGAATCGATAAATTTTTAAACTCTGTAAATATTACAAAACGTCGCTCTATTGCACAAGATATGTTAAGTAGTGGGGTGGTGCTTATAAATGATATAGTGGTAAAACCTAGTAAAAATGTTGCTGTTGGAGATGTTATTACTATTAACTACCTCTCTGGAGCTAAAAAGTATGAGGTTTTAGATCTGCCACAAACAAAATCTACTCCAAAATCTCTTCAACACCTCTATGTAAAGGAACTATAATGAACTATAAAGAGCGTTTTACACAACTATTTGAGCATAAAATGAGTGATGAGGCTATGCGTGAGTTTTTAGTAGCACTAAAGCTTGATGAGCACACTTCTGTAAATGCTATTGCAATTGCTGCTGAGGTTATGCGTCAGCACGCTATTGCTTTACCAATTAGTGAAGAGTTGCGTCAAAAATCTATCGATATTGTAGGAACAGGTGGAGATAAAATAGGCTCTTTTAATATCTCTTCCACTTCGGCACTTGTAGCAGCTTCATGTGGAGCTAGCGTTGCAAAACATGGAAACCGCTCTATCACTTCAAAAAGTGGAAGTGCAGACTTACTAGAGGAATTGGGAATTCGTCTTGATTTAAACCTAGAACAAAGTGCAAAACTTTTAGAGGAGAGTGGTTTTACATTTATGTTTGCGCAAAATCATCACCCTGCAATGCGTTTTATTGGTCCTGTTAGAAAAAGTATAGATGATAAAACAATTTTTAATATCTTAGGACCACTTACAAATCCTGCTGGAATTTCAAAGTATATGCTTGGTGTCTTTGATGAATCTTTTGTACCAAAAATGTTAGAAGCTTTAAAAATAAATGGAGCAACCTCTGCTCTTGTTGTAAGTTCAAATGATGGAATGGATGAGATAGGGCTTAGTGGTGTAACATACGCTTCACAACTTCGTGATGGAGTTGTACATGAGTTTGAGATTGATCCACAAGAGTATGGTATAAAACTTCAACCTCTTGGAGCAATTTTGGGTGGAGATGTAAAACAAAATGCACAAATTACATATAATATTTTAAATAATGAAGCAACAGAAGCTCAAAGAGATATTGTTGTGTTAAATGTAGCAGCTTCGTTAATGGTAGATGGTATTGCACGTGATATACAAGATGGTTTAGATATGGCTCGTGAGGCTATTTTACTTAAACGTGCAAAGAGAAAATTAGAGCAGATTGTGGAGATATCAAATAAACTATGAAGTTTGTTGTAGGATTAGAGGAATTAAATAAAGTTGTTGAGGCACTTTTAGAAACTATTTCAAGTGGTGTTGTTATTTTAGAGGGTGATTTAGCAGCTGGAAAAACAACATTTGTGCAATATGTAGCTAAATATCTTGGAATAGAAGATGAAGTAACATCGCCAACATTTTCATTGCAACAAAATTATGCAGATAAAATTTTTCATTACGATATTTACAATCATGGTTTGGAGCATTTTTTATCTCTTGGAATGTTAGAGGAGTTAGAAAAAGATGCTTTACATTTTGTGGAGTGGGGTGATGAAACTTTAGTGGAGCTTTTAGAGAGTGTTGGTATTGATGTTGTAACACTAAAAATAAAAAAAATAGCAGACAATAAAAGAGAGTATGAAATATGCACACACTAAAAGCAGTTGGTTTAAAAAAGCAGATTAAAACTTTAGAGATTGTAAAAAATATGAGTCTTGAAGTAAAAAGTGGGGAAGTTGTTGGGCTTTTAGGTCCAAATGGAGCAGGAAAAACAACCACTTTTTATATGATTTGTGGACTTGTAGAAGCAACTGCTGGAGAGGTGTTTTTTGATGGGGAAGATATCTCTAAAATGCCTTTACATCAACGTGCTATTAAAGGGATTGGATACTTACCACAAGAGGCTTCAATATTTAAAGATTTAAGTGTAGAAGATAATTTAATGGTAGCAGCGCAACGCTCTATAAAAGGGCAAGCTGCACAAGAAAAAAGGATACTTGAGCTTTTAGATATGTTTAACATTGAGCCAATTCGTTATAGAAAAGGGATAAGCCTCAGTGGTGGGGAGCGTCGTCGTGTAGAGATTGCACGTGCACTTGTGAATAGTCCAAAATTTTTACTGTTAGATGAGCCTTTTGCAGGGGTTGATCCTATTGCTGTAAGAGATATTCAAAATATTACACGTGCATTAGTGGAGTATGATATTGGTGTGCTTATAACTGACCATAATGTTCGTGAAACTCTTGATGTTTGTGATAGAGCGTATGTTATTAAATCTGGTTCACTTTTAGCAAGTGGAACAAGTGATGAGATTGCACATAATGAAGATGTACGTACACACTATTTAGGGGAAGGGTTTAAACTCTAAGCTATGGCACAACTTCGTCAAACTCAAACAGTTGAGACTAAACATAAACTTTCAAACACTTTACGTAATTGGCTTCCAATTTTACATGCAAGTTTAAGTGATTTAAATGAGGCTATGAGTCCATTTGTAGAGGCGAATCCTGTTGTAGAAGTTGAATCTGGGTATGAGCAAGATTATGAAAAAAAACTCCCTAAAAAGGTACTTTTAGGAAATATTAGTAATTCTAGAACAGAAAAAATAGAAGCTTTAACGGTTGGAAAAAAATCGCTCTATGATGTTTTAGATGAACAACTTCAAGCTCCACTTTTTCCAACACCTGTTTCACAAAAAGTTGCACTTTTTATTGTTGAAAATTTAGATGAAAATGGGTATTTTGAAGATGATGAAGTGGAGAGCTTTTGTAAAGAAAATAAGCTCTCTTTAGCAGAGTTTGAGAAGATTAGAAAACGTTTTATTTATGTTGAACCAGTAGGCATTGCAGCAAAAAATTTAGCAGAGTCATTTTTATTTCAACTTGAAAACTCAGATATTACAACTCAAGCTTACTCCTTGGCTGTACAAATAATACAAGATTTAGAAAATATTCATAACTACTCAAATGAAGAGCATTTTAGTGAAGTTATGCGTGTGATCTCTTCTTTTAAAAACCCACCGGCTATCGATTATTTGGAAGATTCTTTAGAGATTATTCCAGATTTGATGATATATTTTGATGCAGATAATAATATTGAAGTAAAACTCAATGATGCGTATTACCCAACAATTCATATAGATAGTAATTATGGTGTGGAGCATGAGTTTATCTCCCAAAAGATAAAAGAGGCAAAATCTTTAGTTGATGCACTAGAGATGCGTAAAGCTACACTTTATAAAGTGGGATTGATGATAGTGGAGTATCAGTATGATTTTTTTACGGGCGGATCTATTATGCCTTTGACGTTAAAAACATTAGCAGATGAGTTTGGGCATAACCCTTCAACCATTTCACGTGCAATTGCAAATAAATATATCGCTTGTGATAGAGGTGTATTTGCAATGAAAGAGTTTTTTACAACTGCGATAGATGAAGATGTAAGTAATGCAGCTATTAAAGAGTTTTTAGTTTCACTTATTAAACAAGAAAATAGGGCTAAACCTTTAAGTGATGTAAAACTTTTAGAGCTTATTCAAGATAAATTTAAAGTAAAAATGGTGCGTCGAACTATCGCAAAATATAGAAAACAGCTCAATATTGCAGGTTCAAGTGAGCGTAAAAAATTATACCAATTAGAGAGATAGTTTTAAAGGAAAAAAGTGAGTTTACCAATAGTTTTAAAACCAAAAAAGGTGCTTATTGTGGGTGCTGGAAGTGTAGCATTGCAAAAAGCAAAAGTGTTAAAGCAAAATAAAATAAAATTTAAAATTATTGCAAAAGATGTAGTAGAGAATTTTCCTTTTCAAGTAAAAAAGAAAAAATTTCAAAAAAAAGATACAAAAGGGTTTGATGTTGTTATAGATGCAACAGGCAATAAAAAAGTAACAAAAAAACTTCTAAAAAAGAAAAGTTATCTTTTAAATGTGGTAGATAACCCAAAACTATGTGATTTTTATTTTGGAAGTTTAGTGCAAAATGATACATTAAAAATTTTAGTATCAAGCTCTGGAGCATCTCCACGTTTAACACAAGTGGTTCGTGATAGGATAGAGAAGATTTTGCCTAATAGTTTTGAGGTAGATAGAGCGTTATCGTATAAGCAAATTTATAAAAAAACAGGAAAGCTTTTTTTAATTGGTTGTGGTGCTGGAGATGCAGAACTTTTAACACTTAAAGCATACAAAACATTACGAATATTAGATGTTGTTCTTTATGACCATCTTGTGGGTGATGATGTTTTAGAGTTTTTACCAAAAGGGTGCAAAAAAGTTTTTGTGGGAAAAGAAAAGGGCAAACACTACAAAACTCAAGAAGAGATTAATGAGCTTATTTTAAAATATACACAAAAAGGGAAGATTGTTGGAAGGTTAAAAGGGGGACATCCATACCTTTTTGCAAGAGGGTATGAGGAGTACCTTGAAGCTACAAAAGTTGGTATTGACGTAGAGATAGTTGAAGGCTTAAGTAGTGCTTTTAGTGCTCCAACAATGGCAAATATACCTTTGACGTTTAGAGAGCAAAAAGATAGTTTGCTCATTGTTTCAGCTCATTTAAAACACAACAGAGTGAATGTAGAGTGGGTAGAGCAACTTAAAAATAAAAAACGTCGTATTGTTGTACTTATGGGGCTGAGTCGTGCAAAAGAGATTGTAGAAAAAGCAAAAGAGTTAGATATAGATTTAAACACAAAAGTGGCACTTATTTCCCATGCAACACTCCCAACTCAAAAAGTTATTACAACAACACTTAAAAAATTACAAAAAATAGCACAAAAGGTGCAAAAACCTGCGATTATGGTTTTTTAGAGTTAAAGATGTTTGTTTTAAGAAACAAATAGTTATAATTTTGTTGTTTACACTATACAAAAGGACAAAGTGTGCTTGAGCTTCTTTTTAGAAAACAGCAATATATCTATAAAAAAATTGATACTATAGAGTATAGAAGATACTTTTTTAACACAATTGATTTTAATGAGAAGCTTATAGGGCTTATTGGGGCAAGAGGTATTGGTAAGACCACTTTTTTGCTTCAGTATTTAAACTCATTAAATATTGCAGAGGAGAAAAAACTTTACTTTAGTGTAGATAGTATTATTGCAAGTAATATGAAGCTTTTTGATATAGCGGAGAGTTTTTCCAACATTGGAGGAGAGATTTTAGTTATAGATGAGATACATAAGTATAAAGATTTTGAGATAGAACTTAAAGAGATATATGATTTTTTAGATATTCGAGTTATTTTTAGTGGAAGTAGTGCTTTGGTTTTGGAGCATAAAAAAGCTGATCTTAGTAGAAGAGCGATGATATATAGGCTTAAAGGGCTTAGTTTTAGAGAATTTTTAGAACTTAAACTCTCTAAAAAATTTCCTGTTTTTACTTTAGATGAAATACTAACGAATCATCTTTCTATTGCTAAAGAGATTACAAAAACTATAAAACCGCTGGAGCATTTTAAAGAGTATCTTCAAGTTGGATACTATCCTTTTTACTTTGAATCAAAAAACTCTTATTCTATAAAACTAGAAGAAACGATAAATACTGTTATAGAGAGTGACCTACCTATTATCTTTCATATAGAACCAGCAAATATTTATAAGCTTAAACAACTTACAGCTTATATTTGTGGTGCAAAACCTTATGAGCTTAACCTCACAGCACTTGCTCAAAAGATAGGTATAAATAGAAAAACATTGTATCAGTATATATACTATCTTAGTTTGGGAAATATTTTTAGTCGCCTTGAAGCAAAAGGGAAAGGAGATAATATTTTTTCTAAACCTGCAAAGCTTTACTTAAATAACCCAAATTTAAACTATTGCTATTGTCAATATAATGAGATAGGCTCCATAAGAGAGGAGTTTTTTTTCAATATGCTTTCACTTAATCATAAACTACTTTATCCAAAAGTTGGTGATTTTTTAGTAGATGAGAGTTATATATTTGAAATAAGTGGAAAAAATAAAAGTTTTAACCAAGTAAAAGATATAGAAAATAGCTTCGTAGTAGCTGATGATATAGAGAGTGGTTTTGGTAATAAAATACCACTGTATCTTTTTGGGTTTTTATATTAGATAGATATTTTATGGATGTGTATGATATAGGGTTGCCAGATCAGGTTCAGTACTGAGACTTTTGGTACCGCTGGCTATTGATACCAATGCCAAATGGATGGATAGAAAATATGTTTCGTGGGAAGATTTGGAACACGATTGTGTAGTTGATGAGGAATTTACAGAAAATTTTTGACGCTATCTCTTTATTTATATCATTTTTACTTTTACCTATCTAGTTTTAGAAAAGATTATAAAAAAGAAAATAGTAGCTTTTATGGTAACACCTGTGGTGTATGTTGTTTTATTTTTTATTTATGGCTTTTATGTTTTTCATATGCCACCTTTTTCTTCTAGCTTTTTTGAAAATGAAAAATTTATACGTCAAGTCGTAATAAAAGCACATTTAAACCCTTTTATGTATCGTTTTTTAGCATATCGTTATAGAGAAACTTTAAAACAAAAGCCAAATTTAACAAAAAAGCAGAAGAAAATTCTTTGGGATAGTATGTTACAAAATTATAAAAGTAAAAAATAAAGTTTTTATGAAAGAGTTAAATTTCCTTTAGAAGTTGCTTTCACAAAAATACCTCTATCACATTTAAGAAGTTTAGGAAGTTTTGGATCCACTTTTGCTAAAGATTTACAAATAGTACAAGGTTGTGTAACTTCAAATTCTACATTATTTATAAAAAATTTTTCTCCAATAGTAAGGTGGTATATATTTTCTTTTACTAAAATATTTTCACCTAAAGAACCATAAGGGGTATTTATACCATTTTGTATAGCTAATTCATAGCTAGTAAGTGAAGTTACTAAAATAGAACGGTCTTTATCTTTTGCATAAAATTTATCACCAATAATTCCATTTTCATCTACAGAAATAGTATTTACTTCTTCTCTACCAGTTTGTTTATCTGCAATATAAAGTGCTAAAAGTGTAACATTCATTTTTTACTCCTTACTAAAGAGGTATTCTTCATAATCTATAGTTTTATAACTTTTTGAATCTATAAAATCTAAGATATAAAGAAACCGTTTTTCATTTGGCATTGCTTTATTATCTCTATATCCAACTTCTGCAAAAATAATATTGCCATTTTTATCAAAAAAGAGGGTAGTTGGGTAAAAGTCATATCCTGTTTTTATAGCAAACTCTTTTGCTTTGTAGTGCTTTGAATGCCAAATAACACTATCTTTTGTATAAACATTAAGATGTTCATAGAAAAAACTATGTTTTATTTTTTGTTTTATTTTTTTATCTTCTAATGTAAATGCTTTCATATTTTCACAATACCCACAATTCGTTTTATGCAAAAAAAGTATTAAATGTTTATTGTTTGTAGCAGCATTAAAAGCAAGAGCATCTATGTTGATAACTCTTGCTTTTAATAAAGAGGTGCTTAAAAAGATCGAAAATAGTACAATGAAAAAAAATCTTTGCATCTTTTTAGCAACTAAAATCAAAAATTATTTGATCTTAGTTTTCCCTTTTCCAGTTTTCCCTTTTAAATCTACCCATTTCATTTCAAGCTTATCGCCTTTTTTAAATTCATCACCTTTAAATTGAAATTTAAAGATAGGGTTTTTAGAAAGGAACTGACTTGTTGACATATCTAGTACAGTTTTTCCATTTACAGATGCAGAAATGTGAGTGATAAAGTTAGCATTATCTCTACTTCCTGTTTTTTTCTCTGCCATATTGTATGTCATCATAGCATGTTTTGCCATAGCTTTAACATTAACAACACCATTTTTTAATTTTGCTTTTACTCTCATAGTACCCATAGTAATATACCTTTATAGTTTATTTTTTATATTGTTTTGTTCTAAAGGATTAACCTTCACAACCACCAAGTGCAACATCTAAAGTTTTCTTAGCTGTATAAAGCTTACCATCTTTACCCTCTGCAACAATTGTAATTGTCCCAGATTTAGCCATTTTGATTTTCACAGAGTAGTTATTTACACTATATGGATTTACATCAACAACAAGTACAGCAGCTTCAGGGTTTGCATCTTGAAATACTGCGATAGTTTTAACATCTTTTGTAGTTGAAAAAGAAACAGGGATCGCTCCACCATTACTTGCAACATCTGGTGCTTTTAGTTTTACACCCTCCATTACTAAGTTGTTTGAACCATACATCGCTTTAATAGCATCATCAACAGTATGAGCACTCCATACTTTTGGCTTAGATTTTCTAAAATCTTCTGCTGCTAGTTGTGCAGGGATTGCACTTAGTGCTAATGCACCCAATGTTAAACCTAAAAATTTTCTTCTTTGCATTTGTGTTTCCTTTGTTTTAATTATTTACTTTTTTCAATCATATAATCAACAACAGCTTTAAAATCTTTATCTGAAAGTGTTGTTCCACCTTTTGGTGGCATTACATTTATACCATTAATTCCATTTGCATAAACTTTATCAAGCCCTTTTGCAAGTGTATTTGCCCATGCTTGTTTATCTCCAACTTCAGGAGCTCCCATTCCAGCATCTAAGTTATGACAAGCAGCACAGTTCTCTTCATAACGAGTTTGCGCAATATTTGTTGGCATAGCCTTTTCACCTGGAAGTGTTCTTGCACTTGAGAGTGGTGGATGGAAATCTGAGATACCACCATTTTGGATATACACAACTTTAGCTGTTTGTTTTTGACAGTTTGTCATACAACGCTCTTTAGGATCTTTTAGTTTAATAGCACCAAAGTTTTTAGGGTTTTTGTAGTATGTTCTTACATTTTCAAGTGCATGCTCTCCCTGAATTTTTGGCTCAAAACCATCTTCATTTGGCATTTTAATTTTAAGGAATTTATCACGAGTTAATACATACTCTTCATCTACTTCCTCTCCATCAATTTCCATTTCATTGATATTTAAGATATACGCTACAAGGGCATAAACTTCATCATTTGTTAAAGTTTTACTTCTTGTGTGTGGCATTGCATCGCGAATATACCAAAAAAGTGTACTAGCTTGTGGCCAATAAGAACCAAATACACGAACTGGACCATCTGCATCAGGGTTAGTTCGTTGGTTTGTTAATGTTTTTTGTAAATCGTAAGCATTTCCTTTAGAGAGTGCTGGATAACCTCCACCACCACTACCAAAGTCACCATGACAGCTTACACATTTAGTTTCGTAAATCTCTTCACCATCTTCTACACTACCTTCACCCTCTGGAAGACCTGTTCCATCTGGCATAACATCTTTATCCCAAGCTGCTATCTCATTTTTAGTTGGTTCGCGACCAATTCTAAAATCACCCTTGAGTGTATCTTCATTAACATAGTATGGACCAGTTTTACCATTCATAATTGGGTGGTAAACTCCACCATCAATTGTTGGATGGTTATTTAATTCTGAAGATGCTGCAGCAGTAAACTGCTGCGATTTTGGTTGTGCTTCACCCATACAACCAGCACCAATAATAGCTGTAATTGTAAGTGCTGAAGCTAATGCAACCGATTTTTTATTGAATCTACGCATTTTTTACTCCTCCTGGTGTTCTTACTTGAACGTGGTTCACTTTACCTTCTGGTGTAACTTCCCATGTTTCAACTGCATTTCTGTGGTAAACTGATTCTACACCCATTACAGATGTTTCTTCATCAACAGTTGGTTGAATATAACCAGCATCATCACGTGCACGTGAAGTAAGAAGTAATCTTTCACCTTTTTTATAACGGTGCATATAGCTCCATCTAGTCCAAGCTTTAGGGAGTACTAAACCTTTTAGTTTTGCTTCTACATAAGTTTTACCACCATCAAATGATAGATCAACACCAGTAATAGTACCCATACCAGACCATGCAAGACCTTCAATCTCTACAAGTTGTCCATCTTCTAAATCAGTCCATGGAATCTCTGGTGATGGAGAAGTTACAGTTGAGTTTACCTCATTTGCGTAGAAGTGTTGTACCGCTTTACCATTTGGTTTAAGAGCTGTATATTTAGAAGTTTCCTCTTTACAGAACCATGGCTCACTAGCAAACTCTAAACGTTTTAACCATTTAACACAAAGGTTACCTTCCCAACCTGGAAGAAGTAAACGAACTGGGTATCCTTGTTCTGGACGAAGTGCTTCACCATTTTGTGCCCAAACAATCATAGCATCATCAAGGACTTTATCAATTGGAATAGTTCTACCCATTTCAGAGTTATCACTACCTTCACTAAGCATCCATTTTGCTTCAGGTTTTAAACCTAAATCTTTAAGGATTGTCTTAATATAAACACCAGTCCACTCAGCACAACTCATAAAACCTTTAGAGAATTGCAGAGAGTTGTATTGTGGAGCTCTCCACTCTTGTCCACCATTTGCAGGACACTCAATAAAGTGTACACGTGTAACACTAGGGTAGCGTTTGAGTTGATCAAGTGTTAAAACGATAGGTTTTTCAACAAGACCATGAATCATTAAACGGTACTCTTGAGGATCAACATGAGCAATCCCACCGTGAGAACGTGAAAAGAAAAGTCCATTTGGTGTAATAATACCTTTAAGCTCATGAATAGGTGTAACAGCAATTGATGCACGGTAGTTACCAGAAGCTAAAAGTTTAGTGTATCTTCTAGTTACATTATGCTCATACTTCGATGGCACACCATAAAGGTTTTTTGTAACTGGATCACCCCATTTTTGCCCCCATGGTACATGGTGCATAATAGCTGGATCATCTTTTTGTGATGCTAAAAGGCTTGTACCAGCAAGCGCAGTTGCACCAAGAGCAGCAGTTCTTTTAAAGAAGTTTCTTCTTTGCGAGAGCTCAATATTATCATCTTGAGATGTTTTATTGCTCATATAATCTCCTTGTTGGATATAAATTTCGTTAGGCAGTATAACACACACAAAAGGGGAAAAATTCCCATTGTAAGTGAAAAAACTCTAAAAGATACAAATGTGTTACTTATCAACACAAAAATAAAAAAAAGTTATAGTTAAATTTATTAGTAAAATAGATTTTTCTTATTTTATATTTATTTTATTATAATAATTATTTTATTGTCTTATAATAAGCGATTGTTCTTTTCTATAATTATATAAAATAAGAATAAATTATAATTTTAGTTATTTTTAATACTCTATGTATTCCTAATATAAAGAGCTTTTTGGAACATTTTGTTTAAAATTAAAATCTTTACTTTATCTTTTAATTTGAATTAATTTTTTATGTAGTACAATAGTCCAACCATAAAAAAAACTTATTTTAAAGGAAGTCTTATGACAAAATTTTTAACGCGTGCTTTAGTTGCACTTGGTTTAACGTTTTTCATCTCTGGATGTTCAACAGTTCATATGGGTTGGACAGCTATGACTGGTCAACACAAACTTGATGATGGTGCTATGAAAGCTTATGATGATCTATTTTCTGAAGTAGTAGAAAATGGAGATCCAGCTAAAGCTATGATGAATGAGTACAAAGTAGATCCAGATGTTGCAGATGAAGATGTAGCAGAGTCTATCAATGCACTTGCAGAAGAGTACAATATGCGTGTAACTGGTGATGTTAAAATGTTTACAGAGGAAAATGCAAAACCAAATGAGGTAAAACGTGCAAGATTTTTCTCTTTATGTTCACTTTATATTGCAAAAAAATTCCTTAATCACTCAAGATATTTTGGTGGATTTATGCCATGTAGAATTATGCTTGTAGAATATGGAAATGGTGATAGATATTTAATTACTATGGACCTAACATTAGCAATTCATGGAGGGTATCCATTACCACCAGAGATGTTAAAACTAGCAACAGAGGTTCAAATTGCAATGACAGAAATCCCAGCTAAAGCTGCAAAAGGTGATTTTTAATCACCCTTTTTTTAGGGAGAATTGTTCTCCCTAATCCTCTTCATCCCTTTTTTGTTTTACTGCACCAAATTTATTTATTAAAATATCATCAAATTTATCTGCGTAGTTAAAAAGTCTATCAAATGCAATTTTCCCTTTTTCCATAGTTAAAGAGGAATCTACAATTAAATATGAAAGGTAAATACTATTTTCATTAATAGAAAATTGTAAATAGGAGAATTTTTGATTTTCTTGAAGTAGAAAGTTATACACCTCATCAATTCTATTTTGAGGAATAGCACATAATTTTGCATCCCCTATAATAATCCCATTTTCGTAGTAATTAATATTGATACGTGCAGAACCATAATCTACCAACCATGATGCTTGAGAACGACGTGCAAGAGTTACATTGATATTTAGTTTGTCTAAAATATCTTCTACAAGTTTTGTAGCACCTGTTGGTTTATATCCTTTGCGTCGAAGTTTTGCAACCTCTAGTTTTATTCCACACTCTGGACAATAATCGTTTTGAATATTCTCTTCAGGAATATAGTTTTTACAAGATGGACATTTAATAATATTTTTTTTGCCAAGAGCTTTAAAATTTGTAAGAGATTCTTGTACATAAAAATATGGTAGTGCAAATCCTAAATTGTTTGAGTTTTGGATAATAAAGGTATTGACCCCTATAACTTCTCCATCTGTATTTAAAAGAGGTCCTCCACTGTTTCCTGGATTTATTGCAGCATCTATTTGTATGTACTCTAAATCCCCTTGCAATCTTAACGCTCTTGAAACTATCCCCTCTGTTGCTGTATAGTTTAAACCATAAGGGTGTCCAATTGCAATAGTTGTATCTCCATCTTCAACAGGTTCTGTAGCAAGTTTAAGTTGTTTTTTTGGCTTTTCAAAGTTATACTCAATAAAGGCTAAATCGTAATCAGGATCATCGTAAATAACATTTGCAATTGTTCTTTTCTCTTTTTTAGAGCTAATAACAACCTCTTTTAAACCACTTACAACATGGGAGTTTGTTACAATCAAGTCATCTATAATAAAGCCACTTCCACTTCCATAAGGTGTCATTATTTGAATAATATTTTCAATATAATCTTCAAGTATATTTTGTGTATTCATCTGTTTTGCCTATTCATCAAAATTGAGATTTTGTATCTCTTGGTAGAAACTATATGCAAACTCATTTAAAGAGTTAAAGTTTAAGTTATTACCAAAAGGTTTTAAGTTTTTATATTTTTGTTGCTCTTTATGTATAATAATATCGATAGTAGAGATAATTTTACGTTTTTCAAAACTTTGTGTTGTTTCATTATAGAGTGGTTTGTATCCAAGTTGCTCAAAATATTTACTATGTGTTATCTCTATAAAAAGGTGTAGTAAAGCTTTGAGTATGTTGTTTAAACCATAATTATAAAGAGCATAAAAAGCTATGTATGTATAGATAGTAGGGATAATCTGGTTATAACGGTTTGATTTATACCATTTTATTTTAGTAAAAGATTCCCCAATAAATTTACTTAACTCTTCAAATGAGGATTTTTCTGTTTGTTCAAAAGTATATTTTGCTGCATAGAAGTTTTTTGAAAACTCTTCAAAGTTTAACTCTTTAAGTTCCATAATATAGAGTTTTAATTCCTCATTTTTCATCTCTACTGAAGATGTTTCATCTAAAAAGTATTCTTGAACTTTTTTACTAATCTTTTGGTAAAGTGCAAAATTTGGAGCTATGAGATAGTCTATTTTAAATAAAAAGTTAAGGTATAAAAATGCTTGCATACCATCTTTATCGTTAGATGGTAAAGTGAGTACCTTTGTTTCAAGCTCAGTAATTGAATTTTGCATAAAATCATATTTTATTTGTAGCTCTTCTTTCTCTAAAGGTTTTATATGTTCTATATCTGCAAGGGTTGCATCACTAAACTCACTAAAAATATGTTCTTTGTCAAAATCTGCATTGAGTGCAAGTTCACGTAAAGGGTAAAAAACTTTTTGAGGACTTAAAATAAGGTTATCTACAAAAAGTTTTAGTTTTATAAATTCTCCATCACTAAAATAGGAAATATAAGTAAATTGGTAGTTACGCTCAAGTATATAACGTTTAAGAGCAACACTTGCACTTTGAGCTTTTGCAACACTTACCTCTGCATAAAGGTTCTCTTTTGTAACAGTTGCATAAATTTTTGCACTTCCTTGGTAGAGTTCAAATTTTAAACTATCATCTGTTTTTTCTAAGATTATATTTTCATTAGATATTTCACCTTTGTAGTTTATAAGAGAACGTAAAAAATATTCATATCCATCAAGAACCTTTTTTTGCTCAAACGCTTCATATGCTTGAGCATAAAGTTCCTCCTCATTTTTTGCAATATCTGCATGAATTCCACGACCAAAAGTGTGAAGATATTGTGTTTGTTTTTGGTTAAAAAAGTCACTCCAACTCATGAAAGTTCAACCGCCTTTTTATAAGCTTGCTCAATCGCATCGATACATCCAGCACGTACACCACCATTTTCTAGTGCAGCATAACCCGCTGCTGTTGTTCCACCTGGACTCATCACTTTATCTTTTAAAAGAGCAGGGTGTTCATCTGCTATAAGTTCTCCAAATCCTTTAAAAAGTCCTCTCATAATCGCCATTGCATCATCACGTTTTAGACCTTGTTTTACTGCACCATCTGCTAAAGCTTCAGCTATAAGAGCTAAATAAGCAGGGCCACTTCCAGCAAGTGCAGTTGCTATATCTATCTCTTTTTGGGAACTTAGCCAACGAGTTTGCCCAATAGCGTTAAAAATATTTAATGCTTCTTTTTGAAGGCTCATCTCCCCTGTAAGTGTTGTTAAAGACTCTCCAACACTTGCAGCTAAGTTTGGCATAGCACGAACAACATTTGTCGTTTGAAATGCAGTTTGTAATTTCTCTAGTGTAACACCAGCTAAAACAGAGTAGAGAGCTTGTGGTTTATTTGTAATTTTAGAAGCAACCTCATCTACATTTGCAGGTTTTACACAAAGAAGAAGAGTTTTTCCCTCGACATTAAATTCATCTAAAAGGTGTTTTTGCATGGAGATACCAACCTCTTTCTCAAATTCACCCATTTTTGCTAAGTTTCTTCCAACAACCTCTAGTTTGTAATTCTCTTTTAACCCTTTTGCAATACTAAGAGCCATATTTCCATAGCCGATAAAAGTAATTGTTTTCATCTATTAAATTCCATTATTGATTTTTGAAAATTATATCTTGAAATGACTATATTTAATATTATTTGGATAAAATAAGAGAAATTTTACAAGGGAGCTTTATGCTTTTTTATTTAACACTTTTTTTGGTTTTTCTCTATTTTAAAATAGCTCGTGTACACTATAAAAGTGAGAAGTTAAATGTAGGTGTTGTTGTGCAACACTTTTTTGTGGCAATTTCTGCTGTTATGTTACTTATTTATGGTATTCAAAATATAGCTTGGTATCTTTTTGTTGGGAGTGCAATGCTCTTTTTTATAGCAGCAGGTTTAATGATAGCAGCAATTCAAGTTGGTATTTTTATTGATGGAAAACCATTTATTAAACTTAGTATGGTTTTTAAAGCTATGCCATTTTTAACAGCAGCTATTGTTATTTTAAGTATTGTAGCATCAAACTAATCTCTCCATTATAGGAGAGATTTTACACATTGGCTAATTCTTTTTCCATCTGCAACACCTGCAAGCTCTTTTGATGCAACACCCATCACTTTACCCATATCTTTTTTAGATTCTGCACCAACTTTTACAATAATATCTTTAAGTTTTGTTTCTAATTCTTCATCGCTAAGTTGTTTTGGTAGATATACTTCATAGTATGCAATCTCATCTAGCTCTTGTTGCATAAGCTCATCACGTCCAGCCTCTTTGTATTGTGCTGCTGAATCATTTCTACGTTTAATTTGAGTTTGAATAATTTTAATAACATCTGCATCACTTAACTCTTTACGTTCATCTACCTCTATTTGTTTAAATGCACTCGTTAAAAGGCGAAGAGCATCTCTTCTTTTTGTATCTTTTGCTTTCATTGCTTCTTTAACATCTTGATTTATTTGATCTCTTAAACCCATTTAGGCTTCCTTTGGTATTTTATTTGCTACAATTATACCATCTAAGAGTAAAGATATTGAGTATGAAAAAGAACTATATAATAAATTATATAACAGCGGTTGCAACTATTTTTTTAAGTGGATGTACAGCAGATTTAGTAGAACCAGAGATTAACTTTGAACCACCAAAGTATGTAGAGCAGATGCCTTCACGTGAAGATGAAACCTCTTATGTTTCAACGGGAAGTATATTTGGGCAAGGGGATGCTCCATTGTTTTCTGATCATAAAGCGATGCATGTGCATGATATTGTAAAAGTTATTATCTCTGAAACAGCACAAAGTTCAAATAAATCGGCAAAACAGTTATCAGAAGCAGATAATAATGTTTTAGGGGGTGGTGTATTTAGTGCTGCTGGAGATAATCCAGCCGTAAACTCTTATGTTGGAAGGTTAAATGGATTAACAAATGTTGGTTTTAAGTCACAATCAACCTCCTCTTATAAAGGGCAAGGGAGTTTAACTAAAGATGCAAAATTTACTACTATTATTTCAGCACGTATTGTAAAAGTGCTTTCTAATGGAAACTATTTTATAGAGGGAAGACGTGAGATTTTAGTAGATAATCAAAAGCAAATTATGCAAATAAGTGGTGTTATTCGCCCTTATGATATTGACCAAACAAATACAATTAATTCAAATCAAATTAGTGATGCAAAAATTTTATACAAAAGTGAAGGTGATGTAGATCGTGCAACAAAACAAGGGTGGGGAAGTAGAATTGTTCAAGCTATTTGGCCTTTTTAGTATAATTTTTGTACCTTTTTTAGTTGCAGGAACATTTGAGCATTTTGAGCGTTTTCATCAAAGTGCTTTTGTTAAGTATAGCGATGCAGAGGATATTGCTTTTAAAAAGTATTTAGATGCAGAATATAAAGAGTTTTTATTACAAGTACCGTTAAAAAGATATAGTGAAAAAAAACCATCACGCTTATCTGTAACACAATCTATACAAACTCCAAATGTTGGTCCACGTGTAGATATGCAAATACCTTCATACAAAGAACCTACAATACCACCAAAACAATCTTTAAAAAATAAAGATATTGTTTTTGATTTTTTTGGTGTAGAGGTAGGATTTAATTTTGATAAAAAGATACAAGATGCGAAGTTTTACCCACGAAATCAAGTTGGAATAAGTAAATTTTTTGAACAACTCGCTTCTAGTGAATATACATATTTGGTAGCAGATATTAAACTTTTTATAAAACAATACCATTTTAACGATTGGGGATTAAATCTTTTAGTTCAAAAAATAACTCAAAAAATTTTTAAACAAAAAGATGAAGCAGATATTTTTCGTTGGTTTTTACTTACAAAACTTGGATATGATGTTCATCTAAGTTTAGTTAAAAAGCATATAGTTCTTTTTTTCCTTACAAAACAAAAAGTTTATGATCAATACTCTATTCTTTTTCAAAAAAAGAGATACTATAGTTTAGATAAAGAAAGCTTTTCAAAAGAGATAGGGAGTGTTTATTCATATACACATAACTATAAAAATGGCTTAAGAAAATTTGATTTTGCGTTACAAACATTACCACTTTTATCACAAAATATTAAAAGAAAAGAGCTTTATTTTAGGGAATATGCAACTAAATATACAATTAGTTTTCAGTACAATCAAAATATTATAGATTTTTTAGCAACATATCCACAATTAGAAGAGGAAGTTTATTTTGACGCTATTATTGATCCTTTAACACATAGAACACTTTTTTTAAGTTTGCAAAAGTATGTAGATGCAAAACGTGCAAGTGGTGCTATTGAATTTTTACTCCATTTTACGCAAGGTGCTTTTGAATATAAAGTAGATAAAAAACAGTTTGGTTATGAGAAGATGATGTTTGCACAAGAAACATTAGTTTATGATGCTTCAGATTGTGAAGATAGAGCAGTTCTTTTTAGCTTTCTTATACAAAAAATTTTACATTTAAGTGTTGTTGCTCTTGTGTATAAAAACCATTTTTCTACAGCACTCTACATACCACTCAATGGAGATAAGATAGATGTTCAAGGTAGAGATTTTATTATTAGTGATCCAAGTTATTTAAATGCTAATATAGGACAAAGTTTAACACAATATAGAAATAAAAAACCAAAAAAGATTATTTTCGTAAAAAAGTAACAAAAATAATACAAATAAAATAATAATCAAAAATATTCGTTTCTTTTTATGACTATATGCTATATTAATATATTAAAGGAAAAAAGAGTGGATACAATAGATTTAAAAACACTAGAACATAGTGTAGATTCAAATGAACCGATACTTTTTGGAGTGGTAACCTAAATTCATACAAAGAGCAGATGATGCTCTTTATAGTGCAAAGCAAAAAGGAAGAAATAGGGTAGAGATGCTTTAAGTTTACAACACATAAAGTGTTGTAATTTAGTAGTCTATTGCTACTTTATAAGTTGGATCATCCTCTTCATAGGTACAGTGTGGACCAGCTTTTTTCATGATAGCTTTACAGTCATCACTAAGGTGACGTAAAAGGAGTGTTTTTCCAGCATCTTCATATTTTTTTACAATTGCATCGATTGCTTCAACACCAGAAAAGTCCATAACTCTTGCATCTTTAAAATCGATTACTACTTTATCTGGGTCATTTTCAACATCGAAATTATCTGAAAATGTTGTCGCACTTCCAAAAAAGAGTGGACCATCAAGTTTATAAACTTTTGTACCATCCTCTTCTATATATGTTTTTGCGTAGATTCTTGCATGTTTCCATGCAAATGCAAGTGCAGAGATAATAACACCTGCAATTACAGCTACTGCTAAATCTTCAACTACTGTAATAATAGTTACTGCAATCATCACAAATGTATCTGTTTTTGGCATATGTTTAATGTGTGAAAAACTAGACCACTCAAATGTTCCAATACTTACCATAAACATAATTCCAACTAAAACACCAACAGGAATAGCATTTAAAACATTTGTAAGTGAAACAACTAAAATAAGCAACCCAACAGCAGCAGTAAAAGAAGAAAGACGCCCAAGACCACCTGATGTGTAGTTGATAATACTTTGCCCAATCATCGCACAACCTGCCATTCCACCAAAAAAACCACAAGCGATATTACCTGTACCAAGGGCGATACACTCTTTATTTCCACTTCCACGTGTACCACTCATCTCATCTAAAACAGAAAGAGTTAGTAAAGACTCAATAAGCCCAACAAGAGCCATAATAACAGCATAAGGAAGCACCATTACAATTGCATCTAAACTAAAGAGTGTATCTGGAATAATAAGATGAGGTAATTGACCAGAAAATTGTGTTAAATCTGCAAGTGAACCAACCAAGAGGGTATCAATATCGAAGAAATAAACAACAAGAGAGATAACAACAATAGCGACAAGTCCAGAAGGTACTGCTTTTGTATATTTTGGTAAAAAGTACATTATAGCCATTGTAATAGCTACAATAATATACATACTTGCACCTTGTCCTTCAAAGAACTTAAATTGAGCCATTGCAATAACAATAGCAAGACCATTTACAAACCCATACATTGCAGGTTGCGGAACTAAACGGATAAACTTTCCAAGTTTTAAAACACCAACTGCTACTTGAATTAAACCTGCAATAATAGTTGCAAGTAAAACATAATTAAGCATATGTATGTAGAGTTCATCGCCACTAAGACCCGCAGCTTGAAGTTTTGCATTTGCTTCTAAAACAAGCCCAATAATAACAACAGCAACACTTCCTGTTGCTCCACTAATCATTCCTGGTTTTCCACCAATAACAGCTGTTACAAGCCCTAAAATAAATGCAGTGTATAATCCAACAATAGGACTCACCCCTGCAATAAAACTAAAAGCAATTGCTTCTGGAACAAGAGCAACTGCAACAACTAAACCAGATAAAATATCGTTTTTGATATTTGCTGAAGAGTATTTTTTTATATCAAACAACTCTAATCACCTCATAAAATAAAATTGCGCGATTATAGCTTAATTTTTTTGCATTTCATTTAAACACGATACACAATATTTCGATTCAGGGATTAAAAGAAGTCGTTTAAACGGTATATCTTCATCACACTCTTGACAAATACCATACTCCTCATCCTCTATATTTAAAGAGTTTAAAAGGGTAATTCTTTGTTGCTTTTGTTCAATAAGATTAAGTGTAAGTGTTTGCTCCTCTTTCATCGCTTCACGATTAAGATCATCTAAGGAACAATCACAAGCTATTGGAGAGAGTTTTTTTTGAAGATTTCTAATTTGAGAGTTTAAGTATTTTATCTCTTGTGTTATAGAAAATTGAAGTTTGTTTTGTTGCTTTTGTGTCATACCAGTCAACCTTTTTTTTAAATTGTAACATTTTTGTAATATTTTTTTTAATTTAAGTCTTTTTTATAAAGAAATAGAATAGTATCGTAATAGTAGTAAAAGTAAAAAGGTAAGAGTATGGATTCTTTGTTTTTTAGAATGCGTTTAGTGCATTGGGTGGGTGTTGTTTTATTGGTTGCAAATGCATTGATTTTTACAGATAATGTAATAGCAATGATTGTTCAATTAGTTGTTGCAGTTGTTATTGTTATTCATGATATCGATGAAAAGATTCATGGAGTTGATACAACAAAAAAGGTGATAACATCTTTATCTCATTTTAAAGCAGGTACACAAATAGATCTTGATTTAAAATTTTCACATGAATATCAAACAATGGTAGAGCTCATTAATGAGTTTACAAAAAAAGTGAGTGAAGCAACAAGTTTAAGTGGTGCTACAAAACAGATAGATGAGAGTATAGAAAACTTAAATGGTTCTATGCAAGTGTTAAAGGAAGATTATGCTCAAACACAACAATTAAATGACACAATTTCAAGTAAATTAAATTTAATAGCTAAAGAGAGTGATGAAAATTTAGAATTTTCAAGTATTGTATTAAAAAGTTTAAATGATGTAATGGGGCGGATTAACGATTCAATTGATAAAATGGATAGTTTAAGTGGTTATATTATGCAAACAAATGAGGCTGAACAGCAACTAAGTGAAAATTTAAGATCTTTAACTGTAAATGCTGAAGATATAAAAAATATTTTGAATATTATCTCTGAAATTTCAGATAAAACAAATCTTTTAGCTTTAAATGCTGCTATAGAAGCTGCAAGAGCAGGGGAACATGGTAGAGGTTTTGCTGTTGTAGCAGATGAAGTGAGAAAATTAGCAGAAAGTACACAAAAATCTTTAACAGAGATTAATGCTAGTGTAAATATTATTGTACAAAGTATTTCTGAAGCAAGTGAAAATGTTGAGAAAAATACTCAAACATATCAAGAATTAGTAGAGATGTCTGAAGTAACTCAAGAGAGTTTAAAAAGTGTAAATGAACAATTGCAATTAACATATAATGAAAGTGTCGAAGATACAGAGAACTCTCAACTTATTAAAAATGAAGCATATGCTTCTAAAGATTTAACAAAGCAACAGATTCAAAAAATGCAACATACTGAGAAAAGTGTTGAAAATATTCAACAAAGTATTACTCGTATAGATAATGCAATTAATGCATTATTAGGAAAGTTAGCACAGTTATAATATTTTTTACAAGAGTTTTATATTATTAAGAAATTTTTAATATTTGTTTTTATATAATTCTCTTGTCGAAAGACATTGGGGTATCGCCAAGCGGTAAGGCCTCGGTTTTTGGTACCGATATTCGGGGGTTCGAATCCCTCTACCCCATCCACATTAATATCTTCAAAAAATCTTTTTAAAGTTTAAATAATGAATGATACAACAGATATAACAACTCTTACAATTCGAGTCGGAATTTTTATAGTTATAGCTGCTATTTTCTTTTTTGTATTACAAAGTGATAAAAAAAAGAGTTAGTATAGTTTCTTTTTAAGAAATACACAATATAATTACATCAATTCATTTATATGCCAGAGTGATGGAACGGTATACATAGCGGATTCAAAATCCGCCGCCTTCGGGCTTAGGGGTTCAAATCCCCTCTCTGGTACCACATTAATTATTTTTTTATAAATATTTTAGGATTTTAGAGTGAGATTTTATAGTGGTTTTTCATTAATAGATGATGAGCGTTTTTTTTCAAAATATTTAAAAAAAAGTGATTATACAGTTGCAGGTTTTAGTTATGGTGCTATTAAAGCATTTTTGGAAGTTAAAAAAAGACTCAAAAATTCACAGCGTATAGATACTCTTCAACTTTTTTCTCCTGCATTTTTTCAAACACAATCTTCAAAATATAAAAAGCTTCAAATGATTTTTTATGGAAAAAATCCAGAACTTTATATTCAAAACTTTTTAGAAAACTCTTTTTCTCCATTAGATGTTAAAAAAATAGAGCAAATTCCAACAACAAAAGAGCAGCTTCATGAACTTTTATATTTTGAATGGAGTGTAGCTGAACTTTTAGAATTAAAAGAGCAAGGTGTTATTATAGAGATTTATTTAGGTGGTTTAGACAAGATTGTAGATACTCAAGCAGCAAAAGAATTTTTTCTTGATGTTGGGGATGTTACATTTATTAAAAATGGAAACCATTTTTTAATTCAAAAAGGAGAAGAGTAGATGGCTGAAGTAAAAATTGGTGTAATTACAGCTAGTGATAGAGCCAGTAAAGGAATTTATGAAGATATTTCAGGTGTAACAATACAAGATACACTCAAAGAGTACCTTAAAAATGATTTTGAAATAGTGTATAGATGTATAGCAGATGAACAAGAGCTTTTAGAGGAAACTATGAAAGAGCTTTGTGATAAAGAGGGGTGTTGTTTGGTTGTAACAACAGGTGGAACTGGTCCAGCACTTCGCGATGTTACTCCAGAAGCAACAGAGAATGTTTGCCAAAAAATGTTACCAGGTTTTGGAGAGCTTATGCGTCAGGTTAGTTTACAATATGTTCCGACAGCTATTCTTTCACGTCAAACTGCAGGGATTCGTAATAAAAGTTTAATTATTAATCTCCCTGGTAAGCCTAAATCTATTCGTGAATGTTTAGATGCAGTATTTCCTGCTGTACCATATTGTATAGATTTAATAGATGGTCCATATTTAGAAACAAATGAAGATGTTATAAAAGCATTTAGACCAAAACAAAAATAGAAGGAACTATATGATAAGAATAAAAAAAATAGTTGGTAGTTTACTTGTTGGGAGTTCACTTCTTTTAGCAAGTGGGCATGGTGCAACACATTGGGGGTACACAGGTCATACAGGACCTGAATATTGGGGGATGTTATCGCATGACTTTTTTATGTGTCAAGAGGGTAAAAATCAATCTCCAATAGATCTTTCTTTTGAAGGTATGGTAAGAACACAACATTTAGAGTTGATAGATTTTAGATATAAAACTGATGCTATAGAGGTTGTAAACAATGGGCATTCTATTCAGGTGAATATGGAAGATGGTAGTTATATGGAGATAGATGATAAGAGATTTTACCTAAAGCAGTTTCACTTTCATTCTCCTAGTGAAAACACTATAGAGGGTAAAAGTTTTCCACTTGAAGCACACTTTGTACATCTGTCGAATGATGGAGAGATAGCTGTTGTTGCACTTTTATTTGAAGAGGGAAGAATGAATCCTACATTAAAGAAAATTTGGTCTGTTATGCCTCATCATGCAGGAGATTCAGAGGAATTAGAACTTTCTTCAAACTATATTCGTATTTTATTACCAAAAGATAAAAGATATTATAGATTTAGTGGTTCATTAACAACACCACCATGTAGTGAAGGTGTAAGATGGTTTGTATTTAAAGAGTATGCTCAAATTTCAGATTATCAAATAGAGCAATTTACATCTGCTATGGGTGTAGATAATAATCGTCCTGTACAACCTCTTAATGCTCGTAAAATTTTAAAATAAAGAAGAAAATTCTTCTTTATTTACTCTATTTTCTCTTCTAAAGTAACATCAACTAAAAAAAAATCATTTAAAAAAGTTGTTTTAAACAAACTTGTACTATACTAAAGGCGAAAATTCTTACTAAAGGTAATTTATGGAGAATAACCTCGTACTAGAGGGAGTTAAATTTATGTTCTTAGGAATGGGAACGGTGTTCGTATTCTTAGGAATTATGATAGGTGCTATGAATATCATGTCATCTGTTATACATAAATATTTCCCTGAACCACAATCAAATGCAGATGTAGCTCCTGTAGCGAATGCAGAGCAAGATAAGAAAAAAATAGTTGCAGCAATTACAGCAGCAATTATTCATCATAGAGAAGGTTAAGGATTAATATGGCTAAAAAATTTATAGATATTATGGATACAACTTTTAGAGATGGATTCCAATCAGTATTTGGTGGACGTGTACTGATGAAAGACTTTTTACCAGCTGTTGAAGCTGCTAAAAAAGCTGGAATTACACACTATGAGTTTGGTGGTGGAGCACGTTTTCAATCTCTTTATTTTTACTTAAGAGAAGATGCTTTTGAAATGATGGATAAATTCCGTGAGATTGTTGGACCAGATGCAAACTTACAAACGCTTGCACGTGGTGTAAATACAGTAATGCTTGATACTGGATCAAAAGAGTTGATCGATCTTCATGCTAAAATGTTTAAAAAGCATGGTACAACAACAATTCGTAACTTTGATGCTTTAAATGATATTGAAAATCTTAAGTATTCAGGTGAGAGAATTGTTCATCATGGTCTTAAGCATGAAATTGTTGTTACAATGATGGACTTACCACCAGGATGTCATGGTGCTCATGAAGTAGATTTTTACGAGAAAACACTTCGTGAAATTTTAGATAGTGGTATTCCTTACAATAGTATCTGTTTTAAAGATGCAAGTGGTACTTCTAATCCTCAAAAAGTTTTTGAAACTATTAAAATGGCTCGTAAACTTGTAGGTGAAGATACTCATTTACGTCTTCATACTCATGAAACAGCAGGTGTTTCTGTAGCTGCTTATATGGCTGCACTTGAAGCTGGTATTGATGGTATCGATTTAGCTGCTTCTCCAGTAAGTGGTGGTACTTCTCAACCAGATATCTTAACTATGCTTCATGCAACTAAAGGTATGAATTTTGATCTTGGTGGTTTAGAAATTGATAAGATTTTAACTTATGAAAAAGAGCTACAATCTTGTTTAGAAGACTATTTTGTTCCACCAGAAGCTACAATGGTTTCTCCAATTATCCCATTCTCACCAATGCCAGGTGGAGCATTAACTGCAAATACTCAAATGATGCGTGATAATGGCATTATGGATAAATTCCCAGAAGTTATTGCAGCAATGCAAGAAGTTGTTGAAAAGGGTGGTTATGGAACAAGTGTAACTCCTGTTTCACAATTTTATTTTCAACAAGCACTAAACAATGTAATGCAAGGTCCATGGAAAGCTATTGCTCCAGGTTATGGAAAAATGGTACTTGGATATTTCGGTAAAACTCCAGTTGAACCAGATCCGGAGATTGTAAAAATTGCTTCAGAAAAACTTGGTCTTGAACCAACTACAAAAACAGCTTTAGAGCTTGCTGATGCAGATCCAACAAAATCTCTTCAACACGCTATTGATGAGCTGAAAAAACATGATCTTGAGATTACAGAAGAGAATATTTTTATTGCAGCTGCAGCTCAAGAAAAAGGTATCGCTTTCTTAAAAGGTGAGGGCGAACTAATGGTACGTAAAAATTCAGAAATGAAAGAAGATTGTAAGGAAGGTAAAAAAGATATGGCAGGAACATACACAGTAGTAGTAGATGGTCAAAAATTTAGTGTTCAAGTTGCAGAGGGTAATGCAGATATTCAAGTAACAGAAGTAAATGGTGAAGCAGCAGCTCCAGCAGCATCAACTCCAGCTCCAGCAGCAGGTGGTAGTGACACAGAAGTAAAAGCACTTCTTCCAGGTAATGTTTGGAAAATTGTTGCTAATCCAGGTCAAAGTGTAAATGAGGGTGATGTTATTTTAATCCTTGAATCTATGAAAATGGAGATTGATGTAGTTGCACCAAGAGGTGGAGTTATTAAATCTATCAATGTTGCTACAAATGACAAAGTAGTAGAAGGTCAAGTAGTAGCGGTTTTAGGATAAGCTAATGAAATCTTTTATTATTAAACTCTTAGCACTGTTGATGTTTTTTGCATTTAGCAGTGTGAGTGCTACAGCTTCAGAACATGAAGCTGTTTCTGCTCATGCAGCTACACAAAAGATGTCAACACATCAAGAAGAGACTTACCAGGCTCAATCATTTGGTTCTATGGTAGTTGGCTTTTTAAAATCAACGGGTATTGTAGCTCTTATGGATCCAGATCCAAATGAGTTAAATGCTCAAGGTGAAAAGATGAGTGATTTCCACAAAGGTTGGGGTCGTCTTATTATGATGGCTATCACTTTCTTACTTTTTTGGTTAGCTATTGCTAAAGGTTTTGAGCCATTACTTCTTTTACCAATTGCATTTGGTGGTTTTTTGGCAAATATTCCAGTTGCAAACATTGCTGGAGAGCATGGTTTCTTGGGTGTAATTTACAATATGGGTCTTGCAAATGAGTTTTTCCCAATTGTAATTTTTATGGGTGTTGGTGCTATGACAGACTTTGGTCCACTTTTATCTAACCCAAGAACTGCTCTTTTAGGTGGTGCAGCACAATTTGGTATTTTTGGGACACTTGTTGGTGCAGTAGCACTTTCTCAATATACAGATCTTTTTGACTTTACATTAAAACAAGCTTCTGCTATCTCTATTATTGGTGGGGCAGATGGTCCAACATCTATCTATATTGCATCTCACTTAGCACCTGAACTTTTAGGAGCAATTGCAGTTGCATCTTATTCATATATGGCAATGGTACCTATTATTCAACCACCAATTATGAAAGCTTTAACAACTGATGAGGAAAGAAAAATTAAAATGAGTACACTTCGTCATGTATCTCGTTTAGAAAAACTTGTTTTCCCAATTCTTGTTTTAATGCTTGCTATTTTAGTGCTTCCAGATTCAACACCACTAATTGGTGCATTTATGTTTGGTAACTTCTTAAAAGAATCAGGTGTAGTTGAAAGACTTAACGATACACTGCAAAATGCAATGATTAACATCACTACAATCTTCTTAGGTTTAGGTGTTGGTTCTAAACTTGCAGCAGATCAGTTCTTAGTACCTGATACGTTAGCTATTTTAGCTTTAGGTGTTGTAGCATTCTCAGTTGGTACAGCAGCAGGTGTGTTAATGGCTAAAATTATGAACTTGTTCCCAGGAACAAAAATTAATCCACTTATTGGTTCAGCAGGTGTATCAGCAGTTCCAATGGCAGCTCGTGTATCGAATAAAGTAGGTATGGAGTATGATAGAAGTAATATGCTTTTAATGCATGCAATGGGTCCAAATGTTGCAGGTGTTATTGGTTCAGCAGTTGCTGCTGGTGTGCTTATTTCTATCTTTCAATAACTCTTAGGAGTTATTGAAATTTTTTTATCTCTTTTTCTCTTTACTCTTTTATGAGTGAAGCAAGAAGAGGGATAACATTATGACTTTTTGTTTTATCTATAAAACCATTTGCTCCTAAAACTTCTGCTTCTCTTTTGTTATTATCTCCAGTCATTGAACTATTTACAACAATAGGAATATCTTTTGTAAGAGGGTTGTTTTTTAGAAGTTTTACAACAGTAAAACCTGACATCTCTGGCATCTCAATATCTGTAATAATCGCTGCAATCTCTTGAGATGGATTTTCTAAAGAGTTAATATAATCGATCAATTTTTTACCATTGTTAAAAAGTTGCATTTTAATATGTGCGTTATGGAAAAGTTGAATAAGTGCACGTTGTGCAGTTTTTGAATCCTCTGCTATTAAAACTGTTCCTTGTTTTAATTTTTGAGGCATTGTAATTTCATTTAGTGCTTTTGTATCCCCTTCGACATCAACCATAGCTTGTGGAACAACATCTGCAAGAAGTTTTTCATAGTCTAATATTAAACATAAAGAACCATCCTCTAAACGAGTATCATTCATAACAACACCATCATCTTTAAGTCTATAAGAGTCTGGTGCATGCATCTCATTCCAGTTTTTCTTAATAACTCTATATGCTGACATAATACGAAGACCGATAATAACACCATTAAAGTCACAAATGAGAAGATTAGAAACTTGTTTTTCTTCATATGTTAAATGAACATTAAGCCATTCTGGCAAATTTAAAATAGGAATTTGCAAACCACGAAGCATAATAGTACCTTCTAAAAGGGGATGAGAAGAGGGGATTTTTGTAAGGTAATGATTTTTTGCTTCTACAACTTCTCTTGTTTTAAAAACATTAATAGCATAGTAAGAAGATTTTTCATTATTACTTACTCTAAATACTAAGAGTTGAACTTCATTATTTTTTGCTAGGTTTGTAGCTGCATCTACATTATCTAAAACGGACATGTTGAACCTTTTTGGTAGATTTTTTTAGATAATAGCGAAAAAACAATGAATATTGCTTGAAAGGGGTACAAAGATTTTAAAAATCTTTGTACAAAAAAAGTTATTGTAAAGAGGAAAGTTGTTCTTGAACTTTTTGTTGTTTGGCTTGTGCATCCGCAAGTGCTGCACGATTTTTTTCAAGTACATTTGCTGGTGCATTTGCTACAAAACGCTCATTATTTAACATTCCACTGAGTTTGCCAATCTCTTTTTGAAGTTTTTCATCTTGTTTTGTAAGTTTTTTAATAATTGGTTCTAAGTCAATACTATCTGTTGGAATAAACGTTTCACACACTTTTGCAATATCGCTTACTGCATTTTCTATTTTTGTTTCAGTAAATAGAACTTCATTTACTTTTGCAAGTTTTGCAATAAATGGAGTCATCATCTCTTTATCTTTGTCACTAATGCCATCGATTTTGACATACGCTTTTGCAATTTTTTGGTTTGCTAAGTCAACTAAAACTTTTGCACGACGAATAGAAACAATAGCATCCATAATAATTTCAAATTTCTCCTCTTCTGGACGTTGATTTGTCTTAAATGGATATTTTTTGATCATTATAGACTCACCATCTTCTAGTGTTGTACCACTAAGTTCATGGTAAAGATGTTCTGTAATAAATGGCATAAAAGGGTGAAGTAATTTCATTGCTTCTTTAAAGATAGCTCCAAGTTCAACTACTGCACCTTTATCTGCTTTACTAAGTTCAATTCCCCAATCACAAAACTCATTCCATAAAAATCTATACATTGTAAGTGCTGCATCGTTAAAGCGGTAGTTATCAAGATGTTCCCTTACCTCTTTTGTAGCAAGATTTAAGCGACTCATCATATAGCGACCCAAATCACTCTCTACACAAAAACTTGTTAAATCTGGGAAAGTTTCTACATTCATTTGTAGATATTTTGCAGCATTGTAGAGTTTATTTGTAAAATTACGATTAAGCTCAAGTTTTTCTGTACTCATTCTAATATCACGCCCTTGAGCTGCAGAGATAGCAAGAGTAAAACGTAAAATATCAGCTGAATATTGCTCTACCATATCGAGTGGATCAATTACATTGCCTTTAGATTTTGACATTTTTTGCCCATGCTCATCACGAACAAGTGCATGAAGGTAGATATGTTTAAATGGAAGTTCACCATTGAAATGCTCACCCATCATCATCATACGTGCAACCCAGAAAAATAAAATATCAAACCCTGTAATTAAAAGTGAGTTAGGGTAAAACTCTTTCATATCATCACTTAAAAAGAGTTTGTCCATCTCTACATCGCCATTACCCCAACCAAGTGTTGAAAATGGCCATAGTGCAGAACTAAACCAAGTATCAAGTACATCTGGATCTTGTGTAAGATTTTTTGAAGTACATTTTGGACAAGACTCTGGGTGTTCTTCAGTTGTTGCAAACTCTTCACCACAATCATCACAATAAAATACAGGAATTTGATGCCCCCACCAAAGTTGACGTGAAATACACCAATCGCGTAATTCTCCCATCCAAGAGTTATAAGAGTTAATCCAATGTGGTGGGAAAAACTGTGCTTCACCATTGTTTGTTTTTTCGATAGATTTTTTTGCTACTTCACTTCTTACAAACCATTGTTTAGAGATATAAGGCTCAACAACATTTTTACATCTATAACAGTGCCCAACTTGATGCTTATGATCTTCAATTTTAATTATAAAACCTTCTTCATCAAGGCGTTTTACAATTGTGTCACGTGCTTCTAAACGCTCTAAGCCTTTAAACTCTCCAGCATAATTGTTTAAGATACCTTTTTCATCAAATACAGTAATAAACTCTAAGTTATGACGTTTTCCAACTTCGTAGTCGTTTTGGTCGTGTGCTGGCGTTACTTTTACTACACCTGTTCCAAACTCCATATCTACATGCTCATCTGCAATAACTTTTACAGTTCTATCAAGAAGAGGGAGTTGAATCTCTTTTCCAATAATATCTTTGTAACGCTCATCATCTGGGTGTACCATAACAGCAGTATCACCAAAGTATGTCTCTGGTCTTGTTGTTGCAACCTCTACAAAGCCACTACCATCTGCAAAAGGGTATTTAATGTGGTAAAATTTACCATCGTGCTCTTCATGTTCTACCTCAATATCACTTAAAGCACCATCGTGTGTACACCAGTTTACCATATAGTTTCCACGAACAATAAGCCCTTCATTATAAAGGTTTACAAACGCCTCTTTTACAGCTTTTTGAAGCCCTTTATCCATGGTAAAACGCTCACGCTTCCATGCTGGACTTACACCCATTTTGCGAAGTTGGCTTGTCATAATACCAGCAGATTCCTCTTTCCACTTCCAAGCACGCTCTAAAAATGCTTCGCGTCCAATTTCTTCTTTTGTTTTACCTTCAGCTAAAATTTGTTTCTCAACAACATTTTGTGTAGCGATACCAGCGTGGTCTGTTCCTGGTTGCCAAAGAGTTTTGTACCCATCCATTCTTTTATAACGAGTAATAATATCTTGAAGTGTAAAAGTAAGTGCGTGTCCAATATGTAAACGCCCCGTTACATTTGGTGGTGG
>JAMOSG010000021.1 GCA_027063225.1 Helicobacteraceae bacterium | reverse complement strand
AAGTAGATAATCAACAAAGTATCTCTTACCTCTCTTACCACCGATAAGCTTTCGCCCATCAGTAAAGTAGTATTCTCTTACTATGTTAGATTCTAACCAACCACTACTCTTTATAGCAGGGTCGATAAGTTTTGAGCGAGTATCTGATTCTGAATAAGCCATTAAACACCAAACCTAATAGGATTTATTTTGTTTTATTATAGCTTATGTTTGTAATGAAAGAGGTTAAAGGAGAAAATAATAGTATTTAAACCCCTTAAAAGGGGTTTAAAAAATAAAGGGAGAGAAAAGAAAAAAAGTTCTATTACATCATTCCTGGCATTCCACCCATTTGTGGAGGCATTCCACCCATATCTGGAGCTGCTACTTCCTCTTTTGGAATCTCAAAAATCGCAGCTTCAGTAGTTAAAAGTAAACTTGATGCTGAAGTAGCATTTGTAAGTGCAACACGCTCAACTTTAAGTGGATCGATAATTCCAGCTTCAAACATATCTACATACTCACCAGTTGCAGCATTGAAACCTGTGTTTGCATTCTCTGCATTTTCAACTGCATTTACAACTACACCACTATCGTATCCAGCATTTGTAGCAATTTGTTTCATTGGAGCTTTTACTGCTCTTAAAATAATCTCTGCACCAACTTTTTGGTCACCTTCAACATTTAACGCATTTACGTCAACTTTAGCAGCAGCACGAACAAGTGCAGCTCCACCACCAATAACAATACCCTCTTGGACAGCAGCTTTTGTAGCACTTAAAGCATCATCTACACGATCTTTTTTCTCTTTCATCTCAGTTTCAGTTGCAGCACCAACTTTAATAACTGCTACACCACCACTAAGTTTTGCTAAACGCTCTTGAAGTTTCTCTTTGTCATATTCACTTGTTGTTGTTTCAATATGCTTTTTAATCTCAGCAATTCTTGCAGCAACATCCTCTTGAGAACCTGCACCATCAACAATTACAGTGTTATCTTTGTCAATTACAACACGCGCTGCTTGACCTAGCATATCGATAGTAGTACCTTCAAGTGTATGACCAGTCTCTTCGCTAATTACAACACCACCTGTTAAAATAGCAATATCTTGAAGCATCGCTTTACGACGATCTCCAAAACCTGGAGCTTTAACAGCAGAGATATTAAGCACACCACGAAGTTTATTTACAACTAATGTTGAAAGTGCTTCACCCTCTACATCCTCTGCAATAATTAAAAGTGGACGATTTGTTTTTTGTACTTGCTCAAGTACAGGAAGCATATCTTTAAGTGAAGCAATTTTACTATCTGCAAGTAAAATCCAAGGATTTTCAATCTCTGCAATCATCTTTTCAGGGTTTGTAATGAAGTAAGGGCTTAAATAACCTCTGTCAAACTGCATACCCTCTACAACTTCAAGCTCATCAGAGATACCTTTAGCTTCCTCAACAGTAATAACACCATCTTGTCCAACTTTGTCCATCGCTTCTGCAATCATATCACCAATTGCTTTGTCTGAGTTTGCAGAAATAGCAGCAACTTGTGCAATATCTTGCTTACCATTGAGCTTTTTAGAAGCATCTTTAAGGTTTGAAATAATAGCTTCACACGCTTTATCCATACCACGTTTTACTTCAACTGGATTTGCACCAGCTGTAATGTTGCGTAAACCTTCACTAAAAATAGCATTTGCGAGTACCGTTGCAGTTGTTGTACCATCTCCTGCTTCATCCGCAGTGTTTGATGCAACCTCTTTAATAAGTTGTGCACCCATATCTTCAAGTTTATCTGCAAGTTCAATTTCACGTGCAACACTCACACCATCTTTTGTGATTGTTGGTGCACCATAACTTTTTTGGATTAAAACATTACGTCCACGAGGCCCCATTGTTACTTTTACAGCATCTGTAAGTTTCTCTACACCACGAGCAAGTGCACTTCTAGCATTATCAGAAAAAATAATCTCTTTTGCCATATTTAATCTCCTTTAATTTATCTTTTTTTATTTTGAAAACTGTTATTAAGCTAAAACACCTAAAACATCAGAAACTTCAAGTACTAAATACTCAGTTCCCTCAAGTGCAAGTTCAGTACCTGCATATTTTCCAAAAACCACTGTATCATCTACACTAATCTCTTCTACATCACTACCAATTGCTAAAACTTTCCCTTTTGAAGGTTTCTCTTTTGCATTATCTGGAATGATAATTCCTGTTGCAGTTGTGTTTGTATCTTCAACTCTCTGAACAAGAAGTCTATCTCCTAGTGGTTTAAAGTTCATTGTTTTAACTCCTTATTAAAAATTAATTGAATTTTCGTGTGTAATTTTACAAAAAAATAGTTAACAATGTCAATAGTTTTAGTCTATGTGACTAAACTTTCTTTATTTTATAAAAACAACTTTATTAACTTTAAAGTAAATAGTTTTTATAATTTTGCAACATTCATATAATTTCAATATATAAAAGGAGTTTTTTATGGAGAAGAAACAAAAAAAGATTGTTCTTTTTACATCTCCAACTTGTAAATGGTGTAATGTTGCAAAAGAGCATTTTAAAAAAAATGGTTTAAAATTTAAAACTATAGATATTACAAAAGATGCAAAAGCAGCACAAGATTGCCAGCGTCACGGCTGTAGAGGGGTTCCTGTAGTGCTTATTGGAACAAAGTGGATTTGTGGTTTTGATCAAAAAGCAATAGAAAAAGCACTTTCTAAATAGTTTAATTGTTTTTTAAGCTTTAATTACTTATAATTTCGACCTCTTAACAAAGAGATGTCAAGGTAGCTCAGCTGGTTAGAGCGCTGGTCTCATAAGCCGGAGGTCGAGAGTTCAAGTCTCTCTCTTGACACCATCCTTCTTTTATTAAAAATCATAAAAAAACTTTACAATTTTAAAACTATTTTTAAATTAGTTTAATTACTTAGTTTCTCTAAAAATGGGCAAAACTAAGCTTATTTACTTAGTTTTATACCAAAAAGTTTCAACTCTTTTTTACCTCCATAGTATGGTTGCCAATACTGAATAAGCAATGGAACTGAAATATTTAGTAAAAATGCTGTAAAGATTAACACATAGAACTCTTCTGTAGATATAATATGATTTTGAACATACGCAATATTGATAACAATAAACGCTAACTCTGCTCTACCTAACATTCCAAGCCCAATAAGCACACTATCATGGTTTTCATAACCACCTGTATATTTAGCTGCTAAACCAGCTGAAAGAACTTGTAACACTAAAACTAATACAAAAAGTACTAAAATAATAGGTATAACAGAAGATAAAATATCTACATCAAATACAAGCTTTGTCCCAAGATTTACAAAGAAAATAGGTCCAAAAACACTAAAAGCAATATTATCTATAAATTTATGAATAATATGAAGATGACTTTGTAACTCTTTCTCTTCAAGTGCAGACTTTTCTAAAAAATACTCCTCTTTCATAAAAAGCCCTGCAAAATAAGCACCAATAGCAGGATGAAAACCTAATTCATTAGCAAAGGCTCCCATAGAAAAAGCTATAAAAATAACAAATAGAGGTAAATACTCCCCACGATGCAGCATAAAAAACTTATTTAATCCTATTTGTTGATAAATATATTGTGGAAAACGAACAAAACGTGCATATTTTGTAATAGGTACTGCTTTTTGCATTTTCTTATCTGGAAATGCAAAAAGACCTACTAAAATAATTACACCAAAAAAGATAACCACTTTGGTAATAATCCATAAAATTTCCATCACATTTACAGCTTCATGCGTTCCATCTGTTGCACTACCAATTAAAATAATAGGAATAAGTATAGCCACACCAATAAGAGATAAAACATCATCAACAACTGCTGCTGTCATAATCCCTGTTGCTGCTTTTGTTTTGTTCATCCCTGTATTTTTTAAACTCATCATAGTTAAAGAAACTGCTGTAGCTGTCATAGTAAGACCCCAAACCATTGCAGAGTTATGAGAATACCCAAAAAATGATGCACCCATATACCCAGCTAAAAAAGGGAAAATTGCACCAATTACAGCAACACCAAGAGCTTTTTTAAGTCCCTCTATAAAATTGTTTAAATTCTCTTCAAATCCAAGAGCAAACATAATAAAAACAATACCAATCTCCCCAATATACTCTAAAGCATGATTTTGAGATGGCAAAAGACCAATATTACCTAAAATTGCTCCTGAGAGAATCAGCCATAAAACATCAACACTATTTGTTTTTTTAGCAAGAAGCTTTGAGATAACAACTGCACCAAAAATAAATGCCGTCATAGTCCAAATAGAAAATTGTAACTCCTCATGCATCCCTTTATCCTTTTGTGATTAATAGTTTTTATTTTAACATAAAAAAATGAGAATTGAAGTATATAAAAAGAAAAAAAGTTTAAAAAAAAAGAAAAGTTTAAAACCAGCTCTCAAATGCTGGTAAAAAAGAGTTTATGAATTTAAAAAAGAAGAGTTAAAAAATGAGGTATAAGGTATAGAAAGCTAAAAAATTAGCTTTCTACAATTGGACCAAATTCAGAGAAATCTGTATGTTCTCCATCTTGATATTTTTTATAGTTTTCAATAAACATTTTTGCAAGCTCATCACGAGTTTTATCAAATTCAGCTTTATCTTCCCAAGCATTACGAGGGTTTAAAACATCAGGGTTAATATCACCTAAAGTTTTTGGAACGCTAAGTCTAAATGTTTCAGTAGTATCAAATTCACTATCATGAATAGTTCCATCTAAAATAGCATTAATACATGCACGCGTATCTTTAATACTCATACGTGAACCAACACCATATTTACCACCAGTCCAACCAGTGTTTACAAGATAAACATTTACATTATGCTCATCAATTTTCTTACCAAGTAAATCTGCATATACAGTTGGGTGTAATGGTAAGAATGCCTCACCAAAACAAGCACTAAAAGTAGCAACAGGCTCTGTAATACCACGCTCAGTTCCAGCAACTTTTGCAGTATAACCACTTAAAAAGTAATACATAGCTTGCTCTTTAGTAAGCTTAGAAACAGGAGGTAAAACACCAAATGCATCTGCTGTTAAGAAGATGATATTTTTAGGGTGCCCTGCCATTAAATCCTCTTTATGGTTGGCAATATGTTCAATTGGATAAGAAACACGAGTATTTTCTGTTTTACTACCATCATCGTAATCAACAACACCATCATCATCTAAAACAACATTTTCTAAAAGTGCTTCACGACTAATTGCACCAAAAATTTCTGGTTCACTGTTTGCATCAAGATTGATAACTTTTGCGTAACAACCACCCTCGAAGTTAAATACACCATGCTCATCCCAACCATGCTCATCATCACCAATAAGTGCACGATTTGGATCTGTTGAAAGTGTAGTTTTCCCTGTTCCACTTAAACCAAAGAAAAGTGCTGTATCTCCCTCTTTACCAACATTTGCAGAACAGTGCATAGAGAGTTTACCCTCTAATGGCAACCAGTAGTTCATCATTGAAAAAATACCTTTTTTCAACTCACCACCATACCAAGTACCACCAATAATAGCAAGATTGTTTTCAATATCAAAAAGTACAAAAACTTCAGAATGAAGCCCATGCTCTTTCCATTTTTCATTTACAGCTTTACAAGCATTTAAAACTGTAAAGTCAGCTTTAAAATTTTCAAGTTCAGTTTCTGTTGGACGGATAAACATATTTTTAACAAAATGTGATTGCCAAGCAATTTCAGTTACAAAACGGATTGAGCGTTTTGAAGCTTCACTTGCCCCACTAAAAACATCTGTTACATATAAATCTTTATTTGAGAGTTGCTCTCTTGCAACCTCAAGAAGTTCATTAAAAACCTCTTCAGAAACTTTTTGGTTTACATCACCCCATGCAATATATTTATTTGATGGGTCTCTATCTACAAAATATTTATCTTTTGGACTTCTACCAGTAAAAATACCAGTATCAACAGCAGTAGCTCCACTACTTGTAAGCTTTACTTCACCATTATCAAGTTCATGTTGAATCAACTCATCATAACTCAAATTATGATAAACCTTACCTATATTTTTTAAGCCTAACTCTTCTAATTCAGTCAAATTCATAACTTACCTTATGGTATTTTTTAACATTCGTTGCCCTGAGCGAACAATTGCCATAATTATCGCTCACTACACCTAAATTAAATATAAAATTTCCTTACATTTGGAAACATTTTGTAAGAAAATTTTATTTAAGAAAGTTTCTGTATAATTCTTTCTCTTTTTGGTCGCGTAACTCAGTGGTAGAGTGCTTCCTTGACATGGAAGTGGTCACTGGTTCAAGTCCAGTCGTGACCACCATCTTTATTTCTACTCTGTTTTATACTTTACAACAAAAGTAAGAAAACCACTTTTTTGACTCTCTTTATTTTTTGCTTTTAAAACTCTTGCACCTAAATAAATATCAAACTTTTTTGTTAAATGAAAATCTAAGCCAGATTCTCCACCTATGTAGCCTCTATAGTCACTATCATCAGATCTCCACACATAACCAGTTTCAGCACCAATATAAAAAGAGGCAATTTGAGAAAAATTAAACATATACTGAGGTTCTAAACCTAAAGAAGACTGATCAATAGTATCATCAATTTGTGATTGTGAAGCTGCTATAAAAAATCTATAGTTTGTTGACTCTGCTCCAATCTTAAAGGAAGCATTTGGAACTGTCACATCCTTTTTTGGTGTATAACCAAGCTCAAACCCAACTAAAGATCTATCTTCCGCACTTAAAAGAGTTCCTAAAATAAGAGGAAGGAACAATAACTTTTTTAACTTACCCATTCTTTTTCTCCTTAGTAAAATTATACTACAAAACTCTTAGCACAAACAACACCACTACTAAAAGCCCACTGAAAGTTATACCCACCAAGTTCACCTGTTACATCTACCACTTCACCAATAAAATAAAGCCCAGAAATATCTAAACTTTCAAGTGTATAAGGGTTTAACTCTCTCATAAGCACTCCCCCTTTACTTACCTCAGCTTTAGAAAAACCAAAATTCCCAGCTGGTGCAAAACTATAGTTATGTAGTTTTTGAAGTTTTTGCATTGTTGTTCCATCTACTTTAGAACAAAAAATATCTTCAACTCCAACAGCCTCAAGCAAAACTTTACTTAAACGTTTAGGAAGTGGCAAAGTTGAGCTCAAAAGCTTTTTAGAGTTTTTTATCAACTGCTCTATAGTATGACTTGGTAAAAAATCTATACTTATCTCCCCTTTTTTCCAATAAAGCGATGCACTTAAAACCACAGGACCACTTAAACCTTTATGGGTAAAAAGCATATCCTCTTTTAAAACTTTATCGTCAACAGTTATATGCACATAAACACTTAAACCACTTAACTCTTTAAAGAAAAATTGCTCTTTTTGTACAGTTAAACCTACAAGTGCTGGAGTAAACTCTTTAACTTTTAAACCAAAATTTTTTGCTATTTGTAATCCAATATCACTTGCACCTACACTACCAAAACTTTTACCACCTGTTGCTACAATAACCTTTTTAGCACAAAACTTTCCCTTTGTTGTTTCTACGTAGAAAAGTTCATCCTCTTTTACAACACTCTTAATTTCAGTTTGCATATATTTTTTTATATGCTTTGTTTTTCTTTGCAAAACATCAATTATCTCTTGAGAGCTGTTTTTGCAAAAGTAATATCTTCCTTTACGTAAAACAATTTCAACTCCCTCTTTTTGGAAAAACTCTAAAAGTTTCTCTTTGGAAAAAAGATTAAGTGCATACTCTATTGCTATCTCATTTCCATCATAGTTATGGGAAGAAACAACAACATTAGTTAAGTTACACTTCCCTCCTCCTGAAATTTTAAGTTTTTTTGCTATTTTTTCATTATGTTCTAACATAACAATATCTAAATTTTTTGGCAAAAAAGCACCACACATCAATCCACTCGCACCAGCACCCAATATTATTACATCATTTACTTTCATATAAACATTATAAGATACAATCACAAAAAAAGAGATAAGGAAACACTATGGTTATCAATTATGCAGATAAAGAACTTACACAAAAATACCAACTAATGGCACAAACTATCATTCCACGCCCTATTGGCTGGGTTGTTACGCAAAACAAAGATGGTGTTGTAAATATTGCTCCTTTTAGCTACTTTATGGGTCTTTCATCAAATCCACCTACAATGATAGTAAGTGTAGGACATAAAAGTGATGGCTCTCAAAAAGATACTTTAAAAAATCTACGTGAAACAAAAAAATGTACTATTTGTATGGTAGATGAAGCTCTTTTAGAAAAAATGCACCTAAGCTCTAAGGAACTCGAACACCACAAAAGTGAAGCAGATGAGTTTAACATTCAAACAAAACAATTTAATTTAGATTTTCCACCACTTATAGAAGGAACACCAAGTGCATTTTTTTGTGAGCTTTACCAAGAGATAGAGTTAAAAGATTCAAAAACAATCCCTTTGGTAGTAGAGATTAAAGAGCAGTATATTGCAGATAACATTATTACAGACAAAGAAAAAATCACTCTTGAGTATGAACCAGTTGCCCGCGTTGGTAAAAGCTATGCACTTCTTGGGAAAAAAATAACACCGCCAAAGATATAAGATGAATGAATATATTATTTTTCCAACTATAACCTTTTTTCTCTCCATCTTATTTTCTATGGGTGGAGCTGGTGCTGGGGTTGCTATTATCCCTATATTTAACTTTATAGGGCTTGATTTTACAATAGCAAAAGCGATAGGCCTTTTTGCTGGAGCTTCTACAACTATAACCTCTAGCATTATGAACATTAAACGTAAAGTTGTTGATTATAAATTTGTTTTTCCCATTGCTTCTATGATGCTTTTATTTGCTCCGCTTGGTGCATATAGTAGTAGTTTTATAGATGTTGAAGTAGTGAAATTTTTCTTTATGCTTATGCTTTTTTATAGTGCTTCTATGATGATGTTTGGTAAGAAAAAAGCACTTTTTCATGTTACTTCTAACATTGTTTTGTATATTGTTGGGGCAAGTGTTGGCTTTTTGGCTGGACTTTTAGGCGTTGGAGGGGGTAATATTTTAATCCCACTCTTAGCACTTTTAGGGTTTGAGCCTAAAAAAGTAGCTGTTGCTGTAAGTTTTGTAGTACCATTTTCTGCACTTGGTTCATTTTTTACCTATGCAACGTATGTAGAGATTAACTATATTTTACTTGTTTTAGTTTCACTTAGTGCTATGGCTGGAGGATACATTGGAAACTATCTTATGCACTTTAAACTAGAACAAAGCCATATTAAAAAACTTATGGCTTTACTCCTTTATGCTTTAGCGTTTAAATTGCTTTGGCATTTTATTTCTTAGAGAGCTCTTGCTCTTTAAGACT
>JAMOSG010000020.1 GCA_027063225.1 Helicobacteraceae bacterium | reverse complement strand
CAGGTTCTAAATCTTTCATATCTATTGGACATTCATTTGTAGGCTCTCCACCATCATGTCCTTTTGCAATTCTAAAAACATATAAACTCATTCTATTCCTTTTTATATCTGTGTGCTAACGATTGAAGATAGCCAATAAGTTCCCGCTAGGGTACTTATTGGCTACTCTGTTTTGTTATCATACTTTTGTTACTGTGAAGAATGAGTAAGAACAAGTATTTCCACTTCTACTTGGACTTGTAGTAACTTCTACTACATTATTTTCATCAATAAATATTAAATCTTCATAATATCGAAGATCACTATCATTTCTAGCACACTTTCCATTGTCCTCTAATAGTTTCATATTCTCACGACAAAATTTTAACTTTTCTTCACCTTTTGTTGAATTACCATATCTTTTATATTGCCAACCTCTTGGATTTAATCTTCTATCCTCAAAATCTTCTTTTACAAAAGTAACTTTACTATTATCTAGAAATTTTTCACTAAAAAACTTTGCTTTTTCTTCTGCTTCCATAATATGTATTCCTTGCGTATGATAACGGGGGCGCGGGTGAGTGACGACGACATTTGAAAGTTTGGTTTCAGATGTTGTTGCTCACTCCTCCCGCTTGTTGCCTGGCGCTGCTGCGCCGGGGAACTAGCGGGTGTTCAGCCCGCGCCCCCGTTGCCTCGGTAAGCGAAGCGTCCGAGGCAACGGTTGAGTACAAAAATATGTTACCAGTTCTTGTACTTTTTTGTGTTTTACAATGATAGCTAAATATCTCTAGTTTTCAAAACTTTTTTCGGCTGTGGTAACATATTTTTGTGCTACGATTTGTTATATCTTTTATTGTATATTGTATTCCTCATCTTCAACAATCATTTTAAATAAAGTAATTTTTTTACCTTTATATAAAATTGATTTACCTAGTATAATTGCCGTAGGGGCATAAGCATATTGATATCCATACGAATTACAAGTGACTGTTGTTCCATCTCTAAAATAGATAACCCTATTATAATTACATCCTTCAAAAGAATCTTCTTTTTTACCATTTTCTTTTATATATCCATCAATAATTTTACTATCTATAATTGTCCAACCTATACTATTTTCTAATGCAGATATACAATCTGCATTAGTAGAAATTGATATAAACAATAATAATATTCCTTTAAAAAAATACTTCATTTTATTTTTCCTTTATATATAAATATTATTTATAACTTATGTTGTTTTTGAAATTCTTTTTTAAAATCTTCAATAACATCTTCAGCTAAATCATTAAATACATATTCCCATGCACCTATTGTATAACCACCACCAGCTATAATTTCTCTTGTCGCTTTTAAAGTTCCAATTTCTTGATTATTGCTATATAGTTTTGCTGTTATAGTCAACTCCGTTTTACCCCAACCAGGCATAAGCCATCTTTTAAAAGCACTACCTTCTGAATATTTCATAATATCAACATTTAAAATAATAATATTTTTAGAATTTTCATCAGCTAATAAATTATTAGTTTTTAGTTGTTTTACAAAAGCACTTTTGAGTAATTGTTCGATATTAATTTCATAATTAAAACCTGTCTTATTGCTTATTTCGGCAACTTTTACCTTTGTATCTTCCTTAGGTACAAAAGATTTTTGTAAATTTACTGCATGTTGATGTGAAGCACATCCAGAAATAGTAATAATCATAAAAATTAATATTACACTAAAAATAAGTCTCTTCATTTGAGACCTCCAAAAATTAAATTTACCTAATTTACTTTTATAAATAGGCCTATTCAAACTCTTTTTTAGACTTCTCTTTTAAAGTGGCTTGGATATAACGGGGGCGCGGGTGAGTGACGACGACATTTGAAAGTTTGGTTTCAGATGTTGTTGCTCACTCCTCCCGCTTGTTGCCTGGCGCTGCTGCGCCGGGGAACTAGCGGGTGTTCAGCCCGCGCCCCCGTTGCCTCGGTAAGCGAAGCGTCCGAGGCAACGGTCGAAGATAGCCGATAAATTTCCGCTAGGTAATTTATTGGATACTCTGTTTTGTTGTACCCTTTACTTAACCCAAGTTTTAAACTCACTAAATCCATTATCATCTATCCAATCATAAATTGGATACAATGTTGAAAGTCTAAAAATTTTATTTCTATCTTTTTCAGGCACTTCTTTAACAGACCAACCATCTAAATCCTTAAAGTGAATCCATTTATTTTCTATATAGTTATGTAATAATAATTTTTTTCCTGTTTTATCAAAAGAGTATCCTAGATAATACAAAGGATTATTACCTTTTGGCTTAGTTTTTTGATTTTTACATTTTATTCCATTAATATGTACGGCAAATATATAATTACCTTTTTCAAAACTTTTCATTATCTCATAATCAACCCATCTTCTTTTAAATGTATGTGTTCCAACTAAAACACAAGTATTTGATGTATTTTGAATTCCTTTATTAATCAATCTTTTTAATGCTAAATCACTTGTTTTTTTAGCTTCTTCCCATATGGAAGAGTCATAAAAACCTGCTTCATCTTTATTTAATTTAAAATTCCCATGATTTCTCACAACATTTGCTCTAAAGTCTATAACATCTTGATAATGAAAGCTGAAAAATACTTTTTTTGCCATTACTTAACTCCTACATAAATTAATAAACAATCTTTTAATAAGACTAAATATTTAAAATATACAATAAAGATATAACTTATTAACATAATAAAGATGCTTCCATAAAAAGGTAAAGTACTTATTGAAAACATTATTCTTAAAACTGTTTGTACTTTATCTTTAAACTGCATGGGATTCATGTTAAAAAGCTTATCATCATTATCTTGTCTATATATTGCTATCCAATTATGTACTTGCCTGAATAGTCGTTCTTGTTGTAAATAATAAGAGTCTAAAAACCAAAAAGCGAATAGAGGTATAAAGGCAATGAAAATATGGTTATTAGCCCCTTTAAACAACAATGTAGCTACTATAAGTGTAATAGTCCATGTTTTCACACTAAAAGAGTTACTTGCCATTCTTTTAATAATATCTTGAACTACTTTTATTTCTTCAATTAATATTTTTTCTCTATCTATTTCCATTAACTAATTCCTTGATTTCTTCATTATATATATACAATGGAAATTCTCTCTGATCACTATTTGTAAAATCTATATGTTCTATAGGCTTATTTATAGATTTAGCATGTAAAATTTCCATCTTAACCCATTCTGAATAGAAATTATTTGATTTATCATTAGTATGATTTGTTTTAATAAATAGTACTTTTTTTGATTGTTCTATTCTTCTTTTTAGAATAGCTTTTGTATAGTCACCTGCATATGTTCTTTTCAAAAAATCATTATCACTAATCCAGTCACAATATATATTTAAATTATATTTATTAAGTTTTTTTATAATTTTCTTAACTAATATATTATCTTTAAAACTATGTGAAATGAAAATATCATAAGATTTTTTATTTTGAACTAAATTACTTTCTATTTTTTCAAATAAATCTAAAGGTTTCATGTCGAAATTAGTTTTTTCTGTCATATATGTCTTTCTTTTACCTTTAAAAGATTTTCGTAATTTAACATATTTTCCTATTGATTGAAGGTGCTTAAAAGCAACAATTCTAATTTGACTATTTTTTTCACTATCATTTAATTTTTGAAAAAACTCTAAAGTTTTACTAGAATCATATTTTTGCAATTCTTTAACTATCTCCATTTTTCCATCTTGTGAAATTCCATCTTTATGATAAGCATGTATAAATATATCTATATATGAGGGTTCAACATCTTGAATATACTCTTTAGCTAAATCAATTTTTTCATTTATTTTAGTCATTCGTATTCTTGTTTCTTCACCAAGTTTACCTAGTTTCTCTAATCTATTTGTTTCATTAAAATTTATTGCATGTAATTTTTTTTGCCTTTGAGACAGTATATGTTTTACTTTTTGAAGTTCAAATAAATAATATTCTGGCAAAGTTGGCTTATATCTAATTTTTTTACCTACTTTTTTTAAAAAATCATCTTTTTCTTTATATATTTTATAGCGTTCTTTTATAATATTCCATTCATAAGGAAATAATTCTTTAAATAAATTTAAAATGTCATATTTAGTATAATTTAATGGAAGCACAGACTTAACTTTATATAATGGTACTTTTAGCGATTTATTAAATCTCATAAGTTCACCAACATATTTTCTTTGTGTTTTACCTGGCATTTTTTTTCCTTCTTAAATTATCACCGATTTAGAAAAGCTTATTTAGAGTACAACGGTCGAGTACAAAAATATGTTACCTGTTCTTGTACTCTTTTAACTTCTATAATGGTAGCTAAATATCACTAGTTTTAGAGGCTTTTTTCGGCTAGGGTAACATATTTTTGTTGCTACGATTTGTTATAACTTCTTTGCTCTTTAATCCATTTTTTTAGTTTATGACTAGGTGTACCATAGTTTGCATCATAGGCTACTTGTCTATCCATTGCATCTAAAAATTTCAATTTATCATCACTTTTAAGATACTTATATAGTGCTTCTGCCCAATTACATGGTGTAGCCAAATGAGGAGTTCCACCATCCAGTTGTTTTTTTAAGTTTCCAACATATTGTTTAAAGTGCTCATAAATTTTTACTTCTTTACTGTAAACTTGCTCCATAGCTTCATCTATAGTTTTCTGTCTATACAATGCTTCAACCATTAATTTTGCTGTACTGTCAACTTGTTCTTTTGTATATCTCATAAAAACTTCCTTCTGGTTATAACTATTTATTCAAGGAACATTATATCACAAACACTACAAAACATCGATATTAAAAGAACACTAGAATGTCCTTTAATTATTAAAAAATATATCAATTTGCCATATTTTTAAAATAATGCTATTTTTTATGCTAAATTTCTTAAAGTTAAAGTGTCTTTTTAATTACTATTAGAGCATTAAAAAGACACTTTGTGACTTAATTGTTAAAAAATCACTTAAAAGGACATAATGTCCCTTAAAAATTTAAGGAGTTTTGTGATGCAAAAGCGTAAAAAATTACTTGATATTGTTCGTGATAAGATACGTTTTAAACATTATAGTTATTCAACAGAGCAAACATATACTCATTGGATAAAGCATTATATACTTTTTCACAACAAGAAACATCCTATTGAGATGCAAAAAAATGAGATAGAAGCTTTTTTAACCCATTTAGCCACAGAGAAAAAAGTAAGTCCTACAACACAAAATCAAGCATTTGCAGCAATACTATTTTTGTACAAAGAAGTTTTAGGTATTGATACAACTAAATGGAACATTCAAGCACTTAGAGCTCAAGAGCGTAAACATATACCTGTTGTTTTAACTAAAGAGGAAGTTCAAAAAGTTTTATCGTACCTTGGAGGTATTTATAAGCTTATTGTTTCTTTAATGTATGGTTGTGGACTTCGCATGAGTGAGGTTTTAAATATTCGTATCAAAGATATAGATTTTGGATTTGATAAGATTTATATTTGGGATTCTAAATCTTTAAAAGACAGAACTTTACCTCTACCGTTTAAGTTAAAAGAGGAGCTTTTAGTGCAAGTCAAAAAAGTAAAAGAGCAACATATAGTTGATTTAAAAGATGGTTATGGAAGTGTATATATTCCATTTGCTTATGAAAAAAAATATCCAAACAGTAAATTTGATTTTAAATGGCAATATCTTTTTCCGATGAAAAATCTTTCACAAGACCCAAGAACCAATGTAATTCGTCGTCATCATATTCACCCTAAAACTCTTGGTAGAAATATAAAAGTAGCAGCCCAAAAAGCAAATATAAACAAACGTATAACCTCCCATATATTTCGCCATTCGTATGCTACACATCTACTTCAAGCAGGAGTAGATTTACGGAGTATTCAAGAACTTTTGGGTCATAAGTCTGTTGAAACGACTATGATATACACTCATGTTGTAAGTGAGATGAACAAACCAAAACTCCAAAGCCCTTTAGACTTTTAACAACCCCTCAGTAAACCTTTTGGCTGAGTATTAGATTTTTTTTGTTAAAATAGAACTAGAAAAATAAAAAAGAGTACCACTATGAAAAAAAAGATGAGTATAACTTCCATACAAAAGAGTAAAGGTGTAAAACCTTTGGTGATGATAACAGCTTATGATGCACTTTTTGCATCACTTTTTGATGAGAGTGCAGATATGATTTTAGTAGGCGATAGCCTCAACATGAGCTTTGCAGGCAAAGAAGATACCCTCAGTGCAACGCTTGATCAGATGATTTACCACACAAATGCAGTGTGTCGTGGAGCACAAAACAGTTTTGTGGTGTGTGATATGCCTTTTGGAACATACACAAACAAAAAAGATGCTTTAAAAAATGCTACAAAAGTGTTTCAACAAACAAAAGCAGATTGTGTAAAAATAGAGGGTGGCAAAGAGAAAGCAGATGTTGTAAAATATCTTACATCAAATGGTATAGCTGTTTGTGGGCATATTGGGCTTTTACCACAATCTGTTCGTGGAGAGGGTGGTTACAAAGTAAAAGGTAAAGATGAAAAAGAGAAAAAACGCCTCTTAAAAGATGCAAAAGCAATCGAAGAAGCGGGTGCTTTTTGTATGGTTATAGAGGGTGTAAAAGCAGATGTAGCCAAAGAGGTAGCACAAAGTGTTTCTGTTCCAGTTATTGGCATTGGTGCTGGAGCTGAGGTAGATGGGCAAGTGCTTGTGTTTTCCGATATGCTAGGCTTTTTTGAAGCATTTACTCCAAAATTTGTAAAAAAATATCTCGATGGTGCAACACTTGTAAAAGAAGCAGTTGCAAACTACAAAAATGAAGTTGAAAAAAGAGAGTTTCCAAAAGAGGAACATACATACTAATGAGTGAACGTTTAGTTGAGATAGAAACATTCGATTTTAGTGAGCAAAACAGCGAAAGCACACTCCGCCCAAGTGCATGGAGTGGGTATATAGGGCAAGAGCAGATTAAAAAAAATCTCTCTGTTTTTATAGAAGCTTCAAAAAAAAGAGATGAAGCGTTAGATCATATCTTGTTTTTTGGACCTCCAGGGCTTGGAAAAACAACTTTGGCTCTTATTATTGCTAATGAAATGAATGCAAACATAAAAGTAACAGCGGCCCCCATGATAGAAAAAAGTGGTGATTTAGCGGCAATTTTAACAAACCTAGAGGAGGGTGATATTTTATTTATAGATGAAATTCACCGCCTCTCACCTGCAGTTGAAGAGATACTTTACTCCTCTATGGAAGATTACCGCATCGACATTATTATAGGAAGTGGACCAGCTGCGCAAACAGTAAAAATAGATTTGCCTCGCTTTACACTCATAGGTGCAACAACACGTGCAGGGATGCTTTCTAACCCTTTACGTGATAGATTTGGAATGAACTTTCGTATGCAGTTTTATAAACCTGAGGAGCTTGCAAAAATTATAGAGCAAGCGGCAACAAAACTTGGTAAAGAGGTGGAGCATAAAGCTGCATTAGAGATAGCAAAACGCAGCCGTGCAACGCCTCGTATAGCACTAAGACTTCTTCGGCGTGTAAGAGATTTTGCAGATGTAGCAGATGAAGATACAATCTCTTTAAAAACTACAAAGTATGCTTTAGATGAGCTAGGAATTAATACACATGGGTTTGATGAGATGGATATTAAGCTTTTAGAGCTTTTAGCAACTGCAAATGGTAAACCAATGGGGCTTAGTAATATCGCTGCAACACTGAGTGAAGATGAGGGAACAGTAGAGGATGTTCTTGAGCCTTACCTTATAGCAAATGGGTATTTAGAGCGAACCGCAAAAGGTAGAGTTGCAACACATAAAACATTTGATGTTCTAAACATTCAACCACCACAACAGGAGGGAACACTCTTTTGAAGCCACAAATGTTTGTAGCAGTACTTTTTGCTACGTCGCTTTATTGGTTGTATAGACTTTATGAACCTTACTTACTCTCTATTACTATTGCACTTTTACTTGCTATCTCTACTGCAAGTGTGCAGCGTTATTTAGAAGTGCTATTTAATAGCAAAACACTTGCTACTATCATCTCTAGTATGCTTTTAGCGATGATGTTTTTTGCACCACTTGGGTACTTTTTAACAAGTTTTACTCTGCAGCTCAACAGCATAGACCCACAAGAGTTTAAAAAAGTTGAAGTGTTTATTCAAAATATTGTCCATAATGCACCAGAGTATCTACTCTTTATAAAACCCTACGTAGGGGAGTTTGTAGATAATATAGATATTAACTCTTTAACAAAAACCCTTTTTGCATTTGCTGCAAAAATAGGCTCATACAGTGCAGTATTTGTAAAAAATGCTTTTTTAGTTGTGGTGTTTTACTTTTTTGCGCAATATTATGGAAGTAGTATTGTGGCGTTTTTAAAACGTGTTGTGCATATCTCTGTAAATGAAGCAGATATTTTAGCACAAGAGCTCTCCTCTGTTATGAGTGTTGTTTTTTATAGCATTATTGTTAATGCAATGTTTCAAGGAGCACTCTTTGGAATAGCGGTTTCTTTTATGGGTTACAATGGCTTACTGTTTGGCATTATGTATGGATTTGCTTCTTTGTTACCTGTTGTTGGTGGATTTTTAATGTGGTTTCCATTTATGGTGTATGAATTCTCTATTGGTGATACGTCAAATGCTATTTTTATAGCAGCTTATTCTATTGTTGTTATCTCAATAGTAGCAGATACTTTTATCAAGCCGTTGATTATAAAAGAGATTAACGCAAGACTTTTAGAAGATGATGACACTCGCTTAAATGAGCTTGTTATTTTCTTCTCTATTATTGCTGGTCTTACAACATTTGGTTTTTGGGGGATGATTCTAGGTCCTGCAATTACTGCATTTTTCTTTACAGTTTTAAAACTTTTTGAAGCAAGAAGTGATGCTTTAGTGTAAAAAATAATATTTTATCTATATTAATATTAGGTAAGAAAATATAAATTTGTTATAATTATGTAACTTTTTAAAAATAGGTGGGTAGGATTGTGCAACTAAGCAATGAAGAACTAAAAAAAGAGATACAAAGACTCAAAGAGAAGTTAAGTGTAACAATTGTTGCACATTTTTATCAAAGAGATGAGGTTTTTGAAGTTGGTGATATTACTGGAGACTCTTTAGAACTCGCGAAAAAGACACGTGATGATGATGCAGAGTTTGTACTTTTTTGTGGTGTTGGTTTTATGGGGCAGAGTGTTAAAGTTTTAAGCCCACATAAACGTGTTGTTATGCCAAAAGTTGCAGAGTGTGCAATGGCTAGTATGATAAACGGTACACAGTTTGATGAAGCAGTAAAAGCGCTTAATAGTGCAGGTATTTCAAATGAAAATATTTTACCAATTACTTACATTAATTCAGATGTGGTTGTAAAAGCAAAAGTTGGTGAGATGGGTGGAATGGTTTGTACAAGTTCTAATGCTAAAACAATCATTACAACAGCTCTTAAAGAGGGTAAAAAAATCCTTTTTGTACCAGATAGATGCCTTGGACAAAATATTGCTAATGAGATGGGTTTAAAATCTGCAGTTATTGGAGATGGCCGTGATATTGCTGCAGCTGATATTATCTGTTATGATGGTTTTTGTTCTGTTCATCAACTCTTTAGTGTAGAAGATATTGAATTTTTTAGAAATAAATACCCTGGTATTTTGGTTGCAACACACCCAGAGTGTGATCCAGCTGTTTGTCAAGCAAGCGATTTTGTTGGTTCAACATCACAACTTATTAAATATATAAAAGAGCTCCCAGCAGAACAAAAAGTGGTTGTTGGAACTGAGTTTAATATGGTGAACCGTTTACGTCCAAATAATACGTATGTTCTAAGTTCTACAAAACCAGAGTGTCCAACAATGAATGAAACAACGCTTCAAGATGTGTATGCAACACTTAAAGCTATTGAAGATGGTAGCCCGATAAATGAGATTTTTGTAGATGAAACAACGCAAAAATGGGCAAAAATTGCACTAGAGAGAATGATGGCATTATGATTAAAGAGTTTGTAAAAAATGCACTTGCTGAAGATGTAGGGCGTGGAGATTTATTTGCATTAGTTGAGCCAAAAAAAGATACAACGGCAAAAATTATTGCAAAAAGTGATGGTGTTGTTGCTGGAGTTTTATATGTAGATGAGCTTGCAAAATTAGAAAATTTTGAAGTGAATTGGCTTAAAACTGATAAAGAGAGTTTTGTAAAAGGTGAGGTTATTGCAACATTTAAAGGGGACTCTCATACATTGCTTCGTTGTGAGAGAACTATTTTAAATCTTGTGCTTCATGCAAGTTCTATTGCAACACTTACAAATAGTTATGCAAAAATCATTAAGCCTTATGGTGTAAAGCTTTTAGATACTAGAAAAACAAGACCAAATTTACGTTTATTTGAAAAGTATGCTTCACGTTGTGGTGGTGCACTTAATCATAGAATGGGTCTTGATGATAGTTTAATGATAAAAGATACTCACTTAAAAACTATTGCAAATTTAAAAGAGTATATTGCAAAAGCAAGAGAGGTTATCCCTTTTACAACAAAAATTGAAGTGGAAGCTGAAACTTTTGATATTGCAAAAATGGCATTTGAAGCAAATGCAGATATCGTTATGTGTGACAATATGACACCAGATGAGATAAAAAAAATAGTAGCTTATAGAGATGAACACCATCCCCATATTTTACTTGAAGCAAGTGGAAATATTTCGCTTGAAACAATAGAGTCTTATGCACAAAGTGGAGTTGATGCAATTAGTAGTGGAGCGATGATTCATCAGTCACGTTGGATAGATTTATCTATGAAGGTGGATTGAAAAAGGGATATAGTTTATGGCAGATGATGCTGAAAAAACAGAAGAACCGACCCCCAAGAAGATTGAAGATGCCAGAAAAGATGGTAATGTTCCAAAATCACAAGATGTTTCTGGGGTTATTACCCTTTTTGTAGCAATTTTAACTTTTTTAATGCTTTTTCCATTTATGAAAGAGCATACTGTAAAACTTTTTCTTTACTATTTTTCTATGATGGGAAGTGAGTTAGATACTCGCTTAATGGTCGATATAGCACTTGTGACAGTAAAAGAGTTTTTACTTATTGTTATGCCTTTAGCTGTATCTGTTGCGATTGCTGGAATTGTTGCAGCGGTTTCACAATTTGGATTTATATTTACTACAAAACCTCTTATTCCAGATTTTAAAAAGATAGATCCTATTAAAGGTTTAGGAAATCTTTTTTCTATGAAAAAACTGATCGAAGGGGTAAAGATTACTTTTAAATCTTTTACCACTTTAGGAGTTGGTTTTTTACTTTTTTTCTATTTTATTACAGAACTTCCAACTGTTGCACTTTTTAGTTTAGGTGATCAGCTTGATTGGCTTAAGGAGAAAATGCTTATTATTATGGGAGTTATGCTTCTTATTATTTTCTTTTATGCGATTATTGACATTATTATTGTGCGTAAACAATATTTTGATAATTTAAAGATGAGTAAGCAAGAGGTAAAAGACGAGATGAAAAATATGGATGGAGATCCACTCATTAAGTCTAAAATTAGGCAACTTCAAATGGAAGCTTCACGTAAACGTATGATGGCTGAAGTGCCTAATGCAGATGTTATAGTAACAAATCCTACCCATTATGCAGTTGCCCTAAAGTATGATGCTTCTAATGCAAGAGCTCCCGTTGTTGTTGCAAAAGGGGTAGATATGGTAGCACAAAAAATAAAAGCAATAGCAAGAGAAAATGATGTTCCTGTAGTGGAGAACAAACCTCTTGCACGCTCTTTATATGCAGAGGTTGATTTAGACAAAGAGATACCAGATTCTCTTTTTAAAGCAGTTGCTGATGTTTTAGCATATGTTTACAGAATGAATAAAAAAATGTAGAGATGGAGTTTGAATGGATAAAAACTTATTTGTAAAAGTAGAAGAGAATAAACATATTGAAATTGTAGTGCAGCAAGAGGAGTTTTTATTTAGTGCTTCTTTATTGTATAGTTATCTTTTAACCTTACATAAAAAAGTTTCACTTTTTTATGGTGAGAAAGTAGATTATAAATTTACTTTTTTACCTTGGATAGATAAAATAAAAACAACACCGACACCTTCTGCAGATTTCAAGATAGTAGTAGATTTTAGTGCAAAAGAGTTATTTGAATATTTAGAATCTTTAAATATAAAGATAAACAAGAAGATGGCAACAGCACTTTGTGGGGAGCTTGTTTATAAGAGTAAAAACTTTTTAAGTGATGAAGTTGATGGCATAACATTTGCTTTACTTTCTAAGAGTATAGAGTTTGGTGCTGAGTATAAAACTTGTAAAGATTACCTACTTTTGCATAAACCTCTCTCTTATCTTCGTTTAAAAGCAAAAATGTTAGACTCAATGGTTTTAAAAAAAGATGCAACTATAGCGGAGTTTGTGATTAATGATGAGTTATTAACGCAAACTGGTGCAACTGTGTGGATGGCACATGAGATTGCACAAGAGGCATATGCCTTGCCCTATGTAAAAAAGATAAAAATTATAAAGGAATATAACTAAATGGCTAGAAGAAAAAATTCGTTTCCTTTTGGAATAGTACTGGTAGTACTACTTGTTGGTATAGGTGTATTTGTTTCAACATCTTCGATGTTTGAACGTGTAGCTCCTGAGATTAAGATAAATACAAATGGGTATTGGAACTTAAAAACACCCCTTGAAATATCTATAGATGATGCAAGTGGTATTAAAGATTATAGAATTGTTTTAAAGTCTAGTTCTAATCAAATAGAATTAGCACAGGAGCATTTTTTAGCACCAGAAAAAGGTTTAACATTAAAAGTAAAACCACCACGTAGTGCCTATGCTATGCGTGAGAGTGAAGTGACTATTATTGTTCAAGCTAGAGATGCAAGTAAATGGGATTTTTTAAAAGGAAATGTTGCACAAAAAAGTGTAAAACTTACTATAGATAAAAAACGTCCTCAAGTAAGTATTATTAAAAACTCATACAAAATTGCAAAAGGTGGAAGTGCAGTTGTTATTTTTCAGGCACTTGATGATAATTTAGATGAACTTTATGTAGAAGCAAATGGGAAAAAGTTTAAAGTACAACCTTTTTATAAAGAGGGGTATTATATTACACTTTTAGCATGGCCTGTAACTAAAAATAGTTTTAGAGCAACAGTTTATGCAAAAGACTTTGCTGGAAATTTAACAAAAACATATGTACCGCTTTATTTAAAAAATAGACAATATAGAGTTTCAAAAATTAAGTTAAAAGATAGATTTTTAAAAGGAAAAATTGCAAATCTAGCAGAGGATTTTGTAGAAACTCAAGGTGTTGAAGATTCTATTGAGCAGTTTAAACTTATTAATGAAGATGTGCGTGCAAAGAATGAAGAGCTTATTCATAAGCTATCTTCAAAAGTTTCAGATGAGATGATAAGCGATTTTAAAATCCGTAGAATGTACCCTCTAAAAAATGCAAAAGTTGTAGCATACTTTGGAGATCATAGAATCTATTTTTATAAAGGAGAGCAAGTAAGTGAAGCGTACCATTTAGGGTTAGATTTAGCAAGTTATTCTCACGCTCCTATTCGTCCACAAAATGGTGGAGAGGTTGTGTATGCAGATTTTAATGGCCTTTATGGAAATATGCCTATGATTTCACACGGTTTAGGACTTTACACAATCTATGGACACTGTTCACGTTTAAATGTTAATGCAGGAGATACAACAAGACCTAGACAAACTATTGCAAATACAGGTAAAAGTGGTTATGCTATGGGAGATCACTTGCACTTTGGTGTACTTGTGCAAGGTGTAGAAGTTCGTCCACAAGAGTGGATGGATAAACATTGGATTAAAACAAATATTACAGATATTATTAAAAAAGCTAAGCGTATTATTAATAGAAACTAGTAAAAGTGAGAGAAGATGTATCAAACAACTATAAATAAAGCTGTTGAACTTGTAGGAATTGGACTACATAAAGGTTCTCCAGTAAACTTAAGACTTGAGCCACTTGAAGCAAATAGTGGTATTGTTTTTCACAGACGTGATGTGAATCTTTCTATTCCATTAAAACCTGAAAATGTTGTAGATACAAAAATGGCAACAGTGATAGGAAAAGATGGGTATGTTATCTCTACCATTGAGCATCTTCTCTCTGCTGTTTATGCGTATGGGATAGATAATTTAAAAATTATTGTTGATGCAGATGAAGTACCTGTTATGGATGGAAGTAGTGCAAGTTTTTGTATGATACTTGATGAGGCGGGAATTAAACAGCTCGATACTCCTAAAAAAGTGATGCTTATTAAAAAAGAGATAGAAGTAAGAGAGGGAGAGAAGTATGTAAAACTCTCCCCTGCAAAAGATTTACAATACGATTTTACTATTAAATTCCCACACCCTGTGATTAACAAGCAAGAGTTTGTTTTAAAATTTACTAAAGAAAGCTACAAACAAGAGATTTCACGTGCACGTACATTTGGATTTTTACATGAAGTGCAATACCTTCGCTCAAAAGGGTTAGCTCTTGGTGGTTCACTAGAAAATGCAGTAGTGTTAGATGATAAAAAAATCTTAAATCCTGAAGGGCTTCGCTATAGCGATGAGTTTGTACGCCATAAAATTTTAGATGCAATTGGAGATATGTCTTTAGTTGGAATGAATTTTATTGGAAACTATGAAGCGTTTGCAGGGAGTCATGATTTAAACCATAAGCTAACACTAGAACTTCTAAAAGACCCAGAAAATTATGAAGTGGTTGAATTAGTTGGTGCAAAAGCAAAAGAGATGGAAAAAGCGTATGCCTAAAGAGGAAGTGGAGTTACTTGTTATTGCATTAAGCTCTCCTATTTATATTGGAGTCTATAAGGAGCAAAAGCTTATTAAAACAATAAAATCGGATGAAAAAAGTTCTGAGATTTTACCCCTTTTATTTGAGGAGATTATGAAAGAGTATGATGTAAAATCGCTCTTTTTTGCAAATGGTCCAGGAAGTTTTATGGCTATAAAAGTGACATATATTTTTTTAAAATCTTTAAGTATTTTAAAAAATATACCACTTTATGCAACAGATGCTTTTAAATTTAACAAAAATCAGCCTATAAAAGCGATTGGAAAGCTATTTTTTGTTAAAATAGGCGAAGATATAGAGACTCAAAAACTAGAAGATGTTGCACCAAGTGGTTTTGAACTACCACAGCAACTAAACTATGATGAGTTTAGTACAAATACAACACCTCTTTATAAAATAGGGGCAGTTGGATAGGAAAGCATTTGACAATACATGTACCTGCAACAAGTGCAAATCTAGGTCCTGGATTTGACTCTTTAGGTTTAGCACTTGATCTACAAAACACTGTTGAATTTCACCATTCACGTTTTTTTGGTGTGAGCATTAAAGGTGAGGGTGAAGATAATCCTCGTTTAAAAGGGAACAATCTTTTTATTAGTATTTTTAATGAACACTTTAGTCGTTTAACAAAAAGAAAACAAAATTTTAAATTTACATTTTACAACAATATTCCAATGTCACGTGGACTTGGTAGCTCTTCTGCTGTAATTGTAAGTGCAATTGCTAGTGCACACGAAGCAGCTGGAATAAAAGTTTCAAAACGTCGTATTTTAAACCATGCACTTTACTATGAGCCGCATCCAGATAATATTACACCTGCTGTTATGGGTGGTTTTAATGCTGCTGCAGTTGAGAAAAATAAAGTTTTTTCACAAAAAAAACATCTGCCAAACTACATAAAAGCGATAGTTGTTATTCCAAACAAACAGATGAATACAGCAAAAAGTAGAACAGTTTTACCAAAATCTTACTCTAAAGAGAATGCTGTTTTTAATCTTTCTCACGCTTCTTTAACTGTTGCTGCATTTTTTAATGAAGATTGGGAGATGTTACGCCTTGCTTCTCAAGATAGATTTCATCAAAAAGCGAGAATGAAAACACTTCCTGAACTTTTTAGTGTGCAAAAAATTGCTTATGAAAGTGGTGCACTTATGAGTACCCTCTCTGGAAGTGGTTCTACATTTTTTTCAATGGCTTACGATAATGATGCACCTATGATTGCAAACAGATTAAAGCAAAAATTTCCAGATTTTAATGTGAAAATTTTAGATTTTGATAATAATGGGCTAACAATAGAGCGTTAGGCCCTATTAAATAAAGTAAGATTTAGATATAATGACAAAAAGAATTCATCTACCAACTAGAATGTGTGTCTCTTGTAGAGTAAAAGATGCACAAAAAAATCTGTTGCGACTTCAATGTAAAGAGCAAAACTTGGAAGTTTTTAATGGAAAAGGTAGAAGTTTTTATCTGTGTAACGATTGTATTTATGATCAAAAAAGAGTTATAAAGTCACTTATGCGTCAATGCAGAGGTGGAGATAAAGATAAATTTATGAATCAATTAAAGGAGATCATCGCTGATGGCAGAAAAAGTTAGAGTACACGAAATTGCAAAAGAGTTAGGAATAACTTCTAAAGATGTTATAAAAAAAGCTTCAGAGTTTGGTATTGAAGTGAAATCTGCACAAAGTACTGTTACAATGGAGCAGGCAGAGAAATTATCAGATTTTATTATTAATGGTAAACCAGCACAAGCAGAAGAAGCACCGAAAAAAATTGTAAAAAAATCTGCAAAAAAAGAGGCTCCAAAAGAGGGAGCTGCACAAGAAAAAGAAGAAACTTCTAAAGAGGAACCAAAGCAAGAAGCTCCAAAAAAAGAGGAAGAGAAAAAAGAAACTCCTACTTCTGAAACTAAAGAGGAAACTCCAAAAGAAGATGAGAAAAAAGAGGCTCCAAAAGCAAAAGAGCCAGAAAAGAAAAAAACAAATTTAAAAATTGTAACTCCAGCTGCACGTAAAAGTGGTGGTTTAAAAATTGTTAAAAAGAAAAAGCCAAAAGAGGCAGAGATTACTCAAGATAGCTTTAAAAAACAAGCAACAGTTTCTTCTTATGGGAAAATGAGTGCAGATGTTTTAGAAGAGTTAGCGAAAAAGAAAAAAACAAAAACTAAATCTGCTCCAGCACCTAAGAAACAATCTCAGGGTGTAAAAATGGATATTTTTGGTGGTTCTTTAAGTGAAGTATCTATGGATATGGATGACCAAGTTGTTCTTTTAGATATTAACCCTCTTGAGTCTAAGTCTGTTGCAGAAGAGGAACCAAGAAAACCACGTCAACAAAAACCAGTTGGTAGAAACGGAAATAAAAAACAATCATCTGGACAAAGAAAAGTTCGTAAAGATGATAAGAAAAAATATACAAAACAAAAGCAGGTTGAAGAGGTTGTAACTCACGTTGAGATTCCTGAAGATATTCGTGTATATGAGTTTGCAGAAAAACTCAAACGTCCAATGTCAGATATTATTAAAGTTCTTTTTGAACTTGGTATGATGGTAACAAAAAATGATTTCTTAAGCAGCGATGAGATTGAAATTTTATCTGAAGAGTTTGGTGTTGAAGTAACTATTATTGATCCTAAAGATGAATTTAACTACCTTAAAGAGGCAGAAAAAGAGGAAGACCCAGATGCAGTTGAGCGTCCACCTGTAATTACAATTATGGGGCATGTTGACCATGGTAAAACTTCTCTTTTAGATTCTATTCGTGAAGCAAAAGTAGCTTCTGGCGAAGCTGGTGGTATTACACAACATATTGGTGCTTATACTATCTCTCAACATGGAAAAGAGATCACTTTTATTGATACTCCAGGTCACGCAGCATTCTCTCATATGCGTCAACGTGGTACTGATGTAACAGATATTATTGTTATTGTTGTTGCAGCAGATGATGGTGTAAAACCACAAACATTAGAGGTTATTAAACTTGCTAAAGAATCTGGTAAACCAATTATTGTAGCACTCAATAAAATGGATAAAGAAACTGCAAACCCTGACCTTGTAAAAGGGCAAATGGCTGAGCAAGGTATTAACCCAGTTGATTGGGGTGGAGATGTTGAGTTTATTGCTGTTTCTGCAAAAACAGGTATGGGAATAGATGATCTTTTAGAAAATATCCTTTTAACTGCAGAGGTTATGGAGCTTAAAGCTAATCCTAAAGCACCAGCAAAAGCTGCTGTTGTTGAGTCTTCACTTGAAAAAGGTCGTGGTGCGGTTGCTACTGTAATTGTTCAAAACGGTACTTTAAAAGTTGGAGATACTGTTGTTTGTGGTTCAGCTTATGGTCGTGTTAAAGCGCTTATTAATGAGCAAGGTAAACAGATTAAAAACATTGGGCCAAGTCATACAGCAGTTGTAGTTGGACTTAACGAAGTTCCAGCTTCTGGTGAGATTATGGTTGCTATGAAAAATGAAAAAGAGGCTCGTGAATACGCTAAGAAACGTCATGAATATGACAGACTTAAAGAGCTTTCTCGCTCAACAAAATCTTCACTTGAAGATATGACAGCGATGATTGCAGAGGGTAAACTTAAAACTCTTAAAATTGTACTTAAAACAGATGTTCATGGTACACTTGAAGCGATTAAAGGTACACTTTCTGAGCTTAGAAATGATGAAGTTAAAGTAAATATTATCAGTAGTGGTGTTGGTGGTATTACAGAGAGTGATGTAGAACTTGTTGCAAACTCTGAAAACTGTGTTCTTCTTGGATTTAATGTTCGTCCAACTGGTGCAGTAAAAGCAGCTGCAAAACAAAAAGGTGTAGAGATTAAAACTTACTCTATTATCTACCAACTTATCGATGATATTACTGGAATGTTAACTGGTATGATGGCACCAAAATATACTGAGGAAAATACAGGTCAAGCAGAAGTTAGAGATGTATTTAAAATTCCAAAAGGTATGGTTGCAGGATGTGTTGTTGTTGATGGCAAGCTAGTACGTGGTGGAATGGTTCGTGTTATCCGTGATGGTGTTGTAACTTATGAGGGTGAACTTGTATCTCTTAAACGTTTCAAAGATGATGTTGAAGAGGTTGGTAACGGTTATGAGTGTGGTGTTGTAATTAGCGGTTACGATGATGTTGTTGTTGGCGATGTTATTGAAACATTCAAAAAAGTGGAACAAAAAGTATCTTTATAAGTTATGACAGAAGCAGAGATTAAACTAAAACGTACCGAGTCTATTTTACTAGAGCTTATTCCAGAAGCTCTAGGTTCACTCAACGATAAACGTCTACACGAGATTGATGTTGTTGATATTAAACTCTCACGTGGGCGTAGTGATGCGAAGGTTTATATAGACCCTCATTACTATAGTGAAGCAGAAAAAAATATGTTTTTAAAACTTCTACGTAAAGCAAGACCTCTTATTGAAACATATTGTATGAAAGATCAAGGGTGGTACCGTTCACCAAAACTTACATTTGAGTTTGATGAGCATTTTGCACAAGCTCAAAATATAGAGGAACTTTTTAAGCGTATAGCAAAAGAGAAGGAAAATCATGAGTCTTGAGAAAGATGTAGCAGCTGTTGTTGAATCTATGGGGTATCTTTTATATGATGCTTCAATTGTTAGCGAAAGTGGACAAACAATTTACCGTGTAAGTGTTATCTCTAATGAGTTTGAAGATGGTAAGCGTAAAGGTATTGGTTTAGATACTTTTGTGGAACTTACACACCTTATCTCTCCAATTTTAGATGTAACACCACCTGTAAGTGGTGAGTATAGACTTGAAGTTGGTTCACCAGGAATTGAGAGAAAACTTACAAAACTTGAGCATTATAAAAACTCTTTAGGGGAAAATGTAAAAATAAACAGTATCTCTAAAGGGAAAATAAATGGAAAACTTCTTGATGTAAATGATTCAACAATTGTGGTTGAAACAGAAGATGGCAAAGAGGAGTTCGATTTTAACGATATCTCAAAAGCAAAAACTTACTTTGAATGGTAATAGATAATAACTTCTATATGAGTCTTGCCTTGCGTGAGGCTTGGAAGTACCAAGGCTTAACATACCCAAATCCTGCTGTTGGTGCTTGTGTTGTTGGAAAAAATGGTGAAATTTTAGCTGTAGAAGCACACCAAAAAGCAGGAAAACCTCACGCAGAAGTAAATGCTTTGCAAAAAGCGTATGCAAAACTTACAAATAATGATGCAATTTTAGCTCTAAAAGAATCTAGCGAAATTCACAACTACCTTTTACAAAACCATAACAATATTTTTAAAGATGTTACAATCTACTCTACACTAGAGCCATGTTCTCATGTTGGAAAAACCCCTTCATGTGCAAACCTTATAGCCTCTTTAGGAGTTAAAAATGTTTATGTTGGGTGTAATGACTCTAACAAAATAGCAGCAAATGGCAATAACCTTTTACGCCAAAATGGTGCAAATGTTTATGAGCATATTTTAGAAAAAGAAGCTTTAGCTCTTTTAAAACCATTTTTGTTGTGGCAAGAGAAAAACTTTGTATTTTTTAAATGGGCACAACGCCTTGATGGTAGTGTAGATAATGGCATAGTAAGCTCTAAGGCTTCACGCAAACATGTTCATGCACTAAGAGATAGATGTGATTTACTTGTTATTGGTGGCAACACTGTAAGGGTAGATAGACCAACACTTGATGCAAGGCTTGTTAATGGAAAAGCACCTGATATTTTAATACTTTCAAACCAAAAAGAGTTTGATAGAACTATACCTCTTTTTAATGTAAAAGATAGAAAAGTTTTTATTGCAAATAACTTAGAAAAAGTAAAAGAGTATAAAAATGTAATGATAGAGGGTGGTGCAAAAATGTTTGAAGCAACAAAAGATATTGTAGATTATTATCTAGCATATGTAGCACCAACTTTTGGGGGAACTTTAGGGTTTGCAACCAATAAAAAAGAGTACTTTAGCATTGTGCATAGTGAACAAAAAGAGGATTTGCTTCTTTGGTTGGAGAGATAGATAATAGATGAAGATTTAATAAATACCTCTTAAATAACTCTTCATCATATCTTCGCTACAATAAACCCACTAAAAACACCCACAAAACAAGAAAAAAAATAAAGGAATAAAAAACTATGCAGCAAGAGCAAAAACAAGAAAAAATTGTATCGATGTTTGATGATATTGCCCCAACATACGATACTGCAAACCGTGTTATGAGTATGGGTGTCGATATTAGTTGGCGTAAAAAAGCGTGTGATTTAGCTTTTGAGTTTTATAACAAAAAAAATATTGAAAAAATTGTAGATGTTGCTTGTGGAACGGGCGATATGATGGGCTTTTGGCAAAAACAAGCACAAAAAGCTGGTGTGAGTATTGATAAACTCATTGGGGTTGATCCATCTGTTGGAATGGTAGATGTTGCTAAAAAGAAGTTTCCAGATTTTGAGTACCACATAGCAAAGGCAACAGAAATACCACTTGAAAAAGAGGTAGCAGATATTCTAAGTATCACGTATGGGATTCGTAATGTTGTAGAGCGTCAAGAAGCATTTTATGAATTTAACAGAGTTTTAAAACAAAATGGTCTTGTTGTTATTTTAGAGTTTATGAAAGATGAAAACAAAACACTTCTTAAAAAAATAAGAGATATCTACATGCACAAAATTTTACCTTATGTGGGTGGGTTAATCTCTAAAAATTTAGAGGCATATACATATTTGCCAGATTCTATTGAGAACTTTGTAACAATTCAAGGTATGCAAAAAGAGTTAGAAACAGCAGGATTTGAGATACTCTATACGCAAAGTTTCTCAATGGATATCTCAACTCTTATGATAGCTAGAAAAAAGTAGGTTTTTGTGCAAAGCATTAGTGTAGGGGCATTAAATGAGCAGATAAAAACTCTTTTAGAAGCAAGTTTTGAGAGGGTTTTAGTAGAGGGGGAACTCTCCCGAATTACGTTTCATAACTCTGGTCATATCTACTTTACACTCAAAGATAGTACCTCTGCAATTAGTTGTGTTATGTTTAGAGGTAATGCTTCAAAACTGCGTTTTAGACTTGAAGAGGGGTTAAAAGTTATAGTAGATGGTGCTATAACACTCTATAAACCACGTGGAAGTTACCAAATAAATTGTTTCTCCATAGAGCCTTCTGGTCAAGGGGCTTTGGCACTTGCTTTTGAACAGCTCAAAAATAAACTCTCTCAAAAAGGGTATTTTGAGGCTTCACTAAAAAAACAACTTCCAAAATTTCCTACGCGTATTGCACTTATTACCTCTGCAACAGGAGCGGCTGTGCAAGATATGCTTCGCATTGCACAGAGTCGATACCCTTTAGTGGAAATAGATATTTATGATGTTTTAGTGCAAGGGCAAAATGCACCACTAAGTATTGCAAATGCAATTGCAATAGCAGATACAAAAGAGTATGATGCACTTGTAGTTGGAAGAGGTGGTGGAAGCATTGAAGATTTATGGGCTTTTAATGAGGAGATTGTAGCAGATGCAATTTTTAAAGCAAAAACACCAATTGTCTCAGCGGTTGGACACGAGATAGACACTCTCATAAGTGACTTTGTAGCAGATTTACGCGCTCCAACACCAACTGCAGCGATGCAGATGATTTTGCCAGATAAAAATGAATTGTTGCAGTATTTAGATAGCATTGCTAATCAGTATGAGCAACTCTTAGCACAAGTTTTACATAAAAAAGAGCAACAACTTCTGCATTTAAAAAATCTTTATGAGCAAAACTCTATTGAGCGACGCCTAGAGTTACAACTACAACAAACAAAACATCTTCAAGAGGTTTTTGTTAGTCAAATGGAGCAGATTTTACTTAACAAGGCACAAGAGTTAGAGCTTTTAAATAACAGACTCCCTTATGCAATATCAACACTCTTAAATACAAAAGAGCAACAACTAAAACATACACAAAATATGCTCTTAAGCAATAACCCAAAACTAAAAACAAAAAAAGGGTATGCACAGCTTTCTAAAAATAATAAAGTTATAGAGCTTCAAAATTTAGAAGTGGAAGATACTTTTGAACTTCAAGATGCAAATACACAAATAAAAGCGAAAGTTTTAACAAAAAAATAGATAGTTGCTAAAAGTTACGGTAAAATTCTTGTTCAAAAGGATTATAAAGTGGCAAAAAAGATTTTTATCACAGCAACAAACACAGATATTGGTAAAACTTATACAACAAAAAAACTTATACAAACTTATGCACAACTTGGATATAAAGTAGGTGTTGTGAAACCTATAGAAACAGGGGCAGAGGATGTTGGGGTTGATGCATCTGCTCTTTTAAAAGAGGTGCAACACTACAATAAAGATTTTTTAAATATAACACATAAAGATATTACCCCTATCACATTTTTACTTCCAGCTGCTCCATTTATCGCTTCAAACTTTCAAGAGATAGATATAGAATTTATTAAAAATCATATAAAAAAGATGGAACAGTTATGTGATATTTTGCTAATAGAGGGTGCTGGTGGGTTGTATGTACCAATAAATAAAGAGTATATGATGTTAGATTTAATTGCAGAGTTAGATGTTACAGCTTTTTTAGTAACACATTGCTCTTTGGGGTGTATCAACGATACACTTTTGAGTCATAACGCACTGATGCAAAGGGGAATCTCTCACAGTGTTATTTTTAACTGTAAAGAGAAGGATTCTTCATTTGACATTGTTTCAAAACCATACTTTGATGCTGTTGGTTTTGAGGTTTTAACACTGCAAAACGATTTAGAAAAAATTGCACAAAGGGGACTGTTATAGAAACACTTATTATCTACACACTTGGGATTGCATTTGGTATTTTTGTTCTTTACTTTGTGGGGATTTTAATAGCACCCTATAAACCAAACAAGATGAAAAATGAACACTTTGAGTGTGGTTTACCACCAAGTAGTTCACAACCAAGAAAAGCAAATTTTGGATTTTTTATGTTTGCTATTATGTTTATTGTTGCAGATATGACAGGGTTGTTTTTTACACTATTTGTGTACGCTACAACTTTGCATACGCAGATTATTGCCATAGTTTTTGCAACTATTATGGCATTGGCAATCTCTATTGCTATGAGGGAGTATAGATATGTTAAAAATATTTGATTTTTTTGCTCATTCAAAAAGTGAAAGTGTATGGATGGCTCATTTTTGTACAGGGTGTTGCTCTTTGGAAATGGCTGCTGCGATGGGACCTCGTTACGATTGGGAACGTTATGGATACTTACCAACACCAAGTCCACGTCAAGCTGATGTTTTGGTAATAACGGGGCTTATTACTAAAAAAGTATTGCCTGCTCTTTTACGAACATATCAACAGATGCCAGAGCCAAAATATGTTTTAGCACTTGGTGCTTGCTCTTTTGATGGTGGACCTTATAATGACTCTTTAGCGGTTGTGAAAAATCCAACAGAGATTTTACCAGCAGATGTTTTTGTAGCAGGTTGCCCTCCAACTCCAGAAGCTATCATTAGTGGATTAGAGCAGATTAAACAAAAAATAAAAGATGGCATCCCAAGTGCAGCGAGTGAGGGTGGACTATATAAGGAGATGAAATTTTAATGGATGATTTAAAAAATATTTTTTCTTTGTTTGATACAGAGTATATAACAGAGTATAAAACTTCATGGTTAAAAGTAAAGCTCTCTTTTAGTTCCAACTTGCTCGATGTTGCTCAAATGTTGCAAAAAAATGGTTTAAGAACTATCTCTACAATCTCTCCAACAGATTTTATAGATGAAAATAAAATTGAGATGAACTATTTTTTTGAAGATTTAGTAACAAAAAGAAATTGTTGGCTTAAATGTGATATTCCACGTGAATTAAAGCATTGTAAAATTGAGTCTTTAAGTAACCTCTTCAAAGGTGCTTTATGGCATGAAAGAGAAGCTTACTCTATGTTTGGTGTCAAGTTTTTAAACCATCCAGATTTGAGACCAATTATCCTTTCTCAAGATTATTACAATAAATTTCCTTTTAGGAAAGATTTTGATTGGCAAGAGCATGAAAAAAATAGTGTAGAAAATATGAACTTAATTGTAGAGTCATTTCAAGAGGAGGAGCATCTAAGTGAAAACAAGCTCGATCCAAACTCTTCAGAGATGATTTTAAATTGGGGTCCAACACACCCAGCTAGTGGACCAATTCGCTTAAAAGTGCATTGTGATGGAGAAGATATTTTAGGGATTGATCCAGATATTGGATTTGTTTGGCGCGCCCTTGAACACCTTGTTACGCAAAAAGATTTTGTGGGGGCTATTGTCGCTGTTGAGCGACTTTGTTTTATGGACAATATCAATTCAATGGTGTGTTATGCTCAAGCTGTAGAGGAGATTGCAGAGATAGAGATAACAGAGTTTGCAAAATGGATGCGTGTTTTACTTGGTGAAGTTGGAAGAATCTCCTCCCATATGATGGGAATGGGTGGTTTTTACAACGCTATGGGGCTTCATACTGTTGCTATGTGGAATATGGATATGCGTGAACTCTTTTTAGACTTTTTAGAGAGTTATAGTGGAGCAAGAATAGCAACTGCCTCTGTAGAAGCTGGTGGTGTGCGTTATGGTTTGGCACCTGAAATGTTAGAGGAGCTTCAAAAAGCACTAGATAAGTTTGATGCAACAAAAGAGGATATTAAAAATATTTTTATTAATAATCCAACTATGAAAATGCGTGCTGCAAAACTTGGAATTTTAACGCAAGATGAGGTGCAGGAGTATGCTTTATGTGGAGTTGTTGCACGTGCAAGTGGAGTAAAAACAGATATCCGCATAGATGAGCCTTATGCTGCGTATGATCAAATAGAGCTAGAGTATGTAACACAAAAAGGTGGTAGTGCAAAAGATAGACTTTTTCAACTTTTTGAGGAGATTGAGCAGTCTGTTTCTATTATTAAACAGGCAAAAAAACATATTGAACAAAAGATTGAAGAGGGGGAGTTTAACCCAACAAAAGATTATATGGTAAAAATGCCTAAAAAGCTTCCAAAAGGGGAGGCTATAGCACGTGTTGAGTGGGCAAGGGGAGAGGTTTTAATGCACCTAGTAACACAAGAGAAAGCAAAATCTCCTTACCGTTTAAAGATGAAAGCACCAAGCTTTAACCATACAATGATGGTTGAACATCTTTTAAAAGGGGAAACTCTTTCAGATATTCCACTTGTTTTTGGTAGTTTATATATCTGCCAAGGCGATTTAGACAGATAGGACAAAGAGATGTTATTTGAAATTTTTATTTTTCCAGGAATTTTATATATTCTTGTGTGGACTGTTGTACTTTTTTGGTTTTTTAGAAAGTTTATGGCAGCCCTTCATAAAAGAGTTGGTCCTAGTTTTAATGGTCCAGCAGGGAGCTACCAAACACTTTTTGATTTAAGTAAACTCCTTACAAAAGAGAGTATCACCCCTCAAGGTGTAAACCCATATCTTTTTTCTCTTATGCCACTTTTAGCTGCGAGTATTGCCATTGTGCCAACAGCGTTAATTCCATGGAACTCAGGTAGTACAGTTCTTTCTAGCAATTATGCTTTATTGGTGCTTGTTGTGTTAATTGGTATTGAGCCTTTTTTACTTTTTTTAACTGGTTTTGGTTCTAATAACAAATACTCCTTTTTAGGGGGAATTCGTGTTTTAACACAGATGATATCAATGGAAACAAGTTTTTTTCTAGCAGCACTCTCTCCAGCTATTTTATTTGGGACATTAAATTTAAATAGTATTGTAGAATCAAGTTCTTGGCTTAGTTTTGTTGTTTTGATTCCAGGTTTTTTCCTCTATTTTATAGCTCTTTTGGGACTTCTAGAACAACCACCTTTTAATATTCCAGATGCAGAACAAGAGATAGTATATGGTTTTTACACAGAGTATAGTGGAACAAACTATTTTCTTTTAAAAATTGCAGAGTTTTCAGAGTTTATGGCGGTGTTTGCTGGAGCTGCTACTTTATTTTTAGGTGGTTATAGAGGATTGTTTTTTGATAATTTTTTATGCCTCTTTTTAAAAATGTTAGCAATTGCTGTTGTTATGATGGTTATTCGTGCTAGTACACCACGTATTACAATGAAGCAGATGTTACAATTTTCTTGGAGTTATTTAGTGCCACTAACACTTTTAAATCTTGCGTGGATTATGGCTGCAAAAATACTCTTTTTTGGAGCAGCACAATGATTTTAGAGATACTAAAAAAAGTTTTAAGAGTTTCACGTGCACTTTTTGTAAAGTCTCCAGCTCAAGAGGATGTTCGTTTTACAAAAATGCATACCTCTTCACGCTATAGAGGAAAACATTCAATAGATTATGAAACTTGTATAGGGTGTGACTCTTGTAATAAAATCTGTCCAACAGGTGCAATTACAATGAAACATCTTCCATTTAAAAAGCAAAATATTGTCCCAGAAGTTAATTTAAGTATTTGTATTTTTTGTGGATTATGTGAAGATGTTTGCCCTACAAAACCACATAAATCGATTGTTCTAAGTGGAGGGCGATACGATATGATAAGTGGAGGATGGCACAAAGATCAAGAAGATTTTTGGGTTCACGTAGATATTCCACAAAGTTATATAGATGCCCGTTTAGAGGAGGAGGAAGCTGCGCGTGTAAAAAAAGAGCTTGCAGCAAAGAAAAAAGCAGCAGAGGCTGCTGCAGCAAAAGCACAAGAGGGGGAAGAATCGTGAATATTGTTTTTTTAACGTTGGTGTTAATTTTGGCTATTGCATCTTTAACACTGAAAAAAAGTATAGCAGCGCTTATCTCTTTTGCATTAATGTTATTAGTGCTTGGTTTGTACTACATTGCTTTAGATGAGAAGCTTTTAGGTTTGTTCCAAATCTTTGTTTATGCAGGGGGAATCTCTGTACTTATGCTTTTTGGAATTACCCTTATTGGAGTAGAGTTTCCACAAAGTAAACTCAACCCATGGAGTGCTTTTTTTGTATTTTTATTTTTTGTTGGAAGTGTGAGTTTATTTTTTGCAAACAGTGCCACTTTAGATGTAGGTTCACTCTCAAATGTGGAGCAAAAAGAGTTATTTGTACAAAAATATAGTGACTTTGTTATTCTCTTTGCTTTGGTTGCATCGAGTTTGTTGTATGGCACTATTAAGATGGTAAAAGTTCTTGCCAAAGGGGGGAAATAAGATGTTTGAGATAGATGTAGTTTTCTCTTTTGCTCTTTTTAGCATAGGGCTTTTTGGACTTGTTTCAAATAAAGATTTTTTGCGTATCTTTTTTTCGTTGGAGATTCTCATAAATAGTGTTATTTTACTTTTAGCATCAAGTGCAAAGTATTTAAACCTGCCAGATAATCTCCCTTTTGCATATATGGTTATGATTATTGCTACACTTGAGGCTGCTGTTGGTATTTTACTCTTTGGTGTAGCTAATAAAATGACAAACGTAGTCACTCCAGATAACTTCGCGCAAAAAGGGGCTTTAGATGAGTAGTTTTGTTCTTGCTTTGCTTCTTTTACCTTTTATTGGGGCGATTGTTACATTTGTAGTTGGGAAACTCAATAAAAAAATACCATTTTTTTTAGCTTATATTTTTAGCATTGTATTATTTGTAGATGTGGTGTATCTCTTTAGTGTATATGAGCAACCTTTTGTTATAGATTATGAGTGGTTTCGCTTTGGTGAAAATGCTTTACCTTTTGGAATTTACATAGATAAACTCTCTTTAATAATGCTTTTAATTGCTACAGGTTTAGGGTTGTTAGATATTCATTTCTCACACGATTATATGAAAGAGGAGAAAGATCAAGCACGTTACTATGCAAAGATGCTCTTTTTTATTGGTGGGATGATCTTGCTTGTAAGTGCCAAAGAGCTTTTAGGACTTTTTGTTGGTTGGGAGTTTATGGGACTTGCAAGTTATTTGCTTATATCTTTTTGGCACTACAACAAAGCTCCAGCCGATGCTGGAGTAGCTGCATTTTTATATACAAAATTTGGAGATATATTTTTATTTGCTGCGATTGGGTTGCTCTTTTATTTTACAAAAACACTCGATATTGCAACGCTAAACCATTTAGCAGCGACAAACCAAATAGATTCTACATTGATGTATGTTATTGCTATTTTTATTTTTATAGCGGCTATTGGAAAATCGGGACAATTTCCACTTTTTCCTTGGCTTATGAGAGCTATGGAGGGGCCAACAACTGTTTCTGCACTTATTCATGGTGCAACAATGGTAAATAGTGGAATTTATATTGTAGCTAGAATGTTTGATTTTTATGTAGCTTCACAAGCGTTGATTGTTGTTGCAGCAGTTGCAGCTCTGAGTGCTTTTGTGGGAGCAACCTCTGCACTTGTGCAAAGTGAGATGAAAAAAGTGTTAGCATACTCAACTATGTCGCATCTCTCTTTAGCGTTTATTGGTTTGGGTGCTGGTTCTTTAGCTGCTGGGATGACACATCTTGTTAATCATGCTATTTTTAAAGCACTTTTGTTTTTAAGTGCTGGAGCGGTTATTTTAGTAGCACATCACACAAAAGATATGTGGAAATTAGGTGCTTTAGGTAAAAAACTCTTTTTAGTAGCACTTTTTATGGGGATGGGAATCCTCTCTTTAAGTGGTTTACCACCTTTTAGTGGTTTTTACTCTAAAGATGCCGTGATTCTCTCAACACTTACAAACCCTCAAACATTTGGGCTTATTAGTAGTTTAACGCTTATTGCTGGTGTGCTTTCTATTGCGTATGGTGGAAGGTTGTGGGTGTTGCTATTTGTATCACCACAAAAAGATGAAAAACTTCACAACTCCATAAAAACACCAAGCTTGTTTTGGATAGCTTTACCTTTAGGAGTTATGGCAGTACTTACTTTAGCTTTAGGCTTTTTCCAAGAGGAGCTAATCTCTTTTATAACTTCTACAAAGGGTAGTGAAGAACATATTGGGTGGTTGTTTCCTTTTATGATGGGTGTTATTGTTTTTTTTGCATTTCTTGTTTGGTTTTTTTACTACAAAAGATTAGATCTATTGCAAAAAGTTTCTGCTCAACCACTTATGAAAACAATTCATCAGATTTTATTTCATGGGTATTATGTAGAGAGGATGATAGAGTGGTTTGTGCAGACTATTATTTTAGGTGTTGTTACCTCTTTTGTTGCGTTTATTGAGAAAAATATTATAGATAAAGCGGTAAATGGTGTTGTTTGGCTAAGTTACAAAGTTTTTCTCCTTTTTGGTTTAAGTAAAAGTTCGCAAGTGAGTAACCAAGTAGGTGGTATGGTTCTTGGAGTTGTTGTGCTTGTGTTTGTTATGTTGGTAAGGAATTTTATATGAGTTATGTAGCACTTATTTTTGCCCCACTGGTTTTTTCAGGTTTTTTGTATCTTTTTACAAAAAAAAGCCCTTTGGCGAAGTATATTGTTTTGGGGTATTTTGTTTTTCTTTTTGTTGAAACACTTTTTTTATATCTACAACTTCCTCAAAATGGTTATTTGATGTTAGGGAAGTTTTTAGAGGTAAAAGAGTTTGGTTTTATTTTAACGCTAGAGATAGATAGACTCAGTAGTGTTATGTTGCTTTTGACATCTTTGTTACTTATTTTGGTGACACTTTCTAGTTGGAGTATGCAAAAAGAATCTGCATATTTCTCTTTGCTTTTGTTTTTTAGTGGAGCTATTTTTGGTGTTTTTATGAGTACAAACCTTATGTGGTTTTTTATCTTTTGGGAGTTAACACTTATTCCTATGTACTTTTTAGTTGGTATTTGGGGAGGTGATGGCAGAGTTTATGCGGCATTAAAGTTTTTCCTTTACACCCATGTTGCTTCAATGTTTATACTCCTTGCTTTTTTCCTCATTTTTAAACAAACTGCAACATTTGATATGACACAAATACAAGAGAGTATGCTAGTAACACCAACACTTATTTGGTGGTTACTTTTTGTTGGGTTTGCTGTGAAGATGCCACTTTTTCCATTTCATACATGGCTACCAGATGCACATGTAGAAGCTTCCGCTCCAATTTCGGTACTTTTAGCGGGAGTTTTACTTAAAATGGGAGCGTATGCGATGATACGTTTTGTGATTTTAATGCTTCCACAAGAAGCCCATAAGTATGCTTTTGTTTTACTTGGAGCTGGAATTTTGAGTTTACTTTATGCTGGGGTGATGGCACTGTATGAAACACACCTCAAAAAGATGGTTGCATATAGTTCTATCTCCCATATGGGATTGGTAGCTATTGGTATGGCAACGCTAAGTTATGAGGGGTTAAGTGCAGCACTTTTTGAGATGATAGGTCATGCGTTTATTATTGCACCTTTATTTCTAATAGCTGGTTTTTTTCACTATAAAACACAAAGTTGGCAAATGCAAGATTTAGGAGGGATTATGCAAAAAGCACCTTATATCTCTGCTTTATTTGTTTTAGCTGGTCTTGGTGCATTAGGGCTTCCTGCAACGATGGGATTTGTTGGGGAGATAACAATCTTTTTAAGTGCTTTAGATACTTATGGTGCTTGGGTAGCTTTTATCGCTTTTGGAGCGATGATAGGGAGTGGCTATATTATTTGGACTTTACGTCGTGTTATTTATGGTCCTATGAGTCAAAAAGTGCAAGAGAGTAATTTTAGTATCTCTTGGGTTGAATTTTTTGCATTGGCTGTTTTTGGCATTGCTATCGTTGCTTTTGGTGTTTATCCTCAAGCACTTTTTGATGCGATTAATGAAGTTTTTTCTGCATATAATTTAGGGGGTGCGATGTGAGTCCATTTGTATTTTTGTTTGGGATGGCACTTCTCTCTTTTGGTGTGCGTAATGTAAAAATTTTACAACCATTGAGCATTGTTGTTGTCATAGCTGCTTTTGGAGTTTCTTTAATGCACACTGCAACACCTTTAGTTGGGTTTGAAACACCATCTTCGTTTATCCTTTTTGAGCTTGTTTTATTTGTTGTTACCATAGCAACACTATTGCATTTAGAACAAACAATTGCAATTACGCAAACACTCTTTTTAGTTGCAACGGCTCTATTGGTTTTAGAGAGTAACACTTTAGTGAGTTTTGTGATTGCCTTTGAGAGTTTAAGTATTGTTTCTTTTATTTTGGTGAGTTTTATACGAACAAAAAAAGAAGCTCAAGGGGCTATTAAGATGTTTATATCTGGATCTGTTGCAACTGCTATTATTGTGCTTGGTGTTGCTTTGTACCTTTTAGAGGGACACTCTTTATTGGAAGCTGTTTCTCTTGAAGTAAAAGGTTTTGGAAGTGTGGGTATTTGGCTTATTTTATTTGGTGTTTTTTACAAACTAACAATTGTACCTATGCACACTTGGGCAGCAGATAGTTACGCAGAGATTTCCCCTGCAAACAGTGCTATTTTATCGGGAATTGCAAAAACAGTTGTATTTGTAGCAACGTTTAAAACCTTTGCCCCTTTTCTTGAAAAAAACACAACTTTTTCTGAACCAATTTTACTTGTTTTGGCATTAGTTACTATCACCCTTGGAAACTTTTTAGCACTCTTTTCTAAAGAGATAACAAAAATTTTAAGCTACTCCTCTATAGCTCATGCGGGGTATATGCTTTTAGCTTTTGTAAGTGTAAAAAGTGCCTATGCACAAAATGCACTTTTATATATGGCAATTGCATATATCTTTATGCAAACAGCACTTTTTTTACTTGTAGATAAACTCTCAGATTCTAAAGGGGAGCTTTATTTAGAAGATTTAAAAGCTTTAGGAAAAAAAGATAAATTGAGTGCTCTATTTTTTAGCGTGCAACTCTTTTCGCTTGCTGGGATTCCCCTTTTAGCTGGATTTTTAGCAAAAGCTGTTATGGTTTATGCTTTAGTAGATGTTAATTTAGTATTTGTTGCACTTTTTGTTTTACTTAACTCTGCTTTGTCAGTTGGGTATTATGCTTCGATTGTAAGGTATTTCTATTTTGAAGATGCAACAAAAGAGAATAAGATAAACCCTATCTCTTTGAAAGTTTATTTTGCTCAAGCTATCTTTTTGGCTGGAACACTCTTTTTTGGAGTATTTGCTGGGGTTGTATTTGAGTTCTAAGTTGAGTTTAGTTACAATAAAAACAAAAAAGAGAAGATAAATTGGAAAAATTATTATTGATGTTAGAGTTACAAAAGCAACTCAACGATGCAACAAACGGTGAAGAGTGGGCGGTTAAAAAAGTTACAAAAAATGGTAAAGCAATTAACTGGAAACGTTGTATCTATATGGAGTGTGCAGAGATTATAGATAGCTTTGCGTGGAAACATTGGAAAAGCATTGATGCAAAGGTAGATTGGGATAATGTGCAAATTGAGATTGTAGATATTATGCACTTTGTGCTTTCTTTGGCTATTGAACAGTATGCTCAAAAAGGGGAGAACTCTTTAGAGCAAATTGCAAAAGATATGGCACAAAATAAACTTTTTGCTCAAGTACAAAAGAATGAACTCTCTTTTGCTCCTTCACAAGAGGTGATGCAACAAGTTGAGTATGTTATGTTTTTGGTTTTACAAAGAGATAATTTTGATTTAACACAACTTTTTGAGCAGTTTTATAAACTTATAGTTATGGGTGCACTTGATTTAGACTCCCTTTATAAACTCTATGTTGGGAAAAATATTTTAAACCAATTTCGTCAAGATAACGGCTACAAAGCTGGAACATACATAAAAGTATGGAATGGCAAAGAGGATAATGTGGTAATGATGCAGTTGTGGCAAAATAACCCTAACTACACACCAGATGAGCTTTATGCAGATTTAGAAAAAGAGTATAATAAGCTAAAGTAAAAAACTTTTGTAGGAGCTAAGTGATGATTATAACTATTGATGTAAAAGATAATGTAGCTCAAAAACTACTTGATATGTTAGAAAGTTTTAAAAATGATGTCAAAATAAGTTATGATAAAAGTAAGTTTATGGTAGATATGCAAAAATCTCAAGAGGATTTAGAACAAAATAATATTATTGCCATAGATGATGTAGATGAGTATATAACTAAGTTACAAGATGAAATTAAGTAAAACTGTTTATTACTCAAAAGTTGAAAAAAAGTTTTTTAAAAAACATAGAGATTTATTATTAAAATATGGAACTGTTTTAAAACAACTTCAAAAAGATCCTTTTGAGCCATCTTTAAAAACGCATAAACTCAAAGGGGAATTGAGTCAATATTACGCTTGTTCTTTAACGTATGAGTATAGGATAGTTCTTTATTTAAAAATTATTGATGATGAGATAGTTTTAATGAACATTGGAACACATGATGAGGTTTATAGATGAGTAAACTTCTTGAAATAAAAAACCTCACTTTTGGTTACACAAAAGAAAACCCACTTTTTCAAAACCTCTCTTTTAGTGTAAAAAAAGGGGAGGTTGTTGCTATTGTTGGGGAGAGTGGTGCTGGAAAAAGTACCCTTTTTGAGCTTATTTTACAAAATTTAAAACCTTTACGTGGAGAGGTTGTAGCAACAAGTAGTATCTCTGAGGTTTTTCAAGATCCTTATAGCTCTTTTCATCCAAGTTATACAATAATAAACCAAATTGCCGATGTTGTACCATTAGATGATTTAGAAAAAGTTTTACAAAGTGTAGCATTGCAAAAAGAGCTACTTTTTAAACTTCCCCATCAACTCTCAGGTGGGCAGCTTCAGCGCGCTTCAATTTTGCGTGCACTTTTAATGAAGCCAAAACTTTTACTTTTAGATGAGCCAACAAGTGCATTAGATAATGTAACGCAACTGCATATTATGCAAACATTAATGCAACATTTAGAGAGTATGGGTATGGTTTTAATCACGCATGATATGAATTTAGCTTCATGGTGTGCAGATAGAACCATTACAATTGCAAAGGAATAAAATGTTTAATGGTAAAAATATTCTCATAACAGGTGGAACAGGGAGTTTTGGAAAGAAATATACACAAATTTTATTGCAAAACTATAAGCCAAATAAAATAATTATTTTTAGTCGTGATGAGCTAAAACAGTATGAGATGGCACAAGAGTACAATGCAAAATGTATGCGTTATTTTATTGGTGATGTGCGTGATGAACAAAGATTACATGAAGCTATGAATGGGGTTGATTATGTAATTCACGCAGCAGCACTAAAGCATGTTCCAGTTGCAGAGTATAACCCAATGGAGTGTATTAAAACAAATATTAATGGGGCTGAAAATGTTATTCGTGCGGCAATTGCAAATAATGTAAAAAAAACAATAGCCCTCTCAACAGATAAAGCAGCAAACCCAATTAATCTCTATGGTGCTACAAAACTTGCTTCAGATAAACTTTTTGTTGCAGCAAACAATATGATTGGCTCAAAAGATATTGAATTTAGTGTAGTAAGATATGGCAATGTTGCAGGAAGCAGAGGTAGTGTTATACCATATTTTCAAAAGCTTATAGCAGAAAATGCAACATCACTACCAATTACCGATGAAGCGATGACACGCTTTTTTATAACCCTTGAAGATGGGGTAAAGTTTGTTTTAAAAAATTTTGAACGAATGCAAGGTGGGGAGATTTTTATTCCAAAACTTCCCTCTATGAAAATTACAGATTTAGCAAAAGCACTAGCTCCACATTTAGAGCAAAAAATTGTTGGTATTCGCCCAGGTGAAAAACTACATGAGATTATGTGTCCACGTGATGATTCCCATTTGACACTAGAGTTTGAAGATCACTTTGTAATAAAACCAACAATAAAATTTACAAAAAATTGCGATTATAGTGTTAATAAGTTTGGAGAAAAAGGTAAAAGTGTCGCAAGAGATTTTGAGTACAATTCAGGAACAAATAGTTGGTGGCTTACAAAAGAGGAACTTTTGGAGATGGTAAAAGGGTTGTAATGGAGTTTATCCCTTATGGAAAACAACATATTACGCAAGAGGATATTGCTAGCGTTGTTGAGGTTTTAGAATCAGACTTTTTAACAACAGGCCCAAAGGTTAAAGAGTTTGAGGAAGCTTTGTGTGAGTTTTGTGGTGCAAAGTATTGTGTAGTTGTTTCTAATGGTACAGCAGCACTTCATTTAGCCTCTTTAGCTCTTTTGCAACCAAACGATAAAGTCTTAACAACACCAAATAGTTTTTTAGCAACATCTAATGCTATTGTATATGCTAAAGCTAAGCCAATATTTGTAGATATTGCACAAGATGGCAATATTGATTTAGATTTGTGTGAGGAGTATTTACAAAAAGATAGTTCTATAAAAGCACTCTATGGAGTTGCTTTTAGTGGCAATATGCTAAACCAAGAGAAGTTAGCATACCTTAAACAAAAGTATAATATTACAATTTTAGAAGATACTGCACACGCTATTGGTGCTGAATATAATGGTATAAAAGCTGGAAGTTGTGTAAATAGTGATGTTTCTATTTTCTCTTTTCACCCTGTTAAACATCTAACAACTGCAGAGGGTGGGGCAATTACAACAAACTCTCAAGAGGTTTATGAAAAACTTTTAGTGCTAAGAAACCATGGTATGGTAAAAACAGCAGATATGAAACCATGGGAATATGAGATGAAGGAGCTTGGATTTAACTACCGCATAACAGATTTACAGTGTGCTTTGGGTATTTCGCAACTTAAAAAACTTCCCTCTTTTGTAAAAAAGCGTCAAGAAATAGCACAAAATTATGATGCGAGTTTTAAAAATAGCATTGTAAAACCACTGTATAGTTTTCATAATAATTCCTCTTACCATCTTTATGTTGTATTGGTCGATTTTTTATCTACTTCTATCACTAAAGAGGAGTTATTTATTCAAATGAAAGAAAAAAACATTGGTTTACAACTACACTATATGCCAATAAATAAGCAACCTTTTTATAAAAACTTAGGGTATGGCAATGAAGTTATGCCAAATATGGATAGATACTACAAAGAGTGTTTCTCCCTTCCAATCTATCCACTTTTAACTCAAAAAGAGCAAGAGTATGTCATTGCAAATCTATTGGAGCTTTTAGATGGGTAATATAGCGATTATTCCTGCACGTGGAGGAAGCAAAAGGATACCAAAAAAAAATATTAAACTTTTTTATGGGAAACCTTTAATTGCATATAGTATAGAGAGTGCAAAAAAATCTCAACTTTTTGAAAAAATAGTTGTAAGTACTGATGATGATGCAATAGCAAATATTGCATTAGAGTATGGAGCAACAATCATTCAACGCCCCAAAGAGTTAGCAGATGATTTTACACCAACACAAGATGTTATTCAACACGCTTTAGAGGTGATAGATGAGCCATTTGATTATTTATGTACTATCTATGCAACTGCACCATTTTTAGATTCAAAATATCTTCAAAAAGGGTTTGAAAAACTTCAAAATAGTGATGCAGTTATTGCTTTTAGTGCAACCTCTATGCCATTTCCAATTCAAAGAACTTTTGCAATAAAAAATGGTAGATGTGAGATGTTTTTTCCAGAATATTTTTTTTCACGTAGTCAAGATTTGGAAGAAGCCTACCAAGATGCAGGGCAGTTTTATTGGAGAGATTTAAAAAAAGCAGCACCAAAAATTACATTTTCATCACAAAGTATCCCTATTATTTTACCAAGATATTTAGTGCAAGATATTGATACCCTAGAGGATTGGGAAATGGCTGAGGTGATGTATGAGGTTTTAAAAAAGAGAAAATTTATTTCATAATAGATTGCACAATAAAGTAACCACTTCCAGCCATAAAAACAGTTCCTATAAGGTTAAGTAGCATATTTGTTATAGCAAGTGTAAAGCTTCCCCCTTGAAGAAGTAAAAAACTTTCCATTGCAAAAGTTGAATAAGTTGTTAAAGCACCTAAAAATCCAGTCGTTAAAAAAGATTTCATATGTACACTAAACAAGGTAGAGTAGCTAAAATAAGCGATTAAAACACCCATTATAAAACTTCCAAGAAGATTTACACCAAGTGTTCCAAAAGGTAAATCGTGAGGAACTCTATGAGATATTACTCCATTGATATATGCACGTGAAATTGCACCTAAAAAACCACCACTACCAATTGCTAAAAGTGTTTGCCAACTCATTAGTTTTGTTCCTCTTGTAGTTCTTTATCATAAACCTCTTGCATTTTTTTGCGAGTGTTGCTAAGCCACTCTTTATCTTCCTTAGAGGCGATAAAAGAGTCTAAAAATACAACTTTAATTGTTTTTGGTTTATAATAAAAACGTTTTATATCGTAACAACTTGCAGTTTCAACTAAAACAACAGGCTGAACACGAAGTTGGTATTTATCTGCTATAACCTTTGCACCCATTTTAAAAGGAAGCATTTTACCTCCGCGTGAACGTGTACCTTCTGGAAAAATTGCTATTGTTCTTCCCTTCTTGAGGCGATCTTTTGCTGCTTTTAGAAGTTTTACTAAAGAGGTTTTACTTTCACGTTCTATCTCAATATCTTCTGGTAAGCTCATAGCTAAGCCAAAAAAAGGTACATCAAAAAGAGCCTTTTTTGCTACCCATGCTAAATCTTTTGATGTAATTGTTTCCATAACTCCAATATCTAAATCACTTTGGTGATTAATTAAGAACATTTGCGTTGCAGGGTCCTCTTCTCCTTTTATATCTGTTGAGAAAAATGTTGTAAGACGGATAATCCACGCAGGAATTTTACGTGCATAAGGGCGAGGTAAAATAGGGTATAAAATAATAGAGAGAGTAAGTGCTATAAAAATAATTGTAGTAGCAATAAACCAGTTAATTTTTGCAAATATCTTCATCTTTTACCCATCCTATCATATCATTATAGAGTCTTACTTTTGTAAAATCCCTTACTTTTCCCTCTTTTAAAAGAAAGTAGCGATTGTTTGTTGTTTCAAATATTGTACCATTTTTTACAGGTAGTAGATGAATTTTTGTACCTTTTTTGATGCAAATCTCTTCAGAAGGGATATTAAGCCAAATAAAATAAGAAAGAGGAACTACAAATAAGATAATATAGATTATTTTACGTCTATAAAGTGCAAATACCGTAATAGCAATAGCAATAGTAAGAGCAATAGTAGCTTTGAGTTTATTTCGCGATTGATCTTTTGGTTTTAGGTCGCTTTGTGTTACAACACTATCATCATCTACAACAATTGGAATATTTATACTCTCAAACTTATTTTTTAAAAGGTTAAAATAAGAGAAAGAGAAGTTTTCAATTTTTTTATCTACAATAAGAAAGTAAGTGATTTTGGAATCTAAATAGGAATCTGTTATAGACTCTATACCTTGTTTGTACACATTTTCAAAGTGCATAACTTTTAAATTAGCATTATTCGCTTTTGCGATAAAAACTATAATGTTATGTTTTTGATCAAAAGATGTGGTTCTATAGTCTATTATTTCAAAACTCTTTGCAACAATATTTGAAAAGTTGTGTATAGGGTTTAATGTGATAACATTAAGCCTTTTCCCTGCTATTGTAGTTTTTTCATATTGTGGTGCTTGTTCTGTTTGTTTTTGAAATATATTAAACTGAAAAACAGGGGAATCTTCACTAACATCTATGTTTTCAAGAGAGTTATTGTTTTCTATATAAGCTGTAATATCGGGTGTTCTAGCTTTACTAGCTGTTGTTAAAAAGTAAAATTTATCATAAAGGTATTTTCCATCAAAATCTCTTTGAGGGTCCTCATTGAGTAGTTTTAAACCTTTTTGATTTGCAAAACTGTAATGAACTTTGTCATACTCTTTAACAACAGATAGAGTTTTTAAAGTGATTGAAAAGATCTCCCCTTTAACCACTCTTTGTGGTACATCTTTGTAGTTAAGGTAAAGAACCTTTTGAGCAAACAAAGATGCCACAAGAATGAGACTAAGGAGAAGAAACTTCATTTACGCAAGGAAACCTTCAAGCATTGCAACACCATCTGCACTACCAAGAACCTCTTCCATAGCACGCTCAGGGTGAGGCATAAGACCAAATACATTTTTTTCTTTGTTACAAACACCAGCAATAGAACCTACAGAACCATTAGGGTTCGAGATATTTCCATTTTCATCAGTGTAACGTAGAAGAATTTGGTTATTTGCTTCAAGCTCTTTGAACCCTGCATCATCGATGTAGTAGTTTCCATCATGGTGAGCAATAGGGATATTTACAACATCACCCTTATTAAGTTTTTCTAAAAAGATATTGTCATTGTTTTCAACTTTAAGGTGGTGGTGTTTAGAGATGAAGTGTAACCCTTCATTTCTTTTTAAAGCACCAGGAAGCAGTCCAGCTTCTGTTAAAACTTGAAAACCATTACAAATACCAAGTACTTTTCCACCATTTGCAGCGTACTCTTTTACCGCTTTCATAACAGGAGAAAATTTAGCAATAGCACCACTTCTTAAGTAATCTCCATAAGAAAAACCTCCAGCTACTACTAAAAGGTCAGTATCTTCTGGTAAAGATTCCTCTTTATGCCATACAATTTGTGTTTGAGCACCTAGCTTTTCAAAAGCATAAACAGTGTCAAGTTCACAGTTAGTTCCTGGAAATTGTAAAACTGCAACTTTCATTATACTAACTCTATATTGTAGTCTTCAATAACAGTATTTGCTAGAATCTCTTCACACATTTTCTCTACTTCAGCCATAGCTTTTTCTTTGTCTGTATGAGAAAGTTGAAGAACAATTTGTTTCCCAATTCTTACATCTTCAACACCCTCAAAGTGTAAAGAGTCAAGTGCATGATGCACCGCTTTCCCTTGAGAATCTAAAACACCAGCTTTTAAAAATACATTTACAATAGCTTTCATACTTTTTCCTAATTATTTATCTAAAATTCTGTTTAAAACTTCTTCATAAGCAACTTTAAGTCCACCTAAACCTTGACGGAATCTATCTTTATCTAGTTTTTCACCACTTTCCATATCCCAAAAACGGCAGTTATCTGGTGAAATTTCATCGATTAAGATAATGTTTCCATCGCTATCTTTACCAAATTCAAGTTTAAAATCTACAAGATTTAAACCTTTTTGTGCAAAGTATGGTTTTAAAATATCGTTAATTTGTCTTGCCATTCTGCGAAGTTTATCGAGTTCATCTTGAAAATCTACTAAACCTAAGATAAGTGCGTGTTGATCATTAAGTTTAGGATCTCCTAGTTCATCATTTTTGTAGTCAAACTCAACTAAAGTAAATGGAAGCACTTTTCCATCTTCAATTCCTAAGTTACGTGAAAGTGAACCTGTTGCAATATTTCTTACAATAACTTCAATTAAAATAACATCTGCTTTTTTATGAAGCATATGGTTATCATCTAACATCTCTACAAAGTGAGTAGGGATACCATTGTCTGCTAAAAGTTTAAAAAGTTCTGTTGAAATTTTATTGTTAAGTGCACCTTTTCCAGCTTCGCTAGATTTTTTCTCACCATTAAATGCTGTTAAGTCATCTTTAAATTCAGAGATAAGAAGATTTTCATCATCTGTTGTAAAGATTTTTTTTGCTTTTCCCTCATAGAGTAGTTCACGTTTTTCCATCTATTTCGTTCCTTTTGTAATGATTAGTGCTTTTAAAATATCGACTGCTGATTTAAGCTGGATATCTTTTTCTAACATTTGTGATGTAATTATATCCTTTTTCTTCTCTTTTTTCACCTCTTTTTTACCATCAACTTTTGCAAGTTCCTCTTTTAGGTGCTTTTTAAGGTCAGCTTCTTTAATAGCAAACTCATTTTTATGTGTTTTTAACTCCCCTGGAAGTACATTAATATCTGGTGTTACTCCAATAGCTTGAATTGTTCTTCCACTTGGTAAATAGTAACGTGCAATAGTAAGTTTAAGTGCTTCTTTTTCTGTAATTGGAAGTACAACTTGCACACTTCCCTTACCAAAAGTTTTCTCACCAACAAGTACTGCACGTTTGTGATCTTGAAGTGCTCCACTTACAATTTCACTTGCACTTGCACTTCCACCATTTACAACAACAACCATTGGTACTTTTGTGATTGTTTTAGAGCTTGAAGCTTCATACACTTTTTGGTCCTCTTTTAAACGACCTTTTTGTGAAACAATTTCACCTTTATTTACAAATAAATCAACAAGTCCAACTGCTTGGTCTAAAAGTCCACCAGGGTTATTACGTAGATCTAAAATAATCCCTTTTGTATTTTTTGCATTTTCTAAAATAGCTTTTTTTACATCTTGAACAACTTTTTTATCAAAACTTGTTACGCGAATGTAGAGCATATCATCACCAATATGTTTTGCGTAAACAGATTGAATAGTAATAACACCACGAACAATATGTACCTTTATAGGTTTAGGTTCCCCTTCACGCACAATTGTAATATCAATTGGTGTTCCCACTTTTCCACGCATTTTTGAAACTGCATCATCTATACTCATACCAATAGTAGATTCATCATTGATTTTTAAGATGATATCTTTAGCTTTTAGTCCAGCTTTATCTGCAGGTGTTCCTTCAATAGGTGCAATAACAGTTAAAGCACCATCACGCATACCAACTGTGATTCCAAGACCACCAAATTCACCATTTGTTTGAACTTGAAGACGTTTATAATCTTTTGCAGTAAGGTAGTTTGAGTGAGCATCTAAATTGCTCATCATCCCTTCAAGTGCTTTATCTATTAAATCTTCAATTGATATTTGATCTACATTGTATTGCTCAACAATACTAATAACTTTTGTAAATTTTGCAAGTGCTTCAAGGCGAGTTAGTTGCTCTTTTTTCTCATCTGCAACATCCTCTTTAGCTACTAAAGATGAAGAGAAAAGTAAAGAAAATGCTAACGATACAGAAGCAAATCCTAATGTCATATATTTTTTGTTTTTCATAAAAAGTCCAGCTATTTTATTTTTTTGTTATTATAGTTTATATGCTGTTAATCAACTATTAAATATAATGAAAAGAAATTTAAGATAGGGTGGTGTTGTTTTGAGAACAATTGGATTATTTGCTGCTGTTTCTATTGGAATTGGCGGAATGGTAGGTGGTGGTATTTTTGCTGTTTTAGGTGAAGCAGTTTCTTTAGCACATGGAGCAACACCTATTGCTTTTTTCATCGCAGGAGTTATAGCTCTTTTAACAGCATATTCTTATGCAAAACTTTCTGTAAAGTTTCAAAGTAGGGGAGGAACAGTTTGTTTTGTAGATAATGCCTTTGGATTTAATATCTTATCGGGGTCTATAAACTTTATGTTGTGGCTTAGTTATATTGTGACTATTTCATTATATAGTGTTGCTTTTGCTTCTTATGGTTTAACTTTTTTTGAGACAAAAACACCACTTTTACAACATGCTCTTATCTCTTTAGCAATCATTTTACCAGCTATTATCAATATTGTAAGTGCCTCTTTTGTTGGAAAGTCGGAGTCTATTATTGTAGCAATTAAGGTAACATTACTTATTGTAGTTATTGTTAGTGGGGGATTTTATGTAGATTTTTCCCATTTCAATCCACAAAATTATGGAACAAACCTTTCTATTTTATCTGCTGGGATGATTATTTTTGTAGCGTATGAGGGGTTTGAACTTATTGCCAATGCTTCTCAAAGTATTAAAGATCCAGAAAAAAATCTTCCAAGAGCTTATTATTTAAGTGTTGGAATTGTTATTGTTTTGTATATTTTAATTGCAATGGTAACAGTTGGCACGGTAGATGAAAAAGCACTCTTAAATGCACAAGATTACGCCCTTGCTCTTGCTGCAAAACCGGCACTTGGGCAGATTGGATTTACACTCGTAGCGGCTGCAGCACTCCTTTCTACATTCTCTGCAATTAATGCAACGATTTTTGGTAATGCACGTTTGGGATATATTATTGCAAAAGATGGTGAGTTACCTACTATTTTTGAATATGAAAGGGGAGAGATCCCAATAATGGGTGTTACTTTTACAGTTTTGGCAAGCCTTCTATTAGCAAATAGTATCAATTTAGATGAGATAGCAATTATTGCAAGTGCTGGATTTTTGCTTATATTTTTTATAGTAAATTTAAGTGCATTAAAACTTCGAAAAAAAATTGGTGCAAATGTAGTAGTAGTTTTAAGTGCTGTTGTTGCAACAGTTTTAGCTCTTGGTGTTTTGTTGTTTCAAACATACCAATCAAATCCAAAAGCTATAGCTATTTTTGTGCTGTTTATGATATTTTCATTTTTATTTGAATTTATTTACGGGCAGAGTGTTCGTGGGCATCTTTTTAAGAGAGAATATTAGTTTTTTGTTTTATGTGCATTAAACATAAATATGCTACCATAATGGCAAATTATTTTACTGAGGGAACAAAAAAAATGAGCACAATAAAAGAGTACCTTTCAAACGACCATGTTAAGTGTGACCAACTTTTTGCAGCAATGGAAGATGCAGCGAGCAATTCATTAGCAGATGCACAAGAGTTAGCACAAGAATTTGTAAAAGAGACTGAGCATCACTTCCAAATGGAAGAGCGTGTAATGTTTGCAGAGTTTGAGCAAAAAACAGGGATGACTCAAGGTCCAACAGCTGTTATGCGTCAAGAACATACACAAATGAGAGCATTGATGCAACAAATTTTAGAAGTGATAGATGCGGATGATAAAAATAAGTTTTTTGGACTTACTGAAACGCTTATGATTTTACTACAACAACACAATATGAAAGAGGAGCAAATGCTTTACCCTATGGCTCAACAACACCTTATGGCTGAGTCTGATCGTATTGTTGAGATGATGGACTCTTTAATAGTAGAGTAGATTAGCCATGATGTTTCAAGGACTCTCTACAGACCAAGCTCCA
>JAMOSG010000019.1 GCA_027063225.1 Helicobacteraceae bacterium | reverse complement strand
GATTGGACTACAAAACAAGTATTTGAATATCTAAAACAAAATAACATAGAGCCAAATGAACTTTATAAAAAGGGGTTTAGCAGGGTTGGGTGTTATCCTTGTATATTCGCAAACAAAGGCGAGTTAAAACTTTTAGCAGGAGATAAAAAATACTTAAAAAGATTAAGAGATTTAGAAGCAGAAGTAAGTGAAGTTATAGGTAAAAAAGCGAAATTTTTCGCAAAAGATGTAGAGAAGCATATAAATACAAAAAGTTTATTTAGTGTTTAAGGAATGAATATGAGAAGTAAAATAGAACATCAAGAGCAGATAAAAGTTGTAAATTACTTAAATATCCTACAAAAACAAGGTAAAGTTGTAGAATTTTTTGCTATTCCAAATGGTGGAAGTCGTCATAAATTAGAAGCCATAAATTTAAAAAGGGAGGGGGTTAAGAGTGGTGTAAGTGATTTATGTGTAATTCTAAAAAACAAAGTGCTATTTATAGAGATGAAACGACCAGCAAAGAGATTAAAGAGTGGAAAACTCTCAACTGCTGGGATAATCGTATCAGAATATCAAAAGCAATTTTTAGAAAATATATCGCAAAGTGAAGTTTGTGAGGGTATGGTGGCTTATGGTTTTGATGAAGCAAGGAAATATATTGAGGAGAAAATATGATAACAATGGAGTTTGATAAACAACAACTAGATGAGATATTAAAAAGATATTCAAGTGAGAGTATAGACAAAGCAGAGAGCAGAGCATTAACAAAAACAAAAAATAGAGTATTAACGGCTATAACAAGAGCAATCACAGCAGAGTATAACATCAAAGCAAGAGATGTAAAGAAACATATTAAAGTTAAAAGAATAGGTAAAAGTTTAGTAGTAGAAATAGGAGAAAAGAATTTCCCATTGGTTAGGTTTACTACTCATAGATTATCAAGAGCAACTATAAAAACTATTCCAAGAATAAAAATAAAAAAGAATGGACATAGCACGAGATTACCTTATATGTTTTATGCGGTGATGCAATCAGGACATATTAGCATGTATATGAGAGCAAGAGCAATGAAAAAAAGAGGATTTATTTATGGAGCAGAATATATTAAAAGAATAAAAGAGGAATACAATAAAAGAGGAAAAGAGTTAGCCATTAACGAGATTACAGCGATTGATAGTGTTGATATGTTTAAGAAAGTAGAAGCAGAAGATAAAGCACTTGAAATGTTTAGAGATACATTTCAAAGTGAAGTGGTCAGACAACTATCAAATGGCTTAGTTTAGGTTCTTTGTAAAAGTGTGTTTTTACCGCGCACCGTAAACCCCGAAAAAAGTGTAGGTGTGAAGTTTTGAAAGTTGGTTGACTTTTAGATAAAAAAATAAGATAAAAAAAGTCGCATTTATATGTTTATACAAAAAACAAAAGTAAACCAGTTGACTTTTAGTTGACTTGGTTGACAAAAAAGGTTGACAAATGGAACTGATTACCCAAAGTGAATTAGCAAAAAGAGTTGGTAAATCTA
>JAMOSG010000018.1 GCA_027063225.1 Helicobacteraceae bacterium | reverse complement strand
CAACTACTAGATAAAATCTTTCTCCCAAAAGAACTCTATCCACGCAGAAGCTTCATTGACCCAGTAGTCAGGTTCATAGATAGATGTTTTTTTATAAAATAGAGTCACTGATTTAAAAACTACATCAGGAAAGTTTTGTTGCAGATACTCCATGACATACGCCAGTGTTTCTCCACTGTCGGCTATATCATCAACTACTAAAACCTTTTTAACATTAAAGTCACAACTTCCAAAAAGACTCAACATTTCTCGTTTGCACTCTCTATCATAAAGTTCAGTGCGAATACTCTGAAGATTACGAATATTTAAGCCCTCTGCCATCGCATGAGAGAGTGTATAGCCTCCACGAGCTATTGAAATAATAGCCTCAGCTTCAAATTCTCTAACTTTGTCAATTAATTTATTTGTATCTTTTCTAAAATCTTCATAACTATAATATTTTTTCATAAAATTATTATATTAAATTTTAATTTATTTTAATATTAAAATGTTATTATTCTCAGCAAATTTTCAAGCAAAAAAGGTGAAATGCAATGAACTATAAAATAAAAGGTTCTATATTCCTATTAAGTGGAATAATTTTAATGAGTGGGTGTGCCCAAAAAGTAAGAGTAAAAGCTCTTAAACCAGCAGAAGTCTCAAGAGCAGCCTTAACAAAAAAAGTAGCGGTAACCTCTTTCAAAAATGACAAGCCAAATATTTCTGGAAAAATAGAAGCGAACTTAGCAAAACATAAACTTGATGGGAAGCAATACTTTACAATTGTTAGTAGACAAGATTTAAATAAAGTTCTAAGTGAACAAAAAATTGGCACAAGTGGACTCATTGATCCAAGTACTGCAACAGAAGTTGGCAAACTTATTGGAGCACAGGCAATCATTTCTGGAAGAACAGGCAATGCATCGACTTCAGATACAAGTTTTTATGAAGCTAGAACAAAATGTAACAAAAATGGCTGTTGGGAGGTAAGTGTACGTTGTATAAAAAGAGTTGCTGGGTTAGACGCAGAGATTAGAATGATTGATACTCAAAAAGGTGACATTATCTATGCTGACACTATCAACAAAACTGGGACATGGAAACACTGTAATGATGATTCACGCCCACTACCTTCTACAATGATGGCATCACAACAACTAGCATCAGCAATTGCGAAAGATTTTTCATATAAACTCGTTCCTCACTATGTTTATTACAATGTAACATTGCTTGAAAAACCGGATTTAGAATATACAAAAAAACAAGAACTACTATTAAAAACTTCTTTAGCTTTTATTAAAGCAAAAAGATATGATAGAGCAGAGAAATTATTGAAAAAACTTATTAATTCAACAGGAGAAAAAAGTTATGTACCTCTTTACAACCTTGGAGTTCTTACAGAAGCTAAAGGAGACTATGAAGGTGCAAAAAATCTTTATGCAAAAGCAGACAAGTTAACAGTTGAACCGGTTGAAGAGATAAATCTAGCTATTAACCATATCGATAAACTTATTGAAGAAAATAAAAAAGCCTTAGCGCAATTAAAGAAATAGA
>JAMOSG010000017.1 GCA_027063225.1 Helicobacteraceae bacterium | reverse complement strand
CAAGAGAAGACAAAAGAGTTAAAAGAACTCAATGAAACACTTGAACGTAGAGTCCATGAAGAGATAGCCAAAAATGAGCAGAAACAAAAAGTGATGTTTTGGCAGTCACGGCTTGCGAGTCTGGGTGAAATGCTTGCAAATATTGCCCATCAATGGAGACAGCCGCTCACAGAACTCAGCTTGACACTTTTTAGCTTAAAAAAAGCTGCTATGAATGAAAATTTCCAAGAAGTTGAGAGCCTTTATGCCCAAACTAAGGCAATTATACAAAATATGTCTACAACTATAGATGATTTTACCAACTTTTTTAAACCGACAAAACATAAGCACTATTTTAAAATAGCAGACAGTATTAATGAGTCGCTTAATATCTTAGAAAAAATTATAACAAAAGAGATGATTAGTGTTAATACAGAATTTGAAGATGTGGAAGTTCTAGGTATTTCAAATGAGTTAACACAGGTGATTATTAATCTGATTCAAAACTCAAAAGATGCCTTTTTACAATCGTCTGTTTTGCTAAAAGAGATAAATATTTGTGTAAAAAAAGAAAAAGATTTTGCAATTATAGAGTTTGAAGACAATGCAGGGGGTATAAAAGAAAAAGAGATATATAAAATTTTTGAACCCTATTTTACGACGAAACATTCATCTTTGGGTACAGGTCTTGGATTGTTTATGTCAAAAATGATTTGTGAGCAGGGCTTAAATGGTTCAATAGATGTGAAATCTAAACAAGGCTTTACAAAATTTAGTATAAAAATCCCACTTCAAAATATGGACAGAAACAATGCGAAATAAGTTTTTAAAAAGTTTGAAAATTTTACTTGTTGAAGATGAAGAAAAATTATCTTTATTGCTTAAAAATGCTATTGGAGACAGTTTTCACAGTTTTTTGCTTGCAAAAGACGGAAATGAAGGATTGCAAATTTATAAAAAAGTTTTACCTGACATTGTCATTACTGATATTATGATGCCAAATAAAACAGGTTTGGAAATGGCCAAAGAGATAAAGAGTATAAATCCAAACAGTAAAATTATAATACTGAGTGCTTTTAGTGATGTTGAAAAACTTTTGAGTGCAATAGATATAGGTGTTGTTAAATACTTTATAAAGCCTTTCGATCCGGATGAGGTTTTAACATATATTCTTTCACTTGAAACAGTCATGGAAAATAAGCTAATAAACTTACAAGATGGGTTTATATTTAATAAAACTACAAAAAGTTTGTATAAGAACAACCGGTATATTACATTGTCAAAAAAAGAAGTTTTATTTTTAGAAGCACTTTTAAAAAATTATGAGAATGAAAAAACTATTTTAGAGTATGAAGATATAAAAAAAATGATTTGGAATGAGATGGTAAGTGATGAAAGACTCCGGACATTTATAAGACGTTTTAGAGAAAAAACTTCAAAAGAGCTACTTATAAATGTTAAAGGACGGGGCTATCAAATAGCTCTGGGCTAGATGAGAGCCTGTGAGAATTATTTGTTAATATACAAATTTTCGCCTGGATGGTTTGGCTTTGAAAGTACCTCTTTTTTAACTTCTTTTTTGTCATAGTGAACTATCTCTTGAGCTTGAAGAACAACCATTG
>JAMOSG010000016.1 GCA_027063225.1 Helicobacteraceae bacterium | reverse complement strand
GATGCCTCTTTTAATTGTTCTTCATTTAATTCTAGTGTCCTATCATAACCAGAATTAAGCTCATCGATTCTCCATTGAGCTATGTCAAAGCCGATTGTATTGTATTTTTTACCAAATTCTACTGCTAGCGGTAAACCAACATAACCTAATCCAATTATTGCTATATTTATATTTTTCACTTCTTTCCTTATCTTAATAAATTCAAATATTCATTTTTTTCACGCGTTGTTGCAAAAACTTTCCTTGCAAGAGGCATATTTTGTGTTGCTTGTTCTTTTTCTATAGTTATATCTTTTGATATGTTAAATAAAATATCTTGAAGATTTTTAACATTATTTTCTTTTGTTAAATGAATATTAAATCCTAGAGTTTTAAACTCTGGTGATGATGTATCATCGTATATGATAGTTATCAAACCATACCCAAGTGCTTCAATGATAGCATTGCTCATCCCTTCACCTAGTGCTGGAAATAAAAATATATCTGATTGTTGCAGATATTTTGGTACCTCTTTTGTGTAGCCAACTATCTCTACAGAATTTTTAAAAGGTGAATTGTCTAAATATTTTAAAATATCTTGATGATACTCTTTGTGTTGGATGTCACCTAAAAACCTGAGTGTAAATTTTATGTTGTTTTTATATAAAACTTCACACGCTTTTATAGCATCAAGTTGCCCTTTTCCAGGATGTATTCTACCAACTAGTACAATATCTAGCACATCATTTTGTTTTTTAGTCTCTACATGTAGAGGTAACTTAAGAGATGAGTAGATTCTAGAAAGGGTAGCATGTTTTGGTATAGGTAAAGTCTCTTTCATGTTTTGTTTTATATATTCACAGTTGCCAACGAAATGGTTTATATTTGAGTAAAAAAGTCTATGTATTGGGTCTTTTTTTGGTGTTGTTTTTTTTGAACCTTGGCGTATAATGAAGTTTACATTCAAGCCTAAACACGCAAAGTAGAGTGAACGCATCTCTGAAGCACCAAGAAAGATTATGTTTTTAATGTTGTTGTTTTTTATAACCTCTCTTACTGAGGAGATGAGCTTGAGACTAAAATAGCTTTTAAAATCTATTACATGTAGAGATATATCGTAATTTTCAAAGTGATTTACACGCTCTTTTTCTATGAAACCACCATCTCTTGCCATAAAAATAATCCCCATCTCTGCTGATAAAATTCTAGCTAGTTTAACAGCAGCAAGTTCCATCCCACCATTTACTTTAGAGAGGCATATGACGGCTGTTTGTCCTTTTTGACTCAAAGATAAAAATCCTTATACCAAGCCACAAACTTATCTATACCCTCTTGAAGAGGTGTGTTTGGTTTAAAGTTTATAGTTTTTGTAAGCCCTTCAACATCAGCGTATGTAAATTGTACATCACCAGGTTGCATAGGTAGCATCTCTTTTTTAATCTCTTTTCCGACAGCTTTTTCTATTGATTCTATAAAATCCATAAGTCTTACAGGGTCATGGTTGCCTATGTTATATATCTTATATGGTGCTGATGAGCTTGATGGGTTTGGATTTTTATCATCCCATTTTTCATCAGGTTTTGCAGAGATTGGCATGAGTTTAACTACACTTTTTACTATATCTCCAACATATGTAAAGTCTCTAAACATATCTCCATTGTTAAACACTTTTATGGTAC
>JAMOSG010000015.1 GCA_027063225.1 Helicobacteraceae bacterium | reverse complement strand
TCAAAAATACCAAATTTTTTTTGCTTTAGGGGGAACCTAAATGGTACCATTTTAAAACTTTTGCCTTGCATAAATGGTATAACAATTTCATACTTTTTTCTACAATTTTTAAGAGTTTGTATAATATCTGCTTCAAACCCTAGTGGATAGTAAAACAGGATTCTTCTTTTGTATTTTACTTTTTTTAAGGCTTGAAAAAGTTGTTGATTTATCTTTTTTGTTCTATAAAGTTTGTTATGTTTGGGTTCTTGTTTGAAAGAGTTTAAACATACTTTACGAAAATTCTCTTTAGTTAACATTGTGTATATTCTTTTTTATGCGATATAATTTCACTCTTATTTTACAAAAAAAAGGTATATCGATGATAAAAAAATCAATTCTTTCTCTCTTTTTACTCTCTTCACTTTTATTTCAAGGGTGTTTTGATGAAGAAAAAAAAGTTGAAGATGCAAATGCAATGGTAAGTACAAATGAATTTGTTTTAACAACACTAAAAAATAAACAAATTATTGTTAAAAAAACAGAACATGGTTTTATAGTTGAAGGAAACCGTGATAAAATTATTATGTTTGATGTTTTTGCAACTTGGTGTCCACCTTGTCAAGCTGAAGCTCCACACCTTGGAACACTGCAAAAAAAATATAAAGATAAACTTTTAATTATTGGTTTAACAATTGAAAATGCTATTCCAAATGCAAAATTAGAGCAATTTAAAAAACAACATAATGCGACATACACATTTGCAAACTCTGCACAAAACAGAGCCTTAATAACAGAGATAGCAGATATGTTACAACTAGGCGATAGCTTTCCAATCCCTATGATGGCAATGTATAAAGATGGTGAGCTTGTGCAACACTATATTGGTGCTGTTGAAGAGGAGTTTATAGAAAGCGATATTAAACAAGCTTTGAAAAAATAAGGGATAATAGATATGTTTGGATTTATAAAAAAGTCACTTTCAAAAACTGTTGAGGCAATAAAAACAGTTGCACCAAAGAAAAAGATAACATTTACAAAAGATGAGATAGAAGATATTTTACTTGAAGCTGATGTTTCGTATGAGCTTATAGAGCTTATTTTAGAGCAAACGTATCAAGATAAAATTTCACGTGAGATTTTACGCTCTAAACTTCTTTCAACACTTGCACATACAAGCTATAGTGAACCAGAAGATGTAAATTTACCTTTTGTTGAGCTTATTATTGGTGTAAATGGTGCTGGAAAAACAACAACTATTTCAAAACTTGCACGCAAATATAAAAATGATGGCAAAAAAGTTATTTTAGGTGCTGGAGATACTTTCCGTGCTGCTGCCATTGAGCAATTAACACTTTGGGCAAATAAACTTGATATTCCAATAGTCTCTTCAAAACAAGGGCACGATAGCTCTGCTGTAGCATACGATACAATCGACTCCGCAAAAGCAAAGAATTTAGATCATGTTATTATCGATACAGCTGGGAGACTTCATACACAAAAAAATCTTGCACAAGAGCTTAAAAAGATACACCGCATTTGTGGAAAAGCTCATGAGGGTGCTCCACATAGAACTGTTTTAATCATTGATGGTACACAAGGAAACTCAGCAATTGAGCAAGCAAAAGCGTTTCACGATATGGTTGGGATTGATGGTGTAATTATTACAAAACTAGATGGTACTGCGAAGGGTGGTTCTGTTTTTTCTATTGCATATGCGCTTGAATTGCCTATTTTATATGTAGGGGTTGGTGAGCAACCAGATGATTTAGTAAAATTTGATAAATATGAATTTGTAGATTCTTTACTTGATGCAATTTATGATGAAGAGGAGCAAAAAACTCAAAAAGAGCAAGAGCCTCAAGTAGAAGAACCACAACAAGAGGTGCAAGAAGATACTAAACAACAAGAGCTTTTAGAGGAGTTTTTAAAAGCAGAAAAACTTGTACTTTTAAAAGAGCTTACACCTACAAAAATGCAAGTAAACTATGCCAATACACCAGTTGATACAACCATAGAGTTTGTTAATGGCAAATGGAGATACTGCTAAAGATGGGATATGCAACTTGGTTTGAAAACCATGCAAAAAAGCATCAAGCAATAGTGCAAAAACTTCAAGCAAAAAACTTCACACAAGAAGAGATTATTGCATATTTCGATTTTGAAAATATGAAACAAAATGAGAAAGATTTTTGCCCACTTTATGCAAAAAACCAAAAATGTCACGATATAAAGGAGCTTAACTGCTACCTTTGTGGTTGCCCAAATTTTCGCTTTAGCGATGAGGGTTTAGCAGAGTATAACGGCAACAAAATTTTAAGCAAATGCTCTATTGCTAATGGGGAGAGTTTAGCTACAAAAAGTGGTATTCATCAAAACTGCACAAAATGCAGTGTACCTCACCATAAAAGTTTTGTGCAAAAACATTTTTCTACTAATTGGTTAGAGATTATGAAAGAGTGTCAAGAATAAACTTGACACTATATTACAAACTACAAGAGAGGGCTTTTTGCACAAGCTCTTGAGCGACAACTTGATTTTCGTTGATAATAATATCAATATCTAAATCGCTAAACTCCTCTATTTGAATTTGGTTTGTTACTTTTAAAATAATGCGAATATTTTTATCTATATCGCGGATTGCCTCACAAATAAGGCGTATCTTCTCATCGTTATCTATAGCGATAATAACAGCAGTTGCATTTTTAATATATAAAGAGTTTAGCATAGTTTTTGAAGCAGCATTTCCAAAAATAACAACATCGTGTCTTTGTTTAGCAAGTTTAAGATGTACTGCGTTGTGTTCTATTGCAAGATATGGAAGGTGTTTATTTTTAAGTTGTTTTACAATTTTTTGGCCTAAAAGGGAATAACCACATACAATAATATGGTTTGTAATTTCACTTGCAACAATAGGTTCTGGTAAAATTTCTGTTGGTTCTTTGTCAAAAAAGCTTACAAACTTTCTTACATGTCTTAGTACCAATGAAGTAAATAAAAGTGAAACAATCACAACAGGGATAAGAATTTGTTGTAAATTTTGCTCAAGAAGGCCATTAGCACTTGCAAGGGCAAAAATAGCAAAGGAAAACTCCCCAACTTGTGCAAGGGTAAGTGCTACTTTAATAGCACGTTTTGTAAAAGTAAATAAGCGAAGTATTGCAAAAATAAGAACAACTTTTAAAGCTAAAATAGCAATACTTAAAAAAATAATAGTAAAAAAGTTCTCTATAAACACCCCAACATCTACTTGCATTCCAACAGCTATAAAAAAGACACCAAGGAGTAGATCTCGAAATGGGATAAGATCTGCTTCTATTTGGTGTTTAAATTTTGTCTCAGCTATAAGCATTCCAGCTAAAAAAGCACCAAGTGAAAAAGAGAATCCAAAACTGTGTGCAAATAAAGCAGAGCCTAAAACTATAAGCAAAATAGAAGCGATAAAAAGCTCCTCCACTTTTGTTTGCACAACATAGTCTAAATATTTCTCAATAACAAATTTTCCAACAAAAAATAAAACCAAAGCAACAAAAATTGCTGAGATAAGAGTATGAAGTATTATATCTCCAAAGGAGGCATTGGCATCACTTAAAATAGTGATAATAAGTAAAATTGGAATAACAGCTAAATCTTGAAAAATTAAAATTCCAACACTGTTTCGCCCATAGGGGCGGTGAATATCTCCATTTTCATTAAGTACTTTTAAAACAATAGCTGTAGAGGAAAGAGCAAGTGCTAAACCAATAACTAGTGAGGCTTTTAGCTCCACGTGAAATAGAAAATAGCTCAAAAGGCTAAAGAGTAAAGCACTTAAAAAAACTTGTAATGTTCCAAAAACAAACACCTCTTTTTTCATTTTATTAAGATGTTGCAAAGAAAACTCAAGCCCAATACTAAACATTAAAAAAACAATTCCAAATTCTGCAATATGGGAGAGTTGCTCTTTTGAAGTATTGGTAAAGTCGATAAAAAAAGAGATAGTAATCCCTGTAAAAATATATCCTACAATAGGGGAGATATGAAACTTTTTTAGAGCTAAATTGTAAACTAAAGAGATAAAAAGTGTTGCAACAATAATGGTTAAAATATCCAAAAAAACTCCTTTATAAAGATAAAGATTGTAGCAAAAATATGTTAAAATCTTTTTATGGAAATAGTTATAAATAATTACAATACAGAAAATTTACAAACTTTTAGTGAGATTTTAAAAAAAGATCCAAACACACTTGTAAACTTAGCGTTGGAGGAGTTTTTTGAGCGGGAGCAAAAAAAGCTTTTAGAGAAAAATTTAGCTGATGAAAATGCTATGACAAACTTAGATTATGATGAGTTTTGGGACGGTGTTGAGCTGTGAAGCATGGAGCAAATATTTACAAGTATGCAAAAAAATTGGGGTGTCACAGTGGGGAGATAATTGATTTTTCATCAAATATTAACCTTTATAGACCTGAGATTTCTTTAAAGATTACACCCTCTTTACTTGCTACTTACCCAGATAGTAACTACACAGAGTTAAAACGCATTATTGCCTCAAATTATGGTTTGAAAAAATCACAAATTGCTTTGTTTAATGGGGCAACAAGTGCTATTTTTGAGCTTTTTAGAATGTTAAAACAAAAAAATGTTTTTCTCTATGCACCTTTGTATGGGGAGTATGAAAAAGCAGCATTTCAAACAAAGAAAAATATCTACAAAATCAACCGCATTAGTGAAATAGAGGAGGAGGTAGAGGAGAAATCTATTGTGGTTTTTGTAAACCCTGCAACTCCAGAGGGAACACACTACAATTTAGAAAAACTCTTTAGTTATTGGGTAGAGCAAAAATGTACTATTATTTTAGATGAGAGTTTTATAGAGTTTGAAGCACTTGCTTCTTTAAAAGAGAAAATAAAAGAGTATAAAAAACTCTATATTATTCAATCTTTTTCGAAGTTTTATGCAAGTGCTGGAATAAGGGTTGGGGCTATTTTTTCACAGAAGCAAAATATTGCAAAACTTCAAACTCCACTATGGAATATCTCTGCACTTGATGAGCTTTTTTTAAAACAAAGGCTTAGCGATGAGGCTTTTAAAGAGGAAACAAAAAAACTTCATCTAAAGCAAAAAAAAGAGCTTTTTACAATTTTAGAAAACTCACAAATTTTTGAAGAGGTTGTAAAGAGTGGTGCAAATTTTATTTTAGCTTACACCCCAAAAGGTAAAGAGCTTTTTAAATATCTTTTAGAGCAAAAAATTTTAATACGCCTTTGTGGAAGTTTTGATTATTTAGATAACAATTGGATACGCTTTGGTGTAAAAGCAACTAAAGAGCACCAAAAACTTCAAGAGGCTTTAGAGAGTTTTTATGAAAAAATATCACTCTCTTAGTATTTTTGGCACAAGTAGCGATGCTGGAAAATCAACCCTTAGTTTTGCTATAACTTATCTTTTGCACAAATATGGAATAAAAACAGCCCCTTTTAAAGCACAAAATGTTTCAAATAACTCCACAGTTACCAAAGATGGTGGAGAGATTGCAATTCCTCAAGCATTTGCTGCCCAAGCAATAGGCTTAGAGCTTCGCTATGAGTTTAACCCCATTTTGTTAAAATCGGGTGGAGCGGCAAAAACACATCTTATTGTAAATGGTAAAAGTGTTGGCAATACAAATATTTGGCAATACTACAAAGATATAGACAAACTCAAACCCATAGCAAAAAAAGCGTTTCAAGCATTACAAAAAGAGTATGAACTTATTGTTGCTGAAGGGGCTGGAAGCCCTGTTGAGCTTAACTTGATGCATAAAGATTTATCAAACCTCTATATTGCAAAAGAGTTTCAAACAAAGATTATTTTAGTAGCAGATATTGAAAAGGGTGGTGTATTTGCTTCGATTTATGGGGTTTATAACCTTTTGCCAAAAGAGCTTCAAAAAAATGTAATTGGAGTTATTGTTAATAAATTTCGTGGAGATTTAAAACTTTTTGATGAGGGTGTAAAGATTATTCAAGAGGAGTTTAAAATTCCTGTTTTAGGTGTTGTACCATACAAACCTTTTAACTTAGGGTTTGAAGATAGTGCTTCGCTGATGAATTACCAACAAAATACACAAAAAGCGATTATAAAAGTTGGTGTTATTGCCCTGCCACATATCTCAAACTTTACAGATTTTGAGCCACTTGTTGTAGATAGTGAAGTGGAGTTGATGTTTATAAAAACTCCAATACAAGCAAAGATGTGCGATGTTGTTGTAGTACCTGGAAGTAAACTTGTTGTAAAAGATCTGTTTTGGTTGAAAAAACAGGGCTTTAGCAAGATTTTAGAGAGTAAAAAAATTCCAATAGTAGCTATTTGTGGTGGGTATGAGATGATGTTTGAAAAACTTTTAGACCCATACAATGTAGAGAGTGAATACAAAGAGGTAGAGGGGTTTGGACGACTCAAAGGGGAGGTTGTTTTTCAAAAAGAGAAAATTGTAAAACGCTCAGAGTATAATCTTTTTGGTTTTATGGGTAAAGGGTATGAGATACACTCAGCCACAACAAAAAAACGTTCAAAATTCAAAAAAAATCTTTATGGAACTTTTATTCATGCCCTTTTTGATAATGACACATTTAGAACACGTTTTTTCCAAACAATAAACCCTGCATACAAAGGGTATAGTTTTGCACACTACAAACAAAAAGCAATAGATGAGTTTGCAACTCATATAGAGCAGTATGTTGATATGCAAAAGGTTTTAAAGGCAGTGAGTAAGTAAGTTAGAAACATTAATTTTACTGAATCTATTATATAATAGTAAAATATCTTAAAAGGAGGGGAGTTATGCACTCAATAGAGCAGTTAGAAAAACAACATGTTGGATTGCAAGTACCAAAATATTTATTGGATGAGATAGATAGTTTTACAAAACAGTTTGCTGTGAATAGAAGTGATGTTATTATTGAAGCTCTCTCATCTTATTTAAGTGAGCAAAAAAATAATTTATATTATAAAAGTTTTGATAGAAGTGCAAAAGAGTTAAAACAAATTTTAGATTCTAAAAATAGTGTAGAACTTCAAACACTTGATGAGTTTATAGATGAACTTAAAGATTGAAATTAAGTTACTTGAATCTTTTACTAAAGATGTTAAAAAACTTTTAAAAAAATATAAACAACTTCCATCAGATTTAAAAAATTTACAAACTGAATTATTGCAAAATCCAAAAGCAGGAATAGAACTAGGTAATAGTGTTTATAAAATAAGAGTTGCTAATAGTTCTATACCAACAGGAAAACGGGGTGGTTTTCGTGTGATTTATTACTATTTAGATAGTTGTAACAATAACCTTTACTTAATGAGTATATATTCTAAAACAGATTTAGAAAATATAGATGAGAAAGTAATTGTGCAAATATTAAAAAACAATTCTTTACTTTAATGCAAAGTTTTTTAAAGGCTTAAACAATGACACTCAAAGAGCTAGAGCTTTTTTACCATCTTGCGCAAAATCCCCATATTTCAGATTTAGCAAAAAAAATAGGAATGAGTCAGTCTGCTATCTCTTTAGCTATAAAATCTCTTGAGCAAAAACTCTCTGAACCCCTTTTTGATAGAATTGGAAAAAAGTTAGTTTTAAATGAGCGTGGGCGTTTGTTTAGGGAGCAAACTTATAGACACTTTTTAGCACTTAAAGATGCACAAGAGATTTTTTACAAAAATAAGCTCTCAGGGAATTTAAAAATCGCTTCAAGTAGAACTATTGGAGCGTTTTTAATGCCTCAAATTATTTTTGATTTTTTAGCACAATACCCAGAGATTTCTATAGAGAAAAAAATAGAGAACTCCCAAGGTGTTGTTAAAAAAGTTTTAGATGGTGAGGTAGATATTGGCTTTATTGAAAGTGTTATTCAAACACCCCATCTTATACAAGAAAAAATTGGGCAAGATACTCTTATAGTGGTAAGTGCTGATAAAAATTTAGCCAATAAAACCTTTTATATTGACCAGCTTTTTAGCAAAAAATGGATTTTGCGTGAAGAGGGTTCAGGCACAAGGGAGATTTTTTTAAATAAGTTAGGTGCTTTAGCAAAAAGTTTAAATATCTATATGGAGTTTATGGAGTTTGTAGAGGCAAAAGAGCTTTTGCGAAAAAACAGTGAAGCAATTACATGTATTTCACGCTTTTCTGTAAAGCAGGAGTTAGAGCGTGGAGAGCTTTTTGAGGTGAAAATTAAAAACCTTACCTTTGAGCGGGACCTTTTTATGGTGTATCATAAAAACAAGTACCAAACAAGACTTTTTGAAGAGTTTAAAAGTTTTATTTATCAATTTTTTAAATCATAATCTTTAATTTTATATATTTTACAAATAAGAAAACTTCTACTACCATTGCATAAGATTTAAAAAAAGGGTAGTTATGGATTTTTCAAAGTATAAAAAGTACCAAAAAGGGTTAGTGGTTAGTACACTTGTGGCGATTGTTGCTCTTGGTGTTGCACAGCTTATCCATTTTAACACTGCTACAACAGCGATTTTGTTAGGTTTAGTGGTGGGTAATATTTTTTATAAAACGTTTCACGATAAAGAGTCACATTATAAAGATGGGATAAAATTTGCAGAGAAAGATCTGCTTATGTTTGCTATTGCACTTATGGGGATTAACCTTAACTTTACAATGCTTGCTGGTTTAGGGTTTAAAACACTTTTTTTAATTGTATCGGCTATGGCTTTTACTATTTTTATGGGTCTGTTTTTAGGGAAGATTTTTGGGTTAAATAAAAAGCTCTCTTTAATGCTTGGAATTGGTAATGGTGTGTGTGGAAGCTCTGCTATTGCAGCAACTTCTGGTGTTGCAAGGGTACATAACCAAGATATTGCTATAAGTATTGTGCTTGTTAATCTTATGGGAACAATTGGGATATTTTTAGCGCCATTTTTAGCAAACCTTTTAGGGTTTAATGATGTAGAGGGTGGAATTTTAGCAGGAAATACACTCCAAGCAGTTGGACAAGCTGTTGCTGCTGGGTTTAATATCTCTGATGAAGCGGGGCATTATGCAACGGTTGTAAAGATGGGGCGTGTACTTATGATAGCACCGATTGTTTTTATACTTATCTACTTAGCAAAGCGTGAGAGTATGAAAAACAATGAGAGTGTAGATGAAAATGCAAAAGTACCATTTCCTAAATTTATTTTATGGTTTTTACTCTTTTCTGCTTTAGCATCATTTGGCTTTTTACCTCAAGAGGTTGAGCATTTTATCTCACAAGCGAGTCACTATATTGCACTTATTGCCATGGCAGCTATTGGGCTTATGATACACTTTGGAACTATTTTTAAAACAGGTGGGAAAGCTTTAGTTGTATCTTCTGTACTTTTTGCAATGCAGTTGGTATTTACAAGTATTCTTATTGTATTATTAGGCATCTAAAACTTCATAAAGGTTTCTATGCTTTTAAATATTGTTAGCGGATTTTTAGCTTACCTCATAGATACAAAATTTGGGGAGTTTAAATTTATTAAACACCCCATTATTACTATTGGTGAGATTATTAGTTACTTTGAGAAGAATTACTACAAAGACTCAGTTTTACGTGGAGTTTACTTAGTTTTATTTGTAAGTGGCATAACAACCTCTATGGCACTTGCAATCTCTTTGTATTTAAGTCAAATCAATGATGTTTTAAATATTATTATCACCTCTTTTATAGCTTCTATCTTTTTAGCACATAAAATGTTGCATGATGAGGTAAAAAAAATCATCACCGCTAAAGATAAAAAAGGAGCCATTGCAATGCTTGTAAGTCGCGATACCAAAGATATGAGTAGTAGCGATGTTTACAAGGCTGCTATTGAAACATACGCAGAAAATTTAAGCGATGGTGTAATTGCTCCACTTTTTTATATGCTTTTGTTTAATCTCCCTGGGCTTGTTTTTTACAAAACTATCAACACACTAGATTCTATGGTGGGGTATAGAAATAAAAAATATGAAAAGTTTGGAAAAGCAGCTGCAAAGTTAGATGATTGGCTCAATTTTATTCCATCGCGTTTAACTGCTGTGCTTATTATGTGGTTGTGTAAAGCAAAAGAGTTAACAGCTTTTTATTCAATGGGGCAAAAGCACGACTCTCCAAATGCTGGACACCCAATAACAGCGATGGCACTTTGTTTAAATCTAAAATTAGGAGGTGATACTTCTTACTTTGGAAAAGTGAAAAAAAAACCTTTTTTTGGAAAAGGAAGAGAAGTTATTGTAAAACAAGATGTTTTAAAAGCCCTCAAACTCAAAACAAAGCTAGATTTGCTTTGTTTGAATTTTTTTGTTGGAAGTGGAGTTATTTTTATACTTAGCTACGATGTTTTATAAAAGCATCATAAAGCTCTTCAAATGCTACTTCACTTGAATTTTCTACCTCTTTCATTAGTTCTATTGCCTCTTGAAATTTATTCTCTCTCCATGCTTCAACTGCTTTTTTTGTTTTTTGGTGTACATTTGCATGGTGAGATGCAACACTTGATACAACTTTTGATTCATTTAGTGTATTTTTTACACCATTAAACCATCTACCAAAGCGGCAACTATTCTCATCTATAAGCGTTTCATTTGTGTTGTTTATAAATGCATTATACCCTTTGAGTTTAAAGAGGATATGATCTAGTTTACCATTCATAACAGCAGCTTCGTTTTGGATATTTAAAGTAATATCACTAATTTTATTTGAGTTTTCAATAACAGTATCGAGTTCGTTAAAGAAAGAGTTTAGTTCATTTCCAATTTCATCTGTATTATTTCTAAATGTCTCTACACTATCTTGAATTTCAGAAGTATTTTGTTTGAGTTGTCCAATGCTAATCTCAACCTCTTGAGTCGCTTTTTGTGTACGCTCAGCGAGTTTTCTAACTTCATCTGCAACAACAGCAAAACCACGACCATGCTCCCCTGCACGAGCAGCTTCAATAGCAGCATTAAGTGCAAGAAGATTTGTTTGGTCAGAGATATCTTTAATTAAGTTAATAATATCTCCAATAGAGTTTACACTATCGTTTAGTGAAGCAGTACCACTACTTAATCCTTCAGATTCTTGTGCAATTGAATCTAAAAGTGTATTGATATTTTGACTTGAATGTTGAATACCATCTATTTTTTGAGCCACTTCATTATTAAGTTCAACAGATTTATCTACCTCTTCTACAATAGCATCTAAACCTTTATCTGTAAAGCTTATGCCACTTTTGTATGCTTTAAGAAGGATTTGAATAATCTCTTTTTCTGCTTGTTCTTTTTGAGAAACAATAGGTTGAATAGGTGTTGTTTTTGCCATCTCTAATTCACGACGTAAATCAACTATCTCTTGTTCTAACTCTTTATTTCTTTGTTCTAAACGTGTAATTCTTTCTTGTTCTTTTGAACAGTTTGAGAAAAATCCCATGTGCTTCCTTTATTGTGTTTATTCTTGCTTGTTTTGTTACATCGACAATTTAAAAATTTAGTGTACTTTCTTTAATTGTGTAAACTTCCACCAACTTTAGCATAAACAAAAAGATTTGCTATACCAATAGAGCGTGAAGCAATTTTACCACTTTTTCGTAGTGCTTTTAAGATGTTATGTGTTTTTTCAAAATCATCAAGTTTTTTTGTTAAACTACGCTCAACCATTTCGTAAAGATCATCTGTCTTACTCTCTTGAATTAACACTTCATTATAAACATCTTTAATCTCATCTTCATCATCTATATCTATCATTGAAGCAGTACTTTTTACAGCTTTAAGTGTTGATTTTTGCATGGGAACAATAAACTCATTTAATGTTTGCGTGTCTATATCATCACAAATAGCAGAAAAGCCACGAATAAAACTACGTGTACTTGAAGTTGCACGTGAAAGTTCATTTGTCATTTTTAAGTAAGCAACTAAAGTACGTAAATCTCTTGCTTCTGGTGAGTAAAGAGCCAGAGCTCTAATAATAGAGTTATCTATCTCATCTGCTTTTGCACCAATATTTTTAATTTCTGCACGAGCTTGTGTAAATGTCTCTTTTTTACAATCTTTAATAGCTTCATAAATAAGCTCATTTGAGTTTACAAGACCGTTAATAATTGCAGAGATATTGTTTTTAATCTCTTCTAAACTTTCTCTTAATTTTGGGCTAGACATTGTTTATTTCTCCTTTTTATCCAAAACGACCAGTAATATAATCTTCTGTTTTTTTCTCTTTAGGGTTTAAGAAGATATTTTCTGTTTTATCATATTCTATTAAATCCCCTAAGTACATAAATGCAGTATAGTCACTAATACGACTTGCTTGTTGCATATTATGTGTAACAATAGCGATACTTACATCTTTTTTTAGCTCAACTATAAGCTCTTCAATAGCCCCTGTACTAATTGGATCAAGTGCTGATGTTGGCTCATCAAAAAGTAAAACTTCAGGTTTTACAGCAACTGCACGTGCAATACATAAACGTTGTTGCTGTCCACCACTAAGCCCCATTGCAGAAGCGTTAAGTCTGTCGTGAACCTCTTTCCATAATGCACTTCCAATAAGTGCTTGTTCCACTCTATCTTCTAGTTCTGTTTTGTTTTTTATTCCAGCTATTTTTAAACCATATGCAACGTTATCGAAAATACTCATTGGAAATGGTGTTGGTTTTTGAAAAATCATCCCAACTTGTTGGCGAAGTTTAATAAACTCATTCTCTTTTTTAATCTCTAAAATATTTTTACGCTCATTTGTCTCAAAATCGAGTAGTTCAATCTCACCTTCATACTTATTTCCAGGGTATAAATCGTGGATTCTATTCATTGAGCGAAGAAGTGTAGATTTTCCACAACCACTAGGACCAATTAAAGCTGTTACTTTATTTTTCTCAATAGGAAGTGTAATATTTTTAAGTGATGGATGCTCCACACCAGCATAAGTAAAAGAGAAGTTTTTAATGTGCATTACAGGCATAGTTGTAGTTCCTTTTTCTATTTTTTATTTCTTGTAATAAATCTACCTGTGAGGTTGATAACCAAAACAAGTACAGTTAAAATAAACGATGCAGCCCAAGCTAAGTCACGACTCGCTTTTTCTGGTTCGTTTGCTAAGTCGTAAATACTAACAGTGAGTGAAGGGAAACTCTCACTTAAATCGAGTGTAAAGTAGTTTGAAGTTTCAGATGTAAAAAGAAGTGGTGCAGTTTCACCAATAATTCTTGCAAATGCAAGTAAAACACCTGTCATAATTCCAACTTTTGCAGCTTTTATAACAATATCTAAAATAACTTTGTATTTTGAAGCACCAAGTGCAATTCCAGCTTCACGAAGTTCACGTGGAACGAGGCTTAACATATTATCAGTTGTATTAATAACAACTGGAATCATCATAATAGCAAGTGCAATAGCTCCAGCCCAACCACTTGTTCCACCTGTTGGTACAACAATAATCGCATACACAAATGCACCAATAACAATAGATGGAGCAGACATCATAATATCACTTAAATCACGAATAACATTAGCATAGCGTCCACGCCCATACTCTTGAATATAGATTCCAGCTGCCATCCCAAGTGGAATACCAATAGCAGCAGCAAGTCCAGCTAAAATAAACTGCCCAACAATAAGGTTACGAAGTCCACCATCAATAAGGTCATCTAAAAAAAGATGAAAATGAAAAGAGTTTAACCCTTTCATAAAAAGGGTAATTAAAATCCAGCCTAAAAATGCTAGACCAACTAAAGCTGAAAAGATAGAAAGTGCTAAAAAGATTTTATTTACTATAAGTCTCACTACTTAGCCTTTTTAAGAAAATAAAATTTTGCTAAAGAGATAACTCCAAAGCTAATAATAAATAAGATAAGTGCAAGGTAAAATAACGCACTCTCACCAAGACCACTTGCTTCTCCAAAATTGTTTGCCATCGCAACAGGGATCGAGATAGTAGGGGAGTTAATAGCATCTGGAAGCACAAAAATAGAACCAATTAAGAATGCAACTGCCATTGTTTCACCCAAAGCACGTCCAAGTGCTAAAATAATACTACCAATAATCCCAACTTTAGAGTAAGGGAAAATGATATCTTTAATAACTTCAAATTTTGTAGCACCAAGTGCATAAGCAGATTCTTTTAAAACATTTGGAGTTGTGTTCATACTATCACGTGTGATTGCTGCCATAAAAGGTAAGATCATAACACCAAGAACAAGCCCAGCAGTAAGGAGTGAAACTTGATATCCACCAACAATATCTGCAACAATTGGTGCAAAATAGTAAAGCCCCCACATACCAAAAATAATAGATGGAATTGCAGCAAGTAGTTCAATAGCAATACCCACAACATAAGAGATATTTTTTGGTGCAATTTCAGCTAAAAATACAGCAATACCCATAGCAATAGGTAAAGCAAAAGTGAGTGCTATAATAGTAGTAAGAATTGTCCCTACAATTGGAACTAAACCACCATAAACAGTCTTAGTTGCACTACTACTTCCCTCTTCAGACTCATCTTCATCAGCTAAAATCATATCATCTTCATCATCTTCATCTGCAATCATATCTTCGTCATCTGTTGTATCATCTTGAGTGTTGAGTTCAACATCTTCAAAAATTTTAGCTGCATTTGCCTGAACAGTTTCATTAACTGGATTTAGAGGAACTTCTTTGTTCCAAGCAGAGTTTGTTAAAAAATCTAAACCAAACTCCTCAATAGCAGCTTTTGAAGAGGAGAGAAGTGTTAAAAAGATTCCCACCAAAATAACAAAGACAATAGATGCACTTGCTAACGATATTTTTTGAAAAAGTTTTTCCATAAACACCCACTTTTACTTTTTTTGCATAATTTTACCACTTGCTGGTTACAATTGAATTACTTTACTATGTTGTTACTAAAAATTAGTTTTAATGACTACTTTTTTGTTAGTTTTACACCCATTTCTAAGTGATTTGTATAAGGGAACTGATCAAAAAGAGCCATTTTTTCAATTTTGTAATTTTTTGTTAAAAACTCTAAATCTCTTAAGAGAGTTTCAGGATTACAAGAGATATATAAAATATTTTTATATCTTGAGATAAATTCACGACTAGAATCATCAAGCCCTGCACGGGGAGGATCAACAAAAACAGTTTGTAAGTTGTACTCCTCTAAAGAGATATGCTTCATTCTGTTAAACTCACGTACACCTTCAAGTGCTTCTACAAACTCCTCAACACTCATACGAACAAATTCAATATTTTCTACATTGTTAAGTTTCATATTCTCTTTTGCTGCATTAATGGAAGATTTTGAGATCTCTGTTGCTAAAACTTTGTCAAATTTTGAAGCAAAAGGGATAGTAAAATTTCCAGCTCCACAATAAAGTTCAAGTAAATCTCCACCATCATTTGCAACATTTTTTAAAGCCCATTCAATCATCTGTTGATTTACATGTGTATTTGGTTGTGTAAAGCTGTTTTCTATATGTTTAAAATGGTACTCTTTGTCAAAAACTTTTAAACTCTCTATTACAAAATCTTGTCCAATTACAATTTTTTGTTTTCTTGCTCTACCTATAATGGAGATATTAAGTTTTTGTGAGAGTTGTTGAGCTTTTTCTTGCCAATCATCATCTAATTTTCTATGGTAAAGTAGTGATGCTACCACTTCATTTGTAGAACTACTTAAAAAGTCAATTCCAAAAAGTTTAAAACCTAAATCAAGCTCTTTTATAGCCTCTATAAGTTTTGGCATAAGTGAAGCTATAGGCATTGCAACTTGTGGACATTCCTCTATGAGCACCACTTCATGTTTTGCTTTTTGTTTATTCATTGCATAAAAAATTTCATCCTCTTTATGCCAAATTCTAAACTCACTTCTAGCTCTATAGTGTTGTTCATAAGAGCGAAAAATATCAAATTTATCGCTATAAAGATGGGCAAAACGCTCTTTTTGCAATTGCTCTTTTTGTGAGAGTTGCCACTCATAGCCACCCTCATACAAAACACACGAACCACACTCTCCAAAATATTTACATTGCATTATCTATTTCCCTACTAAAATATAAGAGATTATAGCAATTTCTCTCTAAAAAAAAGTTTTTTATTTTTGAAACATATCGGCATAAAGTGATTTTGCCCATTCATAAGCAGATTGTGCATTTCTCTCTCCACTTTCCCCTTGCCAAATCTCATTTGTAACAGGTGTTGCAAAACTAAATTGTTTTGTTTTTTGGCTATAAGCATATTCAGAGTGTATAAAAATTCCACGCTCTGGTGCAATACTTACAAGCGATATACAAAGTGTTACAGGAGATTCCCATTGTGGTCTTTTTTGTTTATTGATTTTTGCAGCAATAAGTTTTGCAACATATTTTGCTTCTGTATTAGAGGTATTTCCAGATTTTGAAAATCCCATTGGACGGGCATCGCCACTTACATAAATGTTAGGATACCCATTTACTTCATATGTTAGTTGGTTAATATCTGCTTCTAAACGGTTATAGATTGTATCTTTTGCAATACCACAAATCTCTAGAATTTTTGCACCCCTTACGTGAGGGTAAAAAGAGGCATCATCAAAACTAAACTCTTCAAACTCTGTAACAACTCTTTTCTCATCAAGGTTAATCTCTTCTATAAGAGAGTTTGGATGATACTCTATGTAATCTTTGTAGAGTTTATTAAAAGCAGTATGAAAACCATGGTCTTTTATGGTGATGTCGTTGTTTTCATCTAGTAAAATAACTTTTGCTTTGATACCTTTTTGTTTAAAATAATCTGCAACCATACAAGCTCGCTCGTAAGGTGCTGGTAAACAGCGGTAGTTTCCAGCTGGAACTGTAAAAATAAAGTTACCACCTTTAAAATTAAGAATTTTATTACGCAGTGTTATATGTTCACTTCCAGGTTTAAAAGCGGGTGGATACTCTTGATGGATACGTCTTGCAAAATCTTCATCTTCACTCCAAAAAGAGTAGTCGTAATCTATTCCAGGTGCAAAAGCGAGGTAATCGTACTCTATATCCCCTAAACTTGTATGTAAAATATTGTTTGTTTTATCTACTCCTGTTGCAGCTCCATTACAAAAAGTGTAGTTATTCTCTCTAGCAGCTTCTAAGAAGTCGTGTGTTAAAAACTCCAAATCTATTTTATCGACAAGCCATAAATTACTCATAGGGCAAGAGACAAATTCTGTTTTTTGCTCCACTAAAATCACTTCACTTTGTGGAGCATTAAGTTTAATATGTTTAGCAAGGCTAAGCCCAGACCAACCGCCACCAACAACTACAACACGTGGAGCTTTTTTGTTTTGAAAAATAAGATTATTTGATTTTTGAGGTTGCTTTTTTGTAGAGGCAAAAGAGGAAGTTGCACCTAAAAGTGCAACTGATGTAGAAAGTTTAAGTGCATCTCTTCTTGAAAGTTTCATAGTTTACTCTTTATAATTTTTTCTAATACTACAAGAGCAAAAATAAAGAAGTGCTTAGTTATCCAAAAATAACTCTGTTACGCCCCTCTTTTTTAGCATTGTAAAGCATCATATCTGCTTGGTTAATAGACTCTTCAAGCCCTTCATCTTCGCTATACATTGTAGCACCAATAGAAATCGTGTAGCGAATTTGTGTCTCTTCATTTACTTCAATCACAGAGTTTTCAACCTCTAAATGGATACGCTCAAGTGCATTAAGTGCATTTTCACGTGTCATATTTTTGAGAATAATACAAAACTCTTCTCCACCAAAACGTGCAACTAAATCTGTATGATTGGTACTTGAGTGTAAAATTTCTGCTAGATGTACAATTGCTTGATCTCCAACATCATGACCATATGTATCGTTTATTTTTTTGAAAAAATCTATATCTAGCATAGCTATTGCAAACGGTGGATGTTGAGTTTGTGTATACTCCTCCATAGTTTTAAAGAAATAGCGTCTATTGTAAAGACCTGTTAAAAAGTCTCTATTGGCATGATTTGTAATGAGCTGAAAACTCTCTAAAAGTTCAATAGAATTATTTACACGACAAGTAAACTCCTCTTTAGAGTAAGGTTTTGTAATGTAGTCATTTGCCCCATTTTTAAGAAACATTGCAGTGAGTTGGTCATCGTTACTTGAAGAGATAGCAATAATATGAAGATCATTTTTTGTATATGTTTGGCGAATAGTCTTTGTAAGTTCTAAACCATTCATAACAGGCATATTATAGTCTGTTATTACTAAAGATATTTCAGGATGAGATTCTAACATACCAAGAGCTTCCTCTCCATGAGCAACCGTAATAACTTTTAAAAAAAGATTTTCTAAGAGATTTTTCATTTGGTTTCTAAAGACCATAGAGTCATCTACAACCAATACAGTGTGAGATTTGTTATTTTTAAGACGAGTAAGGGCAGCTACAACATCATTTACAAAATTTGGAGTTTTATGGATATAATCGATAATATTTTTACTTAAAATCTTTTTTCTAAAATCATTGTCAATATTGGCACTTAAAACAAGAACTTTGTTCCCTTTTTTTGAAAGAACATAATCTACAGCTTCTCCACTTGTAGCATCTGGTAAGACTAAATCTACAATTGTTAAATCGTAGTCATACATTCTTAAAAAAAGTTTCGCCTCTGCAAGTTTATAGGCAACATCAACATCAATATGTAATTGCGTTTTTATTCCATCTGCTAGTAAGTCAGCAGTCGCTTTATGGTCTTCAATGATTAATATTCTTTGCATAACTGTTTCCACTCATTTTTTAGAGTATAACATTTTTCAACTTTTAGATGCTTTATAAATAAAACTAAAGAGTTCTGCTACAGCTTTGTAGAGGTTTTGGGGTACTTCTTGGTTTAGTTCAACCTTACTTAGGAGTTCAACAAGCTCTTTATCTTCTTTAATTGGGATATTGTGCTCTTTTGCAATTTCGATAATTTTTTGAGCACTTTTGTTTTCCCCTTTTGCATTTACAAGGGGTGCGTTGTTGGTAGTTTTGTCATATTTTAGTGCTACGGCTTTTTTCATACTTTAATGTCAACTCCTAACTCAATGGTATTATTTTGTGGGTAGGTTTGTTTTGGAAAATTTGAGACTTTAAAATTTTTAAGCAAAATTCCCTCTTTGTAAAGGGAAGTTTTTAAGTTTTCAAAATTTTTTTGTGCAAACTCTTGTAACTTTTTGGTGTCACAAAAAAGGGTTATATCGAGTTGTTTCTCTTCAACAAGTAAGAGATTAATCGTTATTTTTGAAAGAGTTTCAAGTTCCAAATCTATACTACAAAAAAAATGATTTTGTTTTTTTTGTTTTATTTTTAGTTTTGCTTCTTTTAGCTCTTTCCACAAAAAAGGGAGCAAAATATAGTTTTCATCACTAAGATAGTTGAGTGCTTGAAAATACTCTATTTGTAAAAGAAGTTTTTGAACATTTTTTAAAAGCTCTTTATCTTGAGGATTATTTGAAGTTTGGAGTTGTTGCTCTTTTTGGAGAAGTTTTGCTTTTATATCCTCTTTTAAAGAGTGCTCCCCTTTTTGAAGTTTAGATTCTAAAAAAATACCACTATTAAAAAGAAGTTTTTGTAGTTCCTTTGGTTTTAGTGTTGCTATATCTTTTAAATTTGGTAAAATCGTTTGGAGATCTTGAAGAGATTTTTGGGTGTTTGTTAAAGATTTAAAAGATGGGTTGTTTAAGAGTGTTTCTAAAAGGGTTTGTTTTTTTTGTGTAGTATCCCCCAAAAGAGTTTCCAAAAGATTTTTAAGAGAGAGCTTTCTTGTCGATGTAGTTTCAAAGGCTTCTAAAAGAAGCTTATTTTTTAGAGGAGATATGAGTGTAAACTCTTTTGGCATTAAGAGATTTTTTGTAGGTGTATTGACTAAATTCATACAAGAAGTATACTATGTTTTAAAAAAGAATGTTACAATATATTATGGAAAATTTTATAGCACTTTCACAATCATCAAAAAAAGCTTTACAGATTTTACAAATGTCAGCGGCACTTCCTGTAAATATTTTAATAACAGGGGAAGCGTATGTAGGCAAAAGATTACTTGCACAAACTGTTTTTAGTGAAGCAGCTGTTTTTGAAGCACAAAAACTTTATGAGCTTATTGTTCAAAATAAGATAGAGATTGCAGAGTATAAAGAGATTATAGTGCTCAATATAGATACACTATCAAACAAAATGCAGTTTCTTGAGATGTTGAAACCGATAAAAGTTATTGCAACATCGGCAAAAGAGGATAGTGACTCAAAAAATTATTTTGCTGTAAAAATTCTACTCAAACCCCTCTCTAAACGTAAAGAAGATTTAGAGATGTTGGTCAAAAAATACACTATAGAAGCAAATACTCTCTACCAAAGTGAAGTAGATTCTCAAGATGTTTTAAGAGATACTTCTTTAAATGCTCTTTCTTTAAAAAGGGGTGTTTATAAGAGTGTGTTTCTTCATTCTATGGATGAGGATGATATTCAAAATGCACTCTATAATTTTTTTATAAATTATTTACAAGAGAAAAATTACAACTATAAAGATTTTTTAAAAGTGTTTGAGATGCCACTTTTAAAAGCAACAAAACAACTCTATAAGTCGCAAGTACAGATTGCAAAGATATTAGATATAAACCGTATCACTTTACGTAAAAAAATAGCAAACTATTTTGGAGAGAACAATGAACTATGAGGAAAACTTTTATAAGAGTATGCTTTTTAACTCTTTAAATCCATTTGTATTGTTCAATAAAGAGGGAAAGTTAATTGACTACAATAAAGAGGCAGAGTTTTTATTTAACGATGTTGCACCAAAAGAGCTTTACTCTTTAGCTCTTTCTTATGCTCCACATAGTTTTGGTTTTTTACATAGTTTTTTAGATTTACAATATGGAAAAGATAAATATTATGCTATTGTTGTTGGATATATTGATGAGGAGTTTGTTGGTTTAGAACTTTACAAACTTGTAGGTACCTCTAAAAAACTTTTAAAAAGTGCAGATATTGAACCTGTAAACCTTTACTCATTACTAGAGATATCTAAAGCAACAATTTTAGGTCCTTTAGATATTGAGCTTGAAGAGATTTATGATACATCACTACCAGAGATAAAGGTAAATATTAACAGTTTTTTAGTTGCTTTAAATGAGTATTTTTCCCTTTTTAAAAATGAGAAAAAATTAACAATTAAAGTACACTTAAAAATTGGTGAATATGAGATTTTAGATGGGAAAAAATATAGTATTATTGTTATAGAAACAATTACAAAAAATAGTTTAAATGTTACAAATTTAGAAGTTATAGGGGAGGGTGCTTGTATTAATGTGATACAAGCACAAAAAAGTATTCAGTTTGAATTTCCTATGATTTTAGATTAATCTTTCTTTTTTAAGATCCACTCTAAAATTTTTGGGCGTTCATGCTTTTGTTTTTTTGACTCCTCTTTATCTTGAAATGTTGGAGTTTGGTCATAAACTGCTAAACACTCCTCTAAATTGTTAAAGAAAATATCTACAATCTCTGGATCAAAATATTTCCCTTTCATCTCTTTGATATACTCTAAAATTTCATCTTGAGTCCATTTGTGTACTTTATTGTAAGTCATAGAATCGTACACATCTGCAAGTGCTACAATTCTTGCGTAAAGATGGATTCTCTCTTTTTTTCTTTTTCTTGGGTAACCTGTACCATCATATTTTTCATGGTGTTGTTCTGCAATAATAGCTGCAATACGAAAAAGCTCTATACGAGAATCTTTTAAAAGGTCATGCCCCGCAATAACATGTTTGCGCATCTCTTTTTGCTCTTTTTCTGTAAGGGATGTTTTTTTATTTACAATGCTACTTGGAATTGCAGATTTTCCAATATCGTGCAGTGTTGAGGCATCACGCACTTTTGCAGCCTCCTCTTCATCTAACCCATAAAGTTTTGCTAAAACATAACTTAGTTGTGCAACACGTTCAAGGTGGGAGTAAACCTCTGGTGAATGCCCCTCTGCAATAGCACCTATACCATACATAAGTTCAGTTTTTGTTTGTGCTATTTTTTGTGTTCTTTGGATAACTTTTTGCTCTAAAGTTTTTTCATAGTCTCTAATTTTGAGTCTTGCACTAACTCTTGCTAACAGTTCCTCTTTAAAAAATGGTTTTCTAATATAGTCATTACCACCTACAGCATACGCTTTTATAAGGGTGTCCCTATCTGCATTAGATGTTAGAAAAATAATAGGAACCATTTGCGTATTTGGATTTTCTTTTAAGTATTGGCAAACCTCTAAACCACTCATAATTGGCATCATAATATCAAGTAAGATGAGGTCATACTCATTTTTATTGGCAAATTCTATTGCAGATGGACCATCCTCTACAGAATCTGTTTGGTAGCCAACACTTTGTAAAATATTTGTAACAACTGTCACATTATCTTTTACATCATCTACAACCAAAATTTTGTATCTACTATTTGCCATTTAAGTTCCTATTATGTTATTATATTTCAATATTTTACGAAGGTAATTCCACGATGTATGAAAAGCTTAAGCACTATTTTAAAGAGATTTTAACTTTTTTTGTTCTTTTAGCAATTGTAACAAATCTTCTTAGTTTTTACAAGAGTTTAGACTTAAACAAAGCCCCACTTGACCTAAAAGAGTTTTACCTTTTAGATGGAAAAACATATCATCTCAATACCAATGAAGCAACTATTGTTCACTTTTGGGCAACTTGGTGTCCAGTTTGTAAAACAGAAGCACCAAATATAGAGCAGATCTCTAAAAAATATCAAGTTATAACTATTGCAGTGGACTCAGGAAATAAACAAGAGATAAAAAACTATCTTATACAACATCATCTTAGCTTTAAAGTAGTGAATGATATAACAAAAAGTTTAGCACAGCAGTTTCATATCCAAGCATATCCAACGACATTGATTTACGATAGAAATGGAAAGTTAATTTTTAGTGATGTTGGTTATACTACAACATTGGGGCTTTATATACGTTTGTTTATTGTAGATGTTTTAAGTAAAATTTAATAACTATAAAGATATAATTTCAACCTAACAACACGGACAAGTGGGTGAGTGGCTGAAACCACACCCCTGCTAAGGGTGCGAGGGGGCAACTCCTCCGAGAGTTCGAATCTCTCCTTGTCCACCACTTCTTCTTTGCTCTCTTTTATGAATTATTTCTTAGTAATTATATTTTTAATGCTTTTCATTGTATAATTGTCCTGTTCACAAGGAAAAATATGTATTTTAAAAACTTTTTAATCACTTTAGTATTTTTAGGAATTGTTTTGAATGGGTGTATGCCAGATTCTTCAAGTAGTTCTGAGTCTATATCGGAACCAACTCTTTCTACAACGGATTATACAGAGTCAGTTACAAGTACTACAGTTGCAAAAGGGAGTGTTCCTATGCTTGTTGTACTTGTGAGTTTTAATAATATTGCTATCCAAAATTCAGAACAAGTATGGCGAGATAAAATTTTTGGAAAAGAGGCACATCAATTAAATAATTACTATTTAGAGGTAAGTGGTGGAAAATTTGAATATGAAGAGGCTGGTGTTGTAAGTGTAAAGCTTGATACAAACCATCCAAATATAGATGTTGATGATAGCTCTTTTATGTATAAAGTATATCCAGATTTAGCAGATGCCCTAAGAGCTACAGATGATCAGATAGATTTCTCACAATACGATAAAGATGGTAATGGTTATATCACACCAGATGAGCTTATTGTTACTTATATTATAGCTGGGTTTGAGGATGCTTATGAGGGGTATCATATAAATTATGGTATTTGGGCGCATCAAAGTTGTATGTCATATGATGACAATATTGTCAAAGCAGATGGTGTTTCTTTACTTGGATGTGAAAAGAAAGGAAACTTTGCATTATTTGGAGAGCTTCATAATGTTTCTTCTGCTCATATTGCAACTATTGGAATTATTGCTCATGAACTTGGACACGCAACTTTTGATTTACCAGATTTATACAACACATATAATCCAAATAGTGGTGGTATAGGTAATTTTGGTTTAATGGCTGGAGGAATGTGGGGTGTTGCAAACTCTTTAGAGTATCCAGGAGCTACACCAGTACACCCTTGTGCATGGAGTAAATTACATAATGGTTGGGTAGAGCCTATAGAGTATAAAAATGAGTTTGTAACACTTTATGCAACATCTTCTAGTGAGTATAATGTTGCAAAAATACCAGTAGATGCAACACACTATTACCTTTTAGAAAATAGAGATAATAGTGGATATGACAAAGGACTTTATAAATTACATGGAAAATTTAATGGTGGTATTGCTATTTGGAAAATAGATGAATCTAAATTAACGCAAGAGCATATCACAAGAAATGATGTAAATGTAGATACGCAAAACAAAGGCGTTGATTTAGTTGAAGCAGTTGAAGGTTTAATTGATTCTCGTGGAGATGGTGGAGCTGAAAATGCACTTTATTATGCTGGAAATGTAGATTATTTTTTAAACTATGTAGAGAATATCTCTGAGCGTGGTGAAGCTATGAGTTTGAATATGAAGGATTATTAGATGAAAATAGTAGTATTACTTGTACTTGTAGTGGAACTTTTTGGTGCACTTGCATTTGATGGTTGGAGAGTTCTTTACAATAGTGATGGAACAAGTTTTGAAGCAAAGCCTCAAGGGGATCACTATTTACATTGGCTACAAACAAAAGATGGTTCAATTGTAAAATATAATCAACAAACAAAAAATTTTGAGTATGGGGTTATTAAAAATAATAACTTGGTAACTTCTGGAGAGGTGTATAGAGGTGTAAAAAAAGCACCTGCTTTTGAAAAAGGGACTTTAAAAATTGAAACAGAGCAACTTTTTGATCTTTGGAGATTAAAAAGGGAACAAAATAGGTTTAAACAACCTTACAAATAATATCTCCAAGCTCTGTTCCTAAAGAAGAAGCAACAACATTACATTTTACTTTTAGTAAAAAGCAGATGTTTTGTTTATGTGATGGACTTAAACATTCATAATTTCCCATCCCTTTACTGATAACTAAATCTGCATTGTCAAATAACTCTTGGGCTTCTTTTGTGGCTCTATTGTAGCTAAAGCCTGGAGTATCTACACCACTATCTATTAGGTTACATAGTTTATCAAACTCAATCTCTTTAGCTTCTTTGAGTGTAACGTCGTTAATAATAGGAACTCCCCTTACAAAGTAAGAAAATGAGATATCTGGATAAAGCTCTTGGAGTGTTTGAATAAAAATATAATCAAATATATGCTCACCTGTATTATCCCCTAACACAACAACATTACGAGCTTTATTGAGCTCTTTTTCTAAAGTTTTAAAATTATCAATTCCAAAAGGGGTATGGAATATTTTTTCTAACTCCTCTTCCAAATCAAATGAAACTTCTGCTGCTAAGTCTATTACATTTCCTGCTATTGCAATTTTTGCAGCACTTAAGAGTTTGTTGGTTGAGTTTTGCAATTTTGTTTGAAGTTTTGGTAAAAAAGTTTTAGCATGAGAAGATGCAAGTTGTTTTTGTTGGGCATAAAGGTCTTTCATATTTGCAATGTTTGCCATATCAGCATAAACATAAGCTGCAATTTCTGGAGGTGTTAAACTAAAAGAGAAATCTTTACTTAACTCTTTGACATGGGAAGTTATTTTTGTAGCAAGAGTTGTGTTTGCATCTATAGCATCTACAACACGAAAACTTTGGTTTACTATACACTCTACACAAGCTGGTTGAATTTTCATGATTGTGCATGCTCATCTATAGTTTTTCCCCACATTGTTTTGTATTTTCTTTTGAGGAATTCGGCTTCTTCTTGAGCAATATCGAGTTGTTTTTGAAGCGCTTTTATTGTTTTTCTATCTTCGTCATAAATCTCTTGAAGAGATTTAAGAGCATCTTTTAAAAAGAGGTTTTCCTCTTTTATAGATGCAATAGTTTCATCCTTGGAAGCAAGTACTTTTTCATGGAGTGATAAAATAGTGCCAATAGTTTTTTGAACAAACTCAGGTTGGGTAACCATTTCGGCACCATTTTGAAGAGACAAGTCAACTAAAGAGGAGCTTTTTTGTGGAACTTGAAGGAGTCTTTGCTCACCCTCTATTTTAAAAGTGAGTTGACCATTTCCTATAAGTTCTTCAATATCTTCTAGCTCTAAATTGTTTTGTTGCATATACTCTTCTTGGCTTATCCACTCCATTATTATTCCTTATTACTCAATAATTGTTTCAATCTCTAAAGAATCAGTTTCAACTTTTTTTGCTTTTGCGATTCTATCTTCTTTTAGTTTTACTGCTAATTCTTCATTTTCAAGTGCTAAAATTTGCATAGCTAAATATGCAGAGTTCATAGCTCCAGCTTTTCCAATAGCTACTGTAGCAACAGGCATACCAGCTGGCATTTGTACAGTTGAAAGAAGTGCATCAATACCACTTAAAGCAGAAGCTGACATAGGAACACCAATAATTGGTTTTACAGTTTTAGAAGCAAGAACACCAGCTAAGTGTGCAGCCATACCAGCAGCAGCAATAAATACTTGCGCACCTTTTTCCTCTGCTTTTTGGATATACTCTTTTGTTCTCTCTGGTGAGCGATGAGCTGAAGAGATAATCATCTCATAATTTACTCCAAAAGCCTCTAGTGTATCTGCACACGACTTCATAACTTCATAATCACTTTTTGATCCAATGATAATAGATACAAATTTCATAAACACCCTTTGTAAAAAATTTGAGAAATTATAACATTTTGTGTAGTTTTGTGCAATAACTTTTTAACCAAGCTTTAAGAACAAGAAAAGTATAATTCGAAATATTTCTTCAAGTGGGTTCGTAGCTCAGTTGGTTAGAGCCCTCCGCTCATAACGGAGTGGTCCCGTGTTCGAGTCACGGCGAACCCACCACTTTCTTAAAAAATTAATCTTCTTTTTATAACATTTTTTTATTTTATTCTAAATAGAGTATAGTTTTATCCATTAAAAATTTAAAGAATAGTTATGAAAACCAAGTTTTTTTCACTTATAACAGCTTTTTCACTTTTAGGTACTACTAGTATTGGAGTAGGTTCTCTTCAAGCTTCTCAAACAAAAAACCCCTCAAAACCTTTTTTAATTCAAGGTAAATTACCACATTTAACTGGTATGGTAAAAATGATGTGGAATGATGAAGATTTGGCATTAAGCTCAAAACAGAAAAAAGAGTTATTAAAGATTCGTAAAGAAACACTCACAAAAGCAAAAAGTTTAAATAAGCAGATTATCCCTTTAGAGAATGAGATAGTGTAAAAAAGTTTAAAAGGTGTAGCTCCTCAAGAGCTAGAAAAAAAGGTAAAATATTTAGCTCAACTAAGAGCAGAGGCAACAATGGTGCATCTTCAATGTATTTACAATACAAGAAAAGTTCTTACTCAAGAACAGATAGATATTCTTGAGTAAGAGAGTTAACTTTCAAGTTTGAAAATTATTCAAACTTGAAATCATAAGCTGCTAAGTCAACAATATTATTATTGCTAAGGTCAATTACCATATCTTCATCTGAAATATCTCCATCTGAGTTAACATCAATATAGAGTTTATTTTTTTCAGTATCTAGTACAGCTTCTGTAGTATTATTGTCTTTATCGAGTGTACTAAGAGCTGCTGCATATCCATCTGCTTCACCATTATAGCGTCCACCATCTTTATCGGCAGCTTCTACAACAACACTAAAGTCAAAAATATCTTCACCACTTACAAAGTCCATAATTTTATCAAGGTGAGTACCTTGAGAATCTGTAACATTTTGAGCAACATAAGTATCACGTCCTGTTCCAAATGTGATTTGATCTGGACTTCCAGAAGAATTTACAACATCATTTCCTCCACCCATATCTACAACATCAGTTCCACCACCACCTGTTAGTGTATCGTTTCCATGACCCATATCTGCTGTGTTTTTAGAGTCACTCTCTCCTGCAGTATCACCAAGGTAGATTGTGTCATTTCCACTTCCTGTAATTACAGTCTGGTCAGCTCTTCCACCTGCTAAGTTTGCAAGTACACTAGCATCTCCAGAAGTGAGTTTTACAACTGAAGGGAGAGCTTTTTCTTTAATATCTAGCGTGGCTGTTCCAGTAACATTAATAGTTTGAACAGATCCAGCTGTAACTGCTGCTTTTAAAACACCACTTTCGTTTGCAATAAAGTTAAGTGTTTCAACATCTGGGATAATAAAATCTCCAAAGTCTGTATCTTGTTTATTTACAAGGTTAATATTATAAATATCTGTTGTATTTTCTTGAGTTTTTGTTCCACTAAGAGTAATATTTGTATCACCATCATCATCATCAATATCTGTGGTAAATGTGATGTAAGCACCACTTTCTAATCCTGAAAATCCACTACCACTTTTATATTTGTTTGCAAGTACTACCATTTGGATATCATCCATAGCAGCCATATTAACATTTCCATCTAGTTCATCAATTACAATAAATACATCAAAGTCATCAAATCCTTCCTCTTGTTTACCATCTTCTAGTGAAGTTGCAACATCAGAATTCATTCCAAGTTTATTTAATCCACCATTACCATCAATTCTAACAGTTGAAGGAATTTTACCTGCATCACTTGCCATTAGAATAAATTGGTCATCTCCTCCTCCAAGAGTTACAGCAAGAGATGCAATTAATGGATTATCATCAGTTCTAATCATAATTTCATCAACACCATCAGAAGTTGTAATTACTCCAATTGTTGCGCCATCAGAGTTGTCAATATTTAGCTTTACATTTCCGACAGTACTTTCAGAACTGAGTTCCTGAAGATTCTTAAACCATTCACTTGTCAAGTCAGCTGAACCATTACCGTTTAGATAAATTTTTTGAATAGAGTCTTTACCAGCTTTAAGATCAATTCTGTTTGCTCCAGTTAAGTTAATTGAAGCCCCTCCAACAGTGCTGCCAGTATTACTTTGCTCATAAATGAAGTTTGAGTAAATAGAATCAATATTTAAAAAACCTGTTGTATTATCTGAAAAGTTAATATCTACCATTCTTCCTGATAAACCTACAGCAGATATTTTTAAATTTAGATCACCTGAGCTACCATGTCCAAAAGAAACATCATGTTCTGTTGAAAGAATTTCAAAGTTTTTCAATGGACCTATATTATCTACTTTACCTGCTATCGTACTGAGTTTAACACTTACTTTTTCAATATCACGTGTATTTATAAGATCAAACGAAGCACTATCATCATTTCCTGCAAAACGAACCATCACCTCTTCAACATTTACCATTGTTGGACTTGAACCTTTAATACAAGTTGCACGGAGTTGATCGCGTCCTGCTCCTCCATCTATATAGTCGATTGTTTGGAGTGTTTCTATATTTCCATTTACAACACGTCCTTCAATAACATCATAACCACCAGTTCCATATATATGATCTTCATCTGGAGTTAGATTTTGTGTTGCATCTGGTAAAACTTCATCTTCATCTTGAAGAAGTAAAATCTCTTGTTTTGCAACTTCAACTGTTCTGTTGTCGTCTGTGATATGGATTAGATTATAGTCTTCCCCTTTTCCGAGGTCTGCATAAAACTTAGAAACTTCAACTTTGTTTTCTATTGTAGTTAAATCTTTACCTTGTGCACTATAAACAAATCTAAGCCACATATCTTGTTTTAAAATTTCACCATTATAAAGCTTATCTACCCACAGTTTTATTTCATCATCTGAGCCTTCTCTACTAAAAACTTGTCTATAGAGCGTTGCGACGAAATCTTGGTAGTTTTGATTCTTTGGATAAACATATAAATCAGGATGCATCGAGTGTGCAACATCTTCTAGTGTTGGCATCTTCATAAGATCATTCATAATCCCATATGTAAGAGCTTTATTGTACGTAGCGATAAAAACTTTTGCTACATCTTCTGTTTTGAAGCCTGTATTGGGATATGTTCCAGTGTAAGTTGTTGTCGTTGTAACAACAGGAGTGTCATCACTACTACCTCCTCCACAACCTACAGATATAAATAGTGTAAATATAAACACTAACATAGAAAATAAAATATTTGTTTTCATAATCGTGTCCTTTTTGTAAAATCTGCTTTCATTATAGCATAGTATCGAAAAAAGTAAATTGAGTTTTTAAGTTTTTGTTTTATATAATCTCTTCTTAGAATTTAAAAATTAGGTTATGGATGCATAAAAAGTTTACAAAAAACAGAGTTAATAATGCAATTTTAATATCTCTTGTTATTGGGTTGATTGTTATTAGTTTTTTAGTGAGGGAAGTGTTTTACGATTATGCACTTGAGGCTAATTTAGAAAAAGCAAGACAGTTAAGAAAAGAGTTAGTAGCGACAAGACACTATATCGCTCAAATATCTCCAAAAATAAAAGTTATTGATGAAAATTTATCCCCTTTTTCTGTAACACCAGCTTATGTTGGTGCTCATATTTTAAGAGAAATATCTAAAAAAGAGGGAATCTATGCAAAGCAGACAGCACTTGATTATAGAAATCCAAAAAATGCACCAGATGATTTTGAAAAAGAGATTTTACACAAATATAAAGCTGGAGAGATAGAGGGTGAATATTTTAAAAAACATATTCTCAATGGTAAAGAAAACTTACGTTATACATACCCTTTATACATAGAAAAAGAGTGTATGGCATGTCATGGTAAACCTTATGTAGATGTGAAAGCAAAAACATATAAGCTTTTAAAAGCAGAGTATGGAGATGTTGCTTTTAACTATAAAGTTGGTGATTTACGTGGAATGCTTTCTATTGCTATAGAGACAGAAGCTATAGAAAAAACTGTTGAGAAACTTGATACAAAGATTGTTACACTTTTTATTATCTTTTTTATTATTATTGGGGTGTTGCTTTTTCTTGAGAAACAGTTTATTTATAAACCCCAATTAGATAAAATTAAAAAGATGAATGAAACATTAGCACACAGAGTAAGAGAGGAGATTGAGAAAAATCGTAAAAAAGAGCATATTCTCATAGAACAATCAAAACTTGCGCAAATGGGTGAAATGATAAATATGATAGCTCATCAGTGGAGACAACCTTTAAATGTTATCTCTTCTGTAGCTATTCGTTTGAAACTAAAATTACAGCTTGGCAAATTAGAAGAGAAAGAGATTTTAGAGGTGAGTAACCTTATTACTTCTAAAGTACAGGAGATGTCTGGGATTATTAATGATTTTATGGAATTTAATAAACCAGGTACAAGAGCAGAATTTTCACTTTTAGAAGCTGTAAATAAAGTTGTGGAGATGGTTCAAGCACAGTTTGAAAGTAGGGGGATTGCTTTAGAGATAGATATAGATAAATCTTTAGTTGTATATCATAATGAAAAAGCTATTGAGCATGTATTATTAAACCTTATGACTAATTCAAGAGATGCTTTTGAGGATCACAAAGAGATAAAAGACAGAAAAGTTAAAATCTTTACACAACAAAAAGATGATATAATAAAGCTTGGAGTTTGGGATAATGCTGGAGGAATTCCAGAAGATATTATCACAAAAATATTCAATCCTTACTTTACAACAAAAGAACAAGGTAAAGGAACAGGGATTGGGTTATATATGTCTAAAAAAATGGTAGAGCAAGAGGGTAATGCTCAATTAGATGTTGAGGTGAAAGGTTCTACTACAATATTTTATATTACATTTAAAGGGTAAAATATGAAAAATTTATTATTTATAAGTTTAATTGCAATAGCAACTTTTAGTGGATGTGCACAAAAACAACAAGCTCACCAGTTTGATAGTGATGCTTACCAAAGAGCAAATCAAGCAAATAAAGAAGCTTTAGATAGACTAGATAGAGAGTAGTTTATAGTAATATGAAAAATTTACGTGGATATACAAAGAGGTATTTTTCCTTGGCAATTATTGCTATGTACTCAACACTGCATAAACTTTCACGTGTTGAGATAGCATACCAATACCATATGTTTGCTATGGAGTACCAAGAGTATAAAACTTCACCTCCATTGTTGGCTTATTTTATTCAAAAAGCAAAAAATTAAAAAACAAAAGGAAAAAATATGCATATAGAAGCAGGTGTAGTAGATCCAGCAAAAATGGTTTTAAGTTATGTAACAGCAACAGGTGTTATTGGAGCAACAGCAAAGATGGCGTTTGATCATATTAAAGAGAATGGTATAGTTTCTCTTGTATTAAAGAGTATTCTTGCAGCAATGATTGTATTTTCATGTTTTGAAATCCTTCCACACTATCCAATTGGTGTGAGTGAGGTTCACCTTATTTTAGGGACAACTATCTTTTTAATTTTTGGAATTGCTCCAGCAGCTATTGGACTTGCAAGTGGTTTACTTATTCAAGGACTTTTCTTTGCACAGTTTGATTTACCACAATATGGAATTAACGTAACAACACTTTTAGCAAGTATGTTAGTTTTAAATCTTGCAGTGAAAAAGATTATTCCAGCAGGTACAGCGTATAAAGATATTAGTTACTCTCAAATGTTAAAAATGTCGATTATTTGGGAAGGAAGTATTGTTTCTTGGGTTGCATTTTGGGCATTTTATGGACAAGGTTTTGGTGCAGAAAATGTAAGTAATGTTTTAAGTTTTGGTTCTGCATATATGAGTGTTGTTTTAATTGAGCCACTTGTAGATCTAGCAGTACTAGCAGGTGTAAAAGCACTTACAAAATCAAATGAGTGTTCAACAACATTTGTAGATAAAAAACTGTGTAACGCATAGTTTTTAAATGTTGCTCTTTTTGAGCAACATCCTTTTTTTTTAAATCTTTTTAACGACATTCAAGGAAATCTATGAAAATAATTCAATTAAGTTTAGCGGCATTAACTTTAACAACTGCTCTTGTAGCAAACAATGATGCAAAAACAGATCTATCTTTACGTACTATTTATACAACGACATTAAATGATAATAGTGCAAATACTTACGCAACAGCAGCTGGTGTTACACTAAGTTATAAAACAAAAACATATAACAATCTTTATGGTGTTGCCACACTTAGAAGTACAAAAGATTTTAGTGCTTTAAGTGGTGATGGTAGCAATAAAACAGATGAACTTAGTGGTTCAAAAGGTGAGTACGCAGCATTAAGTGAAGCGTATGTAAACTACATTTATAAAAATATGGAGCTTCGCTTAGGACGCCAAAGTATAGATACTCCACTTGCAGATAGTGATGATATTCGTATGATACCAAACAGTTTTGAAGCATATACACTTGCTTTTGATTTTGGTGATTTTGAGATGATTGGTGGATTTTTAAATAAATGGCAAGGTGTTGATGCTGGGCTTGATAATGGCTGGGTAAAAACAGGTGATACTACATTTATGGGTGCGATGTATGCTACAAATATTGTAGAGACAAATTTTTGGGGGTACCATATTGATAATGGTGCAAATGCAAGTAATTCACTCTACGTAGATGCTACAATCCCTTTTGATATTCAAGGTGTAAAGCTAAGTATTGCAGGGCAATACCTTATGCAAAGAGAGTTAGAAAATAGTGGTATTGAAGCAGATATTTATGGTGGATTTGTTAGTGCTGTATTTGGTGATTTTGAAGTAGCAGCAGCGTACAATGCCTCTACAAAAAAAGATGCTAAAGCAAGTTTAAGTGGCTTTGGAGGTGGTGCACTCTTTAGTAGTATGGAAAATATGATTTTAGATGAAATTACACAAGATAGAGATGCTCAAGCATTAAGTGCTACTTGTGGATTTAATATAGCTAATGTTTCTATTGCTTATGCTTATGGTGATTTTAGTGGCGATAAAGATAGCAGTGGTATTAAAGCTCACATTGTAGAGCATAACCTTTATGCAGAGTATGAAGTGGATGATATGGTATTTTCTTTAACATACGCTAAAGATGAAAATAAAGAGGATAGTTCAAGTAATGATTTTAACTATCAAACTTTTCGTGCTTTTGTAGAATATAAATTTCAATAAACTTCTTTTTTAATATTATGCAACTATGCTTCATTGAAGCTGTTGCATAACTTTTTTTTATACTAATCTTCTTAACAGTTACTTTTTTATATACTCTATTTTATTAAATAAAAATGGGAGTTTTATGTTGAAAATAATAAGTCTTGTATCGGCTATATTACTTGTGGGGAGTTCTTTATATGCTTTAGAGTATGAGGGGTGTTCTATAGATAAAAAAGATGCTCTTGTTACATTAAGTGGAAATATCCGTTCAACTATTAACAATAGTTTTACATCTTCTACAAAAACTGTACAAAAAAATGGGAAAGAGGAATCAAGTGCCATTGAGCAAAAGATATCTTCTTATATAAACACTGCAACAAATCTTTCACTTGTAAATATTAAATACAGAAAGAAAAAAAATCTAGTTTGTGCTTATGTAAATAAAAAAGATCAAGTGGAAAATACAAAAAAATTACTTGCTAAAGCACTTTTATATGATGAAAAAAATCTTCCAAACGATATAGATACAAAAGTAAAAAAATTAGATGAGTGGATAAAAGATATTGTTCAACTTAATTATTTAATACCTGTATTTTTGGATAATGTTACAAAAGAGCAAGCAATTTTAAATAAAAAAGAGAAAGTTTTTAGAGATTTGTATAATGAAAATTTAGTTAAATCTAACAATCTTATTTGGAAAAGTTGTGCTCCAACAAAAGAGGAAGCAATAAAAGAGCTTAATGCTAAACTTTTTTTAAATGTTGCGACAAAAGAGGAGAGTGGATTTTTTAGTGGTATAACAAAACTTTTTAGTTCAAGTGATGAAGATGATATGATTTTACCTTTATTTAAAGATAAACTAAAATATACATCTTCAAAAGAGCAGCAGTGTGTGATTATTAAAAAAGAGGAACTTTTTAAAGTTGCAAAAAAAATGAATACAGATATGCAACGCTTTTCTGTTAAAAACTTAGATGAAGATCCAAAAAAGAAGTACAAAAAGGTACAAACTCTTTTGCAGCAACTTAAAATTACTCAGTCATTAATAAAACTTTACCCTTCAAAATTTTCACAAAAAGATATTGCAAATTTAGTGAAAATTAAAACAATATTACAAGATATTTTAGCAAATACATATCCACAATATGTTCTTTTTGAGGTGGAAGGTACACAAAAAATTAAAATTAAACTTGATGCTAAAGATGTAGCAAACAATAAAAAAATCTACCTCAAAGAGGGGACACATAACTACTCTTTAACAGCTAAAGGAAAATGTCCTGTAAGTGATTCTTTTTCATTAAATAAGTTTGATGAGCAAACAATAGAGTATAACTTTGAAGATAAAAACTACCCAAGTATTATTTTTGTAACAGATAAAAATCCAACAATTGTTTTAGATGGAAAAAGTTATAAAGCTAATGTAAATATTGCACTTAAAAAATGTGATGGTGATGTAAGATGGGTTGTAAAATATGCAGGGCAAACACGTAGTGGAGAGATTTCACTCAAGCCAAATTTAACAGAGTCTATTGAGTTAAACTTTTTAACGCAAGAGGAGTTAAATGTTTTTAACAATGCAAGAACAAAACATTTTAAAACTACTGCAAATACACAATTTTCAGAGAGTTTAACCCCTGTAACAAATGAGAATTTAGAGTTTAGTGTAGATGATGATGTAAAACATGGTTCATTAGAGTTACACGAAAGAGGAAGTTTTAAATATAAACCAGATGAAGGGTTTGTTGGGGATGATGATTTTTCTTATACAATTGAAGTAAATGGAAAAACAAGTGCTCCAAAAGTGGTTGTAATTCATGTAAGTGCAGCACCTGTAACTACAAATGTTATTGCATCAAAAGAGAAAGAGATAGCAAAAAAACAAAAAACTCCAAAATCTGATGCAGAAGTTTTAAAACTAAAAAAAGAGTTAGAAGCACTTAAAAAAGCTTTAGCAGAAAAAGAAGCTAAAGAAAAATTACAAAAGAAACAACAAGCCTCTAAAACAGTGGCACAAGAGATAAAAAAAGAGGAACCAAAAAAAGTTGTAAAAGCTCCAAAACAAGAGCCACAACAAGTTCCTAAAGAGAAAGTTGTTCAAAAAACAACTCAAGTTTCAGATGAAAAATATGAAAAATTTAAAGTTTATATTGAACGTTTAGGTCAAGAGCGTAATATGGCAAAAATCCAAGCTTTAAAAGAGAAATATCCTGGACTTTTCTCAAGATTTTTAAAAGAGAAACTAGGTCAGTAACTAAAACCTAGCACTTACTCTCCATAATGTATGGAGGTAAGTGGCATAAATATTTCCCTCTCTCCATGCACCATCTTTGATACTTTTTTGAGAAACTTTGTAAAGTCCACCATCTGCTTGTGGTGCATGAACAACACAAGAGTAATGAAAAGCATGCCCTTTAGTGATCTGTTTTGTTTGGTAGTTAAGCTCTTTGTAGTAGCCTAGTCTTTGCCTTTTTTCTTTGAGTTTAAACTCAATATCTAAAATCCCACTCATTGGTTTTTCATCTATATTTTTACCTAAATAGATAAGCCCTGCACACTCTGCGTAGATTGATTTTTTAGCCTTTGCATGTTTTTGAAGTGAAGTTTTAAAGTTATGTGAATTTTTAATTCTTGCAAAACTCTCTTGTGTTTCAACATAGCCTCCAGGGAGTATAACAAGCTCTGCATCTGTTGGAATTGTTTCATCTTTTGTTGCACAGATGAATTTTACCTCTTTGTAACGCTCTTGTAAAAAGGCTAAATTATCGTGGTATAAAAAAGAGAAGTTTTCATCATATACTACAACACATTTTTGATTTTTTTGCTCTATTTTTTCAAAAGGGTAGCAAGAGGTATGTGGTAGATTTATTGTTGCATATTCTAGGAGAAGTTCTATATCTATATGCTCTAAAACTGCATCGCAGAGTTGTTGAAGGTCTAGTTGGCTTAGTTGTTCTAGGTCTAGCCCTAAATGGCGTGAACTAAGGGGTGGCAAATCTTTTACAATCCACCCAAGTACAATAATGTTGGGAAGTTCTGCTTCTATATGTTTTTTTATAAGCTCATAGTGCATCGCTGAGCTTACTTTGTTTAACACAATAAACTTAATGGTGTTGTCTGCTCTAAATTCGACCAACCCTTTAAGCACCGCAGCTATAGTTATGTAGCTTCCTGAAGCATCTAAAATTAAAAGTGATGGAATTTGAAGCATTTTTGCAATATCGTAAGCACTGCTTTGTTTATCCATTCCATCATAATACCCCATAACACCCTCGATAATAGCTATATCTTTGTCCATATAGTGGCTAAACATCCATTGAAGTTGCTGTTTATTGAGCATAAAACCATCAAGGTTTATAGAGGGAGTTTGTGCAATTTTTTGGTGAAATTGCGGGTCTATAAAATCTGGTCCACACTTATAGGGGCGAACACTTTTTTTAAAATAGTGTAACAATGCAGTACTAAGAAGCGTTTTGCCCCCAGAGGAGCTTGTTGCACTTATGACAACACCATAAGCCATTTAACGTAATGCTCCAACTTTTATAAGCTCTATCTCTATATTTTTTCTAAAAATCTCTCTTACTTCCTCTTGTTCAATAAGGTTGAATTTTTTATCTTGCGTGAAAGATTCTACAAGTTGTGCATCTGCGTATGTTGCAACTTCATCACGTATCTCTTTCATATCGTTATCGTAGTGGTTTCCACTTACTAAAAGCATTGGGACAATATTAACTTTTGCTCTTTTGTTGTTTGCTCTTTTTAAAATTTCACGTTTAATTGCATCTTTAATAGCAAAAAATGGAAACTCCCCTTCAAGTGAGCATGTGAGGTTGTTTTCGTTTATGAGTTGTAAAAATTCACTTGTATATTTTACCGCTTCAAGTCCAGCAAGATTTAAAACAGGAACACCGTGAATAATGTAGAGGTTTATAGCCTCTGGTGTGTTTTGGCGGATCCTTTCATCGAGCTGTTTTAAGTAAATGGAACTCTCTTTTGTTTTTTGCAAAAGAGGGTTTGTGTAGCGAATATGTGCAAGTGAAAAGTTTTGAAACCCTTGCACCATTTTAATAAGCACTTCATGCTCATCTGTTGGAAAGATATTAACACTTGCAATAACATAACGTTTATATCCAAGCATATCTACATCGGCCATCACTTGTGGGAGGTTTTTGTAGTGTTGCCCTTGTTTTGCTAACTCTTTTATAACCATTTTTGAAGAGAATGCAGTAAAAACATCTATATTTGGAAAAGATTGTTTTACAAACTCCTCAAATACTAAATATTTCTCTTGTTCTATCACTGAACCAAAACAAGATAAAATAATGGCACTCTCTTTATCGTAGTGTCTATAACGCTTCATAAAAAAACCTTTTTTTTGGAATTATACTTTATCTATTGTAACAACACACTCTTGAAGCTGTTTTTGTTGCTCCCAACCAAGAGTTTTAAGCTCAGGTTCATCTAAAAACTCTTTGACATATCCAACACATAAATAGGCAATAAGTTTGGAGTTTTTGTTTGCGTTAATATCTCTAAGGAGTTGCTTTTCATCTAAAATACTCACCCACCCAATTCCAATATTGAGTGAGCGTGCCATAAGCCACATATTTTGCACAGCACACACAACGCTGTATTCACCCATTTTATCCATAGAGGTCATTCCAAGAACCTTTTTTTGTGGGTGCTGATATAAAACGGCAATATTTATGGGTGCTTCTTTAATTCCTTCGAGTTTAAGTTGCGAATAAAGGGGAGAGTCTTTGAAAATATTTTTTGCTTTTTGGTTTTGAGTTGTAAAGTTTTGCACAACTTTTTGTTTGAGTTGTTGGTTTTTAATAATTACAAACTTCCAAGGTTGAGAGTACCCAACAGAGGGTGCATAAAGGGCTGATTCTAAAATGAGTTGGAGTTTTTCTTCTTCTATTGGGGTGTTTAAAAACCTATTGCCACGCACATCGCGACGAAGACGCATTATATTTAAGAGTGTTTGAGTATCTTTATTTGTGAATTGCATAGAAACCTAGTAACATTTTTTAAATGATTATACAAATTTATAGTTAATATGTTTATTTTAATAAAAAAAAATATATAATATTAAAAATAATTTTTTTAGGACGGTTTTTAATGAATAAAATTATACTTGTAAGTGCTATCTCCCTTTTTAGTGTTGCTTCTGTGTTTGGGTATCGTATATATCACAATTCATTTCAAGCAAGTTCTCATGTGGAGCAAGTTGAGCAAAAAATTGTTCCTAAGCATATTCTTTTTAATGTTTTTGAAAATAAATAAAGAGTAATCGTACCGTTATTTATTCTTTTTTAGTAAAGTTCACTTTGAATTGTGCAGAGTGTATAATATTTAACAACTAAAATGGAATAGATAATGGAATTTAAACTACAAGAACCCCCAATAAATATAGGTGATGCCATAAGTGTAAAATCTTTTGAGATGATTTATGCTGAAGCGGTTAAATATGAAGGTTTTGATCGTTTTGATGAAAATGAAAGAGCTTTGGTTGAACGCCTTATTCATACAACAACTTGTTTTGAACAGGTTATAGACAATATCTACTTTTCATCTAATGCAATGTTAAAACTCAAAGAGTTGCTAGAGAAAAAAGCAAAAATTATAGTTGATACCAATATGATTCGCTCAGGTTTGAGTGAGTTTTACCTTAAAAAGTATCAAAATGAGGTTATTTGTTATGTCAATGAACCTGAAGTTTTTGCAATGGCAAAACGCAACGAAACAACAAGAAGTTATGCTGCAGTTGAGTTAGCCATAGAAAAATTTAAAGATGAGCCAATGGTACTTGCATGTGGAAATGCACCAACTTATATTTATGCAGCTATAAATACCCTCATACGATTAAATATAAATTTAGATAATGTAATACTGTTGCTTTTTCCTGTTGGATTTGTAAATGTTGTAGAGTCAAAAGAGTACGGACGTGAGTTTATGGAGCACTTTGGATGTGAGGGGATTATACTAGAGGGGCGTTATGGTGCTTCTACTATGGTTGTTGCATCACTCCACGCTGCGTACAGGCTTATAAAAGATTATGACTCGGAGTTTGGGAAATATAATGGGAAGTAAACTCATAAACGAGATGGGTAATGAAGTGGTTAAAGGTTATGCTTGTAAACCAAAAGATTTTGATCCAAATCGCCCTATAATGCACTACAAAACACTTCTTATGATATGTGATGATGAAAGATGCTCTAAAGCTGGGAAAATAGACAAAGCAACACATCTACGTGAAATACTTAAAGAGATGGGACTTAACAAAGGAAAAAACCGTATAAAAGTGAGTCGCACAGGGTGTTATGGAGCGTGTAGATTTCGTCAAGTATGCCAAATAACAGAAAACACGCAAGCAAATGGCAATGCAAAAAACAATGCTTTGTGGCTAAAACATACCCATAAATACAGCGATGAGCAGTGGAGAGAACTGTTTTTAGCACTAAGTGAAGATAGAGTTTTGCTTGATGAACTTGGTAGTGAGATGTTTATACCTATGAAGGTGTATAACTAAACACTTATGGCACAAAAACTCCGCTTTGGTTACACAACAGGAACATACGCAACAGCAACGCTTGTAGCTTGTTTAAACCACTACTTTGAGAGAAAAATATATGATACTTTAGAGATTGTTTTACCTCAAAATATCTCTGCTTTTATAGAGGTAGAAAATGAGGGGGAGTTTTGTTTTAGTAGCATTAAAGGGGATAATGATGACCTTGATGTTACAAAGGGGGCAAAAATCTCTTGCAAACTTTTGCAAATGCCTCCAAAAAATCTCAAAGTTCAAACCCCAACACTTTTAAAAATAGATAATCTCTCTTTGTACATTTGGGCAGGAGAGGGTGTTGGCGTGGTTACAAAAAAAGGGCTTAAGATTGCCCCCAATTATCCAGCGATAAACCCAACGCCACTTTTGATGATGCAACAAAATGCACAAAGTGTAGTAGCTGATGCAACAGGGGAGTTACATGCAGTTTTTAGTGTAGAAAATGGAGAGGTTATAGCCAAAGATACTGCAAACGCAAAGGTTGGGGTGGTTGGTGGTATTAGCATTTTAGGAACAAGGGGAATTGTAAAGCCAGTCTCAGCTACGGCGTATATAGATAGCATAGAAGCAGAGATAAGTGTTGCAGCTGCATTTAATGAAGATGTTATAGTTTTTACCCTTGGAAACTCAGCAGTAGATTTTGCAAAAGAGCTATATGATGAAACAAGCATAGTAGAGATTGGAAACTTTGTGTATGATGCTTTAGCAAAACTAAAAAAACACCACTTTAAAAAGATAGTTTTTATAACAAGTGTTGCAAAGATGGCTAAAGTTGCACAAGGTGCAAAAAACACTCATAACCGTTTTGGTGGGATAGATTTTGATGAGATAAAAAAGTGGCTTGATGAGGATTTAGGTGTAACTTTAGAGGGGGAGTTTGTAACACTTAAGGGGGTGTTGGAGATTTTAGAGCATAAAGAAGATTTTGTTAAAATTATTTCTAATAAAGCATTAGTTCAATTACAATTATGGTCTAGAGATTTAGATATAAGATATGATACTATTGATGTGATTACTTTACCGTATAAGATCAAAGTTAAAGGTTAAACAATAATGTATGATTTTTTAACATTCCAAAACTTCATAACCCCAAAAGTTTTAATCCTCTTTTATTATATAGGAGTTTTTTTTCTGCCTGTGTTGTTGTGGGTTTACAAAGAGAAAGTAAGATTCCTTTACAAAGCGTATCGATCTAAAAACAAACTCAAATTACTACTGTATCTTTTTTTAGTTTTTTTAATGATGCAACTTTTTTGGAGAATGATGTTTGAGATGCTTATAGGGTATTTTGATATGCACAATTATTTATATGAAATGGTCAAAAATAAACACAATTAAGGAGTAGAAATGTTAAGTGTACTTTTAGAGTTTGCAATGTTTCCAACAAGCGATAACTGCCGTGAAGGCTCATCTGTTTCAAAACAGGTTGCAAAGATAGTAGATGCGATAGAAAAAAGTGGTGTGAAGTATCAACTTACACCTATGGGAACAGTGATAGAGACAAATACTATGCGTGAAGCACTCGATGTTATAGAACTTGCATATGAGCAGGTAAAAGATTGCGATAGGGTTTATTCATCACTCAAATTTGATATCCGTCATAATAAAGAAAATAGACTAAAATCAAAGATAGAATCAGTTGAAAAAGCACTGCAAAGAGAAGTAAAGAAGTAAAATATGGTAACAATTATTGGCAATGGTATGGGGGAGTACAACTTCTCTAACATCACACTTAGCATTGACGATTTTGATGTAGTGGTATGTGATGCAAACTTTCAAGAGGAGGGGGAGAGTATAAAAAAACTCTCCTTTAGAGATGCAAAAGAGTACATCTTAGCAAACTATGAGAAGCAAAATATCTTGTATGTAGTTACAGGAAGCCCCTTTTTCTTTAGTGCTGGAACCCTTTTGGCAAAAAAGATTCCACCACAATATGTAAAGATGATAGACAACACCTCCTCTTTGCGTTATATACAGTCAAAACTCTTCTTTAGCGATGCAGAGGTGGAGGCACTTTCACTTCATGGAAGAAAAGAGCTTGATATTTCTAAATTTTTAACGCAAAAGTTTACACTTGTGTTGTGTGACAAAAACTCCATAGAAAAACTCAAAGAGTTGATGCACTATCTGCAACCTCACGACATCAAAGTAACCATAGGGTACAAACTAGGGTATAGCGATGAGGTGATAGAGCAGATAAACATTTTTGACTATAGCTACCGTGCATTTGATTTAGAACAACCTTATGTAATTTTAATAGAGAGATTATTTACTCCAAAGAGTGTCATAAGTGAAGATGAGGAGTTTGAAACAGAACGTGGAATGATAACCAAACGCTACAAACGCCACCTCTCTTTGGTAAGCCTTGAGCTAGAGCCAAACCAACTTTTATGGGACATAGGTGCAGGGAGTGGAAGCTGTTCCATAGAAGCGTATAAACGCTATAAAGTAAGAACCATACTTTTTGAAAAACAGCAACAGCGTTGTGAGTTTATAGAGCAAAATCTCAAAAACCATTTTGTGTGTGATGCTAAGCTTTATTGTGGTGATGCAACACAGCACTACAAAGAGGAGCAAAGCACCCCTCAAAGAATCTTTATAGGTGGTGGTGGAGAGAGTGTTATAGCAGAGCTTGCATACCTTTATGAGAGGTTAGACGAAGATGGCATTATAGTTGCAAACTTTGTAACACTTAGTAATCTAACGCAAGCTATAAATGTACTGCAAAACGCCAAGATAGCGTTTGAGATAAAAACACTCTCTTTAACAACTTATAAAATGAAACTTTTGATGCCTGAGAGTGAGAGGGTTTTACACCAAATAATTATTAAAAAGGAAAAGAGTGATGGTTAAATTTGTTTCAGCAGGGCCAGGAGATCCTGAACTTATAACTCTAAAAGGGATGAAAGCTCTTCAAGAGGCAGAAGTTGTTCTTTATACTGGTAGTTTAGTTCCAAAAGAGTTACTTACTTGGTGTAAAGATGGTACTCTAATAGAAAACTCTGCAGATATGAGCTATGAAGATATTTTTGCTTTTATAAAAGAGCATAGCCATAAAAAATTTGTTCGTTTACATACAGGAGATACTTCACTTTTTTCTACAATTGCTAAACAGATAGAGTTTTTAAAACAAGAAAATATTGCTTATGAGGTTATTCCAGGAGTAACAGCAGCTTTTGGTGCAGCAGCGGCAGTTGGCATAGAGTACACGGTCCCAGGTGTTTCTCAAACGCTTATTATCTCTCGTGTTGAGGGTCGCACACCAAATCCTGAAAGTTTAAAACAACTCCTCTCAAACAAAAATTCTTCGTTTGCATTTTACCTCTCAATTCGTTTAATAGAAAAACTTAAAAATACAGCCTATGAACTTGGTTATGCAAAAGATACTCCATGTTGGGTGGTTGAGCGTGCCACGTGGGTAGATGAAAAGGTGTATAAAGCAACGATAGATACAATAGAAGATGAGGTTAAGCATATTAAAGGTGTGGCACTTATTTTATTTGGAGATTTTTTAAAACAAGAGGCAAAAGTGGAGTCGCATTTGTATGCAATAAAGTATAAAAATGAGGCTTTAAAAAGTTCTAAAAAACTTTCATAATTAAATTATGTATGGTATAATCACGTTGTAACATTGTATGTAAACCTCTGGAAGTTGGCTGGTTACCAACTTTTTTAGGCACTGTAAAAGGGTTAGGTACTTTTTTGTACTTAACCCTTTTTTTTTGCTTTTTTAAGTGGGTAGTATTGGGTGGGAGTGCCTTTAGTAAAGGAGGCAACATACAATGTTACTTAGGGGATATTAATCCTACTAGTATTGCTTGATTATGTATCTAAGCTTTACTAAACCCAACAAAGAGAGGCTTCACCACCCTCTCTTTGTTGCTTCGTTAAACCTCTCTAGCTATAATCCGCCTAAAAAAAGACAATGATTATGAAAATAGCAATAGCAACTATAAACAACCCCTCTTTAGAAGCAGCGAAAAAACTCTTACCCTATTTAGCGGAGCATGAGTGTCATGTTTTTAACAAAGTTCAAGAGGGTGGAGTATTTTTTAAGTTTAACAAAGTAGATGAGATTTTACCAACTGCATGGAGTGAGTATGATGCTATTATTTTTTTAATGGCAACAGGTGCAGTTGTGCGTAAAATTGCCCCATTTTTAAAAGATAAAGCAACAGATCCAGCAGTACTTATAATGACACTAGATCTACAAAGAGTTATACCACTTCTTTCTGGACATTTAGGTGGTGCAAATGAGTTGGCAAATGAGTTAACGCAAAAGATAAAGGGGTGTGTGAATTTTGTAACAACAGCAACTGAACAAACAAAACGTTTAGCGTTTGATATGTTTGCAAAAAAACATAACTTTGCTATAACAAACCTAAAATCTTTAGCAGAGATTTCTAATGCTATCATTAACAAAAAGCAAGTACAAGTTGTAACGTACCCTAGTTTAGAAAAACTTGTAAAAGAGTTTGAAGGGTACAAAGAGGAGAACTTTGTTTTTTGCACACCAGATAATTTTGAAGCTTTTAAAGATGAACTTCCAACACTCTACATTACTCCACAAAAACTTCCAAACAGAGCTTTACAAATTCACCCACAAGAGATAGTGCTTGGTTTAGGGATGAATAGAGGTACTTCAAAAGAGGAGATAGCAAACAGTGTAAAAAGATTTTGTTATGAGCACGGACTTGAGCTTTCACAAGTAAAAAAAATTGCAAGTTTTGAGGCAAAAAGTGATGAAGTGGGGCTTTTAGAGTACGCAAAAGAGATGCAACTGCCTTTAGAATTTTTTAATGAAGAGGATATTAACGCACTCACACAAGAGTTTAGCCCAAGCCAAGCAACAAAGTTTTTTAACATAAAAGGGGTAGCTGAACCTGCTGCACTTTTAGCAAGTGAGTATAAAACACTTTTTTTAAGTAAACGCATCTATGGTGGGGTAACTGTTGGTGCAGCTTTTTAGTGAAGTTTTAGAGGAACTAGAGGCTTTAGCTGAAGTAAAGTACAAAGAGTTTAACCAAAAAATTGTCCCAACAAAACAAAAAATGTTGGGTGTTCGTTTACCCCATTTAAGAAAAATAGCAAAAAAGATAGCAAAGCAAAACCCTTATGAGTTTTTAGCGCTTGAGAAGCAAAATATTTACGAGATGATATTTTTAGAAGGATTAGTACTTTCTTATATAAAAGAGGATTTTACAACTTTAGTGCCACATTTGGAAGATTTTTTAAAAAAAGTAGATAACTGGTCGCAGGTCGATTCAACTTTTAGTGGTTTTAAGTCTATAAAAATGCAACAAGAGAAGGTGCTAGAGGTTATAAAAGGGTGGTTAAATTCTAAAGATGAGTTTATTGTACGCTCTGCTTTGGTGATTTTACTTTTGTATTATGTTCAAGAGAAGTATTTAAAAATAATTTTTGATATTGTTCAAAATGTAACTCATCAAGGCTACTATGTAAAAATGGCAAACGCTTGGCTTTTAAGTGTCTGTATGATGAGGTTTCCACAAGAGACATTAGAGTTTTTAAGATATACTTCATTAGATGATTTTACATACAACAAAGCTATCTCAAAATCAAATGATAGTTATCAAATAACAAAAGAGTATAAAAGTAAACTCAAAAATTTAAGGAGAGGATAATATGGCAAAACTAACATTAGTATCAACTGGAGCAGGGGGATCGCGTTATCTTACAAATGAAGCTAAAGCTGCTATAGAAGAAGCAGATTTGATAGTAGCCTATACAAAGTATGCAAAAGATTTACCACAGTTGGTGGAGGGTAAAGAGGTCTTTACAACACCTATGACAAAAGAGATAGAGCGTGTACAATATGCGATAGATCAAGCGAAAAAAGGTCGTACAGTAGCACTCCTTTCAAATGGGGATGCAAATGTTTATGCTATGGGAAGTTTAGTTGTTGAGCTTTTAGATGAGTTAGATTTATGGGATGAGATAGAGTATAGATCACTCCCTGGGATTAGTTCTGTTTTAGCTCTTGCAAGTGAAGTTGGTGCACCTCTTAGTCAAGATTTTTGTCTTATATCACTCTCCGATAGACTTACAGATGCAGCACTTATTGCAAAACGTATAAAATTTGCACTTGAAGCAGATTTTGTGATAGCGATTTACAATCCAAAAAGTAGAAGTCGTTTAGCCCCTTATGAAGATATGCTTCAGCAGTTAAAAGCATATAAAGAGAGAGTAGTTGTTATAGCTAGAGATTTAGGTAGAGAAGCACAAATGGTAAAAGTAACAACAGCAAAAGAGCTTATAGAAGCGGGTGTAGAAAATGGGGAAGTAAATATGTCCACAACACTTCTAATAGGAAACTCTACAACAAAACTAACACGTGATGGAAGAGTTTTAACTCCACGAGGCTATCTTAACAAATATGATTTAAGTGGTATAGAAAAAGGGGAGTGGAAGAAGGTAAATTAATTTTACCCTCTTTGTACAAAGTTGATAAAAAGGGTCATATACTTTTTTACTTTGCCTATTTTAGAGGATGTTATTTTTTCATCTTTTAAGTACATATTTTCAAATGTATAAAAATCACCTTCCCCTAACGAGGCAGTATCCATTCCAATACGAGGACGCATTAAAATCTCTGTTTTTTTTACTTTAGCTCTAGGATTTATTGGTTTTATGTGAAGCTCTTCATCTCCTAGACAAAGTGGTTTTTTTACTCTTGCACTTGCTGCACTAAAAGAGGTTACACCTGCTATCACTTCACAATTTTTATAAATTAAAGGGGCATCTTTTTTTATAATCTCAAGGAGGTAATAGATACTAGAGTATATTCCAGCATCTCCAAGAGTTACAAATACAACTTTATTGTTATGTTTTAAAGCATCTAAAATATCATTTGCTTGGCTTTGCCAATCCTCTTGTTTAAATTGCATTGGAGCATATAAGGGAATAATTTGTTTTTGCAGTTTTAAAATTTCTAATGCTTGAGTAACAATTTTGTGGCTAATAGATTTTGTAAAAGTTTTATCTGCACTTTTTGTTGGAACACAAATAGCGTCCGCATTTTTTAGGGCATTGAGCCCTTTGAGTGTTAAAAGTTCAACATCACCAGGCCCTAAAGAGAGCATTGTTAGTTTTTTATCCATATTTTTTTATCTTTTTTTGGTGAAATTATACCACTTTTACTAAAGTTTGAATATAATTTCAAAAATTATTTTAAGGATGTAAAAATGGCACAAGTTCCAGAAGATATTGGTTGTGAAAATGCAGTTTGTATTGCAAAAGATGAGTGTAAACGTCAAGTGATTGCTAAAGATAAAACTGCACGTGAAATTCAAGAGTTTGGTGGTACAGAATCTAAAAAATGTGGGAAGTTTATCCAAAAATAGATGAGAATTTTTTTTCTTACCCTCTTTATAACTCTCTTTAGTGCTTGTAGTATTAAAAGCTACAAGCACACATCTTCTAAAGTATTTATTATTAAATCTCCAAAAATTAAGTTTGCAGACTTGGGTTACCTTCGTAGTAGTGACAAAAGTATTGAACTTGAACTTTTTGTAGCTGGAAAGTCGTTTGAAAAAATAACAATTAACTATCTTATTTGTACTAAGAATGGGTGTATGTCAAAAAGTAGATTTAATAGTGAATATTTAAGTCGTTTCTACCCTGATGATATTTTGCAAAATATTTTACTAGGTAGAGCAATATTTGATGGTAAGAATTTAGAGAAAAATTCCAATGGCTTTATACAAAAAATCGTAACAAAAAATGTTACAATTCTTTATAAAGTAACTCCAAAACTTATCTATTTTAAAGATAAAAAAAATAAGATTCTTATTAAAATTAAGGGTGAGTAAAAATATGTCGCAAGAGCAAAAACAAGATTTAAAAGCAAAATATGACCTCGTTGTTATTGGTGGTGGGCCTTCGGGTGTGCCTATTGTTTTAGAGTATGCAAAACTGAATCCAGAAAAAAAAATAGCACTTATAGATGATAAAAATCGTCTAGGTGGTGCAGCAGTTTTTGATGGTCCATTAGCTTCTAAAGTAGTGCTTATGAGTGCGAGTCATCTTCAAGATTTACAAAGACTTCAAACATTTGGAATAGAGATAGAACCACACCACTATAACTTTGCATGGCAAAAGCTTATAGAGCGTAAAAATCAATTAACGCAAAGAGTATCTAGCGATATTTATAAAGAGATAAAAGCTTTACCAAATATTGAGCTTATTCGTGCAAAAGTGCGTTTTGATGGTAAAAAAGTTTTAATGCTTAAACAAAAAGATACAACATATGAGATAGGTTTTAAAAAGTGTGTTATTGCTATTGGAACGGTGCCAAGTATTCCTCCATTTAAGGGAAATGCAGTAGATAAAGCGTGGCTTAGTAAAGACTTTTTTGATACTATGGAGCTACCAAAGAGCATTAGCATTATAGGCTCTGGTGTAGTTGCTATTGAATCAGCTCAAATGTTTTCAGCTTTTGGTGTGCAGGTAAATCTTATAAGTAGAACAAAAACTATTTTAAATAAACGTGTTGATGAAGATATGGCGAGTGTTATTATCCAAAAAATGGAGGAGGATAAAAATATTACTCTCTATATGAATGCACGTGTGAATGAGATAAACCATGATGGTGAAAAATTTGAAGTAACGGCACTTCATGGAAGAGATCATATATCTATTTACTCTCAACGTGTTTTAATTGCAACTGGTCGTAAACCAGAAGTGGAAGATATGCACTTACAATATGCAAAAATTGCTTACGATAGACGTGGAGTGCAAGTAGATGCTCATCTAAAAAGTACTAATGAAAATGTTTACGCAAATGGAACAGTGGCAATAGAGTTTCCAAAACATTTTCATACCGCTAAATATGGAGCACATATTATTGCGCAAAATCTTCTTTTGGAACATGATGTTTTTAAAGCAGATTTTGAACAAGATACATGGTCACTTTTTTCCCGTCCAAATGTTGTAGTTTCAGGTATAACAGAGAGGATGGCAGATTTAAAAGATTTAGATTTTGTAGTGGAGAAATACCCTTTTTCTAAAAATATTAAAGCTCAAATTGAGGGAAGAACAGAGGGGTATATAAAATATATTGTTGATGCTTCAAACCAAAGAATTTTAGGAATAGGTATAGTGGGTGATAATGCACATATTTTAGCTGGAGAAGCAGCTATGATTACAGCTAAAAAGATGACTTTACGTGATGTTGTAAACATAAGCTTTCCACACCCAACACTTTCAGAGGTTTTCTCCTCTTTAGCAAAACAGATGTTAGGGGAGAGTTTAGAGGAGAAATTAAAACAACCATTTTTTAAAGCTCTTTTAAAATTAGAACGGTTTTTATAAAAATTAAAACAAAAGGTTAAAAATGAATAAATTTGTAGGTGCACACACTTCATCTTCTGGTGGGGTTTATAATGCTATTAAAAATGCAGAGGCTATTGGAGCAAAAGCGTTTGCTCTTTTTACAAAAAATCAAAAAA
>JAMOSG010000014.1 GCA_027063225.1 Helicobacteraceae bacterium | reverse complement strand
TAAATCCACTTTTAGTAGCACCAAATCTCTATAGGTTTGCCAGTGGAGGTTTTATGTTACGTGAATACAAAATAGAGGAAGGCAGTATGAATGTAAAGCTAAATAGAGGCACTAATATTTTAAATTTGAATAATATAAATATACAAGGGGTTAGCTCAAATTTTTATGGTACTACATTCATTGACTTAAGTAAAAAACAAATTGATGCTAAATTAAATGTTGCTGTTATTCAAGATTACTCTAAAATTATTAGCTACATACCTGTTGCTGGATATATTTTACTAGGCAAAGATAAAAACTTTTCATACTCTGTCGATGTAACTGGAGATTTAGAAAATCCAAATATATCTACAAACTTAATATCAGATACATCAACAGCACCATACCATATATTAAAAAGGCTTATCTTTTTACCTTTGCAACTATTTAACGATGAAAATGAATAGTTTTGTTAAATTACAAGGTAAGTGCCCTTTAAGTAACAGAAGATTTTTTTAAAATTATATATACTTCTGTCATCTAAACAAAAAACAGGAGTTACAAATGTTAGAGACAATGCAAAGAGAGATTTCTGAAAATCTCAAAAAAATAAATGAAACTGGAAAAGCAGTTACTCAAGATATAGTAGAAGTGGTTGAGAATGCTGTTTTTAAAGCAACTAAAAATGTTAAAGATGGAGCAACAGAGATTAACTCTATAGCTAAAAATGCTGTAACAACTGCGGTAAATGAGTTAAAAAAATCAGACAATGCAGAAAAAGCACATATTGATGCTGTCATTAAAGGTGTAGTTAACGGAATTCAAAAAAGTACAAAAGAATCAATCGATGCTATGGATATGGAGATGCTTAAAACTAAATATCGCATACAAGAGAAAAATTCTGAACTTTTAAGTAAACTCAAAGATGCTCTTGATGGAACAAAAGAGGCTGCTGAAACTTTTACAGATGAGAACAAAGAGTATATTGAAGAAGCCGCAACAGATATTAAACTAAAAAGTGCAAAAATGCTTGGGTTAATGGAAAGCACAATCAAGCAGAGTGTAAAAACTGTAATTAAAGAGGGAAGCGAAGTAGAAGAGAAGATTTCTCACATTACACAAGAAGTTGTAGAAAATGCACTTAACGAAACACGACTAAGTGCACAAAAAGTTAAAGATGTTTCCAAGAGAGCCATTATGGCATCTATTGAAGCAGCTATAGAGTTAGACGAGAAGAGAAAAGAAGCAGCTAGAGGTGCCATAGATGGTACTAAAAAAGCCATTCTCAGTAAAATTCAAGAGGCAAAAGCTGATATACAAAAAGCAAAAGAAAATACAAAAACTTTTGTAGAAGAGGATATCCTTCAAACTAAAGAAGATCTTGAAACAATAGATGATGCTTTTACAGATACACTTGATGCTATTTTTCAAAATATGTATGAACTTAACGACAAGGCATATAAAGTAATTTTAGAAGATATTGATGAAATCAAAGCTAAAAATTCACAAATCAAAGTAAAAGCTAAAGATGCTGTGGATGATGCTGTGGAAGTTTTAAAAGAGAGTGGTAAATCAGTTATACACAGTGCCAATGAAAAAGCAAAAGAAGCACTTGAAACTCTAAAAGAAGAGACAGAAGAGCTCTCTAAACAGATGTTAAAAGTAGCAAAAGGTGCTTTTAAAGGTATGATTGAAGGTGCGAAAAAAACTATGAAAGATGAAGAAAAATAGAGATGAAAAAGATAATCACTACAGCATTATTGGCAGGAAGTTTAATGAGTATATTTGGTGCATCTGCATTATTAGCAGATGAAAGCCAAACACAGATTATAGATAAAAAAGCTAAGGCGATAGTGTATGATG
>JAMOSG010000013.1 GCA_027063225.1 Helicobacteraceae bacterium | reverse complement strand
TCTTTAAACTCCTTGTGTGCAACCAAAAACACAACTATATCTGCCTCTTCCAATGCTTTTTTATACTCTATAATTTCTAATGTTTTATGCTCTTTTATATTTGGCTCAACAGCAAGTACATCTAAACCATCTGATATAAGCCTTTGTGTTATGTAAAGTGCAGGAGATTCTCTAAGGTCATCTATATTTGGTTTAAATGCAAGTCCCATACATGCAACTTTTGCCTTTCTCCCGCCCTCTATCTCAAATTTCAAAGCTGCATTTTTAATCTTTTCTATAACCCATTGTGTTTTATATGTATTTACTTCTCTTGCAGTTTGAATCATATTGGCTTGAGTAGATGTCTCTTTTGCAGCATGCACTATAAACCAAGGATCCACCGCTATACAATGCCCACCAACACCAGCACCAGGTTGGAGAATATTTACACGTGGATGTTTATTTGCTAATTTTATAAGTTCCCATACATCTATACCAAATGTATCACAAAGCATACTAAGTTCATTTGCAAATGCTATGTTTACATCTCTAAAACTATTTTCTGTAAGTTTAGCCATCTCTGCAGTTCTTGCAGTAGTTAAAAGTACTTCACCTTCTACAAAAGTTTTATAAAATGCTGCTGTTTTTTGTGTAGCTTCTGGTGTTGTTCCACCTACTATTCTATCATTCTCTACAAGTTCACGCATAATATGCCCTGGCAATACTCTCTCTGGACAATGAGCTACAAATATACTAGATGTATCTACACCATTTTCTTTTAAAACTTCTTCCACTTTATCTGTTGTCCCTACAGGTGAAGTAGATTCTAGTATAACAATATTTCCCTCTTTTACATAAGGTGCTATACTTTCTGTAGCATTCACAACATAATCAATATTTGGCACATAATCTTCATGAAAAGGTGTTGGAACTGCTATTATAAAAACATCTGCTTCTTGTGGCTTTATATCGGCTATTAATTTTCCACTTTTGACTGCTGCTTGTACAAATGTCTCAAGTTCAGGCTCAACTATATGAATCTCTCCACGATTAATTGTATCTACAGTAAATTGAATAACATCTACACCATACACTTCATATCTTCTATTTGCTAAAAGTGCTGCTGTTGGTAACCCTATATACCCAAGCCCTATTACACATACTCTTTTATTCATCTATATTCTCTTTGAGTAAAAAATTTACAATTTTATTACAAGCTGTTCCATCTCCATAAGGATTATGTGCCTTGCTCATATTTTTGTATGTTATTGTATCATCTATAAGCTTTTGAGTTTCTTGTATTATTCTGTTTTTATCTGTTCCAATAAGTTTCACTGTTCCAGCTTCTAATGCTTCTGGACGTTCTGTAGTATCACGCATAACAAGTACAGGTTTACCAAGACTTGGAGCTTCCTCTTGAATGCCTCCGCTATCTGTAATAATAAAATATGACTTATCCATAAGGTAAATAAACTGTTCATATTGCAATGGTTCTATAAGGTAAACATTATCTATACCTGAGAGTATCTCTTTAACAGGCTTTTGCACATTTGGGTTTAAATGTACAGGGTAAACAATATCAAACTCACTATTTTTTTCTGCAATCTCTTTAAGTGCTTCACAAATATTAATAAACCCTTGTCCATGGTTTTCACGTCTATGACCAGTTACTAAAATCATTTTTCTATCTTTATTTATTTTATAACCAAAATCTAAAATTTGTTGTTCCATTTGCAACTCTAAAGTTTTACTTTTTTTAATTTTATCGAGTGCTAAAAAAAGTGCATCTATAACAGTATTTCCTGTTACTACAATATTTTTACTATCTTTGTTTTCTTTTACTAAATTTTCTTTCGATACATCAGTAGGTGCAAAATGGTAATTGGCCAACACTCCTGTAATTTGTCTATTTGCTTCTTCTGGCCATGGACTTTGAAGATTATTTGTTCTAAGTCCAGCTTCAATATGTGCAATTTTAATATGCTTATAAAATGCCGCTAAAGACGCTACAATAGATGTTGTAGTATCTCCATGTACCATAACTATATCTGGAGTAAAATCTTCCAAAATCTTTTCTAATCCAAGCAATACATTTGATGTTATATCAAATAATGTTTGCTTTTTTTTCATAAGGTTTAAGTCATAATCTACATTAATTTCAAAAAAATCTAACACCTGATCAAGCATCTCTCTATGTTGTGCGGTTATACAAACTTTAACTTCAAAGTCTTCTTTTTCTTCAAGTAAAACTTTAATTAAAGGTGCCATCTTAATCGCTTCTGGACGTGTTCCAAAAACAAGCAATATCTTTTTTCTACTCACCATCTAACTCCTGAGCAACTTGAAAAATAATTTTCTGATAAATTTCAGATGCTTTTTGTTGCTCACCCAAAGCCTCTGCACTTTTTGCCTCTAAAAGATAAATTTGAGAGTTTGCAATATTCATACTGTTTTTTTCTACTAAATCTATCACATCCTTGTAGCGTTTTTGCTTGTAAAGAGTGTTTACTTCAGCGTATCTCAAATGTTTTCTTTGTTTTTTTTCATTTACAACTTTAGGTTTTAAAACAACTTTTTCAACAATCTTTTTCTGTTGTTTTTTTACCTTGTGTTTTATGGTTATAGTCCTAACATTTTTATGTTGTTTCTTAGTCTTAGAGAGCTTTTTAGAAACTCTAGTATTTACCTTTTTTTTAAATCTATAGGCATAAGTTTCTGTAACTTTTGTATGAAAGTACCTTTTTCTTATTTTGTTAAAATATCTCTCTTTTTTAGGGTCATTTTTATCAAAACACCCACATCTTACAGTCAATGTTTTACCTATGTGCATAATCTCACATCCCTTAGGAAAAGTTCTTTTTTTCAGCCTTAAAAGTTTTTCGTATGTATAAGAGAGTGTAAAAAGTTGCAGTGTAGTACATACCTTTGTTTTATCTACAAAACTCTTCTTTAAAGGGGCATTTTTTTTAACTTTTTGCAAAGAACTAGAGCGAAATTGTTCAACCTTCTTACCACTTTTAAAACTTTTTAATGGTAAAACAACAACTCCTAAATCAGTATGAAATTTTCTTTTCAAAAAATCAAAATATACACTAATATCCTTTTTAGAACGATAGCACCCACAATAAATATACTTTTGTATATTATCATCAATAACTCTACAACTATCTGGAAATTTTGTATTTTTATACTGTTGTAAATTTTTAGCAGGAGCCACCTCTACAGAGTAGCATAATCCACCACCCCATAAAGCAACTCCAAAAAATACAATAAAAAGAAAAAATGCTCTTTTCATTAAACTACTTAACAACCGCCACTGCATCTATCTCAACTAATGCATTTTTTGGAAGAGTTTTTACTGCAACAGTTGAACGTGCAGGCTTATGTGAACCAAAAGCTTCCTCATAAATTTCGTTAATTGTTGCAAAATCATCCATATCTGCAATAAAAATAGTCGTTTTAACAACATTTTGCAATGAACTTCCAGCCTCTTCTAACACAGCAGTTAAATTTTTTAACACCTGTTTTGTTTGTACTATAACATCATCTTCAAGCATTACACCTTCTGGTGTAAGTGCAATTTGACCAGATGTATATACCATACCATTTACAACAACAGCTTGAGAGTAAGGCCCAATCGCTGATGGTGCTTTATCTGTTTGTACAAATTCCATACTTTTCCTTTATTTCCAATTTTGAATTAAATTTTTAAAGACTTCAAAAAGTTGCGTAACCTCTTTGGCAGTAGTTCGCTCATCTACAGAGTGAATTGTATCGTTTTTTACACCAAACTCTACAACTTTTATGCCAAAGCTTGGCATAAAACGAGCATCACTTGTTCCACCTGCAGTAGAATAGTTCGTTTTTACACCTGTTACATTAAAAATAGCACTATCAAGATTTTGCACCACTTTTGTATCAGTTTGTGTCATAAAAGGGTAAGAGCCTTGGGTAAGCTTTAACTCATACTCAATCCCCTCTAAGTGTTTTGCAACAAATTTGTTAATGCTTTCTTGATCTGTTTGAGTATTGTTTCTTACATTAAACATCATCTTAAGTTCATTCGGAGTTACATTTGTTACCTCCATACCTGAACGGATATCTGTTACCACAAATTTACTTGGTGCAAAATATTCATCGCCATTATCTAAATTTACTCCAGCCATACATGCTAGTTTTGGAGCAAAAATATGCACAGGGTTAAGTGACTTTTCTGGATACGCAGCATGCCCTTGTTTGCCTTTAATAGTCAAGTAACCATTAATTGAGCCACGCCTTCCAACTTTTATAGCATCTCCAAAAACATCCTCAGAAGTTGGTTCAGCGACAACTGCGTAGTGTGGTAAAAGATTATGCTCTTTTAAATATTCAAGCACTTTTATAGTACCATCTGTTGCTTCACCCTCCTCATCAGAAGTGAGTAAAATAGAGAGTGTCCCTTTAAAATTTTTTACCTCTTTACACGCTTGCGTAAATGCAGCAACACCACTTTTCATATCTTGTGTGCCACGCCCATAAAGGTAGCCATCTTTTTGCGTTAAAACAAAAGGGTCACTACTCCAACCATCTCCTGCTGGAACAACATCTACATGCCCTGCAAAACAAAAATGATCTCCCTCACCAAACTCTTTATAAAGAAAAAGGTTCTTTACACCATTACTATCTACTCTTATAGCTTCAAAATCATCTAAATAAGATGCTATAAAATCTAAAAGTCCACCATCATCAGGAGTTACACTTTTACTCTCAATAAGTTTTTTAAAAAGTTTTAAAACTTCCATAAAACTCTCTTTAGTCTAGTGGATTTGTATAAAAAACATAAGGTGTTGAGTAGTTACTAATTTCAAAATAGATCTTTTTTTCACCCTTATCTACTTTGTAGTTAAAGTTTGTATCTAAATATCCATACCCATAGCGATAATTTCTTGGAACATTTCCATCTGTACTTATTGCAGTTGTGAGTTTATCTATTTTAATAAATCTCTGCACAAGTTTGCTGCCCATATAAACATCAAGTACACCATCTGTACCTGTCCAATTTTGAATACTTCTTCCAATTTTATTTTGAGTCTCTTGCGTACAACCACTAAACATTACAAGTGCAGCAGTAGCTGCTAATAAAGCTATCTTTTTCATTAAACTTCCTTTTTTATTTGATTATATAATTTTTTCCTAAATAAAACAAGTTTTATGTTAAAATCACATTTATGAAATGGTTATTATTAATTGGACTTATATCTGCTAATCTTTTAGCGTGTACTGGAGATTGTCTTACATGTCATCCTAAACTTTTACCTACTATTCATACAGACAAGCGTCACTCTCCTATGCTTACATGCATAAACTGCCACTCAGCCAACCCAGAGAGTATGTCAGATTGTGGAGATGATTGTTTTGCTTGTCACTCAATGAAAAAAATAAACGCAGTGGGTGTAAAAGAGCATAAAGTTATTCAAAAATGTAGAGATTGCCATGTAGGAAAAGTGGAAAAAGCACTTGATCCTTTTGCAAACCAAGCACAATCTCAAGCAGAATCGCTAAAAGAGTTTCTTGTTAAATAGAGTTTAAGTAACTTTTTTGTAGTATTTCAAACCTAATTTTATATAAGGATATGTCGTGAAAAGAACATACCAACCACATAACACACCGAGAAAAAGAACTCACGGTTTTAGAGCTAGAATGGCTACTAAAAATGGTCGTAAAATTTTAAATCGTCGTCGTGCTAAAGGTCGTAAAAGATTAAGCGTTTAGCAGAATTCTCTATACTAAAACTCCATAAGGAGTTTGGGTATATCTACAAAAAGGGAAAATCACAACATAGTTTTAACGTTGTTTTATTTTTCCTTCCTCAAGCTGGAATAAAACGAGTTGGATTTACAGCTACCAAAAAAGTTGGCAATGCTGTAATGAGAAATCGTGCAAAAAGGCGTCTTCGTTCCCTTTTTGTTCAACATTCCAAATCACTAAAAGATGGAACTTATATTTTTGTTGCTAAAACTTCTACAGTTGAAGCTCAATTTAAAAATCTTGAGAGAGATTTTATGAAAGTTTTAAGTCGTTCAAAAGCAGTCAAAGAAAAATCATGATTAGAAAATTTTTACTTAAGTTACTCTGGCTATACCAAAAGTTTTTTACACTTCTTGGATATGGAAGCTGTCGCTACTACCCTACTTGTAGTGAATATGCACGTATTAACTTTGAAAAAAATTCACTTTTAACTGCTTTTTATCACTCTTTTACTAGAATACTAAGATGTAATCAACTCTTTGAAGGTGGCATAGAATATCCTACAACAAAAAATGTTCAATGTCATCCAAAAAAATTAGAGATTGATGCAATTAAGTATTGGCTGGTTCCCACTCCAAATAACCGCTATTACATTATAAAAAATTTTTCATATAAAGGGTAATTTGTGTTTGATAAAATGTCACCAAATCAAAGACTTATGGTAGCCGTTGGGTTATCGATTTTATTTTTCGTTGTCTATACAGCAATTTTTCCTCCTAAAGAGAATCTAGACACTCAAAATCCAAACAATACAGTTGCATTAAAAGATGCTAAAACACAAGTAGCTTCAACAACTACATCATCTACAGATAATACACCATCTTCTGTAACAAAAACTGCTTCAAATGATATTGTAACAGTTAAAGCAGACGATTTTATTTTAACTATTGATACACTTGGTCGTATTGCATCTAAAGAATTACTTCAAGAGAAATACAATACTAAAGATAACAAACATGCACAAATGATTCAAACATTTGCAACAAAGCCTCTTTTTATCCGTTTTATGGATGAGGATCTCAATAAAGAAGCTAAAAAAACTCCTTATAGTGCAGATGTAGAAACAATTACACTTACAAAAGGTGAAGCGAAAAAAGTAACATTAACACAAAAACTTTCAGAGTTAACAGTTACTAAAGAGCTTACATTTTACGATGATGGACACTATGATGCTACAGTTAAACTCTCTAAAGAAAAACGTTACTTCATCTACCTTGGAGAACGTCCAAAGGTAAATGAAACTGAACAGATGATGGCAGCAGTTGGTGCGCTTATTTATACTGATGATGAAATTTTAACTATTATTGAAGATGGTGAAATGGAAGGGCGTAAAACTTTTACAGGTGTAGAACTTGTTGCTTCATTTGATCAATACACTGCTTCAATTATGTATGGATTTCAAAAAGATACAACTATTTTAGTTGAGCGTGATGCAGACAACAATCCACTTGTATATTTTGATGCTCTTCCAACTATGAGTTTTCATGGTTATATTGGCCCTAAAAACTACGATATCTTAAAAAGTATCGATCCTATTTTAGTAAATGCTATTGAGTATGGTTGGTTTACATTTGCTGCAAAACCACTTTTTGCATTACTTTCATACTTACATGGAATTTTTGGTAACTGGGGTTGGTCTATTATTGCTCTTACAATTCTTATCCGTTTAGTACTCTATCCTTTAACATACAAAGGTATGGTGTCTATGCAAAAGATGAAAGCTATTGCACCAAAAATCAAAGAGATTCAAGCAAAATACAAAGGTGATCCTCAACGTATGAATGCGGCTGTTATGGAGATGTACAAAAAGCACGGTGCAAATCCACTAGGTGGATGTTTACCAATGCTTTTACAAATCCCTGTATTTTTTGCAATTTATCGTGTACTTTTAAATGCTGAAGAGCTTCAAGGTGCTCCTTGGATTTTATGGATAAATGATCTTTCACGTATGGACCCATACTTTGTATTACCTATCTTAATGGGTGCTTCAATGTATTTCCAACAAAGAATGACACCAAACAATTTTACAGACCCATTACAAGAAAAAGTATTTAAATTTTTACCAATTATCTTTACATTTTTCTTTATGACTTTCCCATCTGGGCTTGTGTTATACTGGTTTGTAAACAATTTATTCTCAATGTTACAACAGTTTATTGTAAACCAACAATTTAAAAATAAAGAAGATTTAGAAAAAGCTATTAAGAACAAATAAAAAGGAACCATTATGCTTAAAATAGAAGCTCCTACACTTGAAGAAGCATATGAAGCAGCAGCGAAAAAACTTCGCTGCTCTGTGACTGCTTTAGATATAGAGATTGTTCAACAACCAAATAAAGGTGTATTTGGTTTTATGAAAAAAAATGCAATCATTATAGCTGCAAAGAAACATGCAACAAAAAAAGCTCCTGAACCAGAGTATTATGATGATGAAGAATACTATGATGAAGAAGAGGATGAAGCTTACGATTTTACACAAGAGATAGAAGAATACCAAAGAAAAAAAGCAAAACCAAAAACTAAAAAAGTTAAAGAACAACCTAAAAGACAACCAACTTCTAGAGTTACTCCAAAAAAATCTGAACCTAAAAAAGTACAAAAAACTAAAGCAAAAAAATCTATTCTAATAGAAGAAGATGAAGTTGTAGAGGTGAAACAAACACCTAAAAAAAGAGAAGCAAAAAAAACTGAACAAAAAAAACACTTCCATAAAAAAGCACATAAACCTGTTGTAGAAACTTTTGTTGAAGAACAAGAGGAGTTTCATGAAGATGAGGAAGTTTCACGTGATATTGAAGCAATTGCAACTGAAATAGAAGAGCAAGTAAATGAGCTTTTTGATCTTTCATGTTTTGAAATTGACTATATAGAGGTAACACCGTACGATGAAAATACAGTTCTAGTAAACTTCCAAGGTGAAGATGCAGCACTACTTATTGGAAAAGAGGGATACCGCTACAAAGCAATCTCTTATATGATTTTTAACTGGATTAATGCAGAGTATGGTGTACAACTTGTACTAGAAATTGCTGAGTTCTTGAAAAATCAAGAAGAAGCAATAGATGCTTACTTAGTGGAAGTTTACGATACTATCGAAAATGAAGGGCGTGCACAAACAAAAATTTTAGATGGCGTTTTAATTCAAATTGCACTCCAGAAACTTCGTGAAACATACCCAGAAAAATATATAGTTGTCCGCTCTACAAGAGATGGATTAAAATATATTATTATCAACGATTACTACGCTCACTAAAATGAGTAACGATACAATCTGTGCCATTGCTACAGCCAATGGCATAGGCTCAATCTCCATTATACGCCTTAGTGGAGATAAAGCCTTAGACATAGCAAAACAACTCACAAAAAAAGAAAATTTTACTCCACGTTATGCAACTCTTTGTAATGTTTATAATGCAAACAATGAACTTATAGATGAATCTATTGTTATCTACTTTAAAGCACCTTTTTCTTTTACTGCTGAAGATGTAGTAGAGATTCAATGTCATGGAGGGGTTATTGTTGCACAAACTATTTTAAATGCAGCTCTTGCTTTAGGTGCAAGAGTAGCACAACCAGGAGAGTTTTCTAAACGTGCATTTTTTAACGGTAGAATAGACTTAAGTGAAGCAGAAGCTATTGCTCAACTTATAGAAGCTAAAAGTGAAGATGCAGCAAAAATCTTAGCAAAGCAACTCAAAGGCTCTTTAAAAAGATATATTGAAGAGGTAAGAGATGAGATTATCCATATCTTAGCCTACTCTGAAGTGACAATAGATTATGCAGAAGAGGATCTTCCTGAAGATTTAGTAGAGCAAATAGCTACTAAACTTAAAGAACTTCATAAAAAACTCAACACTACACTCAATGCTTCAAAATCACGCGAAGGTTTAATGCAAGGGTTTCGTGTTGCAATTATTGGAAAACCAAATGTTGGAAAAAGCTCACTTTTAAATGCACTTTTAAACTACAATCGTGCTATTGTAAGTAATATTGCAGGAACAACGCGTGATACTATTGAAGAGCAAGTAAAAATAGGTACTCACCTTATTCGCATTGTAGATACTGCAGGTATTCGTCAAGCAGATGATGAGATAGAGAAGATAGGGATTGAGCGTTCACTAGAGGCAATAGAGCAAAGCGATATTGTTATAGCTGTGTTTGATAGTTCACGTGAATTTGATACTGAAGATAAAGAGCTTTTAAATCTTATAGAGCAATATGCTCAAAATAAAGAGAAAATCTTTATTAAAAATAAAATAGATTTAGAACAAAAATTCAATTATGATCTAAAATTTGACTTAGAGCTTAACTCTAAAGAGAATGTAGATAAACTTTTAGAAGTTTTAAAAAAGATTATGGATAGCAAAAATACAACTGATGAGATGATGCTTATATCTTCACGTCAAATCTCTGCCGTAGAGGAAACACTCCAAAATATAGAGGAATCTTTTGAGCCACTTTATGATCAAGAGTTGGAGATTTTTTCATTTCATTTAAACCAAGCCATAAAAGCTATAGCAAACATTACACGTCCATTTGAGAATGATGAGATGCTCGATAAAATGTTTGGCTCATTTTGTTTAGGAAAATAGATGAAACTTATAGCTATAGACTTAGGGCTTAAACGTATTGGACTTGCTTACTCTGCACATAAAGATATAGTAACTCCCCTTCCAGCCATCATTCGTAAAAACCGTAACCAAGCATCAGCTGATGTAAAAAAGGTTTTAGATGAATGGGAAGTTGAAGGTGTTATTGTTGGGATTCCTATGGGTGGTAGCAGTGAGGAAGATATGAGAAAAAGAGTAGCCCATTTTATGAACCTTGTTGATTTTAAAGGGGAAGTTTTTTACCAAGATGAAGCTGGAAGTTCACTCGAAGCAGAAGAACTTTTAAAAGGGAATTACAAACGTGATGGAAGAGTAGATTCACTCGCAGCTAAAATTATCCTTGAAAGATTCTTGTTTACCAACCATTAGTTGTTGATTAGGAAATTATTTAACTTTTAGATTTACAATTTTCTATGAAAATAAACTTTTAGGAGGTTGGAAATGTTAAAAAAAACATTACTCAGTGGTCTAGTTGCATCTTTAGTTTTTACAACTTCTTCTTTTTCATTTGGTGATTTTATTTTAGATTTAAACGATGAACTTCAAGCAAACCAAGAACTTATAAAAGAGTACAAAGCTCGCATTACAAAACTTGAAAAAAGAAACAAATACTTACTTGCACAAAAAGCAAAAAATCCAAAACTTTATGAGAAAAAGCCTCTCTATGAAGAAACAAAAAATTCTTATATTTACCGCGTAAAACTTAACGGTGCCCAAGCTAAAAATGTAAGTTTTACTATTAAAGATCATATTCTCTCTATTGAGATGAATATTAAGACTGAGCATAAAGACAAAAATAGCTACTACGCATCTTCAAGATACTTTTTTCAATCTTACTCTATTCCAAAAGGTGTAGATGAGGAAAAAATTTCACATAAAGTTGAGGGAGACTACTTTACAATTATAATGCCTAAAAAATAGTCTAAGCCTTTATGGCTTAGCTATTTTAAAAAACTCCATCGCTTCCTCTTGATCATCATCTAACATATCTTGAGAGTAATCTTCATTATTTGCAAGTTTGTCTTTGATGATATTTTGTACAAAACTAAAAAGTTTCTCTTTTGCTTCTTCATTATTTGCTAAAAAGCCCATTCCACTAAATTGGTATGGATCATCTCTTTCAATACACACTAACATACCATCACACTCATTTTCTAAAAACTCTACAAGCTCTCTGTATTTAATATCAAAATCTGTTGCATACCAGCCAATATCTTCAAGTGGTTTGTAAGAGAATTCACTTACACCATCTTGTGTTGTATCGTCATATGAAGCATTTTGTAAATTCATATCTATAACTTTTTGCCATGCTCCACCAGCTTTTATTAAAACTCTATCTCCATCTTCTACAACTTGGTACTCTTTTCCAAAAATCTCTGCTAATGTTTTTGGTTTTTGAGGCATTGCTAATGAAGCTTGTGTAGAATTGTCTTTACCTTTAAAAATATACACTTTATCATCACTAAGTGGTTCAACAAAAACTTCACCATCTGTTGTTACACCAAACTCTTTTTTTGTGTTAATCGCATTTAAAAGTGCTGCTTTATTTACAACAATAATCTCTTTGAGTAGATTTAACTGTTTCATTGCCTACCTTTTTCTTTTTTTGTATTGTATTAGGTTGTGATTAAATTTGGTATTAAATATTTTCACTAAAATAGTACAATCTGTTTTTTCCAAGGGTTTAAAATGATAAAAAACTTTGCTATTAGTTGCATAAGTGATGAGATTCATCATCCATACATTACAAAACTTTACCGCACAACACTTATTGGTGTTGTTTTAACACTTGTATTGGTAACTCTTTTTGATAACAACCAAACACTCCATCAACAGTATCATCAAATTTTTTTAGTGCTAAAGTACCCTTTAACCCTTTTTTTAGTACTTGATTTTCTTTTACGCTTTATTGGAGCGAGTTCCCATTACGATATGGAGAATATTCAAGAGAGTGTTCGGTAGTGTAAAATAATTTCTGTAAATTCCAAATCGACTATGATTATAAAAAAGAAAAAGGATCATAGAGATGGAATTAACAGGTAAAAAGATAGAGTTTGATTTAGAGGAGTTTGTACCTCTGCTTT
>JAMOSG010000012.1 GCA_027063225.1 Helicobacteraceae bacterium | reverse complement strand
AAAGCAGAGGTACAAACTCCTCTAAATCAAACTCTATCTTTTTACCTGTTAATTCCATCTCTATGATCCTTTTTCTTTTTTATAATCATAGTCAATTTGGAATTTACAGAAATTATTTTACACTACCCATAATTTCGTCTAAAGGATAAAAATTGTGAAAAAGATTATTTTCCCCCTTCTTTTACTCACTTCACTCTATGCACAACAAACAACCAATACAAAACTACAAGATGTTATTGCCCTTGGTGAAGATATTGTAAACCACACAGACACCAATCCCCTTTCAAAAAAGTATGTAGATAGCAAATTACAATGTGTAAATTGCCATAGAAAAGGTAAAGATAATAAAGCAGGAACAACCAATAAAATAGGAACATTTATTGGTACAGCAACAGCCTTTCCAGCTTATTCTAAACGTCATCATGACATTATTACTCTTCAAAATAGAATAGATGGATGTTTTTTACGCTGCTTAGGTGGAAGATCTGTTGTTAATACTAAAGTTGGTATTGCAGTAGCAAGTTATATAACTTCCCTTTCTAAGGGGATGAAAATACAGATGAGTCCAAAAGCACCAAGAACACCACTGAAACAAAAAATGTGGAGTGAGGGGAGAAAAAAATTTATAAAACTTTTTCATAAAGCAACACATCAAGATTACTTAGAAGGGAAAAAACTTTATGCACAAAAATGTGCTGCTTGTCATGGGAATAACGGTGCAGGAAATGCCTCTACACCACCTTTATGGGGTAAAAATAATAAAGGGGAATGGTTAAGCTATACAGCAGATGGAAGTATGGCAAAATTACCAAATGCAGCTGTTTGGATTCAAGATAATATGCCTCTTGGTAATGCAAATACACTTTCAGATACAGAGGTAAGAGATATTGTACTATATATAAATTCTAAACCAAGAAAAAGCTACAAAGGGTTTAAAGTAGAGCAAAACTTTAAACAGATGGGGCTAGATTTTAAAACTATTACACAATAGTTTTAAACCACCCCATAAACTTCTGCGCGAAGCACTATCTCTTTGGCATTATTGAGTTGAGTTTTTCTCTCAACCATCTTTCCATCATAAGAGCTTACATTGTGTTTATTCTCCATTACATACAAAGCTTCATTAAACTCTTTTTGGGAAACTTTATAAAGATCATGCAGCGGTTTTATTTGGTTTGGATGGATAATAGTTTTTGAAAAAAGCCCCTCTTCAAGCTCTTTTTGTACCTCTTTTAAAAATCCTTGTGTATCATTAAAGTAAGGGTACACCCCTCCACTTATAGCAAACCCTGCACTTTTAAATGTTGCTATAAAACTACCAACAACATACGAAACACTACTAAGTTTAAAATAGGTTCTATTTGATGGGCGTTTCATTTTAAGTTGAGAAAGCATATCTTCAAGCCCAAAACGGATTAACTTTATATTGACACTAGATGCTAAAATAATTTCACGTAATTCAATTAAAGAGTTAAGATTAAAAAGCTCTTTAGCCTCAATACTTGGCATAACAAAAAACTTAAATGGCTCTAAAAATTCTAAGTAAGCCTTTGCATTTGCTAAAGAGAATTTTGGAAGTACAAAGCCATCTATATTTAAAATCCCTTTTAAAAAAAGGAGTTGTTCAAGCATGGCAATATTTTTAGGACGAATAAACACTAAAAGTTTTTTAGGTTTATACCCCTCTAAAAGCTTTTTAACACGCTCATACGCCTCTTGTGTTTGTTCATCATCAATTCCATCTTCTAAATCTATTACAACACTTTTGAGCTCTGGATATTTATTTTCTAAAATAACTGCCTCTAAATGTTTATGTGTTGCTGGAATAAAAAGTGTTGCTCCAAGCTCTAAATAACTAAATTCTCTCATTAACTAAACCTTTTTGTACTCAAATGTTGCAATATTTTTACTCTCTTTTGAAAAATTAATCCCAATAAGATAAATTGCTTTGTTTTGGTTTTGATACTTTTGTGCATAGTTTTTTTGCTCTATCTGTTTTAGAGCATCATCACTTCCCACTTTAAACTCTATAATGTAAATATTATCTTCTACTAAAAGGG
>JAMOSG010000011.1 GCA_027063225.1 Helicobacteraceae bacterium | reverse complement strand
AGACTTTTGGTACCGCTGGCTATTGATACCAATGCCAAATGGATGGACAGAAAATATGTTTCGTGGGAAGATTTGGAACACGATTGTGTAGTTGATGAGGAATTTACAGAAAATTTTTGACGCTATCGAGTGTTCACTACAACTCCCTAAGTGGTTATCTCTTTTCCCCTTTTGGGATTGTAGATATTTTAAGTATCTTACCTTTTTTTCTTTTACTCTTTGGAGCAAATCAAGACCTTTTTATTGTTTTATCACTTATTACACTACTTAAAATTGCCCGTTTCTCCCCTGCACTTCTTATTTTAAAAGATGTAATTATAAATGAGCGTAAATCTTTAGCTGCTGCATTTTATTTGATGATAATTTTAACACTTTCAATCTCTACTATTTTATATTTTGTAGAAAGAGATGCCAACCCACAAGGGTTTAACTCCCTTTTAGATTCTATTTGGTGGGCAATTGTTACACTCTCTACTGTTGGTTATGGCGATGTCACACCAATTACTCCACTTGGAAAACTCCTAGGAGGTCTTGCAGCCATTACAGGTTTTGGTATGTTTGCACTTCCAGCAGGTATTTTAGCAAGTGGTTTTACACAAGAGATTCAACGTTTACGTGACACTACAAACTGGCAGATGGTAGCAAGTGTTCCCATTTTTAAAGATTTAGAATTTGGTATTATTGCAAATATTGCAAAACTTCTTCACCTGAAACGTTTTAGAAAAAATGAAACTATTATAAAAAAAGGTGCTAATGGTGATGCAATGTATTTTATTTTAGATGGTTCTGTAAAAGTGATAAAAGATAATTTTTCCATAACACTCAAAGAGGGAGATTTTTTTGGGGAGATTGCACTTGTAAAAAATATTCCAAGAACTGCAACTGTTGTAGCATCATCACGCTGTGAGCTTTTAGAGCTTACAACGTATGATTTTCAAAACTTTATAAAAAACAAACCTGAACTTTACTCTAAAATAGAGAAAGTGGCTCACAAACGGCTTGGTTAAAACCTCTTAAGAGATTTTAACCTCAATTTCACCATTTACATAGTCAAAAACAACTTTGCTACCTTCTACCACTTTACCTTCTAAGATAAGCTCTGCAAGTCTATCCTCTACAATCTCATAAAGTGCACGTTTAAGTGGTCTTGCACCATAAACAGGATCAAAACCAGCCTCTGCAATATACTCTTTTGCACTCTCTGTAAGTGTAAGCTCAATTTGACGCTCTTGCACTTTTTTGCGAATATCTCCAAAGAAGATATCTACAATTCCTTTAATTTGCTCTGCACCTAAAGCATTGAAGATTACAATATCATCAAGTCTGTTTAAGAACTCTGGTTTAAACTTACCACGAAGCTCTGCCATTACCATCTCTTCAAGGTTTTCATCATCAGCATGATTCATAATTTTATCACTTGCGATATTTGACGTTAAAATGATAATAGTATTTGTAAAATCTACTGTTACCCCTTTATTGTCTGTTAAACGTCCATCATCAAGCACTTGAAGTAAAATGTTAAATACATCTGGATGAGCTTTTTCCACCTCATCAAATAAAATTACACTGTATGGTTTACGTCTTACTGCTTCTGTAAGTTGTCCACCCTCTTCATACCCTACATATCCAGGTGCTGCACCAACTAAACGTGATACTGAGTGTTTCTCCATATATTCACTCATATCGATTCTAATCATCGCATCCGGACTATCAAACAAGAAGTTTGCTAATGTTTTAGCAGTTTGTGTTTTACCAACCCCTGTTGGCCCTAAAAACAAGAAACTTCCAATTGGTCTTGTTCCATCTGAAAGACCAGCTTTATTACGCTTAATAGCACGAGCTACAGCATGAGTCGCTTTTTCTTGACCTACTACATCTTTATTAAGTTCATGCTCAACATTTAAGATTTTATCTTTCTCTTCTGCTAACATTTTTGTAACAGGAATATTTGTCCAACGTGAAATTATAGAAGCAATCGCTTCCTCATCTACACTATTTTTAAGGAGTGTTCCACTCTCTTGAAGTTTTTCCCAATGCTCATTGAGTGCTTTTTCCTCTTCAATAAGTTTTGGAATTTCACCATACTCAATCTCTGCAGCTTTGTTAAAGTCAGATTGTGCTTTAGCAAGTTCAGCTTCACGACGTTTTTGCTCAATCTCATTTTTAATATTTGCAATTTTTTCAAATACAGCTTTTTCTGTTTCAAATTGAGATTGAAGCTTAGAAACTTCCTCTTGCACATCTGCAAGCTCTTTTTCTATCTCTTCAAGGCGTTTCTCATTTGCTGGAGTTTTCTCCATTTTAAGAGCTTCTTTTTCTACCATTAGTTCAGATAAACGACGTTTTGCACTACTAAGTAAATTTGGCTCAGATTCAATTTGCATTTTAAGCTCAGCCGCAGCCTCATCGATTAAATCGATCGCTTTATCTGGTAAAAATCTATCTGCAATATAACGGTTAGAGAGTCTTGCAGCTGCTACTAATGCACTATCTGTAATATTTACATTATGGTGTGCTTCTAAACGCTCTTTAATTCCACGTAAAATTTGAAGTGTTTGGTTTACACTAGGTTCATCTACATTAATTGGTAAGAAACGGCGTTGCAATGCTGCATCTTTTTCAAAATATTTTCTATACTCTTTAAGTGTTGTTGCACCAATAGTATGAAGCTCTCCACGAGCAAGTGCTGGTTTTAAGATATTTGCTGCATCCATACTACCTTCAGATGCACCCGCACCTACAATTGTATGAATCTCATCAATAAAAAGAATGATATTACCACTCTCTTTTACTTCATCTATTACCGCTTTAAGACGATCTTCAAATTCACCTCTATATTTTGCACCTGCAATAAGTGCTGACATATCTAGTGCTACTACACGTTTATTTTGAAGTGAAGTTGGAACATCCCCACCTTGAATTCTTTGTGCTAAACCTTCAACAAGTGCAGTTTTACCAACCCCTGGTTCACCTAAAAGCATTGGGTTGTTTTTTGTTTTACGAATTAAAATCTGCATCATACGAGTTATCTCTTCATCACGCCCAATTACAGGAGAGAGTTTACCCTCTGCTGCTTGTTGTGTTAAATCGATTCCATATTTGCTTAAAGATTCTAGTGTTTCATCTGCACTTTGAGAATCTATTTTTGCTCCACCACGTGCAGCTTCAAGATTTTTTTGTAACTCTAAAACATCAATATACTTTTCAAAAATAGTTTTATAAGGCTCTGTTTTTAAATTTGCCAAAATGAAAGTATCTACCGCTAAGTAGCTATCCCCATTTTTTGTCATAAGACCTACACCATTTTCTAAGCTTTGTACAAAGCTACGTGAAAGTCTAATATTCTCTTTTGTAACACTTGAAGATTTTGGAAGTTTCTCCGCCATTGATTTTACATCAAGTTCAAGTGCAACTTTATCTGCATTCATTTTATTAAGCATTTGGTTTAATACTGAGTCACTATTTGTTAAAAGTGCCCATAAAAAATGCTCATCTGTAACCTCTTGGTTTTGGTTATGAAGTGCCAAAGAGAGCGCACTCTCAATAGATTGTGTCATATTATGTGTTAGTTTTTCAAATATATTATTCATGATTATTACCTCTTTTTTTTGTAATTTTTGAACACGATTTTTTTAATGTTCGAGGGAATTGTACAACATTTTTACACAAAGTTTTGCTACTTAGGTGGCATAACACTAAACTTTCTAACATACCTCTCTTGCATCGTAGCATTACCACTCACTCCTCCACTATGAATATATAAAACTGTTTCCTTTGTTTGCTCCAACAAAGCTTCCCACATAGCAGGTGCATATAAAAGGTCAAACTCTACTCCAGCATCAAGTAGTTTTTCATAAATTGCAAAAAAATGGTTATAGGGTTTTGCAAAATGGTATTTTTGTTTTGGTTCTAAAATAACTAAATTTTTTGGTAAAGTTGGCTCAAGTGCTAACATTTGTGTTTTTAAATACTCTACATCACCAATACATGGAGTTGTATAAACTTTCACGTGGGGGATATTTTTTGCTAAAAAAAGTGCTGTGGTTCCAGTACCTGATGGAGTTGCAATAGCATCAAATTTTACATTAGCTTGTAATAACTCTTGTGCTAAAACCTCTAAACCAAAAAGTGCTTCTTTATTGGCTCCACCTTGGTGTATCACAAAAGTTTTTTCATCTAAAGTCACACTTAATGAAGCTACAAAATCTCTATAAAGATTTTCCTCTAGCTCAATATGTTGCATACCAAAATTTAAAGCATCAATATAGTTTCCCTTTTTTTGCTCTTTTAAAAAACTACTCACTGGTTTTGTGTAGTACTCAAAAGTCCACCCTTTTTCTTTACATAAAGCTGCAATAGCAACCATAGCATTGCTTTGAGTTCCACCGTACGATATTACTTTTGTTAAATCTTTTTTTGGAGTTTGTAAGAGTGTATAGAGTTTGCGAAATTTATTTCCCGCTAAATAAAAATCAAAAAGATCATCTCTTTTTATATAGAAAGTGCGACCATCTAAGGAGATGGTCGTAATTGGTGTAGGTAACACCCTATTTAATAACTGCTTTTTTATGAAGCTCTTCCATTTTTTTGTTCATAACCTCTTTAAATTTTTCCATTTTAAGACGTTGTTCAATAAAACCTTTTACCTCATCGAAACTTCTTGTTGCAGCCTCTTTTTTATCTTCAAGATAAATCACATGGTAACCAAACTGTGTTTTTACAGGCTCAGTTGTAATGCTACCAACTTTCATACTAAACACTTTTTTATCAAAAGCTGGTACCATTTGCCCTTTTGCAAAGAAACCTAAATCTCCTCCACGTGAAGCACTAGGACCAATAGAATCTTTCTTTGCAAGTTCAATAAATTTCTCTTTTAGAGGCATACCAGATAAAGATTTTAATTGAGCAATAATCTTTTGTGCTTCCTCTTTAGTTTTTACTAAAATATGACGAGCGTGCACACTCTCTTGTTGTACAAACTCTTCTTTATTATCTTTATAATAATCTTTTAACTCTTTATCTGAAACAGCAATTTTATCGAGCATCTTTTTTTGCCACATTTGTACTGCTAAATCTTTTTGGATTCTTTGTTTAACTTTTTCAAATTCAGTTTTAAACTCTTTAGAATTTAAAATACCACTTTTTTTAGCATCTCCATACGCTAACTCTTTACCTACAAGTTGTTGTAATACTTGCTGTTTAAAAAGTTCTTGCTTATCTGCTGGTAATTGATCAAAACGCCCTTGTGTTGCTTGCATAAGCGTCATCTCTACCTCTTGATCTGTAATAGGTGTGCCATTAACTGTTACAAGTGTTTGTGCAGCAGCTATTGAGCCAACAAATAAAAGTGAAGTTAGAATTTTCTTTGTCATTTTAAAGTTTCCTTGAATAATTATCTTTTGAAATCTTACTAATTTTAAATTAATAGTTGTTAAACAAAACATACTATAATACCTTTATGAAAAAAGTAAAAAAAGCAACAAAAAAAGAGATTTTAGAGATTCATAAACGTTTTGTGCAGCGTTATAGCGACGCTGTAACTGAACTTAACTACAAAAATGCTTATGAGCTTGTAGTAGCTGTAATGCTCTCTGCACAGTGTACCGATAAACGGGTAAACATTATAACTCCTGCACTATTTGAGAAATACCCATCTGTTTATGAGTTAGCCAATGCAGAGTTGGATGATGTTAAAAAAATAATTCAATCTTGTTCTTTTTTTAATAATAAAGCAAAAAATCTCCTTGCAATGGCAAAACGTGTTGTAGAGGTTTTTAATGGTGAAATACCACTTAACGCAAAAGATTTACAAAGCTTAGCAGGAGTTGGGCAAAAAACTGCAAATGTGGTTATGATAGAGCATGAAGGTGCAAACCTTATGGCAGTAGATACCCATGTTTTTAGAGTTTCACACCGTCTTGGACTAAGTGATGATACAACTGCAAAAGCAACAGAAGCTACACTTGTAAAAAAATTTAAAAATGACCTCCATGCACTTCATCAAGGGATGGTACTTTTTGGACGCTATATTTGTAAAGCAAAAAATCCTGAATGTGATAAATGTTTTTTAACTGAATTTTGTAAAACAAAAGAGAGTTTTAAAGTATGAGACACCTTCTTCTTTTAAGCCCTCTACTCTTTTTAGGGTGTATTAATAAACATGGAATTTCACTTAAATACTATAGCGATTGCAAAGAGTACTACGATGTTCAAGGCTACTACCATAAAGAGTGTGGAGAGGATGATATTGTAACCTACAAAGGCGTTGCTAAAGGTGTAAGTGACAGCATTGACTGGATAGAGGGGAAAGATTTAAAGAAAAACCAGCGCTAAAGCCTAAGGGGTGGTTAGTCCCTTAGGTTGTAGTCACTGCTTTATAGCAAACAGTATATACACTGCAGCTATAATCAGATAGCCTACTGTATGTAGATCCATTGTCATGTGGTTTTCCTACAAAGTATCTTACCCCATAACCCAACCATTAAACCAAAAAAAAAGCCCTGCTAGTCAAAGACTAACAAGGCTGTTCTTTGTAGGTACCACATGACATTTTAACCTACATACACAAAGCACCACACTTTGATAATCTAATTATACAAAAAAAGCTATTTAATCGCAATAAATGTCGCAAAATTTGCCCAGCGAAAAACCACTTCACAGTGGTAAAATCCTGCATCTTTTGCCATCTTTATATTCTCCTCTTCACTATAAGGAACAAGCACATTCTCTAATGCTTCACGTTTTTGCATTATCTCGTATTCACTATAACCTTGTTCCTTTTTAAAGTCATAGTAACACTCAATTAACTCTTTGTTTAATTTTGGATGGTGTGAGATAACTTTTTCACTAAATATAAAAATACCACCACACTCTAAAAAGGATGCAATTTTTTGAATAAGCTTTTCTCTCATAAGTGGTCGAATAAATTGTAGTGTGTAGTTACTCACAAACACTTTTGCATTTTGATACTCATAGTTTAAAATATCTGCCTCTTCAACTCTAATATTTTTTGCATTGTAAGCTTCTATCTTTTTTTGTGCTTGCTCTAGCATCGCTTTTGAGTTATCTAACCCTATAAGTTTTGCATCTACTTTTAAATTTCTTTGTATATTCAAAAGCAATGAAGCAGTAGAACAACCCAAGTCATAAAGTATTTCACCATCGTTTTGTAAATATTTATCTACAAAAAACTCTGTAATTTTTTGAGAGTCTTTATAGTAAGGTACACTTCTTTGCAACATATCATCAAATACAGCTGCTACCTCTTCATCAAATTCAAACTGTTTTTTTATTGGTTTGTTAAATACTTTATCTTCCATATCTACTCTTATTTACACTTTTTTACACTCTGAGCAATTAATATTCCACTGTTTCATAGTTATTCGTTACTATATATATATATATCAATTTTTAACTGTTGTTTTATACTAATTTAAATCAAAAGAAATTATAATCGCCAACGAAATAAGATCATGATCATAGAACTGTTTTACTTAAATACATCTTCTATAATTTAGACTTTTCACAATATTCAAGGTAAAAAATGCAATTAAATAAAGAAATATATAAAACACTTACAATTTTGTGTGTAGAAGATGAAGAGTATATTTTAAAAATATATAAAGAATTATTTGGTTTATTCTTCCAAGAAGTCTATTTTGCGTCCAATGGAGAAGAAGGATTAAAAGAGTTTAAAAAACACCATATAGATATGATTTTAACCGATCAAATGATGCCAAAAATGAGTGGTCTTGATATGGCCGCAGAAATACGTAAGCTAGATGCTACGATTCCTATCATTTTAGTAACCGCTATAGATGGGAATGAAACACTACAAAAAGCTTTAGATGTTAACATTACAAGTTTTCTAAAAAAACCTTTTACTCAAGAAAGTATTTTTAGAATTTTTGATACAAGTGTAAAATCTGTTATTGCAGATAGAATCCTTTTACGTCAACAACAACTTTCAATTGATTACTCTCAATATCAAGAAAGTATTAGTTTTGATAAAGAGAAACTTATTATTAAAGATGAAAGTAGACACACTAAACACTCACTTAGTACATACTATAAGCCTTTAGACATTTTAAGTGGTGATAGTTATATTGTAAAAAAAGTAAGTGATAAAGAAGATTTTGTTTTTATTGCTGATGGTATGGGAAAAGGTATTTCTGCTTCAATTACAGCAATGTTGAGCTCCTCTTTTATGAACTATTATATTTCTAAACATAAAACTAATACAACTTCAATATTAAATCTTAAACAACTTATAGATCAATTCTTTATCTATATTCAACCAAACCTTTTAGAAGAAGAAGCTCTATCAACAACTATTTTGCTTTTTAATCATGAAAAAAAAGAGCTCTCTTATGCCATATTTTCTATGCCTGCACTACTTTACAAAAATAAACATTCTCATGAAGTTGCAACTATAAAATCAAATAATCCTCCTCTTTCTCCTTATTCTCAATCTTTTAAAATAGATACAATAGATATCTTAAATTTAGAAAAACTTCTTGTTTACTCAGATGGTCTAAATGAAAATATGATCAACAACAATACAACTTATGAACAATATCTTTTAGAAGATTTTTTAAGAGCAAAAACAGAAATGGAATTTAGAAGTTTTATGCAGCAAAAAATAAAAAAACAAGAAGATGATATAACTTATATTTTTTTATCTACAGAGGACTAAAAAAGAATGGATGATATTAATGAATTAATTGAACAAACAAAAACATTAAAAGTCTTATATGTTGAAGATGATGAAAGTACGCGTATAGAATTTTTAGCTTTATTTGAAATTTTATTTCAAGATATACAAATTGCAACAAATGGTATTGAAGCTTTAGAATTTTATACAAGTACAACAAAAAAATTTGATTTGGTTATTACTGATATTAATATGCCAAAAATGGATGGTATACAATTATTAAAAGAAATTAAAGCTATACAAGATAATCAAAAAATCATTATTCTTACAGCTTATAATGATGCACAACACCTTTTAGAAGCTATACAGTTTGGAGCAAGCGATTTTATCCTTAAACCACTTGATGTTACACTTTTGAAAAAATCTCTTTTAAAAGTTGTACATACCATTTATGCTGAAAAGCTTCTTATGCAATATAACGAAGAATTAAAACAAGAACTTGAAAGAAAAACAGAACAACTCATCAATCAACTTATGCATGATGATGTTACGAACCTTTTAAACCGTAAAGCATTAAATAAAAAACTTGAAACACAAACAGATAAAATATTAGCATTACTCAATATTGATAAATTTGATAGTATTAATATCACTTATGGCTATAAAAATGCTGACTTACTTTTAAAGAAAATTTCTGAAGAATTAAAATTATTTTGTACACATAATGCTTCCTTATACTATATAGGAGCAGATGAATTTGTTATTGTTTATGAAAATGTAGAGATCTCCATTATCGAAAATTCTCTTAAAAGGATTCAAGAAATCATTAAAGAAAAAGAGTTTCATATAGATACATTCACCATTAAATGTACCCTTTCTATTGCTGTTGCTCAAGGTTCAGATTATCTCTTAAAAAATGCTCATATCGCTCTTAAAGAGTCTAAAATAAAAGGAAAAAATCGCTTTACAAAATATAATGGAAATATAGCCTTAGAAAAATTTCAACATCAAATCAAAGAATACACCCCTTTAATTAAAGAAGCAGTGAAAGACTTTTTAATAGTACCCTATTTTCAACCAATTATAGACAATAAAACAGGAAAAATTGAGAAATTTGAAGCTCTTGCTCGTATTGTAGATAAAGCACAAAAAACTCATCAACCAGCCTCATTTATTAAAGTAGCTGAACTCACTGGAATGATTCCAGATATAACACATATTATGATAGACAAAACATTCCAAGTTTTTCAAAAAACAAATTATAGTTTCTCTATCAATATCTCACAACAAGATCTAAATGATACATATCTTGTAGATTATTTTAAACTTAAAACAGAGCAATACAATATTGATCCATCACGTGTTATTGTAGAGATTTTAGAGGGAGCTGATAACAATGAAATACACTATGAAATTGAACAGTTACAAAAACTAAAAGAGTTTGGCTTTTTAATTGCTATTGATGATTTTGGTGCAGAAAACTCTAACTTTGAAAGAGTGCATGCTATGAATATAGATTTTATTAAGATAGATGGTCAGTTTATTAAAGATATAGACACAAATGAAAAGAGTTATAATATTGCTAAAACAATTACAATGTTTGCCCACTCTTTAGGTGCAAAAGTGGTTGCAGAGTTTGTACACTCTAAAGAAGTTTTAGACAAAATCAACGAATTGGGAATCGATTATTCACAAGGTTACTACTTTTCAGAGCCTAAACCATCTATTTAATCAAAAAAAGAGTTCTATATGCTATAATGATGCGAAAAATTTCTGAGTAGCATATGAAACTAAATATTATCCAAAAACTTTTAATCGTAACAATTTTACCTATTGTTACACTTTTGGTTTTTTCTATTTCTCACTACAACGACAAATATGAACAACTCATAGCTACAAAAACTGCACTTAAGCATCTTCAACTTATACGCAGTGCAAGTGAACTTCTCCATGAGTTTCAGCTTGAACGTGGTAGAAGTGCTATGTATCTTAACAAATCAAATACACAAGAAACAAAAGAGTTACTCCAAAAACAGATTCAAGCTACAAACAAGCAAATAAAAGCATTTCAAAATGCCCTTGAAAATCTCGATAAAGAGACAATATCTCTTTTTACGCAAAAATATATTCAAGAGCTTCGACCTCGCATAGACAATATCGATACAATTAGAAGACTTATAGAACAACGACGAACAGATGTTAGAAAACCATTTAACTACTTTACGTTAATGAACGATAGACTTATCAAAATCATAGATGGTTTTAAAATCTATACCCATTCAAAACAGATAGAATTTGATATTTTTACACTCTATAAGCTTATACAATTCCAAGAATTAGCTGGTCAAGAGAGAGCTCTTGTTAGTAATTTTATCTTTTCAGATGATATTACAAAAGAAGATATACATAAATTTTATGACCTTTTAGCAAACCAAGATGATAGTTTTAAACAACTCTCTTATTTGTTAAATGGAAACAAATCTTGTCAAAAACTACAACAAATCTATGCTAAATACCATCAAAACAACTTTGCAACAGCAAGAAACAAAGTGATAAATTACGATAAAAACAATACTCTGAATAAATTACAACTCGATTCTTTTGAATGGTTCGATATAAGCTCAGAGCGTATCAATGAAATTCATCAAGTTGAACAATCAATCTTCAACAAAGTATCACAATATTTTCAACAACAAATTAAACAAACTGAAGATGCACTTGTAGGAAAAATAGGGCTTACTATTTTTACTATTTTACTCCTTTTAGCAAGTGTTATTTACCTTGCAAATAACCTTAACAATGCTATTGCACAAATAGAATCTGGACTTATTAACTTCTTTAATTTTCTTAACCATAAAGCTAAAAAACCAAAAAATATAGAAATCAAATCAAAAGATGAACTCTATGCTATTGCACAAACAATAAACAATGAAATAAAAAATGTAGAACAAAAACTTCAAGAAGATAAAGAGTTTATAAAAGAAACTACACATATTCTAAAACGTATGCAAGATGGAGATTTTTCTAAATCATTAAAAATTCAGCCAAACAATCCTAACCTTAAAGAACTTAAAGAAGTGTTTAATGACCTAGTTCAACTTATTGCAACAAAAATTCAAAAACAAACCGAATCTTTAGAGCAAACGGTATATGAACAAACACTTTCGTTGCAAAATCAAGTTGAAGCACTAAGTCTTGCAAAAGAAGAAGCTCTTCAAGCCCAACAAACAAAAGATAGATTTTTAACAAATATTTCAAATGAATTAACAAAACCACTCCAAAACATTTCACAAAAAACAAATCAATTAATAGCACAAACTACCGATACAAAAATCTTAGAACACTTACATTTTATAGAAAAAACAAGTCAGTCTTTATTAAATATCACGTACGATATGTTACAATTTGCAAAACTAGACAAAGCAGAACTTGAGCTAGAATATCATGAAATTGACCCAGTAAAAGAATTAAGTGATACAATTTTTCTTTTTGCATCTCACTGTGATAAGAAAGAACTTCAATACAATGTATATATAGACCCAAAACTTCCTTCTCTTATTCGTGTAGATATGCCAAAGATACGCCAAATAGTAACTAATCTTCTTAGTAATGCTGTTAAATTTACACCAGAAGATGGTGTAATTAAAATTTATGCTATTCAAGAAAAGGATAATCTTGTTATTTCTGTGAAAGACAATGGTATTGGTATATCAAAAGAACAACAAGAGAAGATTTTTAATGCTTATGAGTCACAAATAGATTCTATGTCTCAATACAAGGGTTCTGGACTAGGACTCAGTGTATCATTTGAACTTGCAAAATTAATGAAAGCACAACTCAAATTAAAAAGTGATGTAGGAAAAGGCTCTATCTTTACATTGAGTGTTCCAATGGTAGCTCTTAGGTTACGTCATATGAACTATCTAAGTAAGACTCTTCTTAATTCTTATACAATAGCTCTACTCAAAAATGAGAAAAATTTCACTAATATGAACCTTATTAAAAAATACCTTTCAGACTTTGGTGCTAAAAATGTTATATTTTTAGATAAATACCAAGACCATGGTTATGACTTACTCTTTTTCACTCCAGATGTAAGCTACAACCAACAAATTATTCAAGCAAAAATTCCAGCTGTTGCTCTTCAGAGTTTACAAAAGTTTTATATTTACGAGAACAACATAAAACACCTTTTTGCATTACAACTTCCACTCACTCCAATTACACTTGCAAAAAGTATCTCACATATTTGTGCAAAGGATTTTTCATGAGTATTTCAACACTAATGCTTCTAGGGTTTGTTTTGGGTGTAGGTTTAAGCATTTGGAAAATGAGTGCGTTTTTACCAACAAAACAACTTCATGATGATGATACAACAAAAGAGGCTATAGAGGAGTTAGAACAGTTTATTTTAAAAGTTATTCACGAAACAGAGGGAAAACTCGAGGGGAAAAAACTTTGTGAAGCTATAAAAAATCATACAGAGTTTAACAAAGAACTCTTTTGGAGATTTAATGAAAATAAATTACGTAAATTTTTACAATCACACTTTTTGAAAAACCCTCATCTCTCTTCTGTTAGAGAGATTTATGAGGATTTAAAACAAAAGCTTTAGTTTCTATCTAAAGCATTTAAGTCTTTAAAAGCTTCCTCTACACGAGCAACTAAACTCTCTTGCCCTGCACGAAGCCATTTTCTAGGGTCATAATATTTTTTATTTGGTTTATCTTCACCCTCTGGATTACCAATTTGCCCTTGAAGATAATCATTATATTTTGCAACATACTGACGAACACCATCCCAAGTAGCCCATTGTGTATCTGTATCGATATTCATCTTAATAACACCATAACTAATCGCTTCACTTATCTCAGATGGTGCAGAACCTGAACCACCGTGGAAAACAAAGTTTACTGGTTTTTCATCTGTATTGAATTTTTCTTGAATATATTTTTGAGAATTATCTAAAATTTTTGGAGTAAGTACAACATTTCCTGGTTTATAAACACCATGAACATTTCCAAATGAAGCTGCAATAGTAAAATTTGGAGAAACTTTACTTAACTCTTCATATGCATAAGCAACATCTTCTGGTTGAGTGTAGAGTAAAGAGTTATCGATGTTTGTATTATCTACACCATCTTCTTCCCCACCTGTTACACCAAGCTCAATCTCAATATTGATACCAACTTTTGCCATTCGCTCAAAGTACATTTTACATGTTTGTACATTCTCCTCTAAAGATTCCTCTGAAAGGTCTAACATATGTGAAGAGAAAAGTGGTTTTCCATTTGATTTAAAGTGACGCTCACTAGCATCTACTAAAGCATCAATCCAAGGAAGCAATTTTCTAGCAGCATGGTCTGTATGTAAAATAACAGGTACACCATAAGCTTCTGCCATTAAATGTACATGTGCAGCACCACTAATAGCACCAGCAATAGCAGCCTTTTCACGCTCATTACTTAATCCTTTACCAGCATAAAAAGATGCACCACCATTACTAAACTGGATAATAACAGGTGAATTTACTTTCGCAGCAGCTTCAAGCACACCATTTATAGAGTCTGTCCCAACAACATTTACAGCAGGGATTGCAAAACCCTCTTTTTTTGCATAGTCGTAAACTTTTTGAACATCATCACCAAATAAAACACCCGGCTTTACAATACTTAAAATTCCATTGCTCATATTCTATTTCCTAAAAATATATATTTTCTTAATTATATTAAAAGATTTATTTAAAACAACTTTTTGTAATAAAAAAATGGTATAATCTTTCATAATTTTTCATAGGAATAGGTATGAAACTCACAATAGATCAATTTTCAAAAGAGTTTAAAATCTCTAAAGAAGCGATACATTCACGAATAAAAGAGAAAAAACTTGATTATGTTATTGAAAATGATACACTATACATTATAACACCTGAACCAACTTCAACACAACCTGTAATTCAAGAGGTGGTTGAGCCAACAGTTATGGAAAAACCAAAGTCACGTCCAACTGTTTCAACAATCCTTTCACTTTACCAAAAAGAGAACAAACAACTTAAAGAAAAAATTACTCAATTAGAACAAAAAATAGACCAACTCATAGCAGACAAAGAAGCAATGCTTCAAGCAGAGCGTGATAAAATTGAAGAGATTTACACATCTAAAGATACTCAACTAAAAGAGATTTTACAACTTATTCAAACAAATCTTTCTCTACAGCAAACTACCCCAAAAAAGGTAAAAAAAGAGGAACCAAAACTTATTGAACTTAAAGAATATCTCAAATCTTTAGAGTTAGATTCTCATCAACGTAAAAAAATAAAAAAGAGATTTTTAGAGGTTTATAATAACGATGTGCGTATTATTCAACAAAATGGGAAGCTCTTTTTAGACCTTGCAAAATATGATTATAGTGACCTTTTAGCACTCTAAAAGCAATTTTTAGAAAAAAAAACTAATTTTTATATTTATTTTAAGCAAAGAAACTATAAAGTACGAGCAGCTGAATTGTGAAAATTCGGAATCAATATTAAATCTAAGGACACAATAGATGAATAAAGCTCAATTCGTTGAATTAGTACAATCATGTGGTGAATACAAAACTAAAGCTGAAGCAGAAACTGCTATTAAAGCGTTTACAGATGCTATTACAGAAGCACTTGTTAAAAAAGAGGATGTTTCTTTAGTTGGTTTTGGTAGTTTTACAGCTGCTTTACAAAAAGGTAAAGAGGGTAAAGTTCCAGGAACAGATAAAACTTATAAAACTGAAGATAAAATGGTTCCTAAATTTAAAGCTGGTAAAGGTTTAAAAGACCGCGTTGCAGCTGGAAAATAGAACATTTTCTATCACACTTTTGTGTGATGGAGTTTTTAACTAATGAAAAACTCTTTAATATCTTCAATTTTCAAGCGCTCTAAAACACTTTTAGCACCAGATTCTTTACCAATTAAGGCATTAAAGCAAGTTGCCAAAGAACAAAATTTCCTCCTTTTTAAAGATATATCTCTTTACTTAAACAATAACCAGTTTTTTATCCCTCTCATTATTTTAGATCCTATGCGTGGATTGTATATTTTTCAAAAAGAGGAATCCTCCTATATGGAGCTACAAAAAAAAGATATTCAAGAGGTTGAGTCAAAAACAGTTATATTATTTTCACAATTGCAACAACATATAAAAGAGAAACTCCATAAAAATCTCTCCTATAAAAATTTTCCAATCTACCATATTTTGTTGATGGAAAATTTCAATATTGAGCAGTATCAACATAGTAATGAAGCTTTTCAAAAACTATTTAGCCAAGAAAATATTATCTTTAGTAATTCCACTACAACAGAGATTTTAGAAAAACTAAACAACGCTTTAGAAAAAACAACTTTACCAAATCAAATAGATATTGTGGCAAATCTTATACCCTACTGTGTTATTTATAATGACACTACTGCTTCCTTTGCAACAGAACAACAACTTATGTTTATTACAGCAGCTATTAAAAAAAACCAAACACTACAAGCACCACCAAAAAGTGGAAAAACAGCTAGTTTAATCTTAAAAGCACTCTACTATAAACTTCAAAATCCAAATGATAGAGTTATTCTTTTACAAAAAACACCTTTTGAGGTATCTTTAGCAAAGCAATTTATGCAAAAACATAACATAAAAGTAGATGTTTTGACACCTAATGAACTTTTACATAGCCATCTTCTTTTTACCAAACAAACAACGCTAAGTACTAAACTAAGTGTTGAGAAATCTCTTATGAAAAAGAGATTTGATATTGCAGAGGTTGTTTTATGTGATGACGCACAACACCACCAAAAAGATTTTTTAGAATACCTACACCATATTCAAGCAAAAGGTAAACTGGTACTAATCAATAGTGACTATAACACTCAAGAGAATTTTAATTTTGAAGAGGATTTTTACGCAAAAGAGTTAGAGGTAAAACTTATTCAAACACAAACACCTCAAGAGGAACTTTTAAAACTCTTAGAAGAGTTGTTAAAAGAGTATGAAGCTTCAGATATTGTTATTTTTAGCTCATCTGCAAAAAGAAAAGAACTCTACGTTAAATTGAAAAAAAGATTAAAAATATGTGCAACACTCTTTAATACAAAACTAACACTCAATGAACAAGATATACAAAACCTCCTTTTTATGAGTTATGAAGATATTACCAACCTTAACAATAAAGTTTCACTTTTTATAGCTGATGAAGCAAACGAATATGAACAACTGCAAAAAGCATTAAGTGTTGCAACAACAAAAAACTATCTCTTTTTTAAAGAGGAAACACTCAATATTTTAAAAATTAAAAATAGGAAAAGAGTATGAAACCAAAATTAAGTGATGAGGAGTATAAAAAAATTCTCCCAGAATTTACATACTACGTTACACGTCAAAAAGGAACAGAGAGAGCTTTTAGCGGAAAATACTACAACCATAAAGAGGTTGGAGTTTACCACTGTGTTTGTTGTGATGCTCCCCTTTTTAACTCACAAACAAAATTTGACTCAGGTACAGGTTGGCCAAGTTTTTACCAACCTATACAAGGTGCAATAAAAGAGCTTAAAGACTACTCACACAATATGCTTCGCATTGAAGTTGTATGTGCAAACTGCGATGCCCATTTAGGACATGTATTTGAAGATGGTCCAGCACCAACAGGACTAAGATACTGTATTAACTCTGAATCATTAACTTTTAAAGGAGAATAACAAATGAAAAAACTACTTTTAACTACCCTACTCTTAGCTACTGCACTTTTTGCAAAAAATCCACATGTTGTGTTTGAAACAACACAAGGAAATATTGAGCTTGAACTTTTTGAAGATGTTGCTCCAAAAACAGTAGAGAACTTTACAACACATGTAAAAAATGGTTACTACAACCATACAGTATTTCACAGGGTTATTAAAAACTTTATGATCCAAGGTGGAGATCCAACAGCAACTGGGCGTGGAGGAGAAAGTATTTGGCATAAACCATTTAAAGATGAGTTCAAAAACAAAGTGTTTGATAAACCAGGAATCTTAGCAATGGCAAACAGAGGTCCAAATACAAATGGAAGTCAATTCTTTATAACAGTAGCTCCAACACCATGGCTTAATGGATACCATACAATTTTTGGTCAAGTTGTAAAAGGGATGGATGTTGTGTACAAAATTTCTCATGTAAAAACAAATGGTCGTAGATATGGTGATAAACCTCTACAAAAACAAGAGATTATCAAAGCATATATTCTAAACTAATGAAAACACAAACAAGCAATAAACTAGATACTATTACACAACAACTAGATTTAAACGGACATATAACAGAGTTTCAAAGTTTCTTTTCACGTGAAAATTCGCTCTATATCCAAGGGGATCAAAACCTCCACTTTCGTTATATTGAAGCACTAGAGAAAGTGGAGTTTAAACCAGCTCCAAAAACTATAGATTTTACAAACATCCTTTTACATCTTAAGAAAAAAGGTGTTTTAACATTTGAACAAATCTTTGAAACTATTAAAGTTGTTCGCTACTTTCGTTACTTTAAAAACAAAGAGTTAGATGGACTTTTAGGTCAATGGTTTGCAAAATTTGAGATAGATGAACGTTTTGAAGAGATTGAACGTTACTTTAGCCACGATGGTATTTTTCAAGAGGAGCTAGATGAGGAACTCTACAGACTCAAAACCCTTTTAGAGGAGCAAAAAAACTCTATTGCTCAAAATCTTAAACGCCTTATCCATAGCTCAAAACTCTCAAGTTATCTTGTAGATACACAAATTCACTACATCAACAACGAAGAGACTCTTCTTGTTCGTGGTGGTTTTAACCATGTTTTAAAAGGGAGCGTTGTTGCAAGAAGTAATGCCGGATTTTTCTATGTAGTTCCAGATTCTTTACTTAAAGCAAAAGAGAAAATTCGCTTTATAAACCAAGAGAGACAAACTCTTTTTTACCATTATGCAAAAGAGTTTTCCCAAACGTTAGCACAACTTTTACCGTTTATAAAATTTATAGACAAAGAGTTCACTCGTTTAGACAACTACCAAGCAAGAGTTTTATTTGCACGTGCAAAAAATCTTCATATTATCAAAGCACAAAACGATTCTAAAATTATTTTAAAAGATTTTATCCATCCAGCCTTGCACCATGCAAAACCAATTAGCGTTGATTTTTCAAAAAATATTTTGATGATAACAGGGGTAAATGCTGGTGGGAAAACGATGCTTTTAAAATCACTTCTTAGTGCTGCTTTTATGGCAAAATATATGATTCCCCAAAAGCTCAATCCTAACAACTCCCACATTGGAAGTTTTAAAAATATTTTAGCCATTATTGATGACCCACAAAATGTAAAAAACGATATCTCAACATTTGCTGGAAGAATGCAGCAATTTTCTAAAATTTTTCAAGAAAAAAATGCTCTTGTAGGGGTCGATGAGATAGAGTTAGGAACAGATAGTGATGAAGCAGCAGCACTTTTTAAAGTGATTTTAGATGAACTTACAAAGAAAAATCAAAAAATTGTAGTAACAACACACCATAAACGCCTCGCAGCACTTATGGCTGATCGTGACGATGTAGAACTTATGGCTGCAATTTACGATGAGGAAAACCAAAGACCAACCTATGAGTTTATGCAAGGACTCATTGGAAAAAGTTACGCTTTTGAAACAGCAAGTCGCTACGGAATTGCCCACTCTTTGGTAGAAAATGCCAAAAAACTTTACGGTGAAAATGCACAAAAACTCAACACGCTTATTGAGCGTGGAAGTGAGTTAGAGCGTGAACTTAAACAAAAACATAAAAAAATAGATGAGAAACTTGAAGCTTTACATAAACGTGAACTTGAGCTAAAAGAGCAACAACAATCTTTAGAAAAAGAGCTTCATAAACATAAAACTCAACTCCAAAAAGAGTTCCAAGAAGCGATAGATGATGCAAAAAAAGCAGCAAGAAGTGGCTCAACAAAAGAGATTCATCGCTTAATGAACCAAGCCAATAAAAAAGTACCAAAAAAAGAACCAGAAGTTGCTACACCTATAGAGTTTAAAGTTGGTGATAGTGTAAAATACCATTCACAAAAAGGTGTTATTGTTGCAATGAAAGGGAAAAATGAAGCTACAATAGAAGTAGATGGTATGAGAGTTCGCGTAAAAACAAAACACCTCAAACATACACAAATTCTAAAACAAAAACCAAAAACAAATGTAACACTGCAAGTGGAGAAAAAATCTGGTCTAAAATGTGACCTACACGGTATGCGTGTAGAAGAAGCGTGTGAAACACTCGATAAATTTTTAAATGATGCTTTAATTGCTGGATGGGATGAAGTGATAGTGTATCACGGTATTGGAACAGGAAAACTCTCTTATGCTGTTAAAGAGTTTTTAAAAACTCATCCACGTGTGAAAAAATTTGAAGATGCCCCACAAAATATGGGTGGCTTTGGAGCAAAACTTGTCCACCTCTAAAAGTGTTGCTATTATTGGTGGTGGTGCTTGTGGGCTTTTATGTGCCATAGAGTGTGCAAAGGCCTCTTTAGAGGTAACTATTTTTGAAAAAAATACAAAAGCAGCAAAAAAGATTTTAGCAAGTGGAAATGGACGCTGTAACATCTCCAACACAACCCTATCTTCTAGTGATTATTTTGGAGAAGATAGCAATTTTGTATCGTATGCTTTAGAAGAGTTTGGATTTAAAAAATTCCAAAACTATGTTGAAAACTTTGGTCTTTTTTTAGATATAAAAGAGGATGGTAAAGCCTATCCACTCAGTAATGAAGCTAAAAGTGTTACCCATTTAATGGTAATGTATGCACAATCTTTGGGAGTAAACTTTCTTTATGAACAAAGAGTTACAAAGCTACAACCCCTTTTAGATAAATTTGACGCTATTGTTATTGCAACAGGTTCTCAAGCAGCATCACACCTTGGTGGAAGTGAAGATGGATACACTCTAGCACAAGAGGTTGGTCATACTATTGTGCCAACATACCCAACACTTGTACAATTAGAACTTCAAGAAAGTTGCGTAAAAAAACTCGCAGGTATAAAACTTGCAGGGGAAGTAACACTTTTTATAAATAATAAAAAAGAGCAAACTATTAGTGGAGATATTCTTTTTACAAACTATGGAGTTTCTGGACTTGCTATTTTAGATATTTCCCACCTTGCTAGTGAAGCACTCAAGGATTACCAAGTTGTAGATATTTCACTTAATCTTTTACCAAAAATAGCACCACAAAAACTTGTATCTCTTTTAATGCAAAATAACATTAACTCTTTTACATTAATTGAAGTTTTAGCTGGATTTGTACCACTAAAAATTGCCAAAACTCTCCTTGAAGAGTTACAAATTAACCCAACTACAAAGCTTAATACCAAACTTGCTAAAAAGATAGTTAATAAACTCCAAAATTGGAAGTTTGAAGTAACCCAAACACACGGATTTCGCCACGCAGAAGCAAGTGCTGGAGGAGTAAGTACAAAAGAGATAGACCCAAAAACAATGAACTCAAAAAAACATCCCAAACTCTACTTTTGTGGAGAAGTTATAGATGTAGTGGGACGCCGTGGCGGATTTAACTTTGCATGGGCTTGGGCTAGTGGATACAGTGCTGCAAAAGCCATTGTAAAACAATAAAGAACAATATAAAATATCTCCTAAACGATTCTTAAGAGTTTTATCAGTACAATAGAACTTACTTATATTTAAAGGGAAATAAATGTTAAAAACTATTGTATCTTTAGCTGCAGCTGGTCTTGTAGCAAGTGTTATTACAGGGTGTGGAGCTGCTCCAGAGCCTAAAAAAGAGGAGCCAGATTTTCGTTGTAGACAAGATGGTGTTTTAGCTCCTAAATGGACTTGTGTTCCTATGGTAGAGGGTGCTTACGCTGGTGTTGGTATTGCTCAAAAGTCTGCTGCTGGTATGGGTCATATGAGAAGAGTTGCTCTTGCTAATGGTCGCTCAGACTTAGCACAACAAATTAAATCTCAAGTAAAAGATAAAGTAGAAACTTTTACAAGAACAACTGGTATGGGTGCAAACGAAACAGTAGATAAAGTAACAACTGCCGTATCTAAACAAGTTGCAAAAATTGACCTTCAAGGTTCAAAAGCTATTGATTCATGGCAATCACCTGCTGGAAACCTTTACCTTTTAGTAACAGTTCCTGAAGCAACTGTAAACAAAGTTGTTAAAGATGCTGTAAAAACAAGTGCTAAAAATGACCAAGCTCTATGGCAACAATTTCAATCTAAAAATGCACTTGAGAGCTTAGATAAAGAGTTCCCAACTGACTAATGAAAAAGTTATTTCTTAGTATTGCTCTACTTTTTGTTATAACTGGTTGTAACTCTCAACCAAGTACCAATCAAGCTGGTGGACAACCAGCTTGGATTCTCAATCCAAACAAAGGTGTTAAGGGTGGTGCTATTGGAGTTGCGGGAAGAACGTACGATCAAAGAATTTCTACACAAAGAAAACTTGCAATTACACGTGCATTGGATGAACTTTCACTCCAACAAGGGGTAAAAGTTTCTTTATCTGTTGAAACATCACAAACAGTAGAAAATGGTAGTTCCCATTCAAAAGTGAAGTCAGCTGGAACATATAAAACATCTTCTACTATTACAGCTCATATTGAAGATATCTATCAAGACAAATCGACTGGTGAACTTTATGTTTGGATGGTTTTAGATTAATTCTAAAACCTCCAACTCCTCTTTATAAACCATAAATTTTATGGTAAATTGCCATCCTTTTTGAAACTTTCTTCAGATAATGTTTTGGTTCATCCCATCTTAAATCTTTCATCAATTTTGCATAAACCTCTTTTGGTGTTAAAGCATTAATATCATCTGCTGCATATTTCATTTTATATTTTTGACGTCTTGTTAAGTTTGATTTATATCTATTGAATGCATAAGCAATATTTCCAGCACCTGTATTGTACGCTGCAATAGTACAGTACAATCTACTTTCTGGATTTTTGATTTTTCTTAAATAGCTATAGTACAAAATATGCAAATAAGCACTTCCTAAAGTGATATTGTTTGTAGAATCGTATAAATAACGTCCACTTACTAATCTTTTTTTATGGTAAAGGTAGTTGTAACTATCCATTCCAGCTGTTTTTGGAACAATTTGCATTAAACCATATGCAGGAATATGGGAACGGGCACGTGGATTAAAACTACTTTCTGAGTGCATAATAGCAAATACTAAAGGTACAGGAATATTCTGCTTTTTAGCTTCACGTCTTACTCTTACTTCATAAATTTTTGAACGTTTTATTGTTGTGTTTGAGGGGAGTTGAACTTTTACCCTATACACATTTGCATGTGGAACTTTAGATTTTTCCACCTCAACTTTTTTAGATGTAACATGTTGATTTACAAACTTTTTCACATTTTGCATTGTTGGCTTCGACTTAAAAATAACAGGAGCTAAAATAGGCTCTGCTCTTACAGGTTTATCTACAATCCCTTTTGGCTTTTTAATTTTTGCCAACTTCTTCTCTAAAGGGTCACTCTCTTGAACTCTCTTAGTATCTATCAAAACAACTTTAGCAAGTGCTTTTTTTAACTTTTGTTGTGCCTCTTTTTCAGATTTTGCAATAGTCTCCACTATAATTTCCTCTTTTGCAAAATCTACATCAGTTCTTGTTTTTTTATCTGGTGAGTATTCAACCCACTCTTTTTTTGTTGAAAGCTTAGGATCTTTCCATACCTTTGAAATCTCTTTTTTATACTCCTCAAAAGCTTTCATTTGTGCTTTTTTATATGCAGCAAAAGCCTCCTCTTGAGATTTTTTATACTCTTGATACCCACCCAATTGCTCTTTTTTAAACTCCTCTAGTGTCTGCCCAAACACAGAAAAACTCAAAAGTGCTACAACTAATGATGTTTTAATCATATGTAATTTCCTTTTTAATTAATATTTTATTATATAATAAATCCAATTACAAAACGAGGAAATATCCCAATGCAAAATGAACTAAAACTTTTTAAACAAAGTATAGAAGACTTTTTGAGTCCAAAAATGTTAAAGTTCGCGCTTTTACCGCTTTTAATAAGTGTTACTATTTTGTACACTTTTTTCTTTATACTTACCGATATTGGACTAGAAAAAATAGGAACTGTTCATGTAAATACAGTACAAACAACAGTGGAAAATGGAGTAGTACATACAGATCAAACAGATGCTACACTTCAAGGTGGAGGAATAGTTGATTTTTTACTGCATAACTCTGTAACTTCTGGTATTACAGAATTTATTGTTTATACTGTTGGTTCTTTAATGACCCTTTATCTTTCTATTTTTGTTGCTATCTCTATTTTAGGATTTTTAACACCATACATTTTAAAAGCTCTTCAAAAAAAGCACTATCCAGATATAGAAATGAAAGGGTATGGGAATATTTTTGAGTCTCTCTTTTTAATGGTTAAATGGGTATTTGTAATGGTTTTTCTTTTTATTTTACTCTCTCCTCTTTATCTTGTACCTGGAATTAACCTTATAGTTATCAATATTCCCCTGTACTATTTTTTCCATAAAACATTAACATACGACATTAGCTCAAATATTTGTACAAAAGAGGAAGCAAAAGAGATAGAATATTTTTATAAAAACTCTCTACGTGCAAAGACTCTTCTTTTGTATATGCTTTCACTTATCCCTTTTACTATCTTTTTTACAACTATCTTTTTTGTAATCTATCTAGGAAATAGCTATTTTGAAGCTTTAAAACAAAAAAGAATTACCCATTAATACTTAGGTAACACTTCTTTGTTAAACTCCTCTAATAATAAGATATTTTTGTCTTGCTATTATTTAATTTTAAAGGATTTCTCATGAATGTTAATTCATCATAAAGTGAAATTGGTTCAATCTCATCAAAAAATGCTAAATACTTCGATTACATTCCTCCTCTTTGCATACCCATACCCATGCCCATGCCCATACCATAGCCATGACCTTGTCCACCACCCTTACAACTACCACCTTTTGAAGCTTGAGCTAAAATAAAATCAGCAACACTGCTAAGCTCCTCTTGTGTTAGATGTGAAAAAGCTGGCATCTTTAAGCCCGCAAAGTGTCTATACTTCCCTTGCGATCCATTTTTAATACTATACATTATAGCTTCTTTAGCCCCAGCTCCATTAAATCTTTGATTTCTTCTTGCTACTCCACTAAAAGCAGGAGCCGCTTTTTTACTTGCTATTGCATGACAGCTAAAACAACCATTGTCATTTAAAATAGTTTGTGCATCAGCAGCAAATAAAGAAACAGATAGTAAAGCTGTTGTTAAAAAAACTTTTTTAACTAAAACCATTTTTTTCTCCTCAATAAAAAATAGACTCCAACTATACTAAAGAAGTGTTAAGAGAATATTAATGAAAAAAAATAAATTTTTTTACCTTTTTTTAACAACAAAAAAGATATAATGCAAAAATTTTAGAGATTCAACAAGAATAAAGGATACCCATGAGAATTCGTAAACGCGCCCTTACATTTGAAGATGTACTTTTAGTACCACAATACTCTGAGGTTCTACCAAAAGAGGTTTCATTAGAAACAAAACTTACTCGTAATATTAGTTTAAAAATACCAATGGTTTCTGCTGCTATGGATACAGTAACAGAACACCGTGCTGCTATTGCTATGGCTAGACTAGGTGGAATTGGAATTATTCATAAAAATATGGATATCGCTTCACAAGTAAAACAAGTGAAAAAAGTGAAAAAAAGTGAAAGTGGTATTATTATTGACCCTATCTATGTGCATCCAGATGCAACACTTGCAGATGCTGAAAAACTTATGAACGAATTTAAAATCTCTGGTGTTCCTGTTGTTGATGGACACAATAAACTTCTTGGTATCTTAACAAACCGTGATATGCGTTTTGAAAAAGATATGCGTAAACGTGTAGATGAAGTTATGACAAAAATGCCACTTATCACTGCACAAAAGGGTATTAGCCTTGATGAAGCAGCAGATATTATGCATAAACATAAAATCGAAAAACTTCCAATTATTGATGAGGAAGGTTTCTTAAAAGGTTTAGTTACTATTAAAGATATTAAAAAACGTATCGAATACCCAACATCAAATAAAGATGCTTTTGGTCGTTTGGTTGTTGGAGCTGCTATTGGTGTTGGTCAGCTTGATCGTGCTAAAGCTTTAGTAGATGCTGGTGCTGATGTTTTAGTGCTTGATTCTGCTCATGGTCATTCACGTGGAATTTTAGATACTGTTAGAAAAATCAAAGAGACTATGGAAGTTGATGTTATTGCAGGAAATATCGCTACACGTGAAGCGGTTGAAGCTTTAATTGAAGCTGGTGCTGATGGTGTTAAAGTTGGAATTGGACCTGGTTCTATTTGTACAACTCGTATTGTTGCTGGTGTTGGTGTTCCACAAATCTCTGCGATTGATGAATGTGCACAAGCTGCTCGCCCACATGGTGTTCCTGTAATTGCAGATGGTGGTATTAAATACTCTGGAGATATTGCAAAAGCTTTAGCAGTTGGAGCTAGTTGTGTAATGGCAGGAAGCCTTTTAGCTGGTACTGAAGAATCACCAGGTGAAACTATTATGTTCCAAGGGCGTCAATACAAATCTTACCGTGGTATGGGAAGTATTGGTGCAATGCAAAAAGGGAGTAATGACAGATATTTCCAAGAGGGAACTGCAGCAGATAAACTTGTTCCAGAAGGGATTGAAGGTCGTGTTCCATTTAGAGGAAGCATCGCTGGAATTATCCACCAAATGATGGGTGGACTTCGCTCATCTATGGGTTATTGTGGAAGTGCAAGTATTGAAGAGTTTTGGGATAAAGCTGAGTTTGTAGAGATTACAAGTGCAGGTTTAAAAGAATCTCATGTTCACGATGTAATCATCACTCAAGAAGCTCCAAACTACCACGTATAATTTTTTACCCTTTTGGAGTATAATTGCCTTTTAAATAAAAGGCAATTATATGAAATTTCTCTCCTATTTTACACAATACAAACCACTTTTTTTATTTTGGATATTTTTTTTAGCTATCGGTGCACTTTTTAGAGTTGTTCTTAGTTTTGCATTCTTAGAAAATCCACTTCATAATATTGCTCTGACACTTCTTTATGGTGCAAGAATGGATACGATTGCTTTTAGCTTTTTTGGTATTATTTTTGCCATACTCTTTGCACTAAATTTTATAAAAATCTCAAGAATTTTTATGACACTTCTTACATTAGTTTATTTTGGTGTAGAATTGAGTGGCATAACATTTATGAGCCAATTTCTCTCTAGGCCCAATGCTTTATTTGTGGAACATCTACAAAACTACAAAGAGTTAGGATTAATGGTATGGGAATCTTACTCATTGTATGTTGTTTTACTTTTTTTAGCACTCATTGTTCTTGGGTATAAATCATTCTTTTTTTTCTCTCAATATATTCACTATGGAGATATTAAAAAACGACTCATCCCCCTACCATTTATTCTTGCTTTGCTTTTTTTAGGACTACGCTCCTCTATTGGAGAAAGTACCCCAAATGCAAGTTTTTATACTTTTTCAAAAAATCGTTTATCTAATGAGATAGCAAATAACTCTATTTTTAGCATAGCATACTCTTTATACCTCATGAAAAAAGAAAAGTCTTATAATTATGGAAAACTAGATACACAAGTGGCACTAGAGAGAGTAAAAAAACTAAACCATATAACAAATAACACAAACGATTTAACACACTTTGCAAAATCTCACTTTAGTCAAGAAAAAAATATTATTTTAGTTATCTTAGAGAGTTTTGGTTGGCACCATATTGGCTATTTAGGTGGTACAAAAACAACACCAAACTTAGATAAACTTACAAAAAATGCACTCTATTTTACTAACCTCTATGCTGTTGGTACTCGTACCTCTTGGGGAGTAAGTTCAATCCTTACCTCTTTATATCCATTACCAACAAGAGAGTATGTAAAAGCTTCTAAAGCACAACATAATTTTTATACTGTTGCAAAAACACTAAAAAAGCACAACTACTCTACAACTTTCTTATATGGCGGAGATGCTAACTTTGACAATATGAGAGGTTTTATGCTTGCAAATGGATTCGATAATGTTTATGGTAAAGAGTCTTTTTCCTCTTCAAAATATCAACAACGCACTTGGGGATATTGTGATGAAGATCTTTACGATAAAGCTTTTAAAATGATTCAAAAAGAGAAAAAACAATTTTTTTTAACACTTCTTACACTCTCAAGTCACCAACCATTTGACTACCCAAGAGGTAAAACAAAACCCTACAAAGATGCTCCATTAGCTGGTTTTGCAAATAGTATAAAATATGCAGATTATGCACTTGGAAAGTTTGTTGCAAGACTTAAAAAGAGTGGAATCTTAAAAGACACCATTGTTGTTTTTGTTGCAGATCACTGCTCTAAAGCTTATTCAAAAAACAATGTCCCAATAGATAAATATAAAATTGCAGCAATGATTGTAAGTGATGATTTCAAAGGTGGAAAAAACTACAATAAAATCGCCTCTCAAATAGATATTGCTCCAACTATGTTAGATATTGCAGGAATTAGCGACACACTCCCAACCATGGGGCAAAGTGTCCTTAGTTTTGAGCGAAATAGTGCTCTTCTTTTAGCAAATAAAAGAAATTTTGCATACCTTTTAGAAGATAAATATATTTTATTCAAACCCAGTCAAAAAGCGCAAATTTTTAACTATAAAAACAACCCTCTAAACAACAACGAAGAGATAATAAAAGATGGTCTAAGCTATATTTATAGTAGTAGTTATTTGTATAAAAATAGTAAATACCGTTAAAATAATAGCTATTACCCTTATGCAGTTTATATAGTTTTAATGTTTAAGATTGTAATATGCTTTCTTAAGAATAAATTTTTTTGGAGAATGTTTTATGATGAAAAAAACTATCTTAGCTCTAGTAGCTAGTTCAACACTAATGATGGCAAGTGAGAACGTAACTGTATCTGCTACAATGAGCCTTATGTTCCAAGGTTTAAACAAAGTTCAAAGCGGTTTAATGTACAACAACAAAGCTGATATCGAAGATGGTTTATCAACTCTGGATAATGCAAATGCTATCTTTAGTAAAGTTGATGTAAGTACTTTCATTAAAAATAATAACAAAGTACAAGTTACTAAAAACATTAGTACTAACTTAAACAACAGTTTAGCAGAACTTGAAAAAGCTACAAAAAGTAACAATCTTGCAGGTGTTACAAAAGCTTATGGAAAAGTTATGAACAACTGTTTAGCTTGTCATACAATCGTTAGAGGTTGGTAGTAGATTTTTCTACACCTTCCCCTCTCTTACTTTTTAACTGCTCTCCTCTTTTTTAACTTTTCTATTTTACATATATTTTGTTATACTATAAAAATATAAAATTCTCAAAGGATCTCTTATGGATTTACAAACAAAAGCACTCCATGTTGGATATGACAAAGACTCTCAAGGAACAATGGCTGTACCAATTTACCAAACAACAGCATATGAGTTTAATTCCCTAGAACACGCTGCAGATTTGTTTGCTCTTAAAGAGAGTGGCAATATCTATACACGCTTAAATAATCCAACAACAGAGGTATTTGAGAAACGTTTTGCCTCACTTGAAGGTGGAGAAGCTGCAGTTGCAACTGCAAGTGGAATGAGCGCAATCTTTTTTGCAATAGTAAATATTGCAAAAGCGGGAGATAATATTATTTGTGCAAACCAACTCTATGGGGGAACGCTTACACAAACTGTTCATACCCTCAAGCGTTTTGGAATTGAGACACGCTTTTTTGATGTACATAATGAAAAAGAGCTTGAAAATCTTATAGATGAAAATACAAAAGCAATCTTTTTTGAATCTTTAACAAATCCAAGTATCGATGTAGCAGATTTAGAAGCATTAAGTGCTATTGCAAATAAGCACAATATTATTACTATTGTAGATAATACTGTGGCAACACCTGTACTTTGTCGCCCATTTGAATGGGGTGTTGATGTGGTTGTGCATAGCTCAAGTAAATATACAACAGGACAAGGTTTAGCTATTGGTGGGATTGTAGTTGAGAGAAAAAATCTCAATGAAAAACTCATCAACAACCCTCGCTATGAGGAGTTTAACACTCCAGATGAGTCGTACCACGGGCTTATCTACACACAAAGTGGGTATCCTGCATTTTCACTAAGAGCAAGAATTTCACTTTTACGTGATTTAGGTGCTGTTGTTTCTCCATTTAATGCTTGGCTCTTTATTCAAGGGATGGAAACACTTACTTTACGTATGAAAGAACACTCTAAAAATGCTTTAGGTGTAGCAAAATTTTTAGAAGCACACCCTAAAGTTTTAAAAGTAAACTATCCAGGATTACAAAGTAACGTAAACTATAAAAATGCACAAAAATATTTTGATGGTGGTATGAGTAGTGGGCTTTTAAGTTTTGAACTTGCCTCTTTAGAAGATGCTACAAAAGTGGTTAATGCTACAAAACTTTTCTCTCTTGTTACAAATATTGGCGATTCAAAATCTATCATCACCCATCCAGCTTCTACAACACACCAACAACTCTCAAAAGAAGAGCTAGAAGCGTGTGGAGTACCTAGTGGGCTTATTCGCCTCTCTTGTGGATTAGAGAGTGTAGAAGATTTAATAGCAGATTTAAGCCAAGCTTTAGAGGTGCTTTAATGCAAGTTGGAATTGTTGGCTTAGGACTTATGGGAGGCTCACTTGCTCTTGCTTTACAAAAGTTAGATTTTGTACAAGAGGTAGTTGGGTATGATTTAAATAAAGCGCACCAAAAAGAAGCCCTCATTTTAAATCTTGTGCAAAGAGTTGTGAACTTTGAGGAGATAAAAAAGTGTGATGTTATCTTTTTAGCAATCCCAGTTAATGGCATTATAGCAACACTTAAAAATCTTCAAGATGTAGATGAAAAAACAACTATTATCGATTTAGGAAGTACAAAAGAGCTTATTGTAAAATCTATTCCAAAAAAAATTCGCAAAAATGTTGTTGCAGCCCATCCAATGACAGGAACAGAAAACTTTGGGCCATCTGCCGCTATTGAAGGGTTGTATGAAGATAAAGTGGTAGTGCTTTGTGACTTAGAAGACTCAGGGGAGCTTCAACGCGATATTGCAAAAAAGATTTTTCGCTCACTAAAGATGAAAAAATATTTTATGCACTCCTATGAGCATGATAGACACGCAGCATTTATCTCCCATATGCCTCATGCTATTAGCTTCTCAATTGCAAATACTGTGTTAAAACAAGAAGATAGATACAACATTTTAGCACTCGCTGCTGGTGGGTATCGCTCTATGAGTCGTTTAGCAAAGAGTTCTCCAAATATGTGGGAAGATATTTTTAGACAAAACAAAACAAACCTTTTAGAGGCTATCACCCTTTTTGAGCAAGAACTTAGTAGCTTAAAAGCAAATATTGAAGATGAAAATTGGCAAGAGGTACACAAAACAATGCAAGATGCCAACAAACTTCATGAGATTTTTAACTAAAGGTTTGTTATGGCAAAGAAAAAAGTGCTTTTTGAGTGTCAGCATTGTGGTTTAACAACACCAAAATGGATGGGAAAATGTACCAACTGTGGGGCATGGGATAGCTTTGTTGAGTTAAACCAAGAACAACAAGAGGTTTTAAAACAAACAAAATCACCCTCAAGTGCTAAAGCAAAAGCTATAAGTATTGCCGATATTGTAGAAGATGAAGTCTATCGCTTCCCTTCAGGCGATAAAGAGCTCGATGGAGTTTTAGGTGGTGGTATAGTTCCAGGCTCACTCACACTTATTGGTGGAAGTCCAGGGGTTGGTAAATCTACCCTTTTGCTTAAAACTGGCTCAAACATTGCAGCACAAGGAAAAAATGTGCTTTATGTAAGTGGAGAGGAATCGGCAAGTCAAATTAAACTTCGCTCCAATCGCCTTGGTGCAAACAAAAAAAATCTTTATTTGCTTAGTGAAATTCGCTTAGAGCAAATTTTAGTAGAACTAAGTGAGCGAAAATATGATTTTTTAATTATAGACTCAATTCAAACTATTTACTCTGAAACTATCACCTCCGCACCTGGATCTGTCACGCAAGTAAGACAAATAACATTTGATTTAATGCGTATTGCAAAAGAAAAAGAGATAGCAATATTTATTATTGGGCATATCACAAAAGAGGGTTCTATTGCAGGGCCACGTGTACTTGAACATATGGTGGATGTTGTACTTTACTTCGAGGGAGATAGCTCTGAAGAGTTAAGGATTTTGCGTGGATTTAAAAACCGTTTTGGAACAACAAGTGAGATTGGTGTTTTTGAGATGAAAAGCAATGGCCTTGTAAGTGCTACAGATATCTCTTCACGCTTTTTTAATCGCAATTCCCAACAAGCTGGATCTGCTCTTAGTGTTATAATGGAAGGCTCTCGCCCAATTATTATAGAGGTTCAAGCACTTGTGAGTGAATCGTATATGCCAAACCCTAAGCGACAAGCAACAGGGTTTGATACAAATCGCCTCAATATGCTTCTAGCACTCCTTGAGCGTAAACTTGAACTTCCACTCTCAGGTTATGATGTTTTCATAAATATTACAGGTGGAATAAAAATTACAGAAACTGCGGCAGATTTAGCGATTTTAGCAGCAATTATCTCTAGTTTTAGAAACAGAGTTATCTCAAAAGAGACAATCTTTATAGGGGAGGTTTCGTTAGTTGGAGATGTAAGGGAGGTGTATTCACTCGATGCAAGATTAAAAGAAGCAGCCTCTCAAAATATTAAAAAAGCACTTATCTCTAAAAAGCCTATTGAAAAAACAGATTTAAAACTTTTTGTAGTAGATGAAGTTACAAAACTTTTGGAGTGGTACTGATGCAATTTTTATTTAATTTAAAAAGAAACTTTTTTCATACATTTCAAGAGATGTTTGTTTACCATCATAACTCTTTAAATTTTAGAGCAAAAGTTTTTGCTCTTTTAATTGCAGCTGATGAAAACCCTTCTGTTGAAAATTTTATTATCGTTAAAAACTACGGTTTAGAGGTGTATAATGATGAAAAAAGAGCAATGCTTTTAATGCTTGCTACAAAAGAGTATGTGCAAAAAGTAAAAGATGATAATGGACTTTACTTAGATACACTCGTTGTGCATATTCAAAAAGAGTTACAAGATGTACCACGCTATGCAAATAAAATAGACCTTGAAGCACTCAAACCACTTTTGGAACTTCCAAAAGATAAAGATACAAGAGCATACCAAAAAAATATTATGGAGTTTCTTGCAAAGCTTAAGGAAGAGACATTAGAGAGAAATTCAGAGTAAAAATCTCTCTTTATCAAAAAAACTCTCCACAGAGATATTTTTAAAAGCACTATTTAAACTTACAAATAAAGATGGAAAATCTTTCTCCATCTTTGCAAGCATCGCTTTTGTTTGTGCTCTAGCATGGGGCATTTTTTCCTCAAAATATTGTGAAGGGCAAAGTTCATCTCCAATTGCATAAAGATTATTATCCATCACAAAAGCACTTAGTTGTCTTTCACGCAACTGAATAAGTGGACGAATAACAATAAGCCCATTTCCTGCTTTATATTTTGGAGCTAAACTTCTCATTTGTCCATTGTAGATAAAATTCATAAAAAAGCTCTCTGCTGCATCATCTAAATGGTGTCCAAGTGCTACTTTATTGCATCCATGCTCTTGTGCAACCGAGTAAAGGTAACCTCTACGCATACGGGAAAAAAAGCTACAAGAGGAGGAGTTTTGGCGAATTTTATCTTTAGCCACATCAAATACATTTGTCTCTTTTACAAAATGTTTTATGCCATGCTCCTTGCAATGAGCTTCTAGTTTTGAGTAGTCTTCTCCCATTCCATAACTAATAGTTACAGCAATAAATTCAAAATTAAAAGGGGCACGACGTTGTTGCTCTTTTAAAGCGTGAATAAGTGTAAGGGAGTCTTTTCCACCACTAAGTCCAACTAAGATTTTATCACCCTCTTGTATAAGTTCAAACTCAGCATTTGTTTTACCAAGCTTTGACATAATCTTTTTAGAAAGTTTAATGCTCAATTTTCTCTACCATTTTCATAATAAATTCTGCACTGCGTAATGCACTTGTTTCTAAAAATTCATCAAAACTAAAACTCGCATCCATATCTGCTGCATCGCTAATTGAGCGTAAAATACAAAAAGGGATATCTAAAGCATCACACACAACACCAACACTAGCACCCTCCATCTCTAGTGCATCTGCGTTAAATGTCTCACCTATCCAGTTTTTACGCTCCTCATTTGCAACAAATTGATCACCTGTAGCAATAATCCCCTCTTTTAGAGGTGTTTGCATATCTGCTGCAACCTCTTGTGCAATTTTACGTAAAGCCTCATCACTCTCTATATAAACTGCTCCCTCTGGAACATAACCAAAAGGGTGTCCAAAAGCTGTAATATCTAAATCGTGTTGTGCAAGTTTTGTAGCAACTATTAAATCACCAACTTTTAACTCTGGTGAAATTGCTCCTGCAACACCACTAAAAAGAAGCTTTGTAGCACCAAAGTGTTCAATAAGGGTTGTCGCTGTAAGTGTTGAGAACACTTTTCCAATTTTTGAATACGCTAAAACAATATCTACACCCTTGTATTGTGCTTCATAATATTTATTTCCAGCATACTCAACTATTTTATAGCTACCAACCTCTTTTAAAATTGGCTCTAATTCCTCTGGCATTGCACCCATAATTGCTATTTTCATTTTTATTCCTCTATTGTTAGTGTTTGTATTGTTTTTTCAAAAAGTGGTAACTGCTTTGTTATATTGCCTTGTTTATCAACTATGCAACTTCCACCCCAAAAACCAAGTCCATCTTCAAAACCAACACGATTAACAAACACCAGCTCCGCTTTGCACTCTTTAGCAACTTTTTGAATAATGTTGTACCACTGTTTTTGAATCTCTAAACCATCATCACTAAATCCACGTGCAGGAGAAGCAACAAGTGCTATAATTCTATCTGGATTTTGCTCAACAAGGTCTGTATGGATATTTTCATGCCATAAATCTTCACACACTACCATTGAAATTCTTGTGTTATCTACCATAAAGCTCTCAAAAACTTCTCCAGCATCAAAGTAACGAGCCTCTTCAAACATTCCATAGTTTGGAAGGTGGAGTTTATCGTGACGACTAAGCAACGCTCCATTAGAAAAATAAAGTGCTACATTTTTAAACCCTTTTTCCTCTTTGAGTGCTGCTCCAACGACAATATCTACATCTTTACTTAACTCTTTTAAAATAGCAAGTTCCTCTATTTTCCAAGCATCTTCATAAAGTTTATCTTGAAGAAGATACCCACTTAAAGAGAGTTCAGGAAAAACAATAAGGTCTGTTTGTGATTTTTGTTGCTCAACAATAGAAGCAATTATTTCTAAATTACTTCTATTGAGCTTTGGAGCAATCTGCGCTAAAGTAACTCTCATTAAGAGCAGATCTCCTCTTTTACTTTCTGCAGTGATGCCATATCTGAAACGTTGAATGTTTTTAACTCTTTTGCAATACGTCTATTAAGACCTTTGAGTGTTACACCATTTCCAAACTCAATTGCAACATCAACATTTGGAGCAATCTCTAAAATAGATTGTTTATATTTTACAGGTTTTACAAGTTGCTCTTTAAGTAAACTTACTGCTTCATCTTTTCTTGCATACGGTTTTGTAGTTACATTTGAGATAATTGGTGCTTCAAACTGATCTTTTACCATTTTTTGCATAAGTTCATAGAGTGGCTCTTGTGCTGGTGCTAAAAGCTCACAGTGTGATGCTACAGACATATTTAAAAGCAACGCTCTTTTTGCACCAGCATCTTTAAAAGTTTGCTCAAGTGAAGCTAAATCTGCTTTCATACCAGCAACAACAAGTTGCCCATCTTGGTTGTAGTTTGCTGGCCAAACTTTTTTACCCTCTGCTTGTGCATCTGCACAAATTTTCTCAACTGTTGCATCATCTAAACCAACAATTGCCATCATACCAGCTTCAATATCTGCACACGCTTCTTGCATTAACGCACCACGTTTATGTACTAACTCAACTGCATCTACATAATCGATCGCACCACTTGCACAAAGAGCAGAAAATTCACCCAAAGAGTGTCCTAAGAAAAGTTCAGCTTTTAAATCTGGACAAGCATCTTTAAAAAGTTTATATGCAACCATCTGAACAAGTAAAATTGCTGGTTGAGTATATGCTGTTTGACCAAGTTTTTCATTTTCTTCAAAAATAAGCTCTTTAAAATCAACACCTATTCTCTCACCAGCTTTGGCAAACATCTCACGAGCAATCTCTGAGTTATTGTAAAAATCTTGACCCATACCAACTGCTTGAGAACCTTGACCTGCGAAGATCATTGCTACTTTTTTAGACATACTTTTTCCTTATAAATAAATATTTAAAAATTATAACACTTTGAAAGTAAATTTAAGATGATAAAAAAGAAGAAAGAAGGTACACCCCAAAAAGAGGTGTAAAAAAGGAGGTTTTATTTTATTTAGTGCCCGCAGCCACAGCTACCGCTACCACAGTGCTCACCCTCTTGTGGAGCATTCTCTGCTGGTACACCAGTCATTGCTTCTTCAGGAGTTGCTTCTCTAATATTGTTAATAGTTACGCTAAACATTAAATCTTTACCAGCTAATGGGTGGTTAAAGTCGATAATTACACTATCATCTTTAATCTCTTTTACTACAACTTGAACAGTTCCACCATCTTCACCTTGACCATAAAGAGTCATACCCTCTTGAAGATCAATTCCAGCAAATTGCTCTTTTGGAACCTCTTGTGTAGCATTTTCGTTATACTCACCATAAGCATCAGCAGCTTTTACTAAAACATCAGCTTTTTCACCAATCTCCATTTTAGCAATCCCTTTTTCTAAACCAGGGATAATCTGCTCTCTACCATACATAAAAACAAGTGGTGCTTGACCAACATTACTATCTACAACTTTGTCTCCATCACGTACTTCATACTCAATAGATACAACTTGATTTGTTTCAATTGCCATAAATTAAACCTTTAATTTTTTTATTTGACGAATTTTATCATAAGAATCTGTTATTATTTCTGAAAATATTTTACTACAAATATTTCTTAGCTTCTTGTGCTTCTTTGGAGTTTGGGTACTTAGAAATAATTGCATTAAAAAATACATTTGCATTCTCAGTATCGTGTGTTCTTTTCATTGCAATAGCAGTATGAAGCATAAGTGTTGGCATATATGAAGCTTTTGAATAAAGTGCTGCACTCTTTTTAAAGTAGGCTATAGCCTCACCATATTCACCACGACGAAACATCATCTCACCTATCATATAATGAGATTTTGCTGGCTTATATTTTTTCTTAATTAAATATTTATAACACTTAATCGCTTTTGTATAGTATTTCCTTTTAAAATAATACGCTGCTTTATCTGCAACCTTTCCATTTGGCATAGAGCTACAACTATCTGTTGATTTTGCAGCAGGAGCTTTTACTTTTGCTAACTCTTTTGCCAAAGACTTTTTAAAACTATTAAGATCTTTTACTAAAGCATTAAAGTCATCTTGTGTAACATACTTTGCATTAATAGAATCTACAACTAAAGAGAGCTCTTTTATAACCACTTTAAGTTTTTCTATATTTTGCAAATTTTCTTGTACAATTTTACTATTTTGTTCAATAGCTAAAGAGAGACGTTTTTCATACTCTTGTGTATTTAAGAAACTTTTATCTGTTTTTTCAGAAAGTCTTTTTAAGTTTACTCTATTTTTATGCGCTTTAACACCTATTGTTTCAACAATACTTTGTAGCCCATCTAAGCGTTCTCTTAAGGAATCTACACGATTTGCTTGAGTGTTACTTTTTATTTCTACTTTACGAAGGCTTTTCTTTGTTTGAAGAAGCTCTTTCTCACTTTGCGTTAAACCATATGGGTTTGCCAAAGAGAGATCACCAGCAGCAAATGCTGATGGTTCACTACTATGCAAGAGAGAACTAAAGAGCGAAAAAAGAAGGAAAAGAGAACTCTTTTTCATCTGCTTATGGAAGAACTTTAAAATCTACTCTACGATTTTTTGCCCAACACTCTTTTGTTTTTTCATGACAAACAGGGCTACTTTCACCATAACTAATTAAAGAGATACGGTTAGAATCAACACCCTCTGCAACCATAGCTTTTTTTACAGCATTTGCTCTTTTTAAACCTAATGCAAAGTTGTACTCATCACTTCCCCACTCATCACAGTTACCTTCAAGTTTAACTTTTGCATCGCTAGATTCTAAAGCTTTTACTGCATCGCTAATTTTTGCTTGCATATCTGCATCAATTTCATATTTATCAAATGCAAAATATACAGTTGGTAATTTTTCTTGTAATGCTTCAGCACTATTTGCTTGAGCATTTTCATCCATAGTGTTTTCATTTTCTATAGAAGAAGTTTCACCCTCTACTACAATGTCAGTTCCATCTGACTTCATTGTGCTTTGCTCAGGAGATACAGTTTCTGTTTGTGTTTCTGGAACCTCTTGAATCACTTCTTGCTCTACTGGTTTTTTATCATCTACTGCTACCTCTGTACCAGCACATCCACTAAATACAACAAGTGCTGCAACAACACTAGAAAGAATAATTCCTCTCATTTCTCATCCTCATATCTAAAAATTTCTTCATTATAACAAAAAAAACATAACAAAATATAAAATCAATTTTAATTATCTTTTGAATTTAACAAGAAGTTTCTATTTGTTAAATATTTCGTTTCGCTTCTAACAACTCTCTTGCAAAACTACGCGCTTCATTTGAGATAGTTTCTCCACTAATAATACGTGCAATCTCTTCTATTCTCTCAGAAAAAGTAAGCTCTTTTACTTTAGAAACTCCATCCTCTTTGTAAATAAAAAAATGTTGATCGCCCATAGAAGTAAGTTGTGGTTGATGGGAAATAACAAAAATTTGAAAATGTTTTGAGAGTTTTTGCAACACTTTTGCAACACTCATAGACTCCTCTCCACTTAAATTAGCATCTATCTCATCTAACATCAAAACACTGTCATTTTCTTTCATATATTCAGATTTCAAGGCTAAAAGTGCGAGGCGAAGTCTATTAAACTCCCCTGTACTAATTTTGGAAAGTTCTGTTTGTTTTAAAGCGATATTTACCTCATCTTTTCCCAAAGGGTGCAATTCACTTTGGCTAAGGTGCAATGTTGCATCTTGTAAATAAAGATCTTGCAAATAACCATTAAGCTCTCTTTCTAAAAGTATTATCTCCTGCTCTCTTTGTTGGTGTAAACTCTGCGCTAACTCCTCTAGTTGTTGCTCTAAATAGTTATATTTTTTTTCCAAGTCATCTTTTGTTATCTCTATATTTTCATAGTTTTGAAGTTCAACTCTTTTTTTCTCTCTATACTCTAAAGCTTCTTCAATGCTACCATAACGTCTTTTTAGTACACTTAACTGCTCAATACGCGTTAAAACCTCTTCTACGTCAATATCATCTAAAGCACTAAAATGCTCTTGTGCATTGTCAAACTTTGCACGCAACTCATTCATAGCATCATCAAAAAAACTACTATCCTCCTCTAAATAATCAAGTGTAGTATTGACATAGTGTTCAAACTCAAAAATTTTACTCGCTTGGGCAATATTTTGCATCACTTTCTCTTTTTTTGAAAGCTCTTTTTTAATTACCATTAACTCCTCATCCTCATCGCATCTTGGGTTAATAGCATCTATTTTTTGGATCTCAAATGCAGCAAACTCTTTTAGTTCAACAATCCTTTTTTGTGCATCATAAAGTTTTTCAAGCTCACTTTTACACTCTAAAAAATCTTTATAAAGTTTTTTATATTGCTCTTTTGTTTCAAAAAAACTAATATTTTTTGCACTTAATCTATCATCTAAAAGTGCTAAAAGATTTTTATTTTCAAAATCGCTAAAATCTTTTAAACTCAAATGTTTTAAATGTTGTGAAGCTACATTGGCTATTGTTTTTTTAGAAACACCTTGGGCATTTATGAAATAACGAACTTTCTCTTTTTTAAGTTGTTTAAAAACATTCAGTTCCTCATTTTCTATCCCTATATTTTGAGAATCCAACTTCCACGTTAAACTAGATTCACACACTTTTGCTTCACAACTTGCAAGCCCTAAAGAGGATAAAACAGCATTTAAAAGTATAGATTTTCCACTACCACTAGGACCACTAAAAACAATTAAGCCCTTTTGAAGATGTAGTTCAACCTCCAAAAAACTTAGATAATCTTTAAGGTAAAATCGCTCTAACATACCGCACTCCTTAAAAAGTAGTGCAATTATTGTAGCAAGAAAGGGGGATTTTTAAAAAAAAGATGGCAAATTGTCATATTTTGAAGCAAAAAGAGCAACCAAAAGATAAAACATTGTTGTAGCTATATCTTTTGCACCTGCAACTTGAGGCTTTAATTTAACACTAAAAGAGAGTAACAAACCAAATAAACTAGCCAATAAAGAACTCTCTATAACAAAAGGTACAATAGGAAACAACAACGACACAACTTGCAATATAAATGAGACAAGCAATGCAAGCAAAAGTAACTGCCAATAGCGTCTAGCTCCCATAAAACAAGAACACCCTATACCATTTTTAGCAAAAAATGCTTTAATGTCAAACTCTAAAAAATATAAAAAAAACATTGCAGGTAAGAGGTTAAGATAAGCTTTAGCAAAAACAGCTTCTAACTCTTGATTCCATACAAAAAAACCTTTATACTCTAAAAAAGCAATAACAAAAAATACAAGAAGAAAAAAAGGTGTATAACGCATTCCCTTTCTTTGTAAAGAGATTGCACCAAAAGCAAAAGATGTTGCAACAAAAGCAAGAATAAAAAGGTATATAACTGAAGAACTAATCATAAGAAAATTCTACCCTAACTTAGCTATAATACACCAAAAAAAAGTGAAAATAGATGGCAAAATATATCCTTTTAGATACAGAAACAACAGGAACAGAGCAAGAAGATAGAATAATTCAACTTGGTTTTTTAGTTTTAGATGGGGTAAATACAGAGGTTCATAATCAATTTTTCTCTACCTCTGTAGATATTAAGATTCCTGCAATGGAAACACATGGCATCACTCCAGAGATGTTAGAGGGGAAACCAAATATTCAAGATTCACCCTCTTTTAAACGATTACAAGAGCTCAATACTCAAGAGAATTACCTTGTTATTCATAATGCTCCTTTTGATATTGGTATGCTACAAAAAGAGGGTTTTGAACCACAGATGCAGATTATTGATACCCTTAGAGTTGCAAAACATATTTACAAAGATGAAGAAGCACACCGTTTACAATATTTTCGTTACAAACTAAAACTTTATCAACAAGAGCAACAAGAGGCACAAAAACTAGGTGTAGAGATAAAAGCTCACGATGCTATTGGTGATGTTTTAGTTTTAAAACTTTTTTTAACGCAACTAAGAAAAGAGATTCAAAAACTTTATCCACAAAAAAATCCTGTGGAGATGATGGTAGAACTTACAAATACACCAGTTTTTATCTCAAAATTTAAGTTTGGTAAATATAAAAATAAAACTCTCCAAGAGGTTGCTCATGAAGATAGTGGCTACCTTCGTTGGATGTTAAAAGGGATGGAAAATCTCGATGAAGATCTACGCTATTCTATTAATTCTGTTTTAGAGGGGTAGTCTCTTTTACCCTTTTTCTATGATACACCTTCATAGTAAAAGAGGAACGAATATACTCATCCTCTTTTTTAAACTCTATTGGGAAATTAACTTCAACAATCCAATCACTTTTATTGAGTGCATCTAAAAATTTATAAAATGTTTTAGGTGTGCTTATATGGGAAGTTGCATTAACCTCATACAATGTAAAATCGTTATATTTTTTTACTTTTTTATAAGGCTTAATAGAGAGTGTATGAAAGTAACTCTGATAATTCTTCTTAAACTTCTTAACACTAAATTTTGTATCAAAAGCTACGATTATTCTTCTGTTATCACTTTGAAGCTGTTTTAGTTTTTTATAAACCTCATCATAAAAGTTTTGATATTTTTGTTTTTGAATTTTTTCTACTCTTAATGCTAATTTATTCGCTCTATAATTTTTCCCCTCTGGAATTAGTGCAAAAAATGCAAAAAATATCACAACAATAAAAAAGAATAAAGAAAGGAATAATAGATAAAGATGCTGTCTTGATATTTTAAATTTCATCCCTATTCCTCTTTGTTAATAATAAGAGTTTCATTAGAATCTACATAGTTCTTTGATACAAAAAACAACCACCCATTCGATGCAGGATAAAAACTACTATAGGTTTGTGCAAATATAGAACGTAAAGGAGCTTGTAGCATAAAATTATATACATCTCTATTTGGTGTTATACCCTGTAAAATAAGACCATTTTTCAATAAAGTAGCTTTTGAAAGTGTAATTTGCTCTGGTACCAAATCAAATAAATTAGCAATAGATTCTTTTAAAACACTATTATGCGTAAAAATAGAGGTCGCAAGTTCTTTTTCATTTTCAATAAAAGCTATCTCATTTCTCATAGAAAAAATACTTTGATTAAGATCAATAATCTCGTAAACTACCTCTTTTTTATTCTTAATAAATGAATAATTTTTATACAATAAAAAACCATAAGTAGTAAAAAGCATAAAAAAAGTTACCGAAAAAAAACTCGTTACTAACTTAAATTCTGAAGTTACTATAGTTTTTTCTCTTGGCCTTATATAACTATATCTCATCTACTTAATTCCCAATTCTCTTTTTACCAAATCATTCACAATTGTATGTAATTCAATTTTACGAACATAAACAGTCAAAAACATCTCTTCTTCTAAATAATGTTTTAAATCTTTACTCACACCTATGGCATCTGCAATATACACAAACTCTATAAAATTAGAATTGTAACGATCATCTGAATAAAACTCTTTTAAAGAACTTTGAATTAAACCAAAACGTTGATAATCTTCATTAAATTCGCCACCATCTAAATTATCTGTCGAATCATTCGTATCTTTAGTATTAAGTTCCTCTTCTTCTTGTAGCAACTCCTCTTCCATATCAACTGTTGCAAACTCATCAATATCTTCTAAAGAATCAAGATCTTCAAGATCTCCTAAGTCATCCAATACTTCAAGTTCATCCCCTAAATCATCATCAAGTAACAACTCTTCTGAATCATCTAAAATTAAATCATCTTGTGTTTCAAGACCTTCATCTAGTACCATTTCTGCTGTATCTTGTGAATTTTCTAAATCTAAATGTTGTGCAAAAAGTAAAATTCCCTCTTCATAGATACTCAAAGAAAGATAATTTTCTTCTACCAATATATACATAGATAAAGTTGAACCCATTTTATCTTTATATATGTGAGACAACACAATAAAAGGGGAAAATATAAAATCTAATCCAATTGCATTATATGCTTTTTCTACAGCATAAATATCCTCCCGAGAAGTATAACAACTCCAAGTTTTTTGCAAACAAACACTCTCATAAAAGCCTTCATCTAAGCCATAATACCCATACTTCGCACGAGAACATGTAGGAACTGCTCCTTGCTCTTTAGAATTATCTAAAAAAGCAATATAAAAAAATGGAGATTCAGCAGTATATTGGTTAATAAAACTCACCATTTCAGATGTTAATACTGTTGTATGAAACTCTTTTTTAGCTGTTTTTACACTCTTTGCGTTAGAGATAACATCAACATAAATAACAGTTTTTCTACTACTTACTATGATGTTGATTAACACTTTGTAGTATAAAAGTTCTAACAATTTTGCTATCACTACTTCATTCCTGCTAAAGGGTGTGCTTTTTTATAATTTTTCTCTTTAAGTGCACTACCAAGTTTTGTATATATTTGTGTTGTTGCAATAGATGCATGCCCCAAAAGTTCACTCACATCCACTATAGGTGCACCACCATTTAAAAGTTCAGTTGCATAAGAGTGACGAAGTTGATGGGGTGTTACTTTTAAACCAACCTTTGAAAAAACCTTTGTAACTATATATCTTAAACTATTTTCACTTAATTTTCCTCTATTTTTTTCAAAAAGATATTTTTTTGGTAAATAGTTTTGTTTATATTGTTCTATTAACTCTCTTGTTGTTTCAAGTAAAGGAACATCACGCTGCTTATTTCCTTTACCTAAAATTCTAATCCAGTTAGAAGATATATCTTCTAACTTTAAATTAGAAAGTTCTGAAATACGTAAACCCAAAGTATAAAGCATTACAACAACAAGTTTTCCCTCTAAATCTGCTTCTTGTAATGCTTCTTTTATATGTTTATGTGCAATTGGTTTGGGAAGAGTTTTTGCAACTTTTATACTCTCATCTGCTTTAAGGTGTAACTTAATACCCCTTTGACGTAAAAACTCAACAAATCCACGAATAGCACTTAGCTTTTTTGCAATTGTTTTTGGATTTTGTTTGGCAATATAAAGTCTATAAGGCATAAGATTTAAAATCTTTTTTCCATCAAACTCCTCAAACTCTACAATATCTAAAGCTTCATCTAAAGTCTCTTGATAAGTTTTTAGTGTTAATTCAGAGTAGCCTTTTAACTCCACCAAAGAGTCTAAATACTCCTCTTTATACTCAAGGATTAACTTTTTCAAGGAGTTTCTCAAATTGTAAATAGTATTGAGATGCTTCTTCAACTAAAGAAGCATCTGTTACACTACTAGGGGAAAGTTTTTTATAAGAGTCTATCATTATTTGCGAAATAAGACGTATCTTCGATCTATCAGCATCACTAAAATATTCGTGTTTTGAAATTTCGTCTATTTGTGCAAGATAATTTTTTGCATCTTTAATATACTGAACATATTTTAAAGATACTTTAGATTGGGCAATAATAGTAGCTGCCATACGGTTATATACATCTAAACTAAATGCTTCATTTGCAAGTGCTAAAGCCTCTTGATACTCCCCAGTTTCATAATAATACTTAGCCTCAAGAGATTTTTCATAAGATGGGTTAAGGTACAAATACCCAACCATAAATAAAATAGTTAAAAAAGAGAAAAATGGAAGTAGTTTAAATTGCATTTTTACTAAACTCCTTAGAGAGTAACTTTTTTGCTTCTTCTACACTTAGCTTTGTTAAATCTAAAGGTTTACTTAACTTATATGTTAATGTTGAAAAGGGTTTTGGAATCATAAACCTATCCCAACTCTTTAACTCCCAATACTCACTTGCTCCAACTCTTAAACATACTACAGGAATCTTTGCTTTTTGAGCCATCACAACAACGCCATCTGCAACTTGATGTCTTGGACCACGTGGACCATCTGGAGTTATTCCAATATCGTATCCATTTTTTAACTCTTTAATTCCATTTAAAAGAGCTTTTATCCCTCCACGTGTAGAGGAGCCACGAATAGACCCCAATCCAAAAATAGCCAAAGTTCGAGCAATAAGGTCACCATCGAAATGTTCAGAGATAATAAGTTTTGCATAAGGATTTTTTCTGTAATTTTTGTAAAAAGGTGCAACCATAAGAAGTTCACCATGCCATAAAGCTACAATAACTGGTGAATCTGGTAACTCTTGTTCTTGAATGATTTTTTTCTTACTAAAAAGAAATAAAAAAGAGATAATCAACCACCCAAGAGGTGGTACAAGATAGAGTGCTAAAAAACGAAGCAGTTTTTTACGCAAGAATCTCACCTGTAAAGATAGTTCTATTTGCCTGAATAATTTTTACATCTGCAAATGTGCCAAGAAGCTCCTCTGAACCTTTAACTTTTATCATAAGGTTATTATCACTTCTTCCACTTACGTATCCATCGGCATTAAGCTCTTCAAAATATACAGTGTGCACCTCACCAATGCGTGAAGCATTTTTTTCATCTATAATTTGTTGCTGTAAAGCCTGAAGATAACTCAAACGCTCAGATGCAACAGCTGGATCTACCACATTTTCAAATTTTTCTGCTTCTGTAAGTGGTCTTGGAGAGTACTTAAATGAGAAGATTTGATCAAAACGAACCTTTTTCATAACATCGATTGTCTCTTCAAAATCCTCATTACTCTCCCCTGGAAATGCAACAATAATATCTGTAGAGATTGTAGCTTCTGGAGCAATAGAGCGAAGTTTTTCAACACGGTTTAAGAACCACTCTTTTGAATAACCCCTTTTCATATCTTTTAAAATCTTTGTTGATCCACTTTGAAGTGGCATATGCATCGATTTACAAATTTTAGGGTTTGACGCAAACTCCTCTAAAAATTCATCATCCATATGAAATGGGTGTGGAGAGGTAAAACGGATACGCTCTAAACCTTCTACTTTAGAGAGGCGACGAAGAAGCTCTGTAAAGTTGATTTTTTCATGCTCACCTGAAAAACGGCGACCATAATTGTTTACATTTTGCCCAAGAAGAAAAATCTCTTTTGCTCCACGTTCAACTGCACGCTGTGCTTCTTGAATAATGAGCCTATCTGGTATAGATATCTCCTCACCACGTGTTTTTGGAACAATACAAAATGTACAAGATTTATCACACCCCATAGAGATGTTAATGTAAGCTTTATATGGTGATGAGCGAAAATCTTTAAAAGCAAATTCACTCTCATCGTAGTTAATATCTATCTCTACTGCTTTATCTTTATGTAAAACTTCTGTAATTTTAGATACATTTCTAGCACCAAGCACAAAACTTACAAACGGTGCTTTTTTGATAATCTCTTTTCCAAGGTGTGATGCAGTACAACCACAAACACCAATTTTTGCACCCTCTTTTTTGTTTTTGTTAAAAACACCAAGCTCAGAAAAAAGTTTATGTACGGGTTTTTCTCGAACTGAGCAAGTATTTATTAAAATAAGGTCTGCTTCTTTAAAATCTGTTGTTGTTTCATATCCCTCTTTTTCACTCAGCTCTGCAATCATATGCTCCGTATCACGAGAGTTCATCGCACAACCAAGTGTTTCAATAAATAGTTTCTTGCTCATAAAAAAAACCTTTTTATCTTTTTTAGTTCATAATATGTACTTGGTACATATATTCGTTATCTGCAAGTCCATATTTTACTTCACTCATATAAAAACTTTTCCCTTTTGATTCAAAATAATCTTGAAGCTCTAAAAGATCTTTATGTGAGTTTTCTCTATCAAAATAAAAAATAACACTTCCCTCTTTTTCAAGTGCAGCTTCGATTTTTGAAAGTTCTGCTTTTTTAGGTTTTACGTTTAAGTCTGTTCTTGCAAATTTTAATTCCATTCTTTTTCCTTCAATTTATTATAAAAGTCTTGCATTATATAAAAAAAGTGATAAAAGTCTAATTAAAGATGGTTTTATGAGTTTTATACTATAATTTCAATCTTCATAATCTCTTTATTGAAAAAGAATCCCAAGAAAAATTATGACATTGACAAAAATATGAAAAAAATACAAAGGGTTATATATGGAAAAAATTTTAGATATTGCTGATGCAATTGCGAATGAAAAAGGTCTTGCACCTGAAAAAGTTTTAGAAGCACTTAAAACTGCTTTTATACAAACTGCAAAAAAAGTTATTAACAACAACTACGAATTTCAAGCTTCTGTAAATGAAGATACAAAAACAATCACTATTGCACACACAATCACAGTAGTTGCAGATGATGATACAAAACTACAAGATTCTGAAGTAGCTGATGGATACATCTCTTTAACTGATGCAAAAGAGTATGATGAAGATGCAGAAGTTGGTGATGAACTTCAAGAGGAGTATGAACTTGAAAAATATGGAAGAACTGCCGCTTCAGCACTCCATAGAGAGATAGAATACCATATTCAAAGACTTGTAGAGGATGAACTTTTTAACAAATATAAATCAAAAGTTGGAACAATTGTAACTGGTCGTGTTACAAGAGTTGACTCTAAAAATGCAACATATATGGAAGTGGATGAGATTCGTGCAGTACTTCCTATGAAAAGTCGTATTAAAGGGGAGTTTTTCCAAGTAGGTGACCATATGAAAGCAGTTGTTAGACGTGTAAATATGGACAAAGAAACTGGTATTTCAATTGAGCTTTCTCGTACATCTCCAAAGTTTTTAGAGCAACTTTTAGCACTTGAAGTTCCTGAGATTGCAGATGGTAGTGTTATTATTGAAAAATCTGCTCGTATTCCAGGAGAGCGTGCAAAAATTGCACTTACATCAACACACCCACAAATCGATGCAGTTGGTGCAACTGTTGGTGTAAAAGGTGTTCGTATAAATGCTGTAAGTCAAGAGCTTAAAAATGAAAGTATTGACTGTATTGAGTACACTCCAATTATGGAACTTTTCCTTTCACGTACAATGAGCCCTGCTATTATCTCTCATGTTGAGATTGTAAAAAATGATGAGGGTGAAAACGAAAAAGCTATCGTTACACTTCCAAGTGACCAAAAAAGTAAAGCAATTGGTAAAAGTGGTATCAATATCCGTTTAGCATCAATGCTTACAGGTATGCAAATTGAACTTATAGAAACTGATGCTACTACAGCTGAAAATGGTGTTGAACAAGAAGAGAGCAAAGATGGTGTTGATGCACTAGAGGCTTTATTTAACTAACAAAAAAATTCAAAACTCTTTTATGGGTTTTGATTTCTATATTTTTTTTAATATTTTTAAATCATACTTCAAAAATCTAAAAGTATTTTATATATTTGATATAATGGATACAACAAGGATTTAAAAGTGAAGTTAGCAAATGTAGTCCCTTGGGGAAGAAATCTCCAAGAGTATAAAAAAATGTTTTTGTTATCTCAAAAAGATTTACAATCTAAAAAGATATTAGGTTGTGGAGATGGACCTTCAAGTTTTAATTTTGAAGTTACACAACTTCAAGGAAATATTACTTCAATAGACCCAATTTATCAATTTACAAAAGATGATATACAGACAAGAATAGATGAAACATCATCTGTTGTAAGTGAACAACTTAGAAAAAATCAAAATGATTTTATTTGGAAAAATATCAAATCAGTTGATGAACTTATAAACATAAGACTAACTGCTATGAGTAACTTTATCAATGATTATGAAAATGGTAAAAATGAAAAAAGATATATTCATCAAGAATTACCAAAACTCTCATTTGAAGATGATAGTTTTGATGTAGTGTTAAGTTCTCACTTTTTATTTCTATACAGTGAACATTTTGATTTACAATTTCATATTGACTCAATATTAGAAATGTGTAGAGTTTCAAAAGATGAAGTTAAAATATTTCCACTTCTTAATTTGAAAAATAAAAAGTCAGAATATTTGGAGCCTATAGCATTTACCTCTATCCACCCATTTTTTGATGGTAATGGTCTCCTTGCTAGACTTATTTCTAATCTTTTTATGTTAAAAAATGGATATCTTCCCATTATTGTAAGCAATGAAAATAGATATGAATACATTCACCTTTTATCCTCTTATAATCTACATTCTCCTAAGCTAAATACAACTACAAAAACACTTATAGAAGAAAATACACACTACAATAAACTCTATGATTTTTTTACAAAAGAGTATAACAATTCATTAAAAATTTTAGAAGAGTTACAAGAAAAATAGAATTACACTTCCTTAAAAAAGGAGTGCAACTCTATAAGCAATAAATGCCATTACATAAGCAGTAATAGAAGTAAATGCTAAAAGATAAAAGAAATATTTAATCCCTCCTGCTTCACGTGTAAAAACAATGGAAGCTGCCAAACATGGTAAATAGATCATAATAACAACTATAAAAGCTACAGCTGATGCAAATGGTATCTCATTTTTAATAATATTTGCTAAAGAACTATTTTCCTCATCAACATCGCTTCCTAAAGAATATAAAACACCAAGAGTTGAAACAACTACTTCTTTGGCAGCAAGTCCTGTTTGAAGTGCTACACTCATCTTCCAATCGAGCCCAAGTGGTTCAAAAAATGGTTCACTAAATTTTCCAATACTACCTAAATAACTTTGTTCTAAATGTTTTTGTGCAAACTCATTTGCTAAAATATCTTTTTGTTCTTGAGCATGAGCTTTTTGAATTTTTGTTTCATAAGTCTGTTTCAATTCTAAATTATGTGGATAGTTACTTAAAAACCAAACAAGCATAGATGCTCCAGCAATAAATGTCCCCGCTTTTTTAAGATACATATACGTTTTTGTAACAACAGTATGCCAAATAAGCTTAAAAGATGGCAAGCGATACTTTGGCATCTCCATAACAAATGGTTCATCTACACCTTTAAATGCAGTAAGTTTTAGCACTTTTGCAGCAATAAGCCCTAAAAGTGCACCTGTTATATAAATAGCAAATAATACATTTCCTGCCATTTCTTCACTAAAAAACGCTCCAGCAAATAGCACATAAACAGGAAGCCTCGCACCACAACTCATAAATCCAATAATAAAAAGAGTTAAAAGTCTATCTCTGTCATTTTTTAAAATTCTTGCACTCATATATGCAGGAATAGAACATCCAAAACCAGTTACAAGAGGAATAAAACTTTGCCCATGCAGCCCAAATTTGTGAAAAAATCCATCGAGTAAAAAGGCAACTCTACTCATATAACCTGTACTCTCTAAAAGTGCAATACCAATAAATAAAATAACAATATTTGGCACAAAAAGTACCACAGCTCCAACACCAGCTATAATACCATCAACAACTAAAGAGCGAATATCATCATTTGGTATACTTGATCCTACAACATCACCAAGCCAACCAAAAAATCCATCTATATAATCCATCGGGATAGAACCCAATTCAAATGTTAATTGAAAAAGTCCCCACATAAAAAATAAAAATATTGGTATGCCAAAAATTGGGTGAATTAAAACACTATCAATCTGTTGCGTTAGTGTTTTTTTCTCTTTTTTAACCTCTTGCTTTACAACTTCTGTAATAATACCTCTGTTAAAAGAAGCATATTCTTGTGCAAAAGCCTCTTTCATATCATCACTATCATGATGAAGTTCTATATGTTTTGAAGCTTCTATAACAATTGGTTGTAATTCTGTCCAAATAGGATTATTATGAATTCTCTCATATGTTTTTTTATTATTTTTTAAAAGATTAATTGCAATATTTCTATATGAATTTTTTGCTTCATATTTATGCTTTTGAAGATAATGAACAATAGTTTCTATCTCCTCTTCCACTGCTTCACTAAAAATAAGTTTTGGATCTTTTTTGGGATTTTCAAATTCACTAATAACAGCAGCAATTAACTCTTCTATCCCCTCTTTTGTAGCAGCAGATACTTTTATACAAGGAACTCCTAAAAGTTCACTCATATATTTTTCATCTATCTCTATCCCCTCTTTTTTAGCTTCATCACTCATATTTAAAGCTATAACTACTTTTTTATTCATTGTAAGAAGTTCAGCTGTAAGTTGAAGGTTTTTTTCTAAGTTTGTAGAATCTACAACATTAACAATAATGTCATAATCCTCTGCACACAAATAATCATGTGTGACACGCTCTTCTATTGTGTAATCTGTAAAAGCATATGTTCCAGGAAGATCAACTACATTAAACTTATAATCGTTATAATCAAATAAAATTTCTGTTTTATCTACAGTTACACCAGAAAAGTTTCCAACATGTAAATGTGCATCTGCAACAGAGTTAATAAGCATACTCTTACCAACATTTGGTTGCCCAACAAGTGCTACTCTAATATGCTTTGCTATAATAGGACAAGATTTTTCACTTTGCATTATTCCACCTCTATCATTTTTGCTTCTTCTGCACGAAGTGCAATATTCATCTTACCTACTTGAATTTCAATGGTACTTTTTGCAGGTGCATACTCTAACATTTTTACTTTTGCACCTTTTAAAATACCAAATGAGATAAGACGCTGTTTAAATTCAGAATTTGCATGAAGCTTTACAACCTCAACAACATCACCTCTTTTACAATCAAATAATGTTTTCATTTTTGTTATACTCTTTATTGTAGTTTTTATTATTGAAGCAAATGATAATCACTATCAACTTACAATAAGCTTTAAGGGGAAAGGGGGTACAACCCCTTTAAGAAAGTTTTTAAGAAAGACGAACTCTAACAGATTGTTCGTGTGCAGTAAGACCTTCAGTGTTTGCAATAAGTGCACACTCTTGCCCAATCTCTTTAATTGCAGCTTTACTAAAAGATATAATTGAACTTTTTTTCATAAAGTTTTCAACTCCAAGTGGAGAGTAAAACTTTGCAGTTGAGCCAGTTGGAAGTGTATGGTTTGGTCCAGCTACATAATCACCTATCGCTTCAGGAGTGTTATGTCCTAAGAAAATTGCACCAGCGTGCTTAATATATGGTAAAAGCTCAAACGGACTTTGTGTTGCAACCTCTAAATGCTCTGGTGCAATCTCATTCATTAAACTAATCGCCTCTTGCATATCTTTTGCAACAATAATCGCTCCACGCTCCTCAATAGATTTTCTAGCAATTGCTTGACGTGGAAGTTTTTGTAGCCAATTTTCAATCTCTACTTTTACCTCATCTGCAAGCTTTTGTGAAGTTGTAATCATAATAGAGCTTGCCATCTCATCATGCTCTGCTTGAGAGAGTAAATCTATTGCCATATGTGAAGCATTTGCACTCTCATCTGCTAAAATTCCAATCTCACTTGGTCCTGCTATCATATCGATATTTACATCACCAAAAACAAGTTTTTTTGCTGTTGCTACAAAAATATTTCCAGGTCCTGTAATAACATCTACTTTTGGAATTGTTTGTGTTCCATACGCCATTGCAGCAATTGCACTAGCTCCTCCAACTTTGTAAACTTCACTTACACCACATAAATGACATGCTGCAAGTAAAAGCTCATTTGGTTCATTCTCTGGTGTTGGTGTACATACTACAATTTTTTCTACACCTGCAACTTGTGCTGGAATAACATTCATTAAAAGTGAAGATGGATACGCCGCTTTTCCACCTGGAATATAAAGTCCAGCAGAATCAACAGGAGTTACCTTTTGCCCTAAAATTGTTCCATTTGCTTCCGTATCAAACCAAGACTTTGGTTTTTGTTTTTCGTGGTATGCTTTAATTCTATCATACGCTAAATGTAAAGCATCTTTTAACTCTACATCTAAATTCTTATACGCTTTTTGCATTGAATCAGCATCAATTTTTAAATCTTCATCTTTTTGAGGAGTCCAATTATCAAACTTTGCAATATGCTCTTTTAATGCTTCATTTTTCTTTTGTTTAATCTCATCTATGATGTTAATAACAATCTTACTAACATTAGAGATATCCATTTTTCCTCGCCCTAAAAGCTCATTAAATTCAGCTTGAAATGTTGAAGATGTAGTTGTTGTAAATATCATATTTATATATCCTATCTCTTAATTCTTTTTGTATTATAGCAAAATAGCCTATTATTTCTTTTTTTGCTTATCAAACTCAGTTTTTACAATAGCAAGTGCTTGTAAAAAATCTTGTGCAGGAAGTGCTCCTACAACTGGTTGAAACATAGGTTCACCATTTTCTTTTAAAAACCAAAGTGTTGGAGTTCCAGGACGCCATAACTCTCTTGGTACATAATCTCCATCATCTGTATAAGAGATAATAGAGATAAAATCACGATTTAATGCTTTAATAACTTTTTCATCTTGAAATGTTGTTTTTTCTAAAAGTACACAATATTTACAACTATGGCGTGAAAATACAAAAAGTATAGGTTTGTGTTGTTTCATAGCCTCTTTAATACCACTATGAAAATCTTTTGCCCAATGGATCTCTTGTGCAAAAGCAACGCTTCCCAATAAAAAAATAGAAAGAAAAACTTTTTTTATCATAATTTTTTAACCTTTTTTAAAATCTCTTTTGCACACTTTTGTGCACTTTTATCTGTTACATCTACAACTACATCTGCAACCTCAAGATATTGTGGACGACGCTCATTGTAAAGTTTTTTTGCTGCTTTTAAATCTTTTAAAAGTGGACGTTTTTTAAGTTTTTTTGCTGCATTTGGATGCTCTTGAATACGTTTTAAAATCGCTTCAAAAGGTGAGTCAAGCAAAACTACAGTTCCAATTTTTTTAAGATTTTTTACCTTGTAAAAACCACCTCCTGTTGAAATAAGAGTATCTTGCACACTTTTTTGTAACCACGAAGCAACTTCAGCTTCCAAGGCTCTAAAATATTTCTCTCCATCTGTTTCAAAAATCTCTTTAATTTTGCGATTTTCCATACTCTCTATAAGATCATCTGTATCAAGAGCTATATATTTTGATTGCTTTTTTATTTCACGTGCAATCGTTCCTTTTCCAACACCCATAAATCCAATTAAAACAATATTTTTCATCACTATCCCATCATAGAAAATGCACTCATATCAAAATCTGGTTTTTTCTTGAGTGTTTCTTTATAAATTTTTACAGGTACTAAAATGTTGTACTGTAAAAGTATCATACTCACTATAAAACTTACAGCTGCAATATTTACAACAAAAGGCATATAAAATCCAAACAACAATCCAACTAAAGAAGCCATAAGTAAAACAAACTGTGCTTTTGCAATGCGAATATCTATCATTTGAGTAATAGTTGGAATACTCATATACCCTTTACCATTTAGATGAAACCACACTAAAAAAGGGATGATTTTATAAAGCATACCAATTAAAATAGAGAGTAAAAAACCACCACCTATTAAAATCCCAACCATCACAATATATTGATGTTTAAAAAACTCATCAAATATCCACACAAAACTTCCTAAAGTTAAAAAAACACTCGCAGCTCTCCAATACCAAACTGTTACATCACTAATTGGTCTTTTACGTCGATTGAGTTTCACCCAAACAGTTGTAGCAAATGCCCAGAAAAACAAAGCTATAATCGCTTTTGCAAAAAGTGCATACTCCTCATAAAAACTACTCAGTAAAATCCATAAAAAAAGTCCAAAAGAGATAAGTGAAATAACATATTTCTTACAAAATCTTTTAAACTTTGGAGCAACATAAAACATTGGAAGAACTTGAAATGCTACCCCTAAAATCAAAATTCCAGCAAATCCAAAAATAGCTAAAACACTATGGATATTAGCCACTACATGGTGCCAAGAAGAGAGAGAAGTTGTTGCATATTCATAAAGTAAAAAAAGACCTAAAAAGGTAATAATAAATCCAAAAAAAGTACTAACAGCCATCCCCTTAACTGTAGCACTAAAGTTTACAACACTCTTTATTGCCAAAGCAATACTACTTAACATAAGGAAAAAGGAGATTCCTAACAATAAAGCTGCACCACCAAATAAAAAACTCTTATTTGTTAAAAAGGCACCTATAAAAAGTAAAAGTCCAATTACTAAAGTAGTATGTGCAATTTTAGTAACACCCAAAACATTTTTCATTTTTGCACCTGCTAAAACAGGAAGCATTTGTGTTAATGCTCCAAACATCACAGAAGCAAAAAAACCTATAGTGATAATATGTGTTACCAAAATAGATTCTAACGAAAAACGGCTCATAAGTGCTGTTTTATCTAAAAGCAAAAGCATAACACCAGCAACCATTCCAAAAAATGGTGCTGTTATAAAAAAACGAAGTGGTGCTGAGATTGGTGGAGCTTGGTCTGTAGAGAGTCCTTGAAACATCATGGCTAATCTACTCTACTATTAAAGAGTCCATCATCTCAACAATACGATCAGACTCAGCCATAAGGTGTTGTTGAGCCATAGGGTAAAGCAT
>JAMOSG010000010.1 GCA_027063225.1 Helicobacteraceae bacterium | reverse complement strand
TTTTGGTTCAGGACAACATCTAACAACAAAAGTCAATGAAAGAAAATCTCCATATTCACAAAAAGTGGTATCTACCGCACCAATTTGTGATGCAGATGATGCAAACAAAGCTTTAAAAATTGCACAAAATGCTGCAAAAGAGGCAAAAAAAGCACCCCTTTCTCAAAGATGTAATTGGCTTTTAGATGTTGCACAAAAACTTAAGGCTCAAAAAGAGGATTTTGCAAAAACAATTACAGATGAAGTTGGAAAACCTATTAGCTTTGCACGTGTTGAAGTGGAGCGTTGTATTGAAACTGTAACACTCGCAGCTGAAACTATGCGTACAATGGTTGGTGAAACTATCAATACAGATGCAATGAATAGTGGTCGTCAAAGCATGGCTTATTTTACACGTGAACCTGTTGGTGTTGTAGTTGCTATTACACCATTTAACTTTCCACTTAATCTTGTTGCACACAAATTAGCACCTGCACTTGTTGCTGGAAATGCTGTTGTTTTAAAACCAACTCCAGAAGCACCACTTACTGCATACAAGTTTGCAAAACTTTTTATTGAGAGTGAATTTGCCATAAAAGATGCTCTAAGTGTTGTGTATGGCGATGCTGAAGTTGGAAGTACTTTAGTTACAAGTGAGATTCCACGTGTCATTAGTTTTACAGGAAGTGTACCTGTTGGAAATATCATCACAAAAAGTGCAGGGATTAAAAAAGTAGCACTAGAGCTTGGTGGAAATGCAGCAACATTTGTAGATAGCTCAGCCAATTTAGATTTAGCAGCACAAAAATGTGCTTTAGGTGCTTTTGTAAACTCAGGGCAAGTGTGTATTTCACTTCAACGCATCTATGTGCATGAAAAAATCTATGATGAATTTGCACAAAAAATGGCACAACAAACACAAAAACTCAAAGTTGGAAGCCCATATGATGAAGATACTTTTATGGGACCACTTATTAATGATGATGCAGTGCAGCGTGCAACAAGTTGGGTACAAAGTGCAATAGATGAGGGTGCAAAACCACTTTTAGAGGTAAAAGCAGATGGTAGAGTTTTTTACCCATGTGTTATGGCAGATGTGCGTGATGATATGGCAATTGTGTGTGAAGAGGTCTTTGCACCTATTGTTTCACTTGTAAAAGTAAAAGATTTTAATGAAGCAGCACCAAAAATGAACAACTCCCCTTATGGGTTACAATTTTCTGTATTTACAAACGATTTGGCACTTACAAAACGTGCCATTAGTGAACTTGAAGCGGGTGGAATTGTAATAAACGATATGCCAACACTTCGTTTTGATATTCAACCCTATGGTGGTGTAAAACTTAGTGGTGTAGGTCGTGAGGGGCCTCGCTTTGCCATAGAAGAAATGACAGAGATTAAATCTGTGGTGATTTGTTAATGGCAAAAAAGGCTATTGTTTCTGCTTGTTTACTTGGAGAGTATTGTCGTTATGATGGTAAAGCAAAACAAAATGGTGCAGTTTTAGAGCATTTTAAGGGGTATGAGATTATCCCTTTTTGCCCTGAAGCTCCCCTTTTTGGCACACCTAGACAAAGAATTAGTGTTATAAAAACTCCAAAGGGCAATCGCATCATTACTGATGAAACAAAAGAGGATGTAACACCCCTTTTAGAAAAAGAGATACTCTCTTTTATAGAGAAAAACCGAAATGTAGATGCAATTTGTTTAAAATCTAAAAGTCCAAGTTGTGGCTATGGTACAACTCCTATTTTAGATAAAAATGGTGAAAAAATTGCATTTGGCAATGGGATAGCAGTAGATATTTTTTTAAACCACTACTCTACAAAAATTATAAGTGAGTTGGAGTGTTAAAAGAGGTTCGTACAAAGTTTGAGAAACTAGGTATTACAAGTTTTTGTGAACTTGCACTTCTTATTCCTCATAGTTATGAAGATTATCGCCTCCATCAACACTTTGTACCCAACCAACCTCAACTTATAGATGCAACCATCAAAAGAGTTTTTTTCTCTGGAAAGTCTATTCAACTTACCTTTTTTGCACATAATTTAGAGCAAATTGTTTTTGCAGTTATTTTCCAACCAAAACCTTACATGCGACACCAATTTCATGAAGGGGATAGAGCCTTTTTTTATGGTGTTATTGAGCAAAAAATGGGCAAATTACAAATGAGTATGCCAAAAAAAGTAACAACTATTGGTGAGATCACTCCAAAATATAAACTTACAATGAGAAGTGATGCAGTTGCACGTTTTACACAAAAGTACCTTACACAAGAGAATCTCGCAAAAGAGGGGCTTAAACAAACCATTATAGAGCAACTCTTAGAGATTCACAACCCCACAAGTAACTTCAAAGGGTTAGATGAAGCAAAACTAAAAGCTCTTAAATATACAGAACTTTTTATCTATATGCAACAACTCTCTAAAAAAAGAAAGTACTTCAAAGCCCTACACTCACTAAAACCAGAGTATAAATCGTGGAGTAAAACTTTACCTTTTGAACTCACTAGTGAACAACAAAAAGCTATAGAGGATATTGCACAAGATTTAGCAAAAGATACAGCAGCAAAGCGTATGATTGTAGGTGATGTTGGAAGTGGAAAAACAATGGTTATTTTAGCTACTGCTTTTATGAATAAAGAACATAAAACAATCTTAATGGCACCAACAACTATTTTAGCAAACCAACTTTTTGAAGAGGCACAAAAATTTCTCCCAATGCTTCAAAGCACTCTTGTAACCAACAAAACAAAAAAAGTAGATTTAGAGGAGTTTGACTTTATAATAGGCACACACGCCCTACTTTACAGAGAACTTCCACAAGCAAGTGTTGTTATGGTAGATGAGCAACACCGTTTTGGAACAATGCAGCGTAATATGCTTGAAAAACTTGTAACATCTAGTGAATTGCGTCCACACTATTTTCAGTTTTCTGCAACACCAATTCCACGTACCCAAGCGATGATAGAAACAGCGCATATTGATGTAAGTTTAATAACCTCTACCCCTTTTAAAAAAGATATCACCTCAAAAGTGATCCAAAAAAAAGATTTTAAAGCACTTTTAGAGCATATTAAAAAAGAGTTAGCATTAAACAACCAAGTGCTTTTAGTTTACCCTCTAGTGGAGCAAAGTGAAGCATTTGCCTACCAAAGTTTAGAGGAAGCCAGAGGGTATTGGGAAAAAAACTTTGAAGATGTTTATGTAACACATGGGAAAGATAAAGAAAAAGAGAAAGTTCTTTTAGAGTTTAGAGAAAAAGGGAAAATTCTTTTAGCAACAACAGTTATTGAAGTTGGAATCTCTTTACCACGCTTAAGCACAGTTGTAATTGTAGGAGCTGAACGTTTAGGGCTTTCAACATTGCATCAACTGCGTGGGCGTGTAAGTAGAACAGGACTTAAAGGGTATTGCTTTTTATACACCAACCAAGAAAAATCGCAACGTTTAGAATCTTTTGCACAAACACCAAGTGGGTTTGATATTGCAAACTTAGATTTACAATATAGAAAAAGTGGTGATCTTTTAAAAGGAGTACAACAAAGTGGAAGTGGTTTTAAGTTTGTTGATATTGCTCAAGATGAGATAATAGTTAAAGAAGTAAAACAAGATTTACAAAAAATGGTACAATAATTAAAAAAAAAGGATTATTAAATGAAAGAGATTACACTTGAAACAAAAATTGCAGATATTTTAAATAATTACGAAGGGATGAAAGAGATTTTAATAGATATTAATCCAAAGTTTGAAAAACTCAATAATCCAATTTTACGTAGAACCATTGCAAAAGTAGCGGGTGTTAAACAAGCTGCTATTGTTGGAGGGATGGAACCAATTGAACTTTTAAATAAACTTCGTCTTGCAGTTGGGCAAAAGCCTATTGAAAATGTGGAATATAATGATGAAAAATCAAAAAATATAGATATTCCAAACTGGGTAACACAACAACCAAAAAAACAAATCAATGCAAATCAGATTTTAGATGAAGATAAAAACCCACTAGTAGAGCTTCATAAAACACTCAAAGAGATTTCAAATGCAGAAGTGATTCTTATTGAATCAGATTTTAAACCTGAACCATTAATAGAAGAGATGCAAAAAGCAAACCATGAAGTTTTTTGCGATGAAATAGATAGTGAACATTTCATCACTTATGTTAAAAAGTAGAGGGTTGCCCCTCCACTACAGCTTTTTAATAAAGCCCAAATTTACCATCATTTCTTTTATAAAGAACACGTGTTTTACCATCGTGATCTACAAAGATTTCAAAAAGTTTATCACCCTCTTTTAGCTCATTTAGTACATCTTCAACTTCACGTGGTTTGTAAAGGTCAAGCTCAACAGGAACAATCTCATCTTCCATCCCCTCTTCAACCTCTTTAACATCAACGATTTGAGCTTTTGCAACATTAAGTCCAACTTTTTGATGGTCAACTTCTCTATCGTGCATTCTACGTAAAGCTTTTTGAGCTCTCTCAATTGCAATATCGATAGCTGCATATAGATCATCATCTTTTTGTTTAATAACAACTGTACCTTTGTTTGCTAAGTGAATAACAAACTCAACAACACTATGTTCTTTACCTTTTTTTGTTTGTGCAGAAACAATCACATTAACAGATGTGATATCCATATTAAATTTATTAAGTGTTTCAATAGCACCATTTACATGTGCTTTAATTCCATCTGTTAGTTCTAAATGTCTTCCAGTGATTGAAATATTCATAATTAAATCCTTTTATTTTTTTTAGATTATACCATTAAAAATTAATAATTGTTATAATTTTTGAAGAGTTCGTCTAAAATATGCAATAGGCTCACTTACAATATCCTCACTTGTAACACCTACTCTAACATCAATCAATGCAGAGCCATTTTGTTCTGGTGTTTTTACAGTAGTGTAGAGTACTCCACCATTATCTTCACACGGTTTATTGGAATCATAAATATATTGAATAGATATATTTACATCATAAATACCATCTTGTGTAAAATTCTCATCTAAATTTGAACATGGTGCATTTTGTGCAATACGAAGCAGTGCATACTCTGTTGTACTTTTAGCAAGTAAAACACTTTGTTCATACAAATAAGTATCTGTTGTATTTTTTGCAGTTTGAGTATTCATAGATAAAGAAAGTGCTAAAATAGAGCTTATTGCTACAATAACGGCTATTGCCATTATCATCGCAACTCCACGCTTTTTTAGTAGATAGTTTTTTCTTTGCATATTGCATACTCCTGCACCAAATTGCTTTTAACACACACTTGTACTTTTAAAGTTTTACCAATAGCAACTACACTAAAAGTACTTACATTTTCCATTAAAATAGTGCTATTTCCATCTTTATAACTCTCCCCTTCCCATGGTTGGTAGTTGTAAAAAAACTTTAATGTTCCCATCTTTGTTGTATCGTTATAATCAACCAAAGCAATACCATTGGCACTCCAACTTAACTGATAATACTCAAAAACATCACGTTGTGAAAAATCCCCAACTTTTGGTTTAAAAATAGAGATGTTTTCATCTGCAACAACTCTATGAAGTGTTTTATTTTGGTCTGTTAGCTCATCGCCATTCCACCCATATTCATTTATATCGCTACTTGCTCCTACAAAATAAAGCACACTATCATTAACATCACAATTTCCATTAGAGAGACCTTGTATCATCTCATTTATTGCTGAAGTATTCGTTTCAGGGGAATATAAAGCACTTTTATTTCCTTCATCTAAATCAATAATACCACTCCAAAAAGGTTTACTTACTCCCCTGAAGCTATCTATTGCAATTTGTGTCCACTCTATCATATTGTCATCTTCATCTGCTTCCTCAATTGAGCGAAAATCATCTTCATCATATTTACGTGAAATAACAGAATCTTTAATACGATATTGTAATCTCGCAGTAATAAACTCAGCAGCATAAGCACTTTGGTTTTGGAGTTTATTGTTAATACTTGAAAAAATATAGTTTTGGTAACTATTTGCTAAAAACTCTGTTCCAAATTTTGCTAAAATACCCATAACAACTATAACAAAAACAAGCTCAATGAGAGTAAAACCTTTTTTCATTCATATCTCTTTTTATAAAAATCTACTTCCCCAATATTCGCACTATAAGAGTGAAGTAGTGTTAGGTTATTATCATTTTCATCTTTTATAACAATGGTAACTTTTTTAAGGTTTTTATCATTACTAAGTGAACCAAAACTTACATTATCGTTCGTTACAAAAATAGAATATTTATAGTTTTGTTTATACCCCTGTGCACTTGATGTTTCATCTGTAAGGTTTTGCTCAGACACTTCCATATCCTCTAGGGCATCCACCTCATCATCACTACTACTATTTGAAGCTGTGGTTTCATTGCTATCTAAACAACGTCGATGAAGTGTTTGAGCTATATGCCCAATTTTTAAACGTGTTTCATCATCGCAACTACCATCATCTATAACACGAGCAAGTGCATTTTTATCATCTTGCATTGAGTTTTCATCCCAATGGGGTGTCAAAGCAGAGTTAAGTTGTGTAGAAGCAGCAAAAATAGCCTCTTGAACAATATTTGCACTCATTGTTTGTGTATTTGTTTGGTTCATCATAGGGAGTGAAACAACCACTACAGAGATAATAACAATCGCAAACAAAAGCTCAATAAAAGTAAAACCACCCCTTTTTACCATAAAGTTCTCCTGTTAAGTAAAAGCGTTGCTTTTGCTTTAGTTGTAGCATTTGTTTCCTTTTGACCTACAGAATCACTTTTAGTATTATTTTCAAACTCCACTTCAAAATCATTCGCTTTAGCATTATAGTTATATTTATTGTAAATAAGCCATGAAGATGGATATATATTTATTGTTGCTTTATATGGATAACCTCTGGAGGAATCATACTCCAACACCAAAGAGTTAAGTGAAATACTCTTTTGCGTAACTCTTGTTGTAGCATACTTTTGTTCTAACACCTTTACCTCTCCAAAAGAGCTATTGTGTTTTGTATTGATATACCATCTTGGATCATCACTTACATTAGAATCATCACCATTTGGAAGTAAAGTTTTATTACCATCACCATCGCAATACACTTCATAATAGATTGGCAAAGTATATTCACTTGCTTTTACAAATCTATGGCGTAAAATATGTGCACGAGCATATAAAAAAGTTACTTCACCACTATTTGTTGCATTTGCCTCACCATCTTCTGTAATATTTATATCACCATAATCTGCTAAAACAGAGATATTAACATCCTCTATTTTAAAAGGATTAAGAGCTTTTGAGATATTTCTTTCATAATTAAAAAGAAGTTTACGTGAAACATTGCTTTCACTATATATTATTGTTTTATTTCCATCTTCAAACTCTATTTTATCTTCAATAGTATGTTTTAAAATATTTTGCTCTTTTGATGTAATAAATGTGATAGCTAAAGATTGTTCCCAAGAGCCATAGTCAAAATTGCGTGTAGTATTATTTTGCTCATTTTGAGCTTCTATGTGTAATGTTATAGAAGCAGACTGATTTAGGTCGTTACTTATGTAAGTAAATGTAGAGTCGTTATTGTCATGGAGTGTAACATCCGTTATATGGAAATGAGATGGTATATATGTTTGGTTTACATCTCCACAAATAAAACGCCCCATATTCTCTCCCTCTTCATTAGAACAAGTTGCTGGGGTATCATCTTTATCTACATCACTCCAATTTTGATCCATAAGATGGTACTGAATCTTTCCAACTTCATCATAATAAAACTCAACATATCTATCATTTTCTAAGGAAGCATCACCATCTTTAAATCGGTAGTATCCAACATCACCTTCACCATACAAAGAAGAGTTTTCATCATCATTTGGCATATATTTTGTAATTTCCACTGTCAAGTTATAATCTGTTGTTTCAGTATTTGTACTACCATTAATCCAACTATTAAAAAGTTTTTTTATCGCTGTTACTGCACTATCAGCATCATCTACATCTTTATTTGTAATTGTATAATTAGGTGTTGCTTCATCATCACTATCTTTTGCAATAGTAGAAAACTTTAAAATTTTATCTGCAATTAAATGGGTATCTTTTTTGGTAATATCAAAATATTTTGGACGAATAGCAAAGTTATTTGAAGCATAACATATTCTAAAAACAGGATCTCCATCACTACTAGAATCGCCACCAAACATACCACCTACTGAAGAAGTAGTTGTATCATAATCACAATCTTTATCGCTACTATCGTCACATTGATCCCATTCATATAAAACATAATGCTTTTCATCATCATTATATGTTGCACACATACGCATACCAACAATTAAATCTTTATATGCACCATCTACTGTAAGTGCTGCAGTAGATTTGTTAATATATTTACTATCTGTTGGATCCCAATTGATTGTTGTACTGACTTTAGAAGGATCTTGTTCATTTGTATAAATTGCTATTTCAACTTTATTATTTGCATTAGCATTATCTGCATCTTTAAGTTCATATGCATTGTCATCCTTATTAATACTAGCTAAAGTAAAATAGATATTTTTTTGTGAAATTTTTGTAGAAATATTTCTATCTTCAGATTCAGTAAAATGATTTTCATTACCAATCCAATAGTTCCAAACATCAAATTGCTTTGAATCATCTCCAAAAAGAGCTAAAGTAGAGAGTAAAATAAGTATAAAAAAATAGTGCATAACAAAACCACCTCTTTAATGTGATTTAATTATACAACTATTTTATATAAAGCACTATTTAGTATTTAAAAAATCTGAAATTTTTTCAGCTACACCATAATGTGTATTTTCTGCTAAAATAATTTGTGCTGCTTTTTGCGTATCTGTATTAAAAAGAATTGGACTCAAAAAATTAACATAAGATTCCTCTATAGGTTGTTGTAAAATAACAACATTTTGAATTAAAACATTAGAGTTTTCTTTTATTTCGAGAAGTTCTCTAACATTATAAGGAAGTTCAAAATCATATGTTCTTAAAATGAAAGGATCAATAAGTGTAAATGAAATATGTTCATCCTCAACTGCATCTAACTTCATAAAGATATCATCTATTTTGTGAAGTTCAACCTCTTTTAAATGCTCAAAGCCACGTAATGGTACAACTAGTTTAAATCTCATAATTTTCATTCCTATCTGTTTTGTCTAAAACTCTTTAAGCATAAAATGTACCTACATTTAATTATTTTTCGATAAAATAACAAAACTAAGAAGGAATTAAAACAATGCTAAAAAAAATACAACTCACTTTTTTACTACTTTTTGCACTACTTTTTTCAAGTAACTGTACAAAAGAGCTAGAAGAATACAACAAACCAGCTCTTTATTGGTACTCTAAAATGGTAGATTCTATTGGAATAAATAATCTTGAAAAAGCAGATGATTACTACACTTCACTTCAAGGGGAGCATATAGGTTCACCCCTTTTACCAACTGCTACGCAAATTATTGCACAGGCTCATTTTAACAATGAAGAGTATCTCTTAGCAGATTATTTTTATGATGAATATATAAAACGTTATGCAAACGATAAAGAAAAAGAGTTTTATGAGTTTAAAAAAATTGAAGCAAAATATAAATCTTTACCTCTTCCTAGACGTGACCAAAAACTTATACGTGAAACAATAGCCCTTTCACAAACTTTTTTACAAACATACCCTTATTCAAACTACTATTCACAAGTAGATACAATAAGAACAAGACTACTTTTGGGAATATCTTCTCTTAATCGCTCCATTGCATCACTTTATAATAGAATTGACAAATATAAAAGTGCAAAATTTTATGAACATAAAGATGAACAAAAATGGATAGATTGGAATGATGTAGAAATCGCTCACTCCCCTTGGTATAGAGAGTGGTTTGAGGGTGATGGTTATGGTAGTTGGTATGGCTTTTTAATTCCAAATACACAAAGCGTTGTTTCACGTAACTCAAATAAAGATACAAATATTACACAATAAGGATAGATATGAAACTAAGTAACTATGGAGATTTTCCAGCAGATATTCCAGTAATTGCAGAGGATGAGCTTTTTTTATATCCATTTATGATCTCACCAATTTTTTTAAGTGATGATGCAAATATTGCAGCAGCAACAAAAGCTATAGATGAAAACTCTTTAGTAATTGTTTGCCCCACAAAAACTGAAGGTGAAAGAGATTATAATGCAATCTATAAAAGTGGAGTTATAGGCTCCATTATGCGTAAAGTTTCCCTTCCAGATGGGCGTGTAAAAGTTCTTTTTCAAGGTTTAGCAAGAGCAGAAGTTTTACATGAAGTTTCAAGTCATCCACTTGTTGTTCATGCAGATGTGCTTGAGCCTACTCCTATTCATCCACTTAAAGCTGATGCTATTTTAGAGGTTCTACGTGAAAAGGTAAGAACCCTTGCAGGTGTAAGTAACTATTTCCCAAAAGATCTACTTCGTACAATTGAAGAGAACCACGACCACAACCGTATTATAGACCTCATTGCATCTTCTATTAAACTCAAAAAAGAGCAAGCATTTAAAATCTTTACGCAAAAAGATACAGAGCAAAGATTTTTAGATCTAATCGAATTTCTCATCGATGAAATAGAAGCAAACAAACTCCAAAAAGAGATCCGCTCAAAAGTAAATTCCCATATGGAGAAAGTAAATAAAGAGTACTTCTTAAAAGAGCAACTCAAAGAGATTCAAAAAGAGTTAGGGGTAGATAACTCACGTGAAGAGGAGATTGAGGAGTATAGAGCAAAACTCAAGGCTAAAAAAGAGAAAATGCCAAAAGAAGCATACAAAGAGATTAAAAAACAGCTTGATCGTTTTGCAAGAATGCACCCAGATTCTGCTGATGCTTCTATGACACAAACTTATCTTGATTGGGTTTTAGAGCTTCCATTTGGTGAAGAAGCAAAAAAAACTCTTAAAATTCAAGAGGTTCAAACACAACTTAATAAAGACCATTTCTCTTTAGAAAAACCTAAAGAGCGTATTGTTGAGTATTTTGCAGTGCGTGAACTTTTAGAGTTACGTGGCATTGCTTCTAAGGAAAATGCTGGAGCGATTTTATGTTTTAGTGGAGCACCAGGAGTTGGGAAAACTTCCCTTGCAAACTCTATTGCAAAAGCACTTAAACGCCCACTTATTCGTATCGCTCTTGGTGGACTTGAAGATGTAAACGAATTAAGAGGTCACCGACGAACCTATGTTGGAGCGATGCCAGGGCGTATTGCACAAGGATTAATTGATGCTAAAAAGATGAACCCTGTTATTGTTTTAGATGAGATTGATAAAGTTGCTCGCTCAGGCAGAGGGGATCCAACTGCTGTACTTTTAGAGATTTTAGACCCTGAACAAAATAGTGAGTTTAGAGATTACTACCTCAATTTCAACATCGATTTAAGTAAGGCTATTTTTATTGCAACTGCAAACGATGTAGGAAATATTCCAGCACCACTTCGTGATAGAATGGAGTTTATTAGTGTAAGTTCTTACACTCCTCAAGAAAAATTTGAGATAGCTTCACGCTACTTAATTCCACAAGAGTTAAAAAAACATGGACTTAAAAAATCTGAAGTGAGTCTCTCAAAAAGTGCACTCAAAGAGGTAATTCATAGCTATACACGTGAAGCGGGAGTAAGAAACCTTCGTCGCCGTATGGCACAAATGGCAAGAAAAGCTGCAAAAAAACTTTTAGAAAATCCTGAGTTAAATAAAGTTTCTATTACTCTAAAAAATCTTAATGAATATTTTGATAAAACAATATTTGAGATAGAAAAAACATCTAAAAAACCTGTTGTTGGTATTGTAAATGGTCTTGCATGGACTGCTGTTGGAGGTGATGTTTTAAAACTTGAATCTATCCGCATTAAAGGAAAAGGCAACCTTGAACTCACAGGAAGTTTAGGTAATGTTATGAAAGAATCTGCTCGTATCGCTTTTAGTGTTGTAAAAACGCTTATAGATGAGAAAAAACTTGAGATTTTACCAGATAACATCCCACTCACTCCAAAAGAGAGAGATGAAAATATTGATGTAGATGCAAGTGAAGTGTATAAACGTTACGATATTCACTTACATATTCCAGATGGTGCAACACCAAAAGATGGTCCAAGTGCAGGGATTGCGATGGTGAGTGTTATCTCTTCTATTCTTTCACATAAAGAGGTATATGGTGATGTTGCAATGACAGGGGAAGTTTCACTTCGTGGAGATGTGTTGCCAATTGGTGGGCTTAAAGAAAAACTCATCGCTGCACACAAAGCAGATATGAGAAAGGTGCTTATCCCTACAAAAAATTATGAACGTGATTTAGATGAACTTCCAAAAGAAGTTAAAGAGTCTTTAGAAATTGTAGCAGTAAGCAGAGTTGAAGAAGTGTTAGAGCATATTTTTGTATAACTATGAACTTTTTTAGTGCCTTAGAACCAATTTTAGAAACCTCTACACCAACTGCTAAAGCTGCTTTATTTGAGCAGTTTTATGCAGCCTATACTCAAAACTATTTTAGTTTTGAAAAAACACAACCAAAAGAGTTTGACATACCCTCTTATGCAAAAATTTGCAAAGTTGTATCCCCTAGAGATGTCCCAAAAAGAACAAACCTTACAACAAAAGAGGGAAAAATCTATCTTCTTCATGCAATAGCCCATATTGAATATAGTGCAATTGACTTAGCCCTTGATATTTGTTACAGATTTCAAGATATGCCAAAAGAGTTTTATGATGATTGGCTAGAAGTTGCCAATGATGAGATAAGACACTTTTTTATGCTCCATAACCTTTTAGAGGAACTTGGTGCAAAATATAGCGATATTGTAGTGCACAATAGCCTTTTTGAAGCAAGTCAAAGAACTGCCCATTCACTTCTTGAGAGATTAGCAGTAGTACCTCGCTACTTAGAAGCAAATGGGCTTGATGCTACTCCAATGATTTTAGAAAAAATAAAACGCCTTCCAAAAGAGGAGTTTTTTAACAAAATAATCGATGCTCTTGAAATAATTTTAGAAGAGGAGATAGAACACGTAGCCAAAGGGGATAGATGGTTTGAGTATGTTTGTGCAAAAAATAATCTTCCATCTTCTAGCTATATAGATGTTATAAACAAATACTATCCAAACGGTTTTGCAAAACTTAAAAAACTCAATGTAGAAGCAAGACTTGAAGCTGGGTTTAGCTGTGAGGAGTTAAAGCATATGACAAAAAAAGAGGTGTGTAACAATTAAACATTACTGATACTTTTGAAGAATAATATCTATTGTTTTATCTTTTTTCATTTGCTCTATAGCTTTGTTAAACCGCTCTAAAACAGCATGCTTTGAAGGGATAATTCTCATTCCAAGAGGCACATGACTCACTTGCATCTGTTTATGGGGAGATTGTTGAATAAAATACTCTTTTTTAAGATAATCAAGTAGTTTATCATCAAAAATTGCTATTGAAAATCTTCCATTAAACAAAAGAGATTTTAAAAGTACTCTATTTGAATACATCTCTTTAACTTTTATTTTATTGTTTTGTATATCTCTGTTTAGAAGCTTGATCTGGCAACCCTATATCATACACATCCATAAAAAATCTAAGCAACTGTTTCAAGTTGTAACAACATTTTTTCTTCAAACTCCACAGGTGATAAATTACCATTTGCAGAATGCATTCTTTGTCT
>JAMOSG010000009.1 GCA_027063225.1 Helicobacteraceae bacterium | reverse complement strand
AAAGCCAATAATCAAGAAATAGATACTTTAATGAGTGAGATTGAAACGATTTTAATAGGAAAAGATATTGAGTAAGTTAAGAACCCTCGGCTATATCTCTAAGTATATAGGCTTACGAGGGAATTTCTATATTATTATAATGAGTAAAAGGTTAATATCTGATGAAACAATATGATAAGTGGAATGAACTCAAAAAATCAATCAATCAAGAAAAAGTAAGAGTTGGTTTTAAAAACAGAGATATATTTTATATGAATATGGGGCAAAATATTGGTTTTGAGCAAGATGGAAAAGGTGAAGATTTTGTACGACCTGTTGTAGTTGTCCGTGGATTTAACAGAGATATGTTTTTAGGTGTTCCCCTCTCTACCAAGATAAAAGAGGGTGTTTTTTACTACAATTTTGAATTTATAAAATCTGATGTTAAAGTAAAAAATAGTGCACTTTTATCGCAAGTGAGACTCTTTAGTACAAAGCGACTGTTAAACAAAATAGGTGTTATAGATAAAAGTGATTTTGAAAAATTAAAAGAGAAGCTAAAAAATTTGATAGATTAACCCCACCAAAAAAGGTGGGTCGTCCCGAAGGAATTTAGAAGTGTATTATATCATAAAAAGAGAAGTTAAGCAAAAGTTGGAAAATATTGATGAGTGAGTTATATAAGCTTCCTGAGGGGTGGGAATGGAAAAAAATGGAAGATGTATTTTTAATTGAAAGAGGAGGTTCTCCTCGTCCAATCAAAGATTATATTACTGAAGCAGATGATGGTATAAATTGGATAAAAATCGGTGATACTAAAAAAGGTGAAAAATATATTACTCAAACAGCTCAAAAAATAAAACCTGAAGGACTAAAGAAGAGTAGGTTAGTAATTGAAGGTGATTTCTTAATGTCAAACTCTATGAGTTTTGGAAGACCATATATTGTTAAAACTAAAGGAGCTATTCACGATGGATGGCTCTTGATGAGAGAAAAGATAGATGATACGGATAAAGATTTTTTTTATTATTTGCTTAGCTCAAATTACATGTATCAGCAGTTTTCTTCTAAAGCTTCAGGTACAACAGTTAAAAATTTGAATATTGATTTAGTTAAATCAACGAATATTCCATTACCTCCATTTGAAGAACAAAAAAGAATAGTTGCAAAACTAGATACTCTTTTTGAGAAGATAGACAAAGCGATAGCTCTGCATCAAAAAAATATGGATGAAGCTGATGCTTTTATGGGAAGTGTTTTGAATGAGGTTTTTGGGGAGTTGGAAGAGAAGTATGAGAAAAAGCAATTAAAAGATATTGTAGATAACTATGATGGCAAGAGAATACCAATAAAGGCTTCTGACAGAGAAACTTCAAATGGAATGTATCCATATTATGGTGCTTCTGGAATTATTGATTATGTAAATGATTATATATTTGATGGAGAATATCTTTTAGTTAGTGAAGATGGGGCAAATTTAACAGTTAGAAAATATCCTATTGCTTTTATTGCTAAAGGTAAATTTTGGGTAAATAATCATGCTCATATCATTAGTGCAAAAAAAGGAATAACAACTAATGAATATTTAGAATTTATATTTGCTTTTACAGATATAAGTGCATATATTACTGGCTCTGCTCAACCAAAGTTAAGTCAACGCAAAATGAATATTATTGAATTTGTTATACCCCCTTTAAACATTCAACAAAAAACAGTATCCTACCTAGACTCTATCTCACAAAAAACAGAAAAACTAAAAGCTGTTCAAAAAGAGAAAATGCAGAGCCTAACAGCCCTTAAAGCTTCCATTTTAGACAAGGCATTTCGAGGAGAGTTGTAAGGTTACTCTCCTTTATTGAACATTCACTATTGTTTAAACCCTATCATAATATTAAGTCACTCTATCTTAAAATTATTTTCTTTATTATTAATTATTATGAGTATATTTGTATTAAGTGCTTGTAGTCAAGAGAGAAAAAAAATAGATAATATTTTAAGTTCTACCTCTTTTTCACACGATATATTAGAGGTAGAAAAACAAAAATCTTTAACTATGAAATAGTTCTTTTTCTATACTATTACTTTAAATATGTTATCATAACATTAAACTATTTCATAGGAATAAATGATATGAAAGCATATATACAAGCACAAATTAAAGACTCTTACCAAACAAAACAAAAACTTTATGAAGATGATGCCCTTTTAGCAAAAATAGAAGATGTTGCAAAGAGGTGTGTCGCACTTTATAAAGATGGTAAAAAAACAATCTTAGCTGGAAATGGTGGAAGTGCAGCAGATGCACAACATATTGCAGCTGAACTTGTTGGACGTTACGGTTTTGATAGAGATTCTATCCCTTCTCTTGCACTTACAACAGATACTTCAAATCTTACTGCTATTGGAAATGATTATGGGTATGACCAAATCTTTTCACGTCAACTCTCTGGGATGGGGCAAGAGGGGGATCTGTTTATTGGAATATCTACAAGTGGAAATTCACAAAATCTTGTAAAAGCTTTTGAAGTTGCAAAACAAAAAGGTATTACAACTGTAGCGCTTGTTGGAAAAGATGGTGGAGAGATGGCAAAAATGGCGGATATTGCTTTAATTGTACCATCAAACCAAACACCACGTATTCAAGAGAGTCATATTTTAATTGGGCATATTTTATGTGATATTATAGAAAAAGAGTTATTTAGCGATGGAATCTAAAAAAGCTCTTTTTTTAGATAGAGATGGTGTTATTAATGTAGAAAAAAACTATCTCTATAAAAAAGAGGATTTTGAATTTATAGATGGAATCTTTGAACTTTGTAGATACTTTATACAAAAAGATTATTTAATTTTTGTAGTGACAAATCAGTCTGGTATTGCAAGAGGGTATTATACACAAGAGCAGTTTTTAGAGCTTACTGCTTTTATGCAACAAGAGTTTTTAAAAAATGGTATAACAATTACAAAAACATACTTTTGTCCTCATCATCCAAAAATCACTGGGGAGTGTAGTTGTCGTAAACCAAAACCTGGAATGCTTTTAGATGCACAAAAAGAGTTTAACGTAGATTTAAAAAACTCTTTGTTAGTGGGAGATAAAGAACGAGATATAGAAGCTGCACACAATGCTGGAGTCTTAAAAACATACCTCTTTTCAAATGAAATTACAACTTCAAATGCTACAAAAATTGTAAAAAATCTACGTGAAATTATTGGAGAGTAAAGAATGTTAATTTTAAATAGTGGTGGAACATTTAATAAAATATATAATAAAATTGATGGTGAATTAGAAGTTCCATACAATAATGACGCAATAGAGCAAATTTTACAAACCTATGAAGATAGTTACGATTTAGCAGGTGTTGTTTATAAAGATAGTTTAGAGATGGAGAGTGAAGATAGAAAAATGATAGCAAATATCATAGCTCACTCACAAGATAAAGAGTTTGTTTTAGTGCATGGAACAGATACAATGGATAAAACAGCAGAGTTTTTAGATACTATTTTTGAAGATAGAGTGATTGTTTTAGTAGGAGCAATGAAACCATTTGAGATAGATAAAGTAGAAGCAACACTAAACCTTGGAATGGCAATAGGATTTTTAAAAGCAAAACCTCAAAATGGTGTTTATATTTGTATGAGTGGCTATATTGCACCGTGGGATAAAATAGTAAAAAATCATAGTGATGGAAAATTTGAATTGTATTTAGAGGGTACAGAATGAAATTTGCAGATCCAAAAAATGATTTAGCATTTAAAAAAATCTTTGGTAATACAAAACATAAAAAGATACTTATCTCTTTTTTAAATTCTGTTTTAAATTTTACAGGTGCAAAAATAATTGTGGATGTAGAGTTAGCAAACCCTTACCAAGTACCAAAAATCCCTGAACTTAAAGAGACTATTTTAGATATATATGCAACAAACAAAGAGGGTGTTAAGTTTATTGTTGAGATGCAAAGAAAAGATTTAGGCAATTTTACAAAACGCTCTTTATTTTATACTTCAAAAGCTTATGTAGAGCAGTTACCAAAAGGGAATGATTATACAAAACTTAAGAAAGTCTATTTTATAGGGATTGTAAACTTTGAAATATTTAGTGGAGAAAACTTTATATCAAGACATCTTATTATTAATCAAGAAACTGCAAAACAAGATTTAGATGATTTTGAGTTTACGTTTATAGAGTTACCAAAGTTTCATAAAAAGTTAGAAGAGCTTCAAACAGTATTGGATAAGTGGATATTTTTTATAAAATATGCTCAAGATTTAACACTTATTCCAAAAGAGTATGAAAATTTAGAAGAATTTAAAGAAGCTTTTGAAGTTGCAAAACAAACTTCTTGGGATGAAGAGGAGTTAAAAGTTTATGAATATATGGCTCTTAAAGAGTTTGATGAGATTAATGCCTTAAAAACTGCGGAGCAGAAGGGCATTCAAAAAGGTCTTGAAAAAGGACTTCAAAAAGGTTTAGAACAAGGCCTTGAACAAGGACTTGAACAGGGAATTGTAGAGGGTGAAAAAAAGGCTAAAGAGGAACTTGCTAAAAAATCTTTAAAGCAAGGGTTAGATTTAGAAACTATCTCTCTTATAACAGACTTAAGTATCGATGAGATTAAAAGTTTAATAGAGTAAAGGTGTTAAAAAATTGTCTGAAAAAATAGCATGTACACATTGTCATTTAGAGTTTAGTAAAGATGTGATGATACAAGATGGGGAGCATTACTTTTGTTGTAATGGTTGTCAAGGGGTGTATCATCTTTTAAGTGATGAAGGGTTGGATAGCTTTTATGAAAAAGTGGGAGATACAAAACTAGCACCTCCAACACAACAATATGAAGATTCTTCTAACTTTGATGCTCCAGCTTTTTATGAGAAGTTTGTAAAAACAACAAAAGAGGGTTTTAGTGAAGTTTCTTTAATTATAGAGGGTATTCACTGTTCTGCTTGTGTATGGTTAAATGAAAAAGCATTGCATAAAATGGAAGGTGTTATTGAAGCAAACATCAATTTTACAAACAATAAAGCTCAAATTATTTGGGATGATGATATTGTAAAACTCTCACAAATTATAGATATGATTCGTGCTATTGGTTATAATGCGTACCCTTATGATGCTTCACTTCAAGAAGCAAGTGCTAATAAGCAAAGAAAAGATTATTATCTAAGAATCTCTGTTGCCCTTTTTGCTGCTATGAATGTTATGTGGATAGCAGTTGCTCAGTATGCTGGGTACTTTAGTGGAATTGAACAAGAGATGAAAACTATTTTAAATATTGCAGAGGGTGTTTTAGCAACTCCTGTACTTTTTTATAGTGGTTGGATTTTTTTTCGTGGAGCATATTATGGTTTAAAAAACCGTGTTATAAATATGGACCTACTTGTAGCAACTGGGGCTACGCTAACTTATTTTTACTCTATATACATCACCATTACAGAACATGGGGAAGCTTACTTTGATTCGGTGAGTATGATTATTACTTTTGTTTTAATAGGTAAGTTTTTAGAGGTTTTAAGTAAAAAAAGTGCAACTGATACTCTTGATGCTATTACAAAACAACTTCCAACGGAGGCTAGAGTTTTAAGAGATGGTGAGATGCACTCTATAAAGCTTGATGATGTAAAAGTTGGGGATATTGTTGTTGTTTCTTCTGGAGAAAAGGTACTTTTAGATGGTGAAATAATAAAAGGTGAGGGGAATTTTGATGAATCGAACCTCACAGGTGAGAGTGAGCCAATATTTAAAAAAGTTGGCGATAGCGTTATTAGTGGAACATTAAGTATAGATGCAGATGTACACTTTAGAACATCTAAAGACTTTGAACATTCTACACTTTCTGCTTTAGTTTCTTTACTTGAAAATGCAATTAATAAAAAACCAAAGATAGAACAACTTGCAAATAAACTCTCAGAACATTTCTCAACTGCAATTTTAACACTCTCTTTTGCAACATTTTTTGGTTGGTATTTAAGTGGATATGGATTTGAGCACTCTTTTATGATAGCAATTGCAGTTATTGTAATAGCCTGTCCATGTGCACTTGGACTCGCAACACCTGTTGCAACACTTGTTGGTCTTAGTCTTGGTGCAAAAAGGGGAATACTCTTTAAAGAAGCAGCGCAACTTGAAACTATGGCAAAAACAGATGTTGTCCTTTTAGATAAAACAGGAACACTCACATATGGAAAACCTGAAGTTGTAAAACAAGATATAGATATAGGTTATGATGAGGGACTTTTATATTCCCTTGTTAAACTCTCTAACCATCCAGTAGCACAAGGGGTGAAAAAAGTTTTAGAAAAACCTCAAAATGAAGTTGTGTTTGATGAATACAAACAACTTCAGGCACGTGGAATTGTAGCGTACAAAAAAGGTGTTGAACTCTTAGGTGGTAATGCAAAACTGATGCAAGAGATGGGACTAGCGTATGAGTATAAAAGTGAAAACACACTCTTTTTCTTTGCTATAAACAAAAAAATAGTAGCAACTTTTGAACTTCAAGATAGAATTAAAGATGATGCCAAAGAGTTAGTAAACACATTGCAACAAAAAGGTATAGAGGTGATGATGCTTACAGGAGATCATCAAAAAAGTGCTATGCGTGTTGCAAATGAAGTTGGCATAAGCGAAGTTTTTTATGAGCTTTCCCCTGAAGATAAATTAGAAAAACTAACACAACTACAAAATGATGGTAAAGTGGTTGTGATGGTTGGTGATGGTGTAAATGATATTTTAGCACTTGCTCAGGCTGATATTGGAATTGTTATGGGAAGTGGTAGTGATGTGGCTATTGAGGTTGGAGATGTTGTACTTTTAGATGATTCTTTAAAATCCTTGTTAGAATCTCTTAAAATTGCAAAAACAACATTTGATCTTATTAAGCAAAACTTTGCAATTTCACTTGTATATAATGCTTTAACAATCCCTCTTGCAATAGCTGGGTATGTTATACCGCTTGTAGCTGCAATTTCTATGAGTTTAAGTTCACTACTTGTTGTTGGAAACTCAATGCGAATACGTTATAAATGGAGTAAGTAATGGATAATGGTATAGTTGCTATGATGCTTGGTGCTTCTATCTTTTTAGGTGGAGTAGCACTTATAGCATTTTTATGGGCAGTAAAAAATGGTCAATTTGATGATGAAGAGAAGTTCTTAAATGCTGTAAAATTTGATGGTGTTGAAGATCTAAACGATGCAGCTATGCAAGAAAAGAAAAAAGAGGAGTTGAAAAAGAAAAAACAAAGAGAATATAAACCAGAGTAGTTAAGGAAGCTACCCAAAAAAGGGTAGCTTGAAAAAGAGGTAATTATTTACCGATAGTTTGAGCGAAAGCTTCTAAATCGTGGTCAGAATATTTAGCTACTTGACCTTTCATAACACCTTTCATTGGTCCACCGTAAGTACCGTGTTTGTAACCTTTAAGTGCAGTAGCGATTTCTGCATGAGTCATTTCAGAAACAACTTTAGATTTACCAAGAGCGTGTTTTTCAAAGTGTGCACCATGACAACCAGCACAAGCGTGAGCATTAACATTTGCCATTGCAGCAGTAGCTAAAGCTAAAGTAGCAGCAGAAGCGATTACGATTTTTTTCATTGTATTTCCTTAAAATAAAGTTTCGCTTAGCATTATATAGGTTTGATTCTTAAATATTAGTTAATGATTTTAAAGGTATTATATTATCAATAAAAATCAATTATGGGTGTGAATATGAGATACATTGACGATGATTTAGAGCATAAAACAATCTTAATAACGGGTGGAGCAGGGTTTATTGGTTCCAATTTGGCATTTTATTTTCAGAACAACCATCCAAAGGCAAAGGTGGTTGTTTTAGATTTGTTTAGAAGCGGAGAGACTCTCTCTAATGGAAATTTAAAAAGTTTTGGACATTTTAAAAATCTTTTAGGCTTTACTGGAGAGGTGATAAGTGGAGATATTAACGATAAAGAGCTTTTAAAACATTTGGAGCAGAATTATCGTTTTGATTATATTTTTCATGAAGCTGCAATTTCCGATACAACAGCACTTGAACAAGATTTAATGATAAAAACAAATGTAAATGCTTATAAAGATTTACTTGAACTTGCTATTAAACATGGTGCAAATATGATTTATGCTTCTTCAGCAGCAACTTATGGTGATGCACCATCTCCTCAAACAGTTGGCAATGAATCTCCACAAAATGTTTATGGTTTTTCTAAACTCTCAATGGATCATTTAAGTCGTAGTTATATGAAAAAAGTTGATATCTCTATTGTTGGGCTTCGTTATTTTAATGTTTATGGTCCACATGAATTTTTTAAAAATACAACTGCATCAATGGTTTTACAATTTGGTCATCAGCTTTTAGCTGGAAAAAATCCACGCCTTTTTGAAGGGAGCGATAAAATTTTACGTGATTTTATTTACATTGAAGATATTATTCAAGCAAATATTAAAGCTATGCACCCTAAAAAGAGTGGTATTTATAATGTCGGAACAGGAAAAGCTCGTAGTTTTCAAGATATTGTAGATATTTTACAAAAAGAGTTGGGAACAAACTATGAGTGTGAGTATATCCCAAATCCATACATTGGAAGTTACCAATTCTTTACAGAAGCAGATATTGAAGTAACTAAATATATGTTAGATTATAAACCAGCTTATACGATGGAAGATGGAATTGCAGATTATATTTCTGAGATTAAACGTGTGTATGAAACAGAGGTAAAATAGCAGTGCAAACTCTTAAAAAAGCAAAGCCAAATATTTTAGTAGTTGGAGATTTAATGATAGACCACTATTTGTGGGGAAGCTGTCAAAGAATTTCACCAGAAGCACCTGTGCAAGTTGTAGATATTGCTAAAGAAACAACTGTTCTTGGTGGTGCTGGAAATGTTATTAATAACTTGCATGTTTTAGGTAGTAGTGTAAGTGTTGCGAGTGTTATTGGTGAAGATGATGTAGCGCATGAGCTTTTAGAGATGCTTCATAGTATTGATGTAGATACTTCTAGTATTATTAAAGAAGATGGAAGAAAAACTTCTAAAAAAAGTCGTGTTATTGCAACAAACCAGCAAATTATTCGTTATGACAAAGAGTCAAAAGAGCAAATTACACAAGCGTCTCAAAAACAACTTTTAGAAAATATTGCAAAAAATATTAAGAATTTTGACTCTATTATTCTTTCAGACTATGGTAAAGGTGTTTTAACAAATGTACTTTGTGGAGAGATTATATCTTTGGCAAATAACCACAATGTAAAAGTATTTGTTGATCCAAAAGGGGAAGATTTTACCAAATATAGTGGAGCATACCTTTTAACACCAAATAAAAAAGAAGCAATGTTAGCGACTTCTATGCAAATAGATACAAAAGAGGATTTAGAAAAGGCTCTTTTAAAACTAAAAAGTGAGTGTAATTTAGCAGTTTCGCTAATCACCCTTTCTGAAGATGGAATTGCAATTTTTGATGATAAGTTAGAGATCTTTCCAACAGTTGCAAAAGAGGTTTTTGATGTAACAGGTGCTGGAGATACTGTTATTGCCTCTATTGCTTTTGCACTAAGTAGTGGAAAGACACTTCAAGAAACAATAGAGTTTGCAAATCTTGCAGCTGGAGTTGTTGTTGGAAAGATTGGAAGTGCGACAGTTTCACTTGATGAGATTGTGGAGTATGAAGCATCTCTTCATAAAAGTACATCTGATGCGCATATTAAAACTTTTAGTGAAATAGATGCAATTGTACAACGTGCAAAACAACAGGGTAAACGTGTAGTATTTACAAATGGATGTTTTGATATTTTACATGTAGGGCATGTAAAATATCTTCAAATTGCAAAAAGTTTTGGCGATATTTTAATTGTTGGTCTTAATTCTGATGCTTCAGTAAGTAGACTTAAAGGGCCTACAAGACCAATAAATAAAGCAGAAGATAGAGCATATTTACTTGCTGCATTAGAAGCAGTTGACTTTGTAGTACCTTTTGAGGAGGATACTCCTTATGAGCTTATAAAGATGATAAAACCAGATGTTTTAGTAAAAGGTGGAGATTACAAGGGCAAAGAGGTGGTCGGAACAGAGTTTGCTGGTGAGCTGAAGCTTGTTGACTTTGTAGATGGCAAAAGTACAACAAATACAATTCAAAAAATACAAGGACAAATATGTTAAAAAAATTAGGTTTAATTTCAATTGCTACTGCATCTGCATTTGCTATGAATAGTGCAGAGATTAATATTAATGATAAAGATTTAGAAGCAACACTTAGTATTGATTTAGGTCAAGTAAATAAAAATGTAGAACCAGATACTACGTTTATCTCTTTTCGTGCATTAAAAGGGAGTGATGATCACTCAACAGATAAAAATGCAGATATTAAAAGTTTTTATGAAGTAAACTTTTTAATGATTCGTGAGTTTAAAACAACAGGTTTTAAAATTGGTATGGGTGTAAAAGCCAACTATACAGGGAATGCTAATGATGATGTTTTTGTAACTATCCCTTTAGGTTTAGAAACTCGTTATACTATACCAGCAGAAGTTCCAGTGACTATTGGTGCAAATATATATTATGCTCCAGAATCACTCTCTTTAGCTGATGCAAATAGTTTTACTGAGTACAGAGCGTTTGTGAATGCGGAGATTATTGAAAATGCTTCTGTTGTTGTAGGTTATAGAGCAATTTACACAGAATATAAAGTAAATGGTGTAAAAGCAGATTTAAATCTAAATAAATATGGATATTTTGGTTTTAAATTTAATTTTTAGAATTTTTTAGAGGGAATTTTTTTGAAATTCCCTCATTATTTTTTTTAGATTGTTTTAATTTAGAACTATTTATAAAAAATAATGAGTTAAAGGTTTTATTTTCATGGTCGTAGCAGATATTCAAAATTTTTCAGATAGAAGAACAAAAGCAAGAGCATATTTCTGTTTTTTATTTTCCAAAAATATTCCAAATCGATTACCTTCAATTACAAAAGAGATGATTGTTCCACGCCTTTTAAAGATGAAAGCAGATTTGGAACATTGTGAAGGGGTGTACCTTTTAGATGAAAAGGGTGTGCAAGTTACACCAACTTATACACAAACAGACAAAATAGAAGAAGATATTGGTAAAATTCGTGCAAATAGAGCGTATTATTATAGAGCTGTAAGGGAGGAGAGATGTACTATTACAGATCCATACCCTTCACTTATTACTGGTGATTTAACAGTAACTGCTTCAGCACCAATTTTTGATGAGCATGGAACACTCAAATATGTAGCATGTTTAGATATGCCATTACCTGAAGTTTTAGCAATTTCTAAACTTAACAAAACAGATAGTTTTTTTGATAAATTTTTTAAATACTCTTATGCAGCCTTTGCATTTGCATTAATTGCTATAGCAGCAGTACTTTTTGGATATGGACTTGAAGATTTATGGCAAAAAATTACAATGAGTGGCATAAAAATAGAGTCTATGTTTAAATCTACGATTTTGCTTACTCTTTCATTGGCAATTTTTGATTTATCTAAAACCCTTATAGAGGAAGAGGTGTTGGGGCAACATAAAGAGCATAATATTTCAGGGCCAAATAAAACAATGGTGAAGTTTATTGGGTCTATTATTATTGCCTTATCTATTGAGTCTTTAATGCTTGTATTTAAGTTTGCTATTACAGATCCAGAAAAGCTAAGTTATGCAATTTTTATTATGGGTGGAGTTTCTTTATTACTTTTAAGTTTAGCGATATATATTAAATTTACGAAATTAAAAATAGAAGAGTAGAAAATGATTGCAATTATTGATTACAATATGGGAAATTTAGCAAGTGTACAAAATGCATTTGCAAAGCTTGGTAAAGATACAGTAGTAGAGAGTGATCCTACAAAGTTTAAAGAGTATGATAAACTCATTTTACCTGGTGTTGGTGCTTTTGGAGATGCAATGACACATCTACAAGAGCGTAATATGGTAGAGGCGATAAAAGAGTTTGCGCAAAGTGGTAAACCTATGCTTGGTATTTGTCTTGGAATGCAGTTGCTGTTTGAGAGTAGTCAAGAGTTTGGCTCTCATAAAGGTTTAGGGCTTATTGAAGGTGAAGTTATCCATTTTGATAGTAGTAAGTTTAGTGAACCATTAAAAATTCCCCATATGGGTTGGAATAGAATGTTCACAAAAGAGCATAAACTTTTTGAAAACTTAGATGATGAACATTACCTTTATTTTGTACACACGTACCATGTTGTATGTAAAAATGAAGAGGATATTATAGGTGAAACTTACTATGGATATAAATTTACATCTGCAGTAGCACATAATAATATTATGGGGATTCAACCACACCCTGAAAAAAGCCATGATAATGGATTGAAAATTTTAGAGAATTTCATTAATTTATAAAAAGGAAAAAAATGACACTATACCCAGCAATAGATTTAAAAGATGGAAAAGCAGTTCGCCTGACAAAAGGGCTTATGGAGAGTGCAAAAATTTATTCAAATGAACCGTATGAGCTTGTAAAGAAGTTTGAAGCAATGGGAGCTAAGTGGGTACACTTAGTGGACTTAAATGGTGCATTTGCAGGTGAGCCTAAAAATTTAGAGCAAATTATTAAAATTCGTCAAAACTGTAATGTAAAACTTGAACTTGGTGGTGGTATTCGTGATGAGGCTACAATTCAAAGGATGCTTGAAATTGGAATCGATAGAGTTATTTTAGGCTCAATCGCTGTAAAAGATCCACAATTTGTAAAAGATATGGCAGCAAAATACCCAATAGCAGTTGGAATAGATGCAATAGATGGTTATGTGGCGGTTGAAGGATGGGGTGAAGTTTCTTCTATGAAAGCAACAGACTTAGCACGTGAATTTGCAGATGCTGGTGTTGAGGCTATTATTTGTACAGATGTTGGACGTGATGGGACACTCAGTGGTGTGAATGTAGATTTTACTTTAGATATTGCACGTGCAAGTGGTGTAGCTACTATTGCAAGTGGTGGGGTAAAAGATGCGAGTGACATTGAAACTCTTATGGCAACAAAAGAGATAGAGGGTGTGATTATTGGAAAAGCATATTATGAGGGAACACTTGATTTAGCTCAAATGTTTAAACAGTTAAATTAATAGTAAAACAAACAAAATTTTGCTATTATTCGGCATTAAATTAAGCAAATTTTACAGAATAAAGGATTGCAATTGAAATTACTTGTTGTTGATGATAGCTCTACTATGCGTCGTATTATTAAAAATACATTAGCTCGTCTTGGTCACAAGGATGTTTTAGAGGGTGCTGATGGGGTTGAGGGTTGGAGTCAGATGAATAATAACCCTGATATAGATATGCTTATTACTGACTGGAATATGCCAGAGATGAATGGTCTTGAACTTGTTAAAAAAGTTCGTGCAGATGAGCGTTTTAAAGATCTTCCAATTATTATGGTAACAACAGAGGGTGGTAAGGCTGAAGTTATTACAGCTCTTAAAGCTGGTGTAAATAACTACATTGTAAAACCATTTACTCCACAAGTATTAAAAGAGAAACTTGCTGCTGTTATGGGTATTGCTGAGTAATGCAAGAATATTATTACGAGCTTGTTGTTAAAGTAAGTTCGCATCATGAGCTTTTTGCAGACTTTTTAAACGATACTTTGCCAGTTGGTTTTGAAGAGAGTGAAGATGGATTTGTTATTCGTAGTGAGGATGACTTAGAAACAATTGCGTGGGGCTTGGAGCAGTTTGCAGAAGCTTTAAGTAAAGCTCTAAATACTACTGTGGAAGTTGAAACAAAGCAAACAAAACTTAAAAATAGTGACTGGGTTGCTATGTATCAACAAAGTATCGAGCCTTTAGAGATTGATAAGTTTTATATCCATCCAACGTGGGATGAACCACATAAAGAGCTTATAAATATTGCAATTGATCCAGCTCTTGCTTTTGGAACAGGGCACCATCCAACAACAGCTTCAGCTCTTCGTGCAATATCAAAATATACAAAACCTAACGATACTTTAATAGATGTTGGATGTGGAAGTGGTATTTTAGGTATAGGTGCTATGAAGCTTGGTGCAGTTGTAGATGCTTGTGATACTGATCCAATTTCTGTTGAAAATTCTATTAAAAATGCAGAGTTAAATAATCTTGCATTTAGAAATATCTGGGAGGGTTCTTGTTCTTTAACAAATGAAAAATATAACATTGTTGTTGCAAATATTGTAGCAGATGTTTTAACTTTTATTGCAAAAGATTTAAAAGAAGCAATGGCAGATGATGCAATTTTAATTTTATCTGGTATTTTAGATAAATATGAAAAAAAGGTGTTGGCTTTTTACAAAGATTGTGAAATTGTGGAAAGAATAGCACAAGATGAGTGGGTAACACTTGTTTTAAAACAAAAAAAATAGGAAAAAAAAGAGGCGATGTCGAATCAAGAAAACAAAAATAACAATAACAACTTTTTTAATCAAAATCCTTTAATTACATTTGCAATCTTTTCAGTTGTAGTTATCTTTTTATTTAAAGTTTTAGTTGGTGATCAAGCAGGTTTAAATGGAGATTCTCTAAGTTCTAGCCCTTCAACAAGAGTAAAAAGTGTAAGTTACTCTGAGTTAAAAGCTCTTGTAAAATCAAAGGCTATTAGTAAAGTTGATATTGGTCAAACATATATCAAAGCACTTAGTAGTGACAGACACACACTTTATACAACAAGAATAGTAAAGGGTGATACAAAACTTATAGATGAACTAGATAAACAAGGTATTGAATACTCTGGTTTTAGTGAAACAAACTGGTTCACAGAGATGTTTGGTTGGATGTTTCCATTTTTAATTATTATGGCACTTTGGATGTTTTTTGCAAATAGAATGCAAAAAAGTATGGGTGGTGGCATTTTAGGAATGGGAAATTCTAAAAAAATGGTGAATTCTGAAAAACCAAAAACAAAATTTGATGATGTTGCTGGTGTTGAAGAAGCTAAAGAGGAAGTACAAGAGATTGTTGACTTTTTAAAACACCCTGAACGTTATGTTGAAATTGGTGCGAAGATACCAAAAGGGGTACTTTTAGTTGGTTCTCCTGGTACGGGTAAAACACTTCTTGCTAAAGCAGTTGCAGGAGAAGCTGAAGTTCCATTTTTTTCTGTAAGTGGTTCAAGTTTTATTGAGATGTTTGTTGGTGTTGGTGCTGCTCGTGTAAGAGATTTGTTTGAACAAGCAAAAAAAGATGCTCCAAGTATCATTTTTATAGATGAGATTGATGCTATTGGTAAAAGTCGTGCTGCAAATGGGATGATGGGTGGAAATGATGAGCGTGAACAAACACTTAACCAACTCTTAGCAGAAATGGATGGATTTGGGACAGATACTCCTATTATTATTTTAGCAGCAACAAACCGTCCAGAAATTTTAGATCAAGCTCTTATGAGACCTGGACGTTTTGATAGACAGGTGCTTGTAGATAAGCCAGATTTTGAAGGGCGTATTAAAATTCTTAAAGTGCATATGAAAAATGTAAAAATGGATGATGATGTAGATGTTGAAGAGATTGCACGACTAACAGCAGGACTTGCAGGGGCTGATTTAGCAAATGTTGTAAATGAAGCAGCACTTTTAGCTGGACGTAAAAATCAAAAAACTGTTAAGCAAAAAGATATTTATGAATCTGTTGAGCGTGCACTTGCTGGACTTGCAAAAAAATCTCGTCGTATCAACCCTAAAGAGAAAAAAATTGTAGCATATCACGAAAGTGGTCATGCACTTTTAGCAGAGACTACAAAAGGTGCGAAGAAGGTTTCTAAAGTTTCTATAGTTCCACGTGGACTTGCTGCTCTTGGATATACTCTTAATAAACCAGAAGAGAATAAATTTATGATGCAACGTCATGAGATGTGGGCAGAGGTAGATGTACTTCTTGGTGGACGTGCAGCAGAAGAGGTTTTCTTAGGGGAGATCTCAACAGGTGCAGGAAATGATTTAGAGCGTGCAACAGATATTATTAAGTCTATGGTACAAACATATGGTATGAGTGATGTAGCTGGACTTATGGTTCTTGAAAAATCACGTCAATCTTTCTTAGGACAATCTGGTGGTGCAACTCGTGAATATAGTGACAAGATGGCAGAGTCTATGGATGAGTTTATTAAAGCATCTTTAGAGGAACATTACCAAAATGTAAAAGCACGCCTTGAAGAGTATCGTGAGGCGATTGAAGATATGGTAAAACTTCTTTATGAAAAAGAAAATATCACAGGTGAAGAGGTAAAAGAGATTATTGCTAACTTTGAAGAGCGTAACAATATCCCTACAAAACTTTCATCTGAGGATGAAGAGAGCATTGAAGCAGAACTCAAAGAAGATGCTCAAATGATAGACAAAAATCATTAAAGAGAGGTTGTATGGAAAACTTTTCAATTTATGCAAGAGCAAAGAGGGATATAGCTTATAGCTTTGCTCTTTTTTTGCTTTTTTGGATTTTTGATTTTACACTTTTAAGTTATATAGCTTTTGCATGTTTTGTTGCATCTTTTTATATTTTTAGAGATCCTCAAAGAAAAGTACTTTCTCATGAAGATGGTAAAATTCTTTCTCCAGTCGATGGAGAAGTGGTATCTCTTGAGCATTTAGAAGATGAAATTTTTGGCACAAAAGTGGAGATTAATTCTAAATGTTTTGATATGGGAGTTTTTTATGCACCTATGCGTTCTACATTAAAAGAGTTAAAAATTGTAAAAGGTGCTAAACTACCTTCTAGCGATCCAAAATTTAAAAAGCTTAATGAAAATGTAACTCTTCTTTTAGAAGATGAAAAAGGTCGTGTATTAAAAATTAATCATCTTTCAAGATTTAATTGTAAAGAGATAGATATAGATCTTTTTGTAAAACAAAAACTTGATGATGCTACAGTATATGGATTTATGCTAAGTGGCATTACAACTATTTACTTTCCAAAAGATGCAAAAATAGACTTAAATGTTGGCAGTCGTGTTGTTGCATCTCAAACAATAGGTTATTTTTAAAAACCTATTGTTCCTTCTTCTGTTTTTCTTTTTCCTTTTTTTGTTTGTAAAATAGTAGTTTATTTGTGTCTATTCTAAAATCAAAATAGCGAGAGATAAAACCATTTTTATTTACTTCTGAAAGCTGTATTGTAGCTCCTTTATTGTTTCTTGCTTCTAAATATAAAAGACCAAGAGCATAGCGAGTTTCTAAAAAGTTTTTATCTTTGAGTTTAGAAAGTTCTAAAAGAGCGATAGCATTCTCATGATGACCAGCAGCAATAGAAGCAACAGCACCTAAAAAAAGTGTTTGTGCATCTCTAACTTTTTGATTATCTATAAGTTCATTATAGTAAACATAAGATTCTTCAAACGATTGGTTAAATAAAGATGTAAGAGCTAAGGCACTTAAAAGTTCACGTTTATTTTTTGTTGTAACGCTAAGTTCATGTTTAAGTTGTTGTTGTAGGTAGTAGAGTTGCCCTGTTATTACATTGTTTTTTATATATAAAACAGAGGTAATATATGCACCATAGTAGAGATCTTTAAAATGGAAGTTTTGTTGTTTTAAATAGTTTTGAAGATTCCTCGCATAATCAGAGGGTGATGATTTTAGAAAAATATTATTTGCATAGATTAAATGAGGTAAAATTTCATTTGGTGAAATTTTAATTAGTTTTTCTGCACTTTGTTTCATCTCTTTAAATTTATGAAGTTTTTGAGCAATAAGATTTGTTATGAGAATATTTAAAGCATTATGTTTATGTTTTTCATCTAACCATGTATTGATTGCTAAGAAATCATCATGAATAAGATAAAGAAGAGTTCTGTAGAGTTTTATTTTTTCTGATATTTGTTCATTTGAAAGAGCATCACTTAGTAGAGAATAAAGTTTACTTTGATTTTTATGATTTATAAGTTGGGCACTCATAAGGGCAAAAATACCTGAAAGATAATTTTTAGAATCTAAGTGATAAGAACGAATAAAATATTTATAGGCATTTTGAATATCTCCTAGTTGTGCATAAGTTAATGCAAGGTTGTAGAGTAAAATAGGATGTTTTGGTTGAATTTTTAAAAGCTTTTTAAGATCTTTATTCGCTTGAAAAAGATCAAATTCAAGGGCTTTTTTAATTGCTTTAGCAATTCCTATATTTACACTAGAGGTAGAGATACTATTTTTTAAATATTCTTGAGCTGTTTTTACATCATCTATATAAATATTGGCACTTGCTTTTTGGATTGTTTTTAATGTTTTTGTTGCATTAAATATTTTATACGGTGCAAAATAAAAGATTTCAGAGTATTGAATAAATTTAGAATTTTTAATTTCAGTTTTATAGGTTTTATAGGCTTGATGAGGATTAAAAAGAGAGTTTTTTAAATATATTTTTAGAGGATAAATATCATATACTTTGTTTTTAAATTTCTTGGTTACTTCTTGAATATCTTGCGCTCCTTCTTTTACCCTTCCAGCTTTAAGTTTAACCAAGCCTAGTGCAAGTTGAGATTTTAAAGGTTCTTGGGATTTCAAAAGTGCTTCATTAAAATGGTTAATGGATAGTGTATAGTCTCCAACTCTTGCATATAAAAGTGCTATATTAAAGTGATCTGTTTCAATGAAATTTTTATCAAGTATATCTATAGCATTATAGTTGTTTTCAAAAAGAGCATCAATTTTTGCTTCTAAATGTTTTTGTGTTCTTGCATACTCATTAGATGTTTTATGTTTTAGAGCGCTTAGCGTCGTAATATAGTTTTGTTTATAATAATGAATAAGAGCAAAGTAATAAGAATACAAAGGTGATTTACTTTCATAAGGTAGATAGGTGTATGCTAGATCTATGTAATATTGAAAACTTCGTATATTATTTAAGTGTAAAGCACATACCGCAGCATTTATTGCACTTACACAACGTTTTTCATCATTTTTAATTGCTTTTTTAAAAGTTGAAAGAGCAAGTTTATATTGTTTATTTTTTAGTTGTGCTACCCCCAAATTGTATTGAGAAATTGCTTCACTGTAAATAGCAATTTTTTCATAAAGGTATAAAGCTTCCTCTTTAGAACCATTTTGGTAAAGATAGTTTGCTTTTGCAATCATACCCTCTAGCTTAGAGGCTTTTATGGTAGGTTTTTTCATTACATCTATTTTTTTTATGATATTAGTAGAGTGCTTAGGAACTGTTTGTGTTTTATCTTTCTTTAGAAAAAAGAAAACAGTTGAAATTAAGATTACAAATAAGATCGTAGCAGCAACTACAATAATAATAAGAAGTTTTCTTTTTTGTTTCTTTTCTTGAGCTATTTTATCGAAAGAATCACTTTCTGTTGAGTCATTTTCTAGATTTGCTGCATCACTATCTTCGATAATAATGATATCTTCTAACTCTTCACTCAAATTATATTCCTTTGTTATTTTTATTGTATAATTGTATAATTGTATAATTGTATAATTGTATAATTGTATAATTGTACGTATTATATCATATTCTATTAATTATTTTTATAGTATAATAATGTGAAAATCTACTGAAAATGGAAAAAGCATATGAAAGAGTATAGATTAAAAAGTGATGATTTTTTAGTATCACAAACAGATGAAAAGGGTAAAATTATTTTTGCCAATGATGATTTTTGTAAAATTGCTGGTTATACGTTAGAGGAACTTGTTGGGAAGCCTCACAATGTTGTTCGTCATCCAGATATGCCACGTGCCGCTTTTAAAGACCTTTGGAGTACGGTACAAAGAGGGGAAGTGTGGAGTGGTTATGTAAAAAATAAAACAAAAGATGGTGGGTATTATTGGGTATTTGCCACAGTTTATCCAATGCATGATAGAGCGACAAATACAAAAACATATCTTTCTTGTAGAAGACGTCCATCAGATCAAGAGATTAGAGATGCTGAAGCACTCTATAAAACATTAAGTTAGGAAAAAATATGAGTAATATACAAAAAATCAGTATCGTTTTAGTTCTTTTTGTTGGGCTTGTTGCTGCTTTACTTTTAAGTAGTTCAACTATGGTTCATCTTGGTGTAACTTTTATTGTTTTAGTGGTGACGATTGTGATAATGCAGCTACAACAAGGTGGAGGTTCTGCTTCTTCTGTTGAAAAGATTTTAGATGAGGCGTTTGAACTTGTAAACTTTGAAAGAAATAAAGTTGCTTTAAACGAAAATGTAACAAACCCTATTGAGAAAAAAACAAATGCTTTTATAAAAAGTTATGAAAATATGGTTGTTGAAGATACAAGAGTTGCAGGTGAAATGGTTCTTTTAGCGGACAAAATCTCAAAAGGGCATTATTCTTGTAGAATTTCGAGTGACTCTAAAACACCATATGTTCATATTTTACGTAATAGCCTTAACAATATGTTAGATTCTTCAGAGAAAAATTTAGATATTGCTATTTCTACACTTCAAAACTTTGCAGATGGAAACTTTAAATCTCGCAGTAGTGTAAATGTAGAAGCAAAAATGGCAGATTTACTTAACAACATTAACTCTCTTGGTGAATCTCTTGAAGATATGGAACGTAAAAACCAAGAAGCACAAGAGCATATTTTACAATCTTCAGAAGCTCTTAATGAAACAATAGAAGAGGTTGCTCAAACAACTATTATGGAACTTAAAGATATGATTAACCAAGCGGTTGAGAGAATTCATGAGATTTCAAGTAGAGAAAATGATATGGTTGAAAACCTTCAAACACTTGTTGCAAATGCAAATGAAACAAAAGATATTTTAGCAACTATTGGTGATATTGCAGACCAAACAAACCTTCTTGCTTTAAATGCTGCTATTGAGGCTGCACGTGCAGGTGAGCATGGTCGTGGATTCGCTGTTGTTGCAGATGAAGTTAGAAAACTTGCAGAGCGTACACAAAAATCTCTTTCAGAAACAGCTGCTACTACAAATGTTCTAATTCAGTCAATTTCAGATACTTCAGAATCTCTTAACTCAAATGCAAATGAAGTTAATAGTGTAAGTGATGAAGTAAATCAAATTAGTGAAAAAATGGATGAGATTATAGACAAACTCAACACTCTTACAAAATAGAACCAAAATAAGGTTCTATTTTATGCTTCTTTATATACATATTCCTTTTTGCGATTCCAAATGTTACTACTGTGCGTTTAACTCTTATGTAGATAAGTTTCATCTAAAACAAGAGTATATGCAAAAGCTTTTAATTCAACTAAAGTTTGAATTTTCAAGATTTAACATAAAAAATAACTCCATAGAGACTCTTTTTATTGGTGGTGGAACACCATCTACTGTTGCACCAAAACTTTATGAGCCATTGTTTCAACTTTTAAATCCTTATTTTAAAAAAGATATAGAGATAACAACAGAAGCAAATCCTAATAGTGCCACACAAGAGTGGTTAGAAGGGATGTTTGCTTTAGGTGTTAATAGAGTGAGTTTTGGAGTGCAGAGTTTTAATAGTGAAAAGTTAAAGAAACTCAACCGTGCACATAACGCTAAAGAAGCTAAAACAGCTATAATTAATGCTCAAAAAGTAGGTTTTAAGAATATCTCACTTGATTTGATTTATGCAACACAAGGGGATACAAAAGAGCTTCTACGTAAAGATATTTTTGAAGCATTTTCTTTGCCAATTAACCATATAAGTGCTTATGCTTTAACAATAGAAGAGGGAACAGTTTTTGAAAAAAAGCCAACAATGTCACAAGAAAAGTTAGAGTTAACAAAGTGGCTTTTTTCTGCTATTGAAGAGCAAGGTTTCACTCAATATGAGATAAGTAATTTTGGTCAGTATCAATCTAAACATAATTTGGGATATTGGAAGTATAAAGAGTATATAGGTCTTGGTTCTGGTGCAGTTGGAAAGCTTAAAAATAAGCGTTTTTATCCAACTTCATCTATTGAAGATTATATTCAAAATCCTCTTGAGATTAAAGAGGAAACTTTGAGTGAAGAGGATATTGTTACAGAGAAAATATTTTTAGGATTACGCTCTTTGGTAGGAGTTGATTTTAAACTGTTATCTTTAAAACAACAGGAGTATGCAAATATTTTGCTATCAGAAGGAAAACTTTTACAAAAAGAGGGAAAACTTTTTAATGAAAACTTTTTACTTGCTGATGAGTTAGCACTTTTTATTATGCAGTAATAAGAAAATGATATAATTTGATTTAGAAACCTAAAAAGAGGAAATAAAGAGTAATGATTTTAATGATAGATAATTACGATAGTTTTACATACAATATTGTTCAATACTGTCGTGAACTTGGAGCAGATTTAAAAGTTATTCGTAATGATGAAATGAGTGTGGAGGAGATTGAAAAGCTTAACCCTGAAAAAATCATTATCTCTCCTGGTCCTGCAACACCAAATGAAGCAGGGATTACACTTGAGACTATTGAGTATTTTCAAGATAAACTTCCAATTTTTGGAATTTGTTTAGGGCATCAAAGTATTGCACAAGTTTTTGGGGGTGATGTTGTTCGTGCAAAAAATATGATGCATGGTAAAACTTCTATGGTTGAAACAACAAAAGATAGTGCAATTTTTAAGGATCTTCCAGAGGTTTTTAGAGCGACACGTTATCACTCTTTAGTGGTTGATAAAAATACTCTTTCAGATGTAATAGAACCACTTGCTTATAGTACAGACGATAACGAAATAATGGCATTAAAAGTAAAAAATAAAGAGATTTATGGAGTACAGTTTCATCCTGAATCTATTATGAGTGAATATGGACATGAGATAATTGATAACTTCTTGAAACTATGAATATACTTGTTTTTCTTTTTCTTATATTAGATACGACGCTCCTTTTTTTTGAAACTTCTCGCCTTTGCATCTCTTATGAAGAGGTGGAGGCATTGCAACATTCCAATTCATTTATATATATTTTTGTAAATTTTTTTTTAGAATATTTTGGTCATAACGATTTTGTTTTACGTTTGCCTATGATTTTACTTCATGAGTTAAGTACGGTATTGGTTTATTTGATTTCAAAAGAGTATTTAAAATATGAAAAAGATAGAGTTTGGCTTGTTGTTATTTTTTTACTGCTTCCAGGTGTTATTAGTTCTGCTTTAGTTGTGAATAGTGCAGGGTTTATTATTTTTGGACTTTTATTTTTTATTTTTAGTTATCAAAAGTTTAAAGAAAAAGCTATTTTTGTGTTATTTCCTTTCTACTTTGTAGCAGATGCAAATTTTATATATTTGTTTTTAGCACTTAGTTTTTACTCTTTTTTTAAGAAAAATTATTATCTCTTTTTTTATAGTTTTAGTTTTTTAGTTGCAGCAACATTAGTTTATGGTTTAAATATTAAAGGTGTACCAAGTGGACATTTTTTAGATGTTTTGGCACTTTATAGTGCAGTTTTTACTCCATTTATTTTTATATATCTTTTTTATGTACTCTATAGACGTTATCTTTTGAAAAAAGTAGATATTGTATGGTTTATTGCGAGTATCACTTTAATTTATGCTCTTTTACTCTCTTTTAGACAAAGTTTAGGTGTAGAAAATATTGCACCATATCTTATTATGGCACTATTTTTAGCTGCAGAAAATTTTGAAAAAGTATATAGATTACGTGTAAAAGAATTTCGTTTAAAATATAAAATAGCTTTTTTCTTTGCTTTTAGTTTTTTAGTTTTAAACTCTTTTGTATTACTTTTAAATAAAGAGCTTTATCCATTTTTAGATAAGCCTAAAAATAATTTTATATATAATTTTGATATTGCCAAAGAGTTAGCTAGAAACTTAAAATCTCGAAATATAAACTGTATAACAACAGAGAAAAAAATGATGCAACGTTTAAAATTTTATAATATAGCTAAGTGTCAAGAGTATAAATTGACTCCTCTAAAAAATACAAAAGAGTTTAATAAAAAAGATTATGTAACAGTTCGTTACAAAGATATTGTGCTTTATAGGGGATATGTTACAAAATTAAACAAAATTAAAAGCACAAAGTAGAGATTTCTTTCATTCATAAAGTTTCCTAAATAATTCTATGGTAAGATAATGGCTAAATATCAAAATAGGGAGTTTCTATGGCTCAAAAAGCGATACGCGAATATGATGCTAAGTCTATCTTAGCAAGACATTGGGATAAATATTTTCCAGATTTTACTTATGCATATGAAACAGTACTGGTTCAAAATGGATCAGAACTTAAAGAACTTGCAAAAGAGAAGTCTTGGTTAAATGAAAAAGCATTAGTTGCAAAACCAGATATGCTATTTGGTAAGCGTGGTAAAAACGGGCTTGTTCTTTTTAAAGATCAAAAACCAGGTGATGTTACATTAGAAAAAGCTGCTGCTTGGATTGATGAAAAATCTTCAAAAGAGCAAGAAGTTTATTTTTCATTTGATGGTGACACTCCAACAGGTGAGCCAAAAGTAGATATGCTTACTCACTTCGTAGTTGAGCCATTTACTCCACACGATCAATCTGAAGAGTACTATATTTCTGCTACTGTTGTTGGTGATGAAGATGTTCTTTATATGTCAGCAGAAGGTGGTATGGAAGTTGAAGAGGGTTGGGATGAAAAAGTTACTGAAGTAAAATTCCCAATTACTGCAACTGAAGAGGAAATTGCTGAAAAAATCAAAGCAAACGTACCTGCAGATGTTAAAGATGAAGATAAAGAAAACTTTGCAAAATTTGCAATCGGTTTTTTCAAAGCATACCGTGAACTTAACTTCGCATACCTTGAAATTAATCCATTTGTAATGCAAGGTAATAAAATTGAACTTCTTGATATGGTTGCAAAACTAGATGATACTGCTGGTTTCATGATGGTAGAAGAGTGGGGCGATGTTGAATTCCCTACTGCATTTGGTATGGAAGAGAAATCTCCAGAAGTATTAGCTGTTGAAGAGGCTGATGCTAAAACTGGTGCATCTTTAAAACTTACTCTACTAAAACCTGAAGCTAGAATCTGGACTATGGTTGCTGGTGGGGGTGCTTCTGTTGTTTATGCAGATACTATCGCAGATATGGCAGGTATTGAAGATCTTGCTAACTATGGTGAGTACTCTGGTGGTCCAACTACTGGTGAAACAAAATTCTACGCTGAAACTCTTTTAGATCTTATGACAAGAGAAAAAGATGCTCAAGGTCGTGATAAAATCTTAATTATCGGTGGTGCTATTGCAAACTTTACTGATGTTGCAAAAACATTTACTGGTATTATTCAAGCATTTGAAGAGTATGCAGATAAAATGAAAGAGGTTGGTATTAAAATCTACGTTCGTCGTGGTGGACCAAACTATGAAAAAGGTCTTAAAGATATTAAAGAAGCTGCAGACAGACTTGGTCTTGACATTGAAGTTTATGGACCAGAAACACACGTTACAGATATCGTGCGTATGGCATTAGAAAAGTAAGGAGAAAAGATGGCACAATTATTTACTAAAGATACACAAGCAATTTTTTGGAACAACAACAAAACAGCTATCCAAAGAATGCTTGATTATGATTACACAATTAAAAGAGAAACTCCATCTGTTGCAGCAATCGTTGCTCCTACAAGTGGAAATAAATTTGAAAAATTCTTCTGGGGTGCTGATGAGATTATGATCCCACTGTATAAAAGTACTACAGAAGCAAAAGCTGCTCAGCCACAAGCTGATGTACTTTTAAACTTTGCATCTTTTAGAACTGCTTACGATGTAACAATGGAAGCTCTTAACCTTGGTGGTTTCAAAACTATCATGATTACTGCAGAGGGTATTCCTGAAAGACTTGCTCGTGGTATGAATGCATATGCACGTGAATTAAACGTAACTGTAATTGGTCCAGCAACTGTTGGTGCTATTGCTCCAGGTGCATTTAAAATTGCAAATATCGGTGGTACTATTGAAAATATCATCAACTCTAAACTTCACCGTGCAGGTTCTTGTGGTCTTGTAACTCGTTCTGGTGGACTTTTCAATGAGCTTTCTAACATCATCGCTATCAATGCTGATGGTATTGCAGAGGGTGTTGCAATTGGTGGAGATAGATTTGTTGGTTCAGTATTTATTGACAACCTTCTTCGTATGCAAGATAACCCAGAAGTAAAATATATGATTTTACTTGGTGAAGTTGGTGGTACTGAAGAGTATAAAGTAATCGAAGCAGTTAAATCTGGTAAAATTACTAAGCCAATTATTGCATGGTGTATTGGTACAATCGCTAAACATTATAGCAGTGGTGTTCAGTTTGGTCACGCAGGTGCATCTGCAAATGGTGATGCTGAGACTGCAGAAGCTAAAAACAAAGCTATGGCAGAAGCAGGTATTCATGTACCAGCAACTTTCAATGATCTTCCGGCAAAAATCAAAGAAGTATATGAGTCTTTAAAAGCTGATGGAACAATCTCTGAAATTGCTGAGCCAGAAATTAACATCGTACCAAAAGTACGTCGTCCAAAACAGTTTATTTGTACAATCTCTGATGATCGTGGTGAAGAAGCAACATATGCAGGTTTCCCAATCTCTAGCGTTGCACTTCCAAGTACAGGTAAAGGTATTGGTGATGTTATCTCTTTACTATGGTTCAAAAAACAATATCCAAAATGGGCTACAGACTTTATTGAAACTGTAATCAAAACTGTTGCTGATCATGGTCCAGCGGTATCTGGTGCTCACAATGCTAAAGTAACTGCACGTGCTGGAAAAAGTGTTGTTGAATCACTTGTAACTGGTCTTTTAACAATTGGTCCACGTTTTGGTGGTGCTATTGATGGTGCTGCTGAATATTTCAAATATGCTGATGATAACAACCTAACTCCTAAAGAGTTCTTAGCGTATATGAAAAAACAAGGTGTGCCAATTCCAGGTATCGGTCACCGTATTAAATCTCTTAAAAACCCAGACCTTCGTGTTAAAGGTTTAATGGATTATGCAGCAGAAAACTTCCCTGCAACTCCACTACTTGACTATGCAAGAACTGTAGAAGCTCTTACAACAAGTAAAAAAGAGAACCTTATTCTTAACGTTGATGGTACTATTGGTATCTTAATGGTAGATATGTGGAGAGCTCTTGGATACTCTGAAGAAGAGATCAATGAGTTTATCTCAAGTGGTACACTTAACGCATTCTTTATCGTAGGTCGTTCAATTGGTTTTATTGGTCACGTACTTGATGAAAAACGTCTTGCAATGCCAATGTATCGCCATCCAATGGATGATATCCTTTACGATGTAAAAAAAGCTGAAAAAATCGAAAAATAATTTTTCTTCTTTTTTGTAGAGAGAATTTTCTCTCTACACCCTTTCTCTTTACCTCCTTTTAACAACTTTCTAACTATACTTTAAGTAAAAAAATTAAGGCATTTTATATGCGTTTTGCATTTACTCTTATAGAGCTTATTTTTGTTTTAGTAGTTATTGGTATTTTAACAGTTTATATAGTTCCACAAAATAGGCAAAATAACCTTGAACTTGCTGCAAGACAACTTATTGGTGATTTACGTTATGTGCAACAACTCGCAATGAGAGGAGATACATATACTGTAAATAACGAGTGGTATCAAAATAGATGGAGATTGAAGTTTTATAAAGGGAGTAGATCAAATAATGAACTTTCTTATACAATTTGTAATAAGGAAGATTCCCATACGAATATTAAAGTAGCTAATATTGCGAAAAATCCTGAAAATCATAATCAACTTATGACAGGTGGTCATACTTCTAGTGGTTCAGAGAAAAATAAAATAGATATTCGAAAAAAAGAATTTAGGGGTATGGAAAGATTAAACATTGGTAAAACTTATAATATTAAAAAATACAAATTAAGTGGAGGTTGTCGTTATAGTAGAATCAGTTTTGATTATTTAGGAAGACCTTTGCAGAATGATCCAAATAAACTGACACACCCTTATAAAAAAGATGATGATTTTATGTTAATTAGCTCTCCTTGTAATATAAAACTTACCTCAAAAAATAATAAATCTATAACTATAGTTATTGAGCCTGAAACAGGCTATATGAAAATTGAGTATTAAGCATTTATTTGCTAAAATAGTTCTTACTTAAATATAAAAGGTACTTATAATGTTTGGAATGGGATTTTCTGAAATTTTAATAATAATCGTTATAGCAATTCTCTTTTTAGGACCAGATAAACTGCCAACTGCAATGGTAGATATAGCAAAGTTTTTTAGAGATATGAAAAGAACAGTAAGTGATGTAAAAAATACAATTGAAGAGGAGATGCATGTCTCTGAAATTAAACAAGAAGCACTTGCTTATAAAGAGGAGTTAAATAAAGTTTCATCTTCAACTGCACAATTAACAAATCTTGATTCTCATATAGATGATTTTTTAGATGATACAAAAAAAACTAATCAATTACAACAAGAAAATCAGTCTCAACAAGAGAGAGTAACTTTTAAAAAAGAGGAGAGTAAAGCCTAATGTTTGATGATTTACGTCCACACCTAATAGAGCTAAGAAAGCGTCTTGCTATCTCTGTTGGTTCTTTGATTGTAATGTTTTTTGTAATGTTTTATTTTCATGAACCACTTTTAAACTGGATGGTCGAACCACTTAATATTGCTTTGGCAGAGGTTGGTAAAAAATCTGTTCATGCAGCAGATGGAATGGTAACAACAAGTCAAGTTGGTGGGGCATTTTTTGTAGCATTGAAAGTTTCATTTTTTGCTGCTATTGTAGCTTCTGTACCTATTATATTGTCTCAAATTTGGATGTTTATTGCTCCTGGTTTATATGCACATGAAAAAAAGATGATTCTCCCTTTCATTGTTGGTGGAACAACAATGTTTGTAGTTGGAATTTTATTCGCTTACTATGTAGTTACCCCTTTTGGATTTGACTTCCTTATCACTTTTGGTAGTTTTAAATTTACACCACTTATTAACATAGAAGATTATGTAGGTTTTTTTACAAAAATTATGTTTGGTTTTGGACTTGCATTTGAACTGCCAATTTTTGCTTACTTTTTAGCACTTTTAGGGCTTGTAAATGACAAACAGATGGCAGCATTTTTTAAATATGCAATTGTTATTATTTTTATAGTAGCAGCCCTTTTAACACCACCAGATGTTTTAACGCAACTTCTTATGGCTGGGCCGTTAATTATTTTATATGGTCTTTCTATTTTAATTGTAAAAGTGGTAAACCCAGCACCAAAAGATGAAGATGAGCAAGAAGATGAAGAGTAAAGAGCTTTTAACGCAAAGTTATGATTTTACTCTTCCTCAAGAGCTTATAGCAACACATCCTGCATCACCAAGAGATAGTGCAAAACTCTTGGTTTATAATAGAGCAGACAACTCTATTACTCATACATATTTTTATGAATTTGAAAAATTTTTACCAAAAGATGTAGCACTTGTTTTTAATGATACAAAAGTGATTAAAGCGCGTTTGTATGGTAAAAAGAGTAGTGGAGGAAAAATTGAGCTTCTTATAAATCGTCCACTTGATGCTTTAAAAGTACATGTTTATATTCGTGGTCGTGTGAAGTTAGAACAAGAGATATTTTTTGAGCAAGATTTAAAAGCGGTGGTTGTTGAGCTGTTAGAGGATGGAACACGTATTGTAGAGTTTTATAAAAATGGGGTTAAACTTCGTTTTGAAGATGTTTTACCTATTTTAGATGCAATAGGGCATGTCCCACTTCCACCATATATCGCACGTGAAGATAATAGTGAAGATGAAAGCGAGTACCAAAGTGTATTTGCACAAAAAGAGGGTGCAGTAGCAGCTCCTACCGCATCACTTCATTTTACACAAGAACAACACCAAAGAATTATGCAAAATTTTAAAACAGCTTATGTAACACTTCATGTAGGGAGTGGAACATTTAAACCTGTTGAGTCTGAGGTTATTACAGAACATCCAATGCACTCAGAGTATTATGAAATTCCAAAAGAAACAAAAGAGCTTTTAGATTCTACAATCCCAATTTTGAGTGTTGGTACAACTTCAACTAGAACTATAGAGTATTATGTCCGTCACAAAGAGCAACTTAGTGGTGAAGCAAACCTTTTTTTACATCCGCAAAATAAACCGCAAAGAGTGAATCATCTTCTTACAAATTTTCACCTTCCAAAATCAACACTTCTTATGTTAGTGGCTTCATTTGTAGGATTGGAAAAAACATTAGAGTTGTATGAAGAGGCGATTGCTAAAGAGTATAGATTTTACTCGTATGGTGATGCAATGCTTATTTTATAAAGCTAAAAAAACTTTACCATTTTTAACAACAATACTACCGCTTAACTCTGCTTCAAAAACTTCAGATGGAAACTTTGCTAAAGCTTCCTCATAAGTTGGGTTTAAAGAGCAGTAGTTTAAAAATGGATCTTGAGTTTTTTGGCTTGCTTGAGGTGCAAATTTTTCTACAAAAGTATCTATATCGTAAATAGCTTTAGCTTCATTGTCTTGTAAAAGTTTTTGTGTTGCCAAACTCTCCTTAAGTCTATGTGGTAAAACAAAAATCTTTTTTTTCATTGCTTTTGCAAACTCTACACTTCTCATACTACCACTATTGAGGTCTGCTTCTGCTACAACTAAAACTTCACCCAAAGCAACAACAAGTTCATTTCTCACTACAAAACTCCAAGGACGTGCTTTAAAACCCTCTTCAAATTGTGAAAGAAGTAAAGCATTGTCTTGAATATTTTGTAAAAGGTTTGTATTGATTTTTGGGTATTTTATATCTATACCATTTGGAAGTACTGCAATGGTATTGTTTTTTGCACCTTGGTGTGCAATTGCATCACACCCCATTGCACCACCACTTACTATACAAACGCCAGCATTAGAGAGTTTTGAGGAGAGTTCAAACAAAACTTCTCTTGTATATTTTGATGGTTTACGTGTACCAATAATGGAGATTTTTCTTTTATGTAAAAGTTCTGTATTACCCTCGAAAAAAATCTTTTGAGGGTAGCTCTTCATGGAGTCAAGTTCTGGTATGTGGCTAGTTAAAAGTGGCATTTTAGTAGAGTTTATCTACAAGTACTAACTCAACATCTTTAAAAAGCTCTTTTGAGTCTTTAAGTGTTTGGAGTGTAATTTTATGTGGATGGCAAATTGCAATAGCACTTCCATGTTTTTTTGCAATGCGCACAGCTTTTTTAATCTGTTTTTGAATATATGCTTTATCTTGTTTATTATCTAAGAAAATATCACGTGCTAAATATTTTAGTCCGTAGTTTTGCATCACTTTCTTTACTTTTGTTCTACTTGTTGTTCTGCTATCTATAAATAGAATATGCTCCTTGTTAAGGACATAAATAAGCTTATTCATCGCTCTTTCATTGGAGGTAAATTTACTACCTGTATGGTTGTTAATATATTTTACACGTGGAAAGAGTTCTTTAAGTTCGTGAATACGTTTTTTTATCACATTTTGAGAATCGTGTACATGAAAAGTAAAGGGTTCCTCTTTGTTAAAGTGCATAGCTTCCATTGGAAGGTGTACCATATAAGCAGGCTCTTTTTTAGCTAATTTTGCAGAGTTTGGTCTTGTTTTACTTGGAGGTAAAAAAGAGATATTTACTAAAATTCCTAAGTTGTGAATGCGACGAATTTGAGTTTTTGTACATACATCATCTATAATAATAGCAAGTTTAGGTTTTTTGACTGTTCTTTTTACAACTCTTTTTTGTGGTGGAATAGCCACTTTTTCATCGATTTCATGCGATGGTGTTATGTAATTGTTTTTTTGTTGTGAATCTAAAACATTTTTTAACTCTTCTCTTATTTTTGTAGTAGATTGTTTTGGAGGTACTTCTTTTTGAATATGAAGAATTTTTTGAGGAGTTTTCTCTTCATGCTGTGTAAAGTAGTATGTAGCAATAATACCTAAAAGAAAAACTACTACTGTAGAAAGTCCCCATACTATATAGGCAAGGAGTTTATTTGTTTTTTCAATTTTTTGATTATTTTGTGATCTTTTTTTTGTTTTAGGTTTTGTTTTTTTTCTTTTTGCTGCCATAAGTATATCTTTAATTAAGAGGTAAAAATTTTGTGCAACTATAGCCAATTTTTTTTTAATTTCTGCTTGTTTATAATCTAAACTTAAGTGGCTTTTTAATATAATCGCGTGTTCCTTTCTCTTTGTAACACAATTGTGTGCTATATACCAAGCCGAAAGGGAAGCAAATACCAAAAGGAGTTCATACTATATGAGAAATTATGAAAACTTAGTAGTAGTTAAACCTACTTTAACAGCAGAAGAGATTCAAGCAAGCATTAATGCTATCGAAGAAGTTATTACATCAAACGGTGGTGAAATCGCTGCAAGAGATGCAATGGGTATGAGAAAATTAGCTTACCCAATTGAAAGAAATGAGCGTGGTTATTACCATGTTATATATTATACAGCTACTCCATCAGCTATCTCTGAAATTGAAAGACGTTTCCGTATCAATGAAGATCTTCTTCGTTTTGTTACAATCAAATACGATACAAACCGTGAAGTAACAGCATGGAATGAGTTAGTAGAGAAAGCAAATAAATCTACAAAAACAGAAGAGTCTACAGAGGCAGCTGCTGAGTAATCTTTTTGAGATTCTTAAGTACATTAAAGGAAAACTTATATGTTCAATAAAGTAATTTTGGTTGGTAACTTAACACGTGACATAGAGCTAAGATACTCTCAAGCGGGTATGGCTATTGCAAAAACTGCCATCGCTACTAGTCGTAAGTTCACTAGCAATGGTGAAAAAAAAGAGGAAGTGATGTTTATTGATATCACTTTTTTTGGAAGAAGTGGTGAGGTTGCAAACCAATACTTAAGACGTGGAAGTAAAATTCTCGTTGAGGGCAGACTGAACTTTGAGCAATGGGTTGACCAAAATGGACAAAAGCGTTCTAAACACTCTGTAACAGTTGAAACTATGCAGATGTTAGACTCAAGAGCAGATTCTCAAAATATGCAGATGAATCAACCATCAAATTCGATGAATCAACAAGGTATGAATCAAGGTATGGCAGCAGGTGGTGCTTATGGTGCAAATAGTTATGATGCAGGTTCTGCACAAAGCTATAATCAACAAACACAACCTAGTAACGATTTTGCTCAACAAAATAGTTACTCACAGCAACAACAACCAGCTCGTGAGATGCCAACACAAGAGATACCTAGCATCGATATAGATGAAGATGAAATCCCATTTTAGAAAATAATATATAAAAGGTAATAACATGTCAGAAAAAAGAAAATACAAAAAAAGATATTGTAAATATTGTGAAGCAAAAGTTGATTTTATGGATTATAAAGATGTAGCATCTTTACGTTTTTCTCTTTCAGAGAGATACAAAATTATGCCACGTCGTTTAACTGGTAACTGTAAACGTCACCAAGATATGATCTCTACAGCAATTAAACGTGCTCGTGCTGCTGCATTAGTTCCATATACGGTAACTCGTAAGCAAGTTGTAACTGCACCATTTGAGAACTTAAAATAAGTTCTTTGGTGCTGTTGCACCACCTTTAAATTAGACTATTAACAGCTAATGAAACTAAAAAAACTTCTCCCTTTTTTTCTTTTACCAAAACTTCTTTTAGCAACCAACAGCGATTTTTCTATTGTTGTAGATAAACCATTTGATAGTGCATTATTTGATATTACCCAAGATTATACAAATACTCTAAGTTGTGTAGGTTTTTCAAATCGTTATAATCCTCAAAAACAGTATGTAGGTGGGATTGAATATAGTGATGCTTTTAGTTATTTAGACTCTTTAGGGCAAAACAAATATGGTTATGTGATGTATCTTTTAAAAGTGAATTCTTATGGTGAGTATTCATTTTCAAAAGATATTGAATTACAAGATTTTGCACAAGCTAAGGCAGTTGTGAAAACACCTACAAATGGTTATGTAGTAGGGGGTTATTTAGAAAGAGGAGAATTAGTTGTTGTTGCCTTAGATGGTAATGGTAATAAGAGATTTGAACAAAAACTTGGAACAAAAAATTTTGATACACTTAAAAGAGTGGTAGCATTAAAAGATGGTGGTTTTTTAGTTGTTGCGACATCACGTTCAAGTAGAAATTTTCAAGATGATATTTTTGAAAATGGTTTAGGTGAAAATGATGTTTATCTTATAAGGCTTTCATCAACTTTTTCTGTAAAATGGGCAAAAAAATTTGGAACAATAAAAGATGACTTTTCAATAGATGCTTTTGAGAGTTTTGATGGTTCATTTGTTGTTTTATATAAAACTCAAAAGAATGTTTATCTTATGAGAATTGATGAAAATGGAGATAAACTTCTTTTAAAAGAGATATTTACGACAGATGAATTTGATGCAACAAAACTTTTAGAGCTTCAAGATGGTGGTTTTATAGTTCTTGGTGTCGTTGAAGATGAGATGCAAAAAAAACAAGTACGTCTTGTAAAATTTGATAGATACTTTAATATTTTAAAAGATAGAACAATAAAAACAACTTACTCAAGTAAACTTGTTGCAATCCAAGAGTTTAAAAATGGGAATTTAATGGGTGTTGGATATGTACAAGATACTTATAATAGAGATGGTCTTGTAATGCTTTTTGACAGTGAACTCAGTATGCTGAGTCAAGAACATTTTGGAGAGGATAATAAAGATCAGTTTTATGCACTTACTATTTTAAGGGATTCTACAGTTGGTGTTGTTGGTATAACAACACCAGAAAATTCACAAGTTTCAAAAATGTGGATGTTAAAGCTTGATAGTAAAGGTAAAATTGTTCAAAAACAAATAAAGTATTCTAAACTAAAACAAAATTTTTATACAAAACTTCAAAATATTTTTCAAACAGAGATAGAAAAAGGGTATATAACTATAGATAAAAATTTAGAGATAACTCTAAAAGATAAATCTCTTTTATTTCAGGTTAGTAGTGCTAAACTTTCTCCATCTCAAAAGATATTTTTAAAAAAGTTTAGTAAGAAATTTGTACTATTTTTAGAAAAAAATGCTCAATATATAAAAACTTTAGAAGTTAATGGTTTTACTTCTAGTGAATGGAATAAAGTTGATTTTACACAAAGATATTTAAATAATTTAAAACTTTCTATGCAAAGAGCATATAATGTTATTTATTATATCTTTCACACACAAAAGGCTACTTCACAACACTTTTTAGCAAAGATTTTACAAGGTAATATGCACTCTTTTTCTAAGCCTATTATGAGAAATGGGGTAGAAGATAAAAAAGAGTCACGTAGAGTTACGTTTAAAATAACATTAGATTAATCAATTTTGAATATAATTTTGAAAAAAAAAGGATGAATATGTTTGGAAGAACACAACTTAAAGAGTACAATTTAACAGAGGATGAGTTAGCAAAACTTCAATATGCTAAAATCACAACGAATAAAGGTGATATTTGGTTAAAGCTTTATCCAGAAGAAACACCAAATACTGTTGCAAACTTTGCACATTTAGCACAAAGTGGATTTTATGATAACTTAACATTTCACCGTGTAATTCCAGGTTTTATGGCTCAAGGTGGTTGTCCACATGGAACAGGAACTGGTGGACCAGAGTGGGCTATTGCTTGTGAAACAGATAAAAATGTTCATAAACATGTAAAAGGAACACTCTCTATGGCTCACGCTGGACCAAATACTGGTGGAAGTCAGTTCTTTATCTGTTTTGTTCCATGTCCACATTTAGATGGTGTTCATACTGTTTTTGGTGGAATTGAGGAGGATGATGCAGACTCTTTTGCTGTTTTAGATTCTATTGTTGGACAAGACAGTATCGAAAAAATCGAAATTTTCGAATCGAAATAACCTCTCCTTAAAACACCCAATTTTTTTTGGGTGTTTATCCCCTTACAAAGTAGTTAAAATGTTAGTACATATCTGTTGTAGTGTAGATTCCCACTTTTTTTTAGAAAAACTTCAAAAAGATTTTCCTAATGAAAAACTTATAGGCTTTTTTTATGATCCAAATATTCACCCTTACTCAGAGTATGCTTTACGCTTACTTGATGTTCAAAGAAGTTGTAAAAAACTTGGTATTGAACTTCTTGAAGGGGAGTATGATTTTGATGAATGGCTAAAGATTGTAGAGGGGTTAGAAGATGAACCAGAAAAAGGTAAGCGTTGTGAAGTATGTTTTGATAGACGTTTTGAAGTAAGTGCAAATAAAGCATTAGAACTTGGTGAAAAAAAGTTCACAACAACACTTCTTGTAAGCCCTTTAAAATCTCAAGAACAACTCAAACGTAGTGGTGAAGCGTTTTATAAAAAACATGGAGTGGAGTTTGTAGCAGTAGATTATAGAAGTGGTGGGGGAACACAAGACCAAAGTAGAGTTACTAAAGAGCAACAACTCTATAGGCAAGATTATTGTGGATGTATTTTTGGTTTACGTAAACAACGTTTTTCTCAAGAAAAACTAATGGATGAGATGTTTTGTAGTATTTCAAAGCAGATTTTGCCTGCTTCTATTGAGGAGAGATTTGCTTTTTATGAGCATAGAATGGAGCTTGATGAACAAAATATTGCCTATAAAATAGTAAAACAAAAGTTTTTAAACTATAGGCAGTTTTTTTTAAAAGTGATTGAGAAAAAAACAAATATTTTAGATTCTTATGCTCTTTCATACTCACTGCTTCTTCGTAAAAAAGCACAAGGAAGAATAGAGTTTGCACATAATGATATACACTATTTTAATCGAGAGGAGATAGTTTTTTTAAGTGTTGAAAAGTTTAATGCTCTTTTAGAAAAAAACTATAAAAATGTAAAAGAGATTGTAGCAAATGCACCAACATTTCAAGAGGAGCAAAAATTGCGTTTAACTCTTTTAGAGGAGCCTTACAACCTCTCACCAATAATTATTTTAGATAAAATACCACAGAATAAATTAGAGATTTTTCTTGATGCGATAACTTATGATGACATTAAAGAAAAACTAATCGTAATATAATAGTTTTTTCGCTAGAATAAGTAAAATTATTTTACAAGGTTTTTGCTTATGACTATGGATGTTGTTGAAATTCAAGAGATTCTTCCTCACCGTTTCCCTTTTTTATTGGTTGATCGTATTACAGATATTGTTAAAAATGAAAGTTTAGTTGGTTATAAAAATGTAACAATTGGAGATAATGTTTTCCAAGGGCATTTCCCAGGACACCCAATCTATCCAGGTGTTATGATTTTAGAAGGTATGGCACAAGCTGGTGGAATCTTAGCATTTAAAAGTATGGAGATGACTAAAGAGGAAGCTGCGCAAAAAGTTGTTTATTTTATGAGTATCGATAAAGCAAAATTTCGCTCACCTGTAAAACCAGGGGATAGACTTGAGTATCGCATTAGTGTTTTAAAACATAAAGGTGCTATTTGGATGCTTAAAGGTGAAGCATTTGTTGATGATAAACTTGTTTCAGAAGCTGAATTAAAAGCGATGGTTGTAGATAAATAATGAGTAAAATATCTAATCTTGCAGTTATTGAAGATGGTGCTGTAATTGGCGAAAATGTTGAGATAGGTGCATTTTGTTTTATTTCAGCAGAAGCAAAAATAGGGGACAATACAACTATTGCGCAGGGTGCTTGCATTTATGGTAAAACAACTATTGGTAAAAATAATAGAATCTTTTCCCATGCAGTACTTGGTTCAATCCCTCAAGATTTAAAATATGATGGTGAAGATGTAGAGTTGATTATTGGTGATGATAATACAATTCGTGAATTTACACTTTTTAACCCAGGTACAAAAGGTGGTGGTGGTAAAACTATAGTTGGAAACCATAACCTTTTTATGGGTTACGTGCATTTAGGGCATGATGTTATTATAGGAAACCATTGTATTTTAGCAAATGCTGCAACACTTGCTGGACATGTTGAGCTTGGTGATTATGTTGTTGTTGGTGGAATGACACCAATTCATCAATTTGTTCATGTGGGTGATTATGCGATGGTTGGAGGTGCTAGTGCATTAGCGCAAGATATTCCACCATTTTGTATGGCAGAGGGTAACCGTGCAATGCTTAGAGGTTTAAACCTTACAGGACTTCGTCGTAATATTTCAAGAGATGATATTAATGAACTAAAAGTTGCATATAAAGAACTTTTTGAGTCTGGAAAACCACTAAAAGAGAGTGCAACACAACTTTTAGATACAACACAAAACCATTATGTAAGAGATCTTTGTAATTTTGTTATTAAAACAAAAAGAGGGATCCCATTTGAGAGGAAAAATATATGATACAGAAGCATTGTAGTTTTTGTAACGCACCAGAAACAGCAGAAAATAAACTTTTAGCAGGAAACAACGTTTATATTTGTAAAAATTGTGTTGTTTCTGCATATAAAATTATGTTTGGTGATGAGGCTCTTGCAAAAAAGACTGAAAATAAAGATGAGTTGATGCAAGAGGTTGAAAAACTTATGACTCCAAAAGAGTTAGATAAGTTTTTAGGGGAGTATATTATTGGGCAAGAAAAAGCAAGAAAACTTTTGAGTGTTGCTGTATATAACCACTATAAGCGTATTTTTAAAGCAAATACTATTGAAGATGATGATACTGAGATTGCAAAATCAAATGTATTGCTTATTGGACCAACAGGGAGTGGTAAAACACTTATGGCTCAAACAATTGCAAGAGTTTTAAACCTTCCTATTGCTATTACAGATGCAACAAGTTTAACAGAAGCTGGGTATGTTGGAGAGGATGTTGAAAATATTTTAACAAAACTTCTTCAAGCAGCAGATGGTGATGTAGAGCGTGCACAAAAAGGGATTGTTTTTATAGATGAGATAGACAAAGTTGCACGTATGAGTGAAAACAGATCTATTACACGTGATGTTTCAGGTGAAGGTGTACAACAAGCTCTTTTAAAAATTATTGAAGGTGCTGATGTAAATATCCCACCAAAAGGTGGTAGAAAACATCCAAATCAAGAGTTTGCAACAATTAATACGAATAATATTTTATTTATTTGTGGTGGTGCATTTGATGGTTTAAATGAGATACTAAAACGTAAACAGGGTGAAAATGTTTTAGGTTTTGGTCATGAGAAAAAAACAAAAGATGAGCAAGAGCCAACATACGATATGGTAGAGCCTGATGATTTAGTGCATTATGGACTTATTCCAGAGCTTATAGGACGTTTACCTGTTATTGCATCACTTCAAGAGATTAGTGAAGATGATATGGTTCGTATTTTAACAGAGCCTAAAAACTCTTTAATTAAGCAGTATAAAAAACTTTTTGCTATCGATAATGTAGAGCTTAATTTTGAAGAGGAAGCTTTACGTGCAATTGCTAAAAAATCGATAGAGCGTAAAACTGGGGCTCGTGGTCTTCGTGCTATTTTAGAAGAAAATATGATAGATATTATGTATGAACTTCCAGAGTATAGTGGATATGAAGTTATTGTTACAAAAGATGTTATAGAAAATGGGGAAGCACCTATTTATATGAAAAAATCTGTTGATAAAACTGCCTAAGGAACACTATAGATGTTATTTAATAAATTAATTGGTCTCTTCTCGAGTGACCTCTCCATAGATTTAGGAACTGCAAATACAATTGTAATTGCTAAAGGTAGAGGGATTATCATCAATGAACCTTCTGTTGTTGCAGTTAAGCAAGAGCGTTATGGACAAACAAAAGTTTTAGCAGTTGGGCATGAAGCAAAAGATATGCTTGGAAAAACTCCTGGTAATATTAAAGCGATTCGTCCTATGCGTGATGGTGTAATTGCCGATTTTGATATGACTGAGAAGATGATTCGTAAGTTCATCGAAAAAGCACATGGAAGAAGCTCTTTAATTTCCCCACGTATTATTATTTGTGTACCGTATGGTTTAACGCAAGTTGAGCGTAAAGCAGTTCGTGAATCTGCTATGAGTGCAGGAGCACGTGAAGTGTACCTCATAGAAGAGCCTATGGCAGCAGCAATTGGTGCCGGTGTAAATATTCGTGAACCACAAGGAAACTTAGTAGTTGATATTGGTGGTGGAACAACTGAGATAGGTGTTGTTTCATTGGGTGGTTTGGTTTCTTCTAAATCTATTCGTACAGCGGGTGATAAGATAGATCAAGGGATTGTAAACTATGTACGTAAGAAGTACAATCTTCTAATTGGTGAAAGAGTTGCAGAAGAGATTAAAATAGCAATTGGTACAGCAACACCATTAGAGGAAGAGCTTACAATGATTGTTAATGGTCGTGACCAAGTTGAAGGACTTTTAAACTCTATTGAGCTTACAAGTGAAGATGCACGTGAAGCTATGAAAGAGCCACTTGTAGAGATTGCAGAGGCTCTTAAAAGTGTTTTAGAAGAACTTAGACCAGATTTAGCGGGCGATATTGTGAATCATGGTATTATCTTAACAGGTGGTGGTGCTCTTATTCGCCAACTTGATAAATACCTTTCAGATATTGTAAAAATTCCAGTTTTTGTAGCAGATGAACCACTTTTAGCTGTTGCACATGGAACAGGTCGAGCTCTTGAAGAGATAGACTTACTCCAAGATATTTCAGAAGATGAATAAAAAGCTTCTTAGCTTTTTTCTTCTTATTATACTTTTTTTAGCTGCACTTAACTACTCAAAAGAGGTGCAGCAACCTTTTATATCTGTTTTAGAAACGATAAAAATAGGCTACTTCAATGTTGTGGAATCATTTGATTCTTTTGTACAGCGACATATTTCTCAAGCAAATACTATCCAAAGACAAGAAGCAGAACTCAAAGAATTTCGTAAGAATTATCTTGTTGTGAGACAGCTTGCTTCTGAAGTTGAGGATCTTTTAGAGCTTGAACACTCCTCTTTAAAAGTTTCACCAAAAGTTGAACTTGTTCGTGCAATATCGTATGAAAAATTTGGAAATATGAACCGCTTATGGTTAGAATTTCCAGATTTTAATAGCTCTCGTATTTATGGTTTGACATATAAAAATATGGTAGCTGGAATAGTAGTCAATAAAAAAAATAGAGCTTTAGCTCTTTTAAATAGGGATTTAAAAAGTTCCTATGCTGTTTTAGTTGGAGATGAAAAAGCACCAGGAATTGTACATGGAAATAATGGTAAAGATTTAGTTGTAACATTTATTCCTGCATGGTTTAAAATAAAAAAAGGGGATGAAATAGTAACTTCTGGTTTAGATAATCTTTTTTTTAAAGGTTTAAAAGTTGGAAAAGTTGTTTCTATCTCTTTTTCTCAAGGATATCAAAAAGCAAAAGTGAAACCCTATTTTCAATCTCAAAATTTAGATTATTTTCATGTTATTACGAAGGTTAGATAGTGAAACTTTTTATATTGTTTTTTTTAATTATTAGTAGGTTAATTGCTAAAGAGGAGATCACTTTAACAATTGGTGGTGGAGCTTATATAAAAACACAACCCTATAAACAAAGTAAAGATTTAGTTCTTCCTTCACCAGTTATTTTTTATGAAAACTCTATTGCATATATTAGATGGAGTAGAGTAGGTGTTTATTTTGCAGGGCAAAAAAAGGAGAATTTCTCGTGGGGATTATCTTTAACAGCAATGCCAAGAACGTATGGGTATGATGATATTTCTGGGATGCAGGAGCGTAAAAACTCATGGGAGGGTGGTATCTCTTTTGCAGCAAAGAAAAAAGATACTTATTTTGAATTACTCTATTTAGATGATATTTTAAATGGTAAGGATCGTTATGTGCTTCAAGCTGAAATTGGTTCGAAGTTTAAAGTTGCAAAAATGAATTTTTACCCAGCAGTTTTTGCAATTTACCAATCAAAAAACTTTTTAAACTATTATTATGGTATTGAACAAAATGAAGTTGCAACTTCAGGTTTTTTTGAATTTCATCCAAATGGTGGAATACTTTATGGTGCACAAACATATATAAGTTATCCACTTACAAAAAAACTTTCTATTTTTAGTAATATTCGTATAGATAAAATACCATCTTCTGTACAAAATTCCCCTTTAGTTACAGAGGATTTTATCTATTCTGGCATACTCTCTTTACTTTATACTTTCAAAATTTAATTAATCTCATCAAATATTAAGTGCCTCTTTAGTATAATAAGCAAATTTTTATCTATACAAAGAGGTAACAAATGCCAAAACGCACCGACATTAAAACAATTTTACTTATAGGTTCTGGTCCTATTATAATTGGGCAAGCATGTGAGTTTGATTACTCAGGAACACAAGCAGTAAAAACGCTCAAAGAGGAGGGTTATAGAGTAGTTCTTATCAACTCAAACCCTGCTACAATTATGACTGACCCTGAGTTTGCAGATAGAACATATATTGAGCCTATTAAAGAGGATGTAATCCAAAAGATTATCCAAAAAGAGAATGTAGATGCAATTCTCCCAACAATGGGTGGTCAAACAGCACTCAATGTTGCAATGAGTATGTATGAAAAAGGTATGCTAGAAGGGGTTGAATTTTTAGGTGCAAGACCTGAAGCAATTAAAAAAGGTGAAGATCGTCAAGCATTTAAAGATGCTATGATTAAACTTGGTATGGATCTACCTTTTTCTATGTATGCACACAATATGGATGAAGCACTAGAAGCGGCAAACAAAATTGGTTTTCCTATTATTATTCGTGCTTCATTTACACTTGCTGGTGGTGGTAGTGGTGTTGCATATAATATGGACGAATTCAAAAAACTTGCAAAACGTGGACTTGATGAATCTCCAGTAACTGAAATTTTAATTGAAGAATCTTTACTTGGTTGGAAAGAGTATGAGATGGAAGTTATCCGTGATAAAGAGGATAACTGTATTATTGTATGTTCAATTGAGAACTTTGACCCAATGGGTGTTCATACGGGAGATTCTATTACAGTTGCACCATCTTTAACACTTACAGATAAAGAGTACCAAAGAATGCGTAATGCCTCTTTTGATATTTTACGTGAAATTGGTGTAGATACTGGTGGAAGTAATGTTCAGTTTTCTATCAATCCAAAAACAGGGCGTATGATTGTTATTGAGATGAATCCACGTGTTTCACGTTCATCTGCACTTGCATCAAAAGCTACGGGGTATCCTATTGCAAAAGTTGCAACACTTTTAGCTGTTGGTTATACGTTAGATGAAATTACAAATGATATTACAGGAACTCCTGCATCATTTGAGCCGGTAATTGATTATGTTGTGACAAAAATTCCACGTTTTACATTTGAAAAATTCCCAGAAGCTGAAAGTACACTAAGTACTTCTATGAAATCTGTTGGTGAGGTTATGGCAATTGGGCGTACTTTTAAAGAGTCTGTTCAAAAAGCACTTTGCTCACTTGAAACTGGCCTTAGCGGGTTTAACGATATTGATGCAGATGATGAGTTTGTACAACATGAAATTCGTCGTCCAAATGCAGATAGAATCCTTTATGTTGCTGAAGGTTTCCGTCGTGGTATGAGTGTTGAAGAGATGTTTGATACTTGTGCGATTGATCCTTGGTTCTTATACCAAATCGAAGAGATTATAGCAAGTGAAAAAAGTGTAGATGAGAAAGTGCTTTTTGATAAAGAAGCGATGAGAAAACTTAAAGTTGATGGTTTTTCTGATAAACGTATCTCTGAGCTTATTGAGAAAAACTGTGGACAAAGTGTAAGTGAAGATGTTGTTTATGAAGCAAGAAAAAAACTTGGTATTTCACTCGAATTTAACGAAGTAGATACTTGTGCAGCTGAGTTTAAAGCACTTACTCCATACCTTTACTCTACAACAAACATTACAGAACTTCCAAATGTAACGAACCGTGTAAGTGACAAGAAAAAAGTGCTTATCTTAGGTGGTGGACCAAACAGAATTGGACAAGGTATTGAGTTTGATTATTGTTGTGTGCATGCAGCATTTGCATTAAATGAGATGGGAATTGAGACAATTATGCACAACTGTAACCCAGAAACTGTTTCAACTGACTATGATACTTCAGATGTACTTTACTTTGAGCCAATTGACTTTGAACATGTTCGTGAAGTTATAGAAAATGAAGATCCAGATGGAATTATTTTACACTTTGGTGGACAAACACCACTGAAACTTGCATCTTCTTTAAATAAAATTGGTGCAAAAATTATTGGTACAACATCAGATGTAATTGATCTTGCAGAAGATAGAGAGCGTTTTAGCGATTTTGTAAACCAATACAACTTAAAACAACCACAAAATGGTCTTGCACGTACAAAAGAGGAGTCTTATGTAATTGCAAAAGAGTTAGGTTATCCTGTACTTGTTCGTCCATCTTATGTTCTTGGTGGACGTGGTATGCGTATAGTTTACTCTGAAGATGAATTACGTCAATATATGGATTTAGCAGTTTCAGTTTCAAATGATGCTCCAGTATTAATTGACAAATTTTTAGATCAAGCAATTGAACTTGATGTAGATGCTATCTCTGATGGGAAAGATGTATATATTGGTTCTGTTATGCAACATATTGAAGAAGCGGGTATCCACTCTGGAGATAGTGCTTGTTCATTACCACCAGTAAATCTTACACAAGAGCTTATTGAAAAAGTGGAGCAACAAACAAAAACTATTGCACTTGGTCTTGGTGTAAGAGGGCTTATGAATGTGCAGTATGCAATTTATGAGGGTGAAATTTACTTAATCGAAGTAAATCCACGTGCTTCAAGAACTGTTCCATTTGTTTCAAAAGCAACTGGTATGCCTCTTGCAAAAGTAGCAACTCGTGTAATGGTTGGAGAGAGCCTTAGAAGTTCACTAGAGTATTATGACAAATACAATATTGTAGAGGAGGCAAATGACCTTCTTCGTCCTAAACTTCGTGGGCATGTAAGTGTTAAAGAAGCAGTATTTCCATTCCATAAACTTTATGGTGCAGATTTAGTTCTTTCACCAGAGATGAAATCAACTGGTGAAGTTATGGGAATTAGTTCTAACTTTGGTGTGAGTTTTGCAAAATCTCAATTGAGTGCAGGAAATAAAATCCCTCAAGGTGGAACTTGTTTCTTATCATTTGTAGATAGCGACAAAGTACACGCTCCAGAGATTGCAAAAGGTTTAGTTGAGCATGGCTTTAAACTTGTTGCAACAAAAGGGACTCAAAAAGTACTTGAAGAAGCTGGAATTCCATGCCAAAGAGTACTTAAAATCTCTGAAGGTCGTCCAAATATTGAAGATAGTATGAAAAATGATGAGATTGCAATGGCAATTAATACTTCAGACAATAACACAAGCAAAAAAGATGCAGTTGTAATTCGTCAAGAGGTACTTAAACGTTCAATTCCATACTTTACAACATTAAGTGCTGCACGTGCATTAATTTTAGCTCTTGCAGAGATTAAAAAAGATGACTCTTGGTCTGATGCTCGTTCAATTCAAGATTTTTTACTTGACTAATGGCAATAGTTCTTACTCAAACTGACACTACCGTTGGTTTATTATCGCAAGATGAGATGGAGCTTTATAGAGCAAAGTCTCGCGATACTCAAAAACCTTTTTTAAAGGTTTTTGATTCTTTTTCCACTTTTAAAGAGGATACTCTTCGTATTCCAAAATCTCAGAAAAAATTTGTTCGTCGAAGTAAAAAAACAACATTTGTTGTAAAAAATAAAGCTTTTAGAGTAGCAAAACTCCCACTTCATTCCTCTTTTTTACGTGAACTTTCATGGCACTATTCAACTTCAGCAAATAAAGCAGGGGAGAGTTTTAGTAGAGAGTTTACTCAAGAGGTTGCAGATGTTATTGTAGAGAATGAAAAAGGGCTTTATGAAGCTCCATCTTCAAAACTTTATAAAATTAATGCTAAAAAGAGGGTACGTTTAAGATGAGTACATTTTTTCAAGCACTTTTAAGTGGAGCTTTTTTTACGTTTTTACTCGATTTTTTTTTCTTTTTAGGTTTAAAGAAAAACTATATAGATTTTTTTGAGATAGATGAGTATTATAATATTTTCTTTTTTGATCATCAAAACCTCCCTATTTTTTTAGGTATGATACTGTTGTTAGGGTTTGTAACTGTTTATGTTCGTATAAACTTGATACGTCTGCCTTTTATGGTTTTACTTTTTATAGGTGTATCTTCTTTAATGCTACAACCTATAGGGTTTAAAGTTGGGGAGTTTTTATTTATGAAAAAAGATGTTGTATTGAAAAATAAAAAGTTTACATTTCGAGGTGATATTCGCTATAAAAATAGAGGGCGAATAATTTTTTATGATTACGATTTAAAAAAACAGATAATTTTAGAAACAAAGGAGTTAATTAAATGAGACATATATCTTCAATTTCAGCTGGTGTAGCACTTGGAAGTGCTGGTATTGCAATGATGAGTATTTTAAGTGGATGTGAAGCACCACAAGATCAACAACAAGCACAAAATAAGTTTTTAGTTATTGAACAACAACCAAATGGTAAATATGTAGTTGTTGAGGAGATGCCAACAGAGGGTCCAACTCGTGCAATTATTCGTGAGCGTGATGCAAATGGAAATGTGCGTGAGCGTTTTATGAATGAAGCGGAGATGAAAGCACTTGCAGAACAGGAGTACAAAAAAGTTGAAAACGGTACAAGTGAAACTGTACAAGAGGGTGCTGGTAGTGAAGGTATGGGGCTTGCTGGAACAATTTTAGCTGCAGCAGCTGGAGCTTTAATGGGTAATATGATTGCAAATGCTCTTATGAATAATAAAGCATTTTCAAGAAATGCAGCTTCAGCAAATAGAAGTGCATATAGTCGTTCAGCTGCTAAAAGAGCAACTACAAAATCTTCAACTAAACGTAAAAGCTTTTTTGGATCATCAAGCAAAAAAACAAGCTCAAGTCGTAGTAGTTTTGGAGGATAGAGATGGTAACTTTTGAAACACTAGAACCAATTGATGATGCAACATTAGAGGAGCTTGGATTTGATTGGCATACAGATAGTGATGGTACAAAGTATGTCGCAAACCAACTTGTAGAGGTGTTGCCAGAGGAAGCTGAAGCGTACTATGAAGCAGTAAATGAGATTTACGATATGTATGTTGAAGCTGCAGAGTTTATTATTGAAAATGATCTTTTCTTTGAACTTGGAATCCCTTTTAATTTAGTAGATGCTATTAAAAAGAGTTGGGAAAATGATGTGCATTGGCACATTTATGGAAGATTTGATTTAGCGGGTGGAATAGATGGTAAACCAATTAAACTCTTAGAGTTTAATGCAGACACTCCAACAGCACTTTTTGAAACTGCACTGCTTCAATGGGCTCTTTTGAAACATAATGAGTTTGATGATGAACAGCAGTTTAATAACGTGTATGAAGCAATTACAGAGAACTTTAAACGTCTTGTGACATTGTTTGATGATCCTGAACAATTTGAAGAGCTTTATGATGGCTGGAAAATTCTTTTTTCAAGTGTAAGTGAAAACTCAGAAGAGGAAACTACAGTTAGACTTTTACAACAGATGGCAACAGATGCAGGGTTTAATACAGCATTTGAGTATATTGAAGATGTAGAGTTTGATGAGAATGGTGTTTATGATAAAGAGGGAAATAAATATGAGTATTGGTTTAAGCTCTATCCTTGGGAAGATATCGCTACAGATGAACCAGAACTTGCAACACTTTTAACAAAAATTATGGATAATCAAGAGGCAATTTTACTTAACCCCGCATATACACTTCTTTTTCAATCTAAAGGGATGTTAAAAGTTCTTTGTGATCTTTTCCCAGAATCACCATATTTACTTCAAACATCAGATAAACCTCTTGAGGGTAAAAAGTATGTTGAAAAAACAATGTTTGGACGTGAAGGTGCAAATGTAAAAATTGTAGAGGCTAATGGAACTGTAGTAGAGCATACAACAGGACCATACGATAACCATAAAAAAATCTACCAAGAGTATGTAGAGCTCCCAAAAGATGTAAAAGGGAACAAATACCAAGCGGGTGTTTTCTTCGCCTATGAAGCGTGTGGACTGAGCTTTAGAAAAGGTGGAGAAGTTATGGATAATATGAGTAAATTTGTAGGACACTTAATAGTGGAGTAAATAAGTAAACCTTTTTGGTTTACTTCTCTTAAATAAAAAAAGAGACAAGTTTTGCTCTTTGAAATCGTAAGCTTTTTTTGTTTGTTTGCTAAAATTTTTATTTGGAAGTTTTTGGTGACCCCTAGGAGACTCGAACTCCTGTAACATGGATGAAAACCATGGATCCTAACCGCTAGACGAAGGGGCCAAAAATGTAGTAAAAAAGTGGTGTCCTGTGATGGATTCGAACCATCGGCCACATCATTAAAAGTGACGTGCTCTACCAGCTGAGCTAACAAGACAATTAACAAAACTGGTGACCCCTAGGAGACTCGAACTCCTGTAACATGGATGAAAACCATGGATCCTAACCGCTAGACGAAGGGGCCAATTTGTCAAATAAGCAAGTTTAAAAAAATGGTGTCCCGTGATGGATTCGAACCATCGGCCACATCATTAAAAGTGACGTGCTCTACCAGCTGAGCTAACGAGACATCTTTTAAACTTGATGGCAGAATTATAGTGAAAAAAAATATAGATGTCAAGTAAAAAAGGAAAAAAAGTGAATTTTTTTTCCTTAGAGTGATTTTTCTATAGTTTCTACCCAATAATCTGTATATTGTTGCTCTGTTTTTATAGTTGTTGTAGCCCCATGACCAGGGTATATTGTTTTATCGTAAGGAAGTTGTTTAAATTTTTTAAGAGAGTTTATCATATCTTGTGCATTGGAATATGGAAAGTCATATCTTCCAATAGATCTTTGAAAAATAAAATCTCCACTAAACATAGCATCTTCTATCTCTATTGTACTGCACCCTGGTGTGTGCCCTGGAAAATGAGTAAATTTTATTTCAATCCCTTCGATATTAAAAGTTTGAGAGTCATCTACCTCTACATCTGCATGAGAGGGTGGTAAATCTCTCATAAAGTCACTTCCACATAAAAGCATTGCATCTTGTTTTGGGGCATAGAGTGGAACTTGGAGCTCTTTTTGAAGTTCTGCATTACTCCATACATGATCAAAATGTCCATGAGTATTTAAAATAGCTATAGGGTTAGAAACATTTTGTTTTACCCAAGATGAGGCATTAACACCTGGGTCTATAATAATATCTTTATTATCAATTGTAACTATATAACAATTTGTTTGGTACTCACCCATTGGTTTTGTTTTAATATTCATTATTTAATTTCCTTTTTTTTCGTAAATTGTATCAAAAGTTCGATATAATTAGTACCATAACATAGTTAAGGATTTGCATTATATGGGTAAATATGCACAAATAACGAAATATTTAGAGCTTTTTTTAGAAGATGAAGTTTTAAAAACAGGTCTTAAAAAAGTTGTTGTTGGCCTTAGTGGTGGAATAGATTCAGCAGTGGTTGCTGTGCTTGCACAAAAGGTTTTTGGAGATAATCTTTTATGTGTGAAGATGCCATCACATTATTCTTCTCAAAGTTCACTAGATGATGCAGATGAATTGTGTCAAAAGTTTAATCTAAAAAATGAGACACACTCAATTGCGGAGCTTTTAAAAGTGTATGAGCAAAAAGAGGAACTTTCTGCTTTGCGTAAAGGGAATATCTCTGCGCGTTTACGTATGGTTACACTTTTTGATATCTCTGCACGAGAGGGTGCTTTAGTTTTAGGTACAAGTAATAAAAGTGAACTTATGCTTGGGTATGGAACACTCTATGGAGATTTAGCAAGTGCAATTAACCCACTTGGCGACTTATATAAAACAGAGGTTTTTGAGTTAGCAAAATATTTAGATTTACCACACTCTATTATTGCAAAGCCACCATCTGCAGATTTATGGGATGGACAAAGTGATGAGGTAGAGCTTGGTTACACATATGCTCAGCTTGATGAGGCTTTAAAGCTTTATGTAGAGAAGCGTTTAACAAAAGAGGAAATTTTACAACGAGGAATTAATGAGGCAATGCTTAATATGATTATAAAAAGAATTTATGTAAATCAATTTAAACGTAAAATGCCAGTAATTGCAAAACTTACTTCACGTACACTTAACCATGATTTTAATTATCCACGTGATATTACACTTTAAAAAGGGATGAAAATGAAGATACCATTTCATAAATTTATAAGCGATAGAGAATCTCACTCAAATGTAAGTGATGTTTTAGATGGGGAGAATATTAACCAAGTGCAAAAACTTCAAGAGGAGTTTTGTGAATATATTGGGTGTAAATATGCTCATGCTACATCGCATGGTTCAAGTGCTATCCATTTAGCAATGTTAGCACTTGAGCTTAAGCGTGGAGATAAAGTAGTATGTTCTGTAAATGCTCACCCAAGCATTCCAGAATCTGTAAGACATTTTGATGCAGAGCCTGTTTTTATAGATATTGATGAAGATAGTTACAATATCAATTTAGATTTACTAGAAGAGTACCTTAAAGAGAATAAATCAAAAAAACTAAAAGCTGTAGTTGTAACACATATTGCAGGTGTGAGTGTAGATTTAGATAGACTCTACAATATGGGAAAAACATACAATGTAAAAATTGTTGAAGATGCAAGTGATGCACTTGGTGCAACTTTCAATGGGCAAAAAATAGGCTCTATTGGAGCAGATTTAGTCTGTTTTAACTTCTCGCCACATATGAAAAACAATATTTGTAATGGTGGTATGCTTGTGAGTGATGATGAAGATTTAATGGCAAAAGCAAGACTTCTTTCAAATCATGCTATTGTAAAAAATGAAAATGCTCTTGAGTATATTTATGATGTTGTAGATATTGGAAATGATTACTCTATGAGTGAGCTTGAAGCAGCATATATTCGTGCACAACTCAAACAACAAGATGGGTTTATTACAAAACAAAAAGAGATTGCAAAGCTTTATAATGAAAAATTGCAAAATGTAGAAAACTTAGAGATTCCAAAAGAGCTAAACTCTGAGATGCCATACTCCCTTTATATTGTGAGAGTGCATAAAAACAGAGACTCTTTTGCTGCAAAACTGCAAGAGGAGGGTGTATATACTGCACTACATTATATTCCATTGCATCTTTTAACGTACTATAAGACAAAATATAATTTACGTGTAAACGATTTTCCAGTAGCACTTCGTACATATCAGCAAACTCTTTCATTGCCAATTTATCCAACAATGACACAAAAAGAGGTTGAATTTGTAGCAAAAACAATTCAAAAAGTATTAACTCCTAGAGGATAGTTTTGAAAAAAAAGCTTGTTTTTTGGGTGGAGAGGTATTTTTATAACCCTACAGTTTGTGATAGGGTTCTCTCTTTTTTACTTTTACCTTTAAGTGTTTTGTATTGCTCTTTAATGTTTTTGCGATATAAAACACAAAAACTTCAAGATTTAGAGATACCAGTCATTGGTGTTGGAAATTTAAATGTTGGAGGAAGTGGAAAAACTCCACTTGTTACTGCTCTTGCAAAAGAGTTTGAAAAACCAGCAATAGTTTTACGTGGCTATGGGCGTCAAACTAAAGGGTTAGTAGTTGTAAAACAAGACAATATAATATTATGCGATGTTGATGAGAGTGGTGATGAAGCGATGATTTATGCACAAAAACTTTCAGATACTATTGTAATTGTGAGTGAAGATAGGGTAAAAGGGATTTTAAAAGCCAAAGAGTTGGGAGCTAAAGTTGTTTTTTTAGATGATGCATACTCAAAACATAATATTAAAAAGTTAGATATAGTTATAGAGGTGGAGTCTAAAAATAGATTTTGTTTACCATCTGGACCATTTAGAGAACTACTTTATAGCTCAAAAAAGAATCTTATAGTTGTGAAAGAGGGAAGAGAATTTTCGCGTAAAGTTACTATTAGAAATAAAACATCAAAAATGAGTTTGGTAACTGCTATTGCACGACCACAAAGGTTAGATAGATTTTTACCAAAAGAGGTTATTGCTAGACACTATTTTGAGGATCATCACTCTTTTACAAAAAAAGAGTTAGAAGAGATCTTAGCTAAAGATAAATCTGAATCTTTATTCGTTACATATAAAGACTATGTTAAAATAGAGAAATTTGGCTTTAAGGTTTCATCATTAGAGTTAGATTTGGAACTTAATGAGTGTTTTTTAAAAAAGGTTAGGGGTAAGTATAGACTATGAGTATGGCATCACTTTTACAATATAGTTCGGGTTTAAAAGTTTTATATATTGAAGATGATGAAGCTTTTGCATTGGAAGTGAAAGATTTGTTGAGCTCTTTTTTCCTACAAGTTGATATTGCTAAAGATGGAGAAGAAGGTTTTGCTAGATATAAAAAAGCTTATGAACTTCAAGGAATAGGATATGATTTAGTTATTACGGATATTAATATGCCATTAATGAATGGAATTGAGTTAACTAAAGCTATTTATGAACTTAATGAACACCAACCTATAGTTGTGATTTCTGCGCATAATGAATCTCAATATCTTTTAGAGTTTGTTAACATAGGGATTGAATATTTTTTAGTTAAACCCTTTAATACTGATGAGGTAATTAATGTACTTTTAAAGGTAACAAAAAAAATTTATTTAAATAGTAGTATTGTAAAATTAGCAAATGGATATACTTGGGATAGAAACTCTTTAAGTCTCCTTTTTGAAAATAAACCTATTAAGCTTACAAAAAAAGAGATAATGTTTTTTAAAATGCTTATAGATAATGGTACTTCTATTACAAAAACAGAAGATATCTTTTTTGAGTTATGGGGTGATAAGGTTGAAGATATAAATACAGATGTTTTAAACCCTATGATTTCACGTTTACGTAAAAAACTTCCAAAACAGCTTATAAAAAGTGTTTATGGATTAGGTTATACACTTTATTATGAAGTAGAGTAAAAAATTTAGTAGTTTTTTAGTAGTTTTTAGAGATAATCGCGATAACTATATAAAAAATGGATTACTCTTATGTTAGATTTTGCTAAATTTGTTAAATACTCCAAACCAGGACCTCGTTACACTAGCTACCCAACTGCTTTAGAATTTAGCAGTGAATACAGTTATGATGAGTATATTAAAAAACTAGAGACTCAAAATAGCTCTCGCCCACTTAGTCTTTATTTTCATCTCCCTTTTTGTAGAAATGCTTGTTATTTTTGTGGATGTAATGTAGTTTTTACCTCGAAAGAGGATAAGATGTTGCGCTATATTGAGTATCTTAAAAAAGAGTTGGCAATTCTCTCAAAACATTTAGATATGAAACGTCAAGTTATTCAGATGCACTTTGGTGGTGGAACACCTACCTTTTTTAGTGCTAATCAGCTTAAAACGATTATTGATGAGATTAAATCTTATTTTCCAAATTTTGCAAAAGATGCTGAGATAAGTTGTGAAATAGATCCACGCCATATTAATGAAGATCAAATGAAAGTGATGAGCGAAGCAGGATTTAACCGTGTAAGTTTTGGGATTCAAGACTTCAACGAAAAAGTACAAATTGCAGTGCATCGTGTACAACCTTATGAGGTTACAAAAAAAGCGATGGATCTAGCTAGAAAATATAATATGCATTCTGTAAATACTGACCTTATTTATGGACTTCCATTTCAGACACTAGAAACATTTAAAGAGACATTACAATTAGCTCTGACACTTAATCCTGATAGATTTGCAGTATTTAATTATGCACATGTTCCTTGGATGAAAAAAACGATGCGTAAAATTGATGAAACAACACTCCCAACGCCAGATGTAAAACTAGAGATTATGCAATATACAATCGATTTTCTTACAAAAAATGGTTATGAAATGGTTGGGATGGATCACTTTGCAAAACCTGAAGATGAGCTTTTTAAAGCGATAGAAAAAGGAGAACTCCATAGAAATTTCCAAGGCTACACTACAAAAGGTGGAGCAGATTTAATTGGAATTGGGCTTACTTCTATTGGTGAAGGGGTAGATAGCTACAACCAAAATTTTAAAGATATGAAGCTTTATGAAGAGGCTATTGATGCTGGAAAACTTCCATTTGAGCGTGGAGTTGTTTTAACACAAGATGATTTAATTCGTCAGTATGTTATTATGGAGCTTATGAGTAACTTTAAACTTGATATTAAACGTTTTGAGAAGACTTATGATGTGAAATTTAAAGAGTATTTTGCAGATGCACTTCAAGAGCTTCAAGTGTTTGTAGATGAAGATCTTTTAACAATTAGCGAAGATAAAATAGAGTGTAGCCAAACAGGAACACTTTTAATTCGCAATATTTGTATGCCATTTGATGCCTATATGAAAAAACATGCAGCAAATAAAAAAACTTTTTCTAAAACGGTGTAGATATGATAAAAACAGCAGAAGATATTTTTAACTTTAATGAAACAGCAGATGCGTGTGTAAAGTGTGGGAAGTGTATTCCTGTTTGTACGATCCATAAGGTAAATCCAGATGAGGTAACATCACCTCGTGGATTTATTGACCTTTTAGGAGCATATAAATCTGGTGATTTAGAGTTAGATAAAAATGCAAAAGATATTTTTGAATCTTGTTTTTTATGTACTGCGTGTACTGAGGTTTGTCCAAAATCGCTTCCAACAGATATGGTAATAGAGCAAGTTCGCTCAGATATTGCACAAAAGTATGGTATAGCTTGGTATAAAAAAGCATTTTTTCTCCTTTTACGCCATAGATGGCTAAATGATTTAGCATTTAAACTTGGTTGGACATTTCAAACGTGTGGGTTTAAAATTCAATCCAATATTGACTCGATGACTTCACGTTTTAACCTTCCAATGGTAAAAACAAATAGAGTGCTTCCAAGTTTAAAATTTCGCTCATTTTTAAACTCTCATAAAGAGAATATTGATAATGGTGGAAAGCGTAAAGTTGCTATTTTTATTGGGTGTTTGGCAAATTATAACTACAAAAATGTAGGGGAAGCTCTTTTAGAAATTTTAGAGCATTTAGAGATAGATGCTTTTTTAGCAAAAGATCAAAAATGTTGTGCAGCACCAGCATATTTTACAGGGGATTTTGATACAGTTGATCATAATGCAAAACATAATATTGAGTATTTTGAGAGTTTTGGAGATGATATAGAAGCTATCATTGTTCCAGAAGCTACATGTAGTGCAATGTTAAAGATTGACTATGAACACTTTTTCCATGACCAACCTGAGTGGAAAAGACGTGCTAAAAAAGTTATGAGTAAAGTTTATATGGCAACAGAGTGGCTACAAAACCATACTGAGCTAGAGCAAATTTTAGCAAAGAAGAAAAAACTTCCAAATATTGTGACATACCATGACCCATGTCACGCAAGAAAGATGCAAGGGGTGTATGAAGAGCCACGTAGTCTTATTCATAAAAATTACAACATTGTAGAGATGGCAGATCCAAATAGTTGTTGTGGTTTTGGTGGAATTACAATGCAAACAGAAAAGTTTCACTTAGCTGAAGCTGTTGGTACTTCTAAAGCAGCAATGATTGAACAAACAGAGGCTGATGTAGTAAGTGCAGAGTGTAGTGCATGTAGAATGCAAATAAATAACTCTATGGGAATTGAGAGTAAAACAGTATTTAAAAATCCAATAGAGCTTATAGCTGAGGCATTAAAGCAAGATAATGAATAGTTGGAATCATATTTATGAGCATTTTGATCCAATAGCATTTTCATTTTTTGGTATACCTGTTCATTGGTATGGAATGATGTATGTCTTAGCACTCCTTAGTGGGCTTTTTATAGCTCGCTACTTCATTAAAAAAGATAAACTTCCACTTAGCAATGATGACTTAGATATCTACTTCGTTTATGTAGAGATTGGTGTTATTTTAGGTGCAAGGCTAGGGTATATTTTATTTTATGATCCACAAACAAGTTACTATTTAACCCACCCATGGCAGATATTTAATCCATTTAGAGATGGAGAGTTTGTTGGTATTCGTGGTATGAGTTACCATGGGGCTATTATTGGGTTTACTTTAGCAACATACCTTTTTTCGGTGCGTAAAAAGATTAACTTTGGAACACTTGTCGATATGACAGCACTAAGTGTACCTCTTGCGTTTATTTTTGGGCGTATTGGAAACTTTTTAAATCAAGAGCTTATTGGTCGTGCAACTGATGTAAGCTGGGGGATTTTAGTAGATGGAGTTTTAAGACACCCTTCACAACTCTATGAAGCATTTTTAGAAGGTTTTATGGTTTTTGTAGTTGTCTTTTTCTATAGAAAACTCAAAAAATTTGAGGGTGAATTGGCACTTGTGTATGCTTTTAGTTATGGCATTTTTAGAGCTATTGCAGAGATTTGGCGTGCACCTGATGTACAGATTGGATATGTGTGTTGTAACTTTATTACGCAAGGGCAGGTTATGAGTCTTGGTATGAGTGTTTTAGCACTTGTTTTTTGGGTTTATTTTAGAAAAAAAGCTTAAAGTATGGTGCAAAAATTTCTTTTATATTACCTTGTTTTTATGAGTGTTATTACATTTGTAGCATTTGGAATAGATAAGTTTTTAGCACTAAAATCTTTAAGACGCATTAGTGAAAAGAGGTTGCATACTCTTTCACTATTGGGTGGTTTTGTAGGTGCACTCTTTGGTATGGCATTTTTTCGTCATAAGGTAAGTAAAAAAGAGTTTTATCTTAAAGAGTTAGCTATTATTTTTATTTGGATTATATGGCTAGTATTTTATTTTTTAGATTATAATCGACTTAATTTTTTAGATGTAGGATAGATAATGAAAAAAGTTTTTATAGGAATAGTTACAAGTT
>JAMOSG010000008.1 GCA_027063225.1 Helicobacteraceae bacterium | reverse complement strand
CTTTTTTCCCCTCAAAAATATTATGCAAAGTATCTAAAAAAAGGCTTTTCCCAAAACGGCGTGGACGAGATAAAAAGGAGTATTGATAGTTTGTAATTAAATCTAATGCAAGTTCTGTTTTATCTATGTAGAGATAGTTTTGCTCTCTTATTTTTGAAAATGTTTGAATTCCTACTGGGAGTTTTTGCATAATGAAGCCTTTATGATAATTTATCTCTTAGATTATAACACAACAATAAAAATTGTTATGTTCTTACTTATCTAAAATAAAAAATTACAAGAGTTCTTATAGTGTATCAATTAGTTCTTCGCTAAGTCCTGTTGCTGCAATAACAGTTTGCTTATCTACACCATTTTTTAAAAGGTTTCTAGCAATATCAAGCTGTGCTTCTTGCTTACCTTTTTCTATTCCCTGTTCTATTCCCTGTTCTAATCCTTGTTTAATCCCTTTTTGAATCCCCTTTTGCAAACCTTTCTCTTCGGCAGTTCTTAGGGCATTTATCTCATCAAACTCTTTGAGAGCCATATATTCATATACTTTCAACTCTTCACTATCCCACGAAGTTTGTTTTGCAATTTCAAATGCTTCTTTAAACTCCTCTATAGTTTCATATTCTTTTGGAATTAATGTTAAATCACTTGCATATTTTATAAAGTATATCCATTTATCTAAAATAGTTTGAAGTTCATGTAGCTCTTTTTTAAATTTTGGAAGTTCTATAAAAACAAATTCAAAATCATCTAAATCTTGTTTTGCATTTTCTTGATTTATAATAAGATGACGAGAGATATAATTATGACTACTAAAAATCTCAAAATTAACTATTCCAATAAAATAAACTTTTTTTAAAGAGGTGTAATCATTACCACGTGGAAGTTGCTCTACATAAGCTTTAGAGGTGTAGTATAAACTTCTTTTTGTAAAGTTTCCTAAATCTTTTCTTTGCATCTCAACAATAAACTTTTCACCACTTTTATTGGTTGCATGAATATCGAGTATTGTCTCTTTTAATTCTGGAATTTTTGGAACTTGGTAAGGGTTTGCTAATTCTACATCAACAATTGTTTTTTCATTTTTAAAATCTAAAACACTATTTAAAAAAGAGATTAAAATATTTTTATGTTCACTACTACCAAATATTTTTTTAAAAGCTAAATCATTTTTTGGGTCTGCAAATTTCATGAGGTTTCCTTACAAAGAGGGTTTTATGCCACAAAAATGTGACATAAAAATAAAAGAGATATTAGATTTTTTGTGTAATAGCCTCTGGGCTAAATCCAAATTTTTCAAAAAGTTGTCCAGCTGGAGCAGATGCACCAAAGCTATCCATACCAATAACTTCATCTGCTAAACGGTACCATTCAAGTCCACGTGCAGCTTCAATTGCTACTTTTTTTGTATTTGGAGCAATTATAGAATCGATATATGCTTTATCTTGCTCAATAAAAAGATCATAACAAGGAACACTTACAACATTTGCAACAACACCTTTTTTCGCAAGCTCTGCTTTTGTATCAAGGGCAAGTTGCACTTCACTACCACTTGCAATAAGTGTAACAGTTGCATCTGCATCATTTGTGAGTGCATATCCACCTTTTGCAATCTCACCTACAGCTGGTTTTGGCAGTACTGAAAGATTTTGGCGTGAACAAACAAATGCAGATGGAGACTCATTCATACTCAGTGCTACTTGCCACGCTACAACATTTTCTGCACCATCCGCTGGACGCCAAACATAGAAGTTTGGAAGTGCGCGGAATTGTGAAAGATGCTCGATTGGTTGGTGTGTTGGACCATCTTCACCAACACCAATACTATCGTGTGTCCAAATAAAAAATTGCTGAATCTTTGTAAGTGCTGCAATACGCACTGCTGGTTTTAAGTAATCTGAAAATACAAAAAATGTTGATGTAAAAAGTTTTAATGGACCATAAAGTGCCATTGCATTTGCAATAGAAGCCATTGCATGTTCACGAATACCAAAGTAGATATTACGCCCTTTAGGGTAAACTCCCATATCGTTTAGGTATGTTTTATTTGATGGACTTAAATCTGCACTACCACCTAAAAAGTTTGGCATCGCTTTTGCGATTGCATTTAAAATTTTTCCATTTGTTGAACGTGTTGCTTCAGCTTTACTAAACTCTGGCCACTCAATGCGTCCACTATTATCTGTTAAAAGTGCTTCAAGTGCTTCATTTTGCTCAAGAAGTGGTAAAGTTTTAAGTGAGTGATTCCACTCTTTTTCTAATAACTCACCCTCTTCAACAGCACATCTAAAACGAGCAAGTACATCATCATCTACAAAAAATTTCTTACTAGAATCAAATCCAGCAGCCTCTTTTGATTTTGCAATAACCTCTTCACCAAGTGGTGCACCATGAGAGTGGTGACTTCCCTCTAACTCACCCGCACCTTTTGCAATAATAGTATTTGCAATAATTAAAACAGGTTTATCACTTTTTTTAGCAGTTACAATTGCATTGTCAATCGCATCAAAATCGTGTCCATCACACTCAAGAACTTCCCAACCTTGTGATTCAAAACGACCTCTAATATTTTCACTAATACTTAAATCTGTTGAACCTTCAATTGTAATACGATTTGAATCATAAATCATAATAAGATTATCTAACTTATTATGCCCTGCAATTGAACAAGCTTCATAGCTAATCCCCTCTTCTAAATCTCCATCTCCACATAAACAATACACATTATGGTCAATCACATTTGCAGTTTCACTATTTACTTGTGCACCCATAAATTTTGCAGCCATTGCAAAACCAACTGCATTTGCAACACCTTGTCCAAGTGGTCCTGTTGTTATCTCAACGCCTGCAGTGTGTCCATACTCTGGATGCCCTGGTGTTTTAGAATCTAACTGACGGAAGTTTTTTAAATCTTCTATCTCTAAACCATATCCCCAAAGATAATAAAGAGAATAAATAAGCCCAGTTCCGTGTCCACCAGAAAAAACTAATCTATCACGATTGAGCCACGAAGGATTTTTAGGGTTATGGCGAAGATGTTCACTTAAAACTACTGCAATATCAGCAAGACCCATTGGAGCACCTGGGTGTCCACTGTTCGCTTGTTGTACCATATCTGCTGCTAAAAATCTAATTGTATCTGCCATTTTTTGACGCATTTGATTACTCATATTTATCCTTTATGTCTGTTAATATATTTTACAAGAAGTGGTGAGAGTTCCTCTTGTAGTTGTGTCTCAAAAGTTTGAAGTTGTGCTAAAAGTTTTGAAGCAAGTGCATTTGCTTCCTCCAGCGATTTTTCTAAACCTAAAATTGTTACAAAACTGTTTTTATCTTCATCGTTATTTGTAAGTTTTCCAGCCTCTTGAGAACTTTGCGTGACATCTAAAATATCATCTTGAATTTGAAACAAAACGCCAAGCTCTATTCCAAAATCGTAAAGCTCTTTAGCTAAATCCTCTTTTCCAACTATAATAGCCCCCATCTTGAGTGATGCAGCTATAAGCTTTGCAGTTTTATTTGTATGTAAAAATTTAATATCTTCTACACTTAGTGGCTGATTCTCAAAATGGCAATCTATTGCTTGACCTAAAACCATTCCATTTAAACCACCATTATATGCAAGCTCTTGAATAAGTTTTACCCTTGTATAATCTGAAAAAGGGGCATTACTTAACACTTCAAACGCGTATGTATTTAAAGCATCTCCAACTAAAATAGCTGTTACCTCATCATAAATGACATGCAGTGTTGGCTTTCCACGACGAAGTGGAGAGTTATCCATCGCTGGTAAATCATCATGAATTAAAGAGTAAGTATGTAAAAGCTCTATTGCATACGCAGCATAATTAGCACTCTGGAGCATCAAAGGGTTGTAAGCTTTTACAACTCCTAGCAAAAGTGCAGGACGAAAACGCTTTCCTCCAGCTTTGAGCATCTCTTGCAGAGCTGCTTCATAGTGTGGGTGAAAACTTTGTGAAATTGGTAAGTGTTCTAATAAAAACTGTTCAAATTTTTGCATATGGAAGTGTATCTAATTTATCTTTACAAAAAACTCAAATCCATCTCTCCAAAAAAGTAAAAGATTATTGTGTGGTTTTAAAGCACGACGCACATCCTCTTGTGTCAAAACATCAACTCCATTTACTTTTAAAAGTTTATCTCCTTGTACAAGACCATACTTGTTTGGTAAAATCTCCATTAAAGATAATTTCTTATCAAACACAAGCCCTTTTTTCTCTAAGAAAGTATCACTAAGCAACCCTCCAGCTACCCTCTTTTGCACATACACTTTTCTTTTTAAAGTTTTAGTACCTCTGCGTAAAGTTACTTCTATGTATTGTTCTGCATCTAAAAGTAAAATATCTGCCATGGAGTTGTACCTTTTTTTTCCCAAATAAAGAATTTTATCCCCTTTTTTAAATGGGTTATTTGGAAATAAAATATCTACACTCATCACTTTAGCATCTTTACCAACACGCACACCGATATCTCCATAACTATCTTTGTTTATAAAATGCTCTATAAACTCTTTAGAGATATAGCCACGTTTAGTAACAATACCCTCTACAAAACAACATGGAGTTACAACAACGGCAGGATTTGGTTTTAGTGGTTCTAAAAGAAGTTTTACTTGATGTGGTGTATAAAATATTGGTTTTATAACATTTTCGCTAATAATAGCTTTTTTTCTTTTTGGGAGATGGTTAAACCTAAAAGGGTATTGAAAATTTTGTTTATTTTTGTAAAGGTATAAAGATAAAAAAGGATCATACTTTAAAGCTTTTTCACCTTTAATTGGTTCACTTGAAACTCTTAGGTTATTCTCTAAAAGTAAATAAAGTTTGTTATTGTAAAAGCTGTGAGAATCTTGAAGTTTTTGTTTACACAACAAAAAATCATTCTGTGCAAAAAGGGTAAAAAAAAGTAGAGATAGAAAAAGTAGGGTTTTCACCTACTTATTTCCAAAAGGGTTCATGCCTCCAAGCATTCCCATGGCACTTTGCTGTTGGTTTTGCATAACCATTTTGTTTGCATCGTTAATAGCACCAATAAGAAGAATTTGCAAAGAGTCTTTATCGCTTAAAAGTTCATCATCAATACTTAAGTCAATCACTTCACCTTTACCATTAACACTTAACTCTATCATTCCACCACCACTTTTAACGCTAAAAGTTTTAGACTCAAGTTCCTCTTGAAGCTTAGCAGCACTCTCTTGCAGACCCTCTAACATTTTTGACATATCACCCATATTACCAAACATATTAAATCTCTTCTATAATTTCATTAATATTGTTGTCATCATCTACTAAAACAACAGTTGGTTTATAATCTTGAAGCTCTTTTTCATCATAAGATGCATAAGCAACAATAATTACTTTATCACCCTTATGCACTTTACGTGCTGCTGCACCATTTAAACAGATATCACGCTTACCACGTTCACCTAAAATAATATAAGTTGTAAAACGCTCACCATTGTTGATATTTAAAATCTCAACTTTTTGTCCAACACGCATTTTAGAAGCTTCTAAAAGCTCCTCATCTATTGTAATAGAACCCACATAATTTAGGTTTGCATCTGTTACAGTAGCACGATGAATTTTACTATAGAGCATATCAATTATCATAATTATCTTCCCATTTGTGCTTTCATATCTGCAGGAGAGATTGGTTCATCCCACATTTCAGAGTCAATTACATATTCCTCTACAACATTTCCATTCATAATATGCTCACTTACAATACGATCAATTTTCTCTTTTGTAAGTCCTGCATACATTGTATGTCCTGGTTCTACAAGCATAACTGGACCAGATTGACATCTGTTCATACAAGATGTACGAATCGGCTGAACTGTTGCCATAATCCCCTCTTGCATTAGCTTTGTAGCTAAATACTGAAATAGATCTTGTGTTTGTGGTGTAACACAAGATGGTTTTGGCATCCCTGGAGGAGCAGATTGTTCACACTTAAAAATATAATACGCTGGTTGAGGAATTCCCATAAAAGCTATCCTTGAAAAAAATTTGCGAAATTATACCAAAAAAACTCTCTATAATAAAGCAAGCTTTATAAACAAGTTTTGAAGTTTAAGGTTTTAATAAATTAACAACACAACTCTCTATCATAGTAAAAACTTTCTCAAACCCTTCAAATCCATTAAAAAAGTATGGGTCTGGCACATCTTCGCCATTGTAACCATACTCCCCAAGTTTTACTAAATTTGAAGCACCCATAGCTTTTAAATCTGCATAGTTTGAGCTATCAAGTGCAACTATAAGCTCAAACCTCTCAAAATCTTGTTTTGTTACTTGACGTGCACGAAGCATAGAGATATCTATACCATGTTTTTTTGCTACTTTTATAGAGTTCTCACAAGGAGCTTCACCTATATGCCAACTCCCAGTTCCAGCAGAATCTACTACAATATCTAAAGAATTTTTCTTAATGTACTCCCTCGCTATTGCTTCAGCTAAAGGGGAGCGACAAATATTTCCTAAACATACAAAGAGAATCGATTTCATTTTTTAGGTCCATTTTTTGCTACAATTATACTAAAAATTAGAGGCTAATGTATGGCAATTTACTACACAGATGGAAAAAAACTTATAGATGTTGAGTACGATGTTGTTCCTCAGGTGAATGACTTAATCGATGGTATGCGTGTTTTATTTGTAGATATTCGCTCCCATGAAGAGGTAGGTGTTTTTTTACTTGAGCCAAATACACGTGTAAGTTGTTATGTTTTTGATGAAGTTTTCATTGTAGGAAAAAGTGAAAGTTTTGACTCTCTACCAGATGCAATAGCAGCTTGGAATGCACACGAAATTTAGGAGTTTTTTTATGACAAAACAAGAGAAAAAAGAGTGTTTTTTAGAAGCGATGCAATTTCGCCATGCTTGTAAGCTTTTTGATGAAACAAAAAAAATTCCACAAGAAGATATAGAGTTTATTTTAGAAACAGCAAGACTAAGCCCAAGCTCTTTTGGGATGGAGGGGTGGAAGTTTTTAGTTATTACAAACCAAGAACTTAAAGAAAAACTTCGCCCATTTTGTTGGAATCAACCACAAATTACCACTTGTTCCCATCTTGTTGTTATCTTAGCTGCTATAAACAATCTTAAACCTCAAAATGGAGTTGTAAAAAAACAACTCGCACGTAGAGAACTCACACAAGAACAACTAGATGGCTATCTACAAAAGTACACTTCTCACCTACAACCAATTTTAGAAGATGATGAAAAACTTTTTGCATGGAGTGCAAGACAAACATATATAGCCGCAACAAATATGATGCAAGCTGCAGCAACAATAGAGATAGATTCTTGCCCAATAGAGGGATTTGAAAAAGAGAATGTAGAAAAAGTTTTAAAACTCGATACAAAAGAGTACCAAGTTGCACTTTTACTTCCGTTTGGTTATAGAGTCAATCCACAACCACAAAAGCTTCGTTACGAGCAAGAGGAAATTGTGAAATATCTTTAAGGCATATTTTTAACCAAAGCCTCAATAAGGCGTGGTGGAACACCCTCTCCTATCACTTCACGTATAAAATTTTCCCTTGCCCATTTTGGTGGTTGCCAATGCTCTGGAAGCCCTGTTAAAATAAATATCTCTTTAAGTGTTAAAACTCTTGCATCAGAATATGTTCCATCGGGTAATTTTCTTCCAGGGTGGACATTATTTTGAGAAGATATAGAACCATTTGCCATAGTAATAGTTGGGGAGGGTTTATCCCACTCTATTCGTTTATAAGTTGTTTGGTAACCTCTAACAGCAGTTCCATCCTTCTTTTTTGGGTAATGCACTTTATTTTCAAGCGCAGATCTTCCTGTTGGAGTATGTTTTAGTGCTAAAGTGTGGCGAGGATTATGTTTTTTTGCATAATGGTAGGGAATATCTGAAGTTTGAGAGTGTTCAAGGGAAGGCAAATGCCCAATCGCTTCACGCACTGTAATTTTTTTTTGAGGTTTAGGAAACTCCCACTTTGCAACACTTGAGATTAAAAAAATAGTTCTTCTTCTTTTTTGTGGAGTTCCATAGTCTGCACTATCCACTATCTTGTAGTTTATGAAATACCCTTTGAGTTGCTTTTGAATATAATCTACAATTTTTACCTTTTTACCATTTACAGAAAGATACGTACTTAACATTGTTGGTACATTTTCTATAATGATATATTTAGGTTTTAGATCCTTTATCATTTTCACTACATATTTTATTAAAGAGTTTCTAGGATCATTTTCTGCCATTTTTCCAGCTATACTCATACCTTGGCAGGGGGGAGTTGCAAGTAAAAACTCACAACCTTTTTCTTTAGCAGATTTTAAAACTTTTAAATAAACATCTTTTTTTGTAATATCTCCAACAATTGCTTCACACTGAGGATAAAGCTCTTTATGAAACTTCACTCTATCCTCTAAAAGTTCATTTGAAACAACTATATCGATACCATTTTGAGCTAAGTAGGTCTCTGCAATACCAACATTAGCAAAAAGTGATACCCCCTTCAACAAAACTCCTAACTCTCAGTATTTACAAGCCACATAGAGAAAATATCTAAATAGTTCCAAAAAGACTCAATATACTCAGGTGTAATCCCCTCATCTACAAGCTCTTCCAGAAGAGGAATATAAAGTCTTAACCACTCTTTTCTTCCCTCTTCATCAATACGAAATGGTGCATGACGCCCAACCATTTGGTGCTTTCCACGCTCTTGCGTAAAATAATCTGGTCCACCACTTACTTCAATTAAAAATGAAAACGCATGACGCTTTGCATCTTCAAAATCATCATCATCATGAACAGGAAATAAAAATGCAACATCACTTGTACGAATTTTCTCATAATGATCATACACTAACTTTTTAAAACGCTCTTCCCCAACCTCATCTAAAAAACCTGGATGTGGTTTTACAACAGGTGGTCTTTCACCCAATTTTCCATCTGTAATTGTTAGCTTCATATAAACTCTCCATTTAATTTGGTAAAATTATACAAATTATTACTTAAATATTAAAGGTACATTATGAATATATCTGCTGAGTATTCCGTTTCTCTACACTTTATGAAACCATACTTTTTAATTGCAAGTTTTTTTCTTCCACTTAGTATGGTGTGGCTTTTTTTTATAGACCCTTTTGCACCACTTACATCTTTAGAAACAGTGGGATGGGTACACCTTTACTTTTTAGGGTTTGTGATGCTTTCCATTTTTAGTGCTATGGCACAACTTGGTCCTGTTATAGTAGAAACAAAACATAAAAATGAAAAAATCTTTAAAACAATTTGGAAATTTTTAATCCCTGGTATTGTATTTATGGTTGCAGGGTTTTACCTTAATATTTCTCTTCTTTTAGTTGGAGGAGGTTTAGTATTTGTTGCTATGGCACTCTATGCGTTTGAATTTTTATGGACACTCCAAACTATGAAGCGTAAAACTACCATAACCTATGCTATGAAACTAAGCAATATCTTTTTACTTTTAGGGATTATTAATGGGCTTATTATGGCTCTAGGTTTTAATGGATACCTTGCAGTTAAGATACAAACCTATTTAGAACTTCACACCTTTATGCTTTTACTTGGTTTTATTTTAGTACTTATTATGGGTGCTTCTATTATTCTTATTCCAATGTTTGGACTTGCAAAACGTTTAAGTGATAACACCTTTGCAAAAAGTTTTATCCCACTTGTATTAGCACTTGCTTTTATCTTACTTGGAGTGTTTGATCCTTACCTTACGCAGATGGCTTACGTTATGGCATTTATATCTATTGGATTTTATATCTACCAACTCTATAGTATGTTTGCTTCACGTAAAAAAGTTGTTTATGATATTTGGACTCTTCATATCTATGTAGCGTATAGCTCTTTTTTAGTTAGTATTTTCTTTTTTTTACTCTCTATACACAACCAAGTTTTTTTAGCACCCTCTTTTTGGCTCTTTTTTGTAGGTTTTATTGGATTTTTAATTATTGGGAACTTTTATAAAATAGTTCCATTTTTACTTTGGTTTTACAAATATGCTCCACTTATTGAGGAACAAAGTGTACCAATGTTGCATCAGCTTATTAACCAAAAGAGGGTGCATCTACAATGGTTCTTCTCCTCTTTTGGAGTAGTTTTAAGTAGCTTTGCTCTCTTGTTTGACAATGGTAATCTATTTTATGGAGGAGTTACACTTTTAAGCGTTGGAGGAGTTTTATTTTTTCTAGAGATTTATAAAGTTCTAAAAGCACTCTAAAAAGTGCTTTTATTGAACCTCATCTAACATCTCATCTAAATAAACAAAAAGTTTCGCTGATGCATCTTCCATAACTGCAAAGTTACTTAAAATTTTTGTAGGGTTATCTTGTTTTAACACAGTTCCAGCTTGTACAAACTCCATATTTTTAAGAGTCATATCGTGAACCTCTTTATGTGGTTGTTCCATTTTTCTATATGCTTGAGTTTTTCCAAAACGCTCTTTACCAACACCCTCATAGTACCATTTACCCATACGACAATGGTGATGATCACTAAACTCTTTCTCTTTATTTTCATTTAAAACTGCAGCATAAGCATGTGACTTAAATAATACATGATCCACTTTTACAAGTGTAGTAAAGAGTCTATTTTGAATTTTAACAGATGCTTTAGAAGAATGTTCTGCTAAATCGTTCATCTCTGCAAATGTTGCTTCAAACTCACCAATAACCTCTGTTGTATCTTGAGCAATCTCTGAAATGTTATCAGAGTTTGTTCTCATATCGTTTGCTTCTTGCTGAAGAGTTGAAATGTTTATCTCTATCTCTTGTGTTGCTTTTTGTGTACGCTCAGCTAGTTTTCTAACCTCATCTGCAACAACAGCAAATCCTCGACCATGCTCTCCTGCACGTGCAGCTTCAATAGCAGCATTCAGTGCAAGAAGATTTGTTTGATCTGCAATATCTTTAATAAGATTTAAAACATCTGAAATTTCACTTGAACGACTCTCAAGAGCAACAATTCCCTCATGACTCGATGCAATAAGCTCAACTAAAGTGTTGAGTCTTTGTGTAATTTGCTCAACATTTTCTAAACTTTTTGCTGACATTTGTGCAGTTTGTGTTGAAGCTTCTGTAATCTCATATGACTCATTTTGGCTCGTTACTAAATCTTGTTGGATTGTTGCTAAACCTTTTTCAATCCCTCCACCAAGTTGGGAAAATTTATGTGATATCTCCCCTTTAATTTTTGTGTCGTGTCCCATTGCAATTGCTTCTATTGCTTTGTTGAGTTCATTTGAAGTGTTTCTAAATACACCATGAAGCCCTGTTGGATATGTATGTCTATATGTTTTTCCAGCAGATGCACTCTCTATTGAAGTTGCAACATCACGCATAAAAGCTTCAAGTTGATCTAGTACATCATTTAAACTCCACGCAAAATCTGATTCTACAGAGTTGTCGTTTGGAATATGAGTCACACGCCCCTCTAAATTTCCTTGTGCAGCATCTTTTAGAACTTGTATCATCTGCTTTTGGAGAGATGAGTTTTTAGAAGTTGAACCAGGAGTTGGGATAAATAAAGAAACAAAAATCATAAAAATAGAGATACCCGCAACAATAAAGTCACTCTCTACTAAACCATATATGGCTACTATTAAAAGTCCACTAACTAAAACTAATGCTTGATTATTCTTGAATAAAGCTGATAAATTCATCGTAACTCATCCCCCCATTTGCTACTAAAGCATCAAGTAAAACTTGTGTTGATGCTTCCATTCCTCCTGATCTTTCTGCAGATAACATTTTTGCATAAAGACCTTCTATAATTTTAAGTGCTTTTGGATTTGGTTTTCTTCTTACTGAATAGTAACCAATAATATGACCATTGGCATCTAATGATGGTGTTACATTAGCATATACCCAATAATCATCACCATTTTTTGTTTTGTTTTTCACAAAAGCAAAAATCTCCTCTTTGTTTTGCACTCTATCCCAAAGAAGTTTAAAAACAGCACGTGGCATATCTGGGTGGCGAATAATATTGTGAGGTTTGCCTAAAAGCTCCTCTTCCTTATAGTCTGCCATTGTCATAAAAATTTTATTTACATACGTAATTCGACCTTTGAGGTCTGTTTTAGAGACAATAAAGTCATTCTCTTGCATCTCTTTTGTCATAGTGAAACCTTAATAGTATAGGATTTTTCTTCTCGTAGTATAACATAATTTTCTTCAAAACTATTTTTCATATTTAGCAATAGATCTAAGCAAAAGACTAAAGAAATTTTTAAAGATAAGCCTTGTATAATGCACGAAACATTTTAAAAGGAATAGATATGGGTAAATATATTGAATTAACAAATGCTAATTTTGAAGATACAATCAAAGAGGGTGTTTCTGTAGTTGACTTTTGGGCTCCATGGTGTGGTCCTTGTCGTATGATCGCTCCAGTAATTGAAGAGTTAGCTGAAGAGTACGAAGGTAAAGCAAACATTTGTAAAGTAAATACAGATGAAGAGCAAGAGATTGCTGTTAAATTTGGTATTCGTTCTATTCCTACACTTCTTTTCTTTAAAGATGGTGAAGTTGTAGATCAAATCGTTGGTGCACAAGGTAAAGATGCACTTGCTGCAAAAATCAACTCTCTTTTATAAGAGAATCTCTTTATGAGTCAAAAGAAAAGGGGTAAGAGCCTCTTTTCACTCACTACTGTTTTAGCTTCATTTTTTGGTGCTGCAATGATTGCTGGTGCCTTTGCTTACTTTAACTACAAATTTTCAGAATATAAATTTATAGATTTTAAAAATTTTACTTTTTATGAAAAAAGAGAGATTTTTACACCTAAAGCAGATCGTTATGTTGTGATTTTTTTCTCTTCAAAAGATGTAACTGCTTTAGAAGATATAAAAAAACTTCATCTTCAACAACCTATTTTAGCAATAGACTACTACAACAATAGTTTTTTAAATACTCAAAATGTTACTTTTTTACGCAGTGGTACCTCAACATCATTAAAGTTTATTCAACGCTTTAATATTTACCACTCCCCAACTATCTTTTTTATAAAAAAAATAAAAGATACTCTTTATAAACAAGATAGTATGATACGACAATTTGATACTTTAAAAAATATTTCAAAACATATAAAACAACTTTAATAAAAGGAGAGATTATGGCAATTCTTGATTGTGCAATTATTGGTGGAGGTCCTGCTGGACTTACTGCTGGACTTTATACTACTCGTGGTGGATTACAAAACGTAACTATGTTTGAAAAAGGTCTTCCTGGTGGACAAATAACATCAAGTAGTGAGATTGAAAACTATCCCGGTGTTACAGGTGAAATTACAGGGATGGACTTAATGCAACCTTGGCCAGAGCAATGTATGAAATTTGGTCTAAAACACGATATGATAGAAGTTACTCGTGTTTCGAAAGAGGGAGATATTTTTAAAATCCATAAAGCAGATGGAAATGTAGAGGAAGCAAGAAGTGTTATTGTAGCTACTGGTTCCTCTCCTCGTCGCGCTGGTTTTGCTGGTGAAGATGAGTACTATGGTCGTGGTGTAAGTACATGTGCTACATGTGATGGCTTTTTTTACAAAGGTAAAGAGGTAGCTGTTATTGGTGGTGGAGATACTGCTTTAGAAGAAGCTCTTTATTTAGCAAAAATTTGTTCTAAAGTAACTCTTATTCATAGACGTGATAGTTTTAGAGCTGCACCAAATACTGTAAAACGTGTAGAAAATACACAAAATATTGAACTTATTTTAAATGCAACTCCAGCTGAAGTTTATGGTGATGCAATGGGTGTTACAGGACTTAAAGTAGATAAAGGTGGAGAAATTATAGATATTGCAGTGCCTGGTGTATTTATTTTTGTTGGAAACGATATTAACAACCAAGTGCTTATTCAAGAAGATGGCTCTACTCTTTGTGAGTTTAACAAACAAGGACAAGTTGTTGTTGATTTAAAAATGAAAACATCGACACCTGGTCTTTTTGCAGCGGGTGATATGCGTCTTGATGCTCCAAAACAAGTTGTAAGTGCAGCTGGTGATGGTGCTGTTGCAGCACTAAGTGCAATTGCTTATGTAGATGAACTTCTAAACTCTTAATAAAGGAAAAAATATGGTAAAAGTTGGTGTTTTTGGGGCAAGTGGTCGTGTTGGTAAACTTCTTTTAGAGGATTTAAAAGAGAAAGACAATATGGAAGTTTCAACTGTATTTGTACGTCGCGATCTTGACTTTGCAATTGATCCTTCTGTGATGGTAACATCTGATATGAAAACATTTTTAAATGGGTGTGACATTGTTATAGACTTTTCACTTCCAGAGGCGTGTGAAAAACTTTTAGAAGAGGCTATGAATACTCCAAAACCTTTAGTTATTGGAACAACTGGTTTAAATACTCATCAGTTAAATCTTTTAAAAACTGCAAGTGAAAAGATGCCAATACTTTATGCGACAAATATGTCGTTAGGTGTTGCACTTTTAAATAAACTTGTGTACCAAGCTTCTGCAGCACTAGAGGGATTTGATATTGAAATTGTAGAGATGCACCACAGACATAAAAAAGATGCTCCAAGTGGAACTGCACTAACTCTTAGTGAATCTGCTGCAGCTGGACGTGGACTTAACCTTGATGATGTAAGAGTGAGTGGGCGTGATGGTAACATTGGTGAGAGAACTAAAGATGAAATTGCCGTAATGGCTCTTCGTGGTGGAGATATTGTTGGGCGTCACACTGTTGGTTTTTACAACGATGGTGAGTTTTTAGAGCTTAACCACACAGCAACTTCACGTAACACATTTAGTAAAGGTGCTATCCGCGCGGCTGCATGGCTTGTAGATAAAGAGGTTGGTCTTTACTCTATTGCTGATTGTTTAGAGCTTTAAATATCTCTATTGCTTTTTGCCCACTACAGTGGGTAGGAGCAAACTCTTTTACTCCAAACTCTAGTAGTTTTTCTTTTGTTTGTTTGATTTTTGCTTCATCACTATACAACAGATGAAAACCACCCTCCACTTTATAAATCTGTTTTTTTATAATCTCTTGAGCAACCTCTACAATATTCTTTACACCAAAATGACCACAACCACTTATAATGAAAGGTTTTTCACCATCAACTATTAAAGATTGCTCAGGCATATCTGTACCTAAAATACCAGTTGAGTATAAACTATCAAAAAGGTGTTGTGGTTTTTTACCTACAACAACTACCTCTTTTACAAGTGTTTTTAAATCTTTTATAAGATGTTTTGAAAGAGATGATGGCACAAATAGTGTCACATTTGGATTTAACTCAATAATAGAGTCAATTCCACCAATATGATCCCAATGGGAATGGGAGATAAAAATATACTCTATCTCTAAAACATCAACACCTAGTTTTTGCATATTTTTTAAAAGAATACGCCCATTGCTTCCTGTATCAAAAAGGAGTTTATACTCTTTTAAATAACCACTAAACCCCCAAAGAGATTGGGCACTATTTTCTAAAGGTTCGTTATTAAAAACTATTTGCATCTTTTATCCATTTTGCTAATGTTGCAATATCTTGTTGCGGTATGCGTGTTTTAAATGGTGGCATAATAGCCTTCGTTCCCCATTTAGCAGATGAACCATTTGTAATACTTTTTTGAATATCTTCTAGGGAATATTTTTGAGAGATTTTTACAAATGCTGGTCCAACTAAATCTTTTTTCCCTTTATGGCATGAGAGGCATCCATATTTTATAGCTAAACGTTTCCCTGGTGCCATTTTTTTTAGTCTATTTTGAATTGCTTGAGCTTCATTAAGATTTTTTACATTAAAGTGCTCAAAAATATACTCTGCAATTGCAGCTAACTCCTCTTGTGTTAGATTCCCTTTTTGTGAAGGCATAACACCATAACGTTGCAAGCTTTTTTTATCGCATAAAGATTTAGAAGCGGATGGATTAAAGACATAATCTTTTACAAACTCTTTTGCTTTTGGCAGCCTCTCACTCTCATTTGAAACCTGCATAAAATCTTTCACGTGAAATGCGACAGCCATCATAGGTGGAGCTACCTCATCCTCTGATGTTTTTGGAGGTAAGTCTAAATTGTGACATTTACTACATTTTTGTTCAAGAAGTTTTTTGCCATCTAAATTTGTATGTTGTTGTGTTGAGGAACTATTACATCCAACAAAAAAAAGTGTCAAAACAGATAAAAGTATTTTTTTCATAATATAAGAAAACCTTTTTTAAGTTATTTGTTAAAATACTACAACTATAAATTAAACAAAAGATAATCTATCCTTTATAGTTTTAATATTTCAATAAACTATAATAATTATAAGCTATTATTTCACTAAAAAAGGATTAAAAATGCAAAAATCTATCTTTTTAGAACGCTACCCTATCTACTCTTTAGAGATTAAAAAAGAGGAGTCTAAATTTGCAACTCTTAATGAGATTATCTCCAATTTAGAAGAGAAGATAAACACTCATCCTGTTGCTAAATTTATTGCTACATTTGACCATTATGAACATACAACAAGTTTAGAAAATGGAGAAGTTGCTCAAAATATTAAAGATGCTCAAAATGTAATCTTTTGTTTTGGACCAAAACTACCAAACCCACAAATGCTTGCTGTTCGTCCACGCTCTATTGGTGTTGTTGAGATGGAAGATAGCTTCGTTATAAGCTTTTTAGAAGCTCCAAATGAAAAGTTTCACGATACTATGGAAAATTGGACTAAAGAGCTTATAAAATAAACCAAAAAGTTACACAAATAGTGTAACTTTTAAATACTTTCAAAATCAAAATAGCCATAAAAACTACCATTGATTTGTGTTTTTTGTATGAGATAGAGTCTAAACTTTTTAAAAAGTGTTTGATTTGGTTTTTTTGGATTATTCCAAAAATCATCTAAGCTTTTTTGATCTGTTAGCTCTTTTATGTCGTAAATAGCAGTTCCTAAAACTTTAACAGGTGAATTATGGTACAACGCCTGTAAACCAACTGTAGAGTTGATTGTGATTGTTGCTAAAGTGTTATCTAACAATGTTGGTAGATGTAAGTCATAAACCACCACCATTTTGTTTTTTACATTGTACTTTTGTGCTACATTTTCAATAAAAGATTTATAATCTTTTCTTCCTCTATCCATTGGATGGTGTTTAAAAACCAAATATTTATCTTGAGGGACATTTTTTGCAAAAGAGGCTATAATAGTTTCTATAAACTCCTCAATAGTTTCAAAGTTAGAGTGAACTCTTAATTGAAAGTCGTTATAGGTTTGCAAAGGAACAAAAAAATAAGAACTCTGAAGAATCTCTTGAAGTTTATTTTTTTCAATAATTTTGTATTTATATTTTCTATATAAGTTTCTTAACCCATAAAACGCTTCAATCCAAGGGTTTGCTTCTCGATGATGCTGATAGTGAGGATAATAAAATTGTCCAATATATAAAAAAATATAATACCATGTAGCACTCCATCCCATTTTAAAAAAGGATGGATTTGTTGGTTTTGTTTCTTTAAGTTTAAGGGAGGCAAAATCTAAGTTTTTATAAAAATTTGCTTCTCTTGGAATAAGGGAAAAATTATTTACTCCCCACTTCTCAAGGGTAACAAAGTCGGGTCTTACATACCCCTCTTCAAAAACAAACACCTCAATTCCAAGTTTTTGAGCTTCTTGAATAGTGATGCTTTGGTAAAATCTACAATCACCAAATAAAAAGACTTTCTCTATTTTGTGTTGTTGTAAAAATTTTTTTACAAATTCAGGCCAGTTTTGTGTGGTATCTGTGTAGGGTGTGTAGTTATTTTTGTAAGAAAAAAGCCAATCTCCTCCATTAAACCCTATGCGAAAAGTTTTAGCCCCTTTTGTTTGTAAATATTGCTCAAGCCTTTTAAAAAAATCCCCCATTGGACCTTGGAGCAGCAATACATTTTTATTCAAAAGAGTACCTACACTATTCACCAAACAAACCTTTATAAAAAATTCACTTTATTTTACCTTTTTTGTACTTAACTTTTTATTTTACTCTTATGATATAATACATCTACAATATTTTTACTCTAAGGGATCGTTCTTTATGCATTATTTTTTTGGTTTTTCTTTATGGAAACACAACTTTATAAAACCTTTTTTCCCACATCTTGATTCCAAAAAAATAGTATTTGTTAATCCACTTTTTTTTCAGGACTATTTTAACCTTGCATTAAAAAAAGGGCTTAATGAAAAATCTTCTATCTATATTTGGGGGAGAAAATCTTTTCCAAAAGTAGAAGAGTTTGCAAAACAGCATAACATACCACTTTACAGGGTAGAAGATGGCTTTGTTCGCTCTGTTGGACTTGGTTCTGACTTAACACAACCTTACTCTTTAGTTATTGACTCTAGGGGCATTTACTTTGACCCAACCACAGAGAGTGATTTAGAACATATTTTAAACACAACAATATTTAGTGAAACTCTTTTACAAAGAGCAACAAAAGTAAAAAACTATCTGCTTGAGAAACAACTCTCTAAATATAATCTATATGAAAATAAAAAACTTACAATAGATACAAACAAACCAATAGCACTTGTTCCAGGACAAGTTGAAGATGATGCCTCTATACAATATGGTGCAAATGGTATGACCAATTTAGAGCTTTTAAAACAAGCAAGAAAAAACTCCCCCAACTCTTACATTGTGTATAAACCACACCCTGATGTTTTAGTAGGCAATAGAGTTGGAAATGTAGATGAAAAAGATGCACTAAAATATGCCAATGAGATAGTCACAGAAGTGGGACTAGATAGTGTCCTAGCAATTTGTGATGAAGTGCATACTATGACCTCTTTGGTTGGGTTTGAAGCACTTTTACGTGGAAAAAAAGTTTTTACTTATGGTCTTCCTTTTTATGCTGGATGGGGACTTACAAATGATGCAAAAACAATTTCAAGAAGAGTCAAAAAACTCTCTTTAGAGGAGCTAGTTGCAGGAACTTTAGTACTTTACCCTAAATATATAGACCCTTTAACACTTCAGCTATGTGAAATAGAGGTACTTTTAGATGGTATAGAACAAGAGAAACAACGCTACAATTCCTCTTTTTCTTACCGTTTAAAACAAAAACTTCAAAACTTTTTTTCACGTAAAATTCAAATGGTTTTACGCTTTGTGAAATTGTAAAGTTTTTTGGTGTAAAATCTCTTCTATAGTTTCAAAAATATCGCATGCTCTATTTTTGTAAGGGTTATAGTAGCGAGTGTAGAGGATATATGCTGCAGCAAATACCTCTTGAATGGTTCTTTGTTTTTTTCTGCGTTTACACTCTACTTTATCTGTTGTTATGCCCCACCCTGCATAAAATGGCATTCCAAAACAAACAACTTCACACCCAACTAAAAGTGCTTCAAACCCCATACCGGAAGTTTTTGTATAGACTTTGTCGAAATGTTTTAACAATGCAATGGGATTGTAGTTTTTTTCAATAACAACCACTTCTTTGTTTAAATTTTCTAAAGTAATATCAGAATCTTTTTTTCCACTAAGAACATCGGGATGAATCTTTAAATACACTGTTGCATCTGGGTTTTGCTCTATGGCAGTTTGTATCATTTCATCGGTTGTAAAGTTTTTAAGCATACCATACTTTAGTGAAGCATCTCCTGCTGTTTGTGCTACTACAAGCACCCTTTTTTCTTCTTTGGGAAAAAGATTTTTTGGTAAATTTAAAGCATTGTTATACTTAGAGATGTTATGTTGCAAAATAAGCTCTATAGCCTTGTTTGCTTGTTGCATAAGCTTTGTATCACAAGAAAAATCGTAAGTATTTAAAATATTTTCAAGTTTTGAAGGTGTTGTAGCATCGTAGTATATGCCAACATTATCTTCTACTAAAGAAAAAGAAGGTGAACCATCTACTCCAAGACCAATGGAGCGGATAAAGCCATCTTCAAGCAATACAAAAGATGTACCAAACTTTTTTGCTAAAGCAACAGCTTTAAGACCTGACTTTTTTCTTCCCCAGCCGTAGAATGTGCCTTTTTTCTCAAGTAGCCTATCAAAAAAAGTATACAGTTTTAAAGATAAAAAAATTTTTGTATTTTTTATAAGTTGTTGGGATGTGGAGTAGTTCATAAATGCCTATTTGATATATAAAATTTGATACAAATATTTTTTATTTTTACCATTAAAGCCAGTCATAACAGTAGTATAAAGTTTGTTATTTAAAAAAGTTAAACCTTCCATTTCCCACTTTTTGCCATCTTTTTCTGCTCTTGATTTTCCTGCAAACAGTTCAAAATGAGCCTCTACTTTACCAAAAGAATCATAAATATATAAATACTTTTTCCCCTTTAATGTATTGTCTCCTGAAAGAGCGTAAATATAATTATCTTTCATAGCTAAGCCTTGTAGCCATTGAGATTTTTCTCGCTGCTTTTTAGCTAACACAAATGAAAACAAAGCTCTTGGTGATACTTTTTTTTGATTTTTTATATCTTCAAAACGATAAATATATATGGAGTTATTTGCTTTAGTTATAAGATAAAATTTATTTTCACAAAGAGATGGTGTATTTTTTCCTATTTCTAATTTATGCTCTTTATAAAGATGAAATTTATTTTTTACCCATACTAAATCTACAACACCTTGCCATTTTTTTCCTGTAGTAATTAAGTGTAATTTTTCATCTAACATATAAAAACTTAAATCTTGTGCATGAGAATCATAAGCTATCTCTTGTGTAAATTCAACTCTAGGTTTATTGTTTTTAAAAGAAAAAATATTTATAAGCAAGGAATGATTACGTGCTATTGTCTGTGTTGTTATAAATTTATCTTTATTTATAAAACTAATTCCCTGAATAACATTTTTTGCATAATTTTTCTTTTTTGTTTTATGTATGTTTTTTAAATGATATATAAACTTCTCTTTATGAACAAAGTCACTACCAAACAAAGAAGTAACAAGCAAAAATATAAAAATAATCTTCATAATCTACTACCTTAACATATCTAATATAGATTGCCCTTTATTTTGTTCAATATAATAATTTTTCATTTTCAATAAAAACTCTTTCTTAACTACCTCTAATTTAGAACTATAGTTCTTAATACCAACAATAGCATAATACTCTTTTGTAAGCATATTATCTGGAACCAAATTGGTTGTGTTGGTAAAAAATACAAAAGTTGGTATCTCTTTATCTAAAAGCTGTATCTCCATGGCAGATACATCGCAAAATGCAACAGAAACATTCTCTTGGTATGAACTGTCTAAAAAACTACCCTTGAATCTCATTTTACTTATCCATGGTAACTTTATAGGTCTTAGATAAACTTCAAATCCAACATTTTTTAAAAGTTCAATACCTGCTAATAGATACTGAATATATTTTTTATCTCTATGACCTGTATTTGGGTGTGGTTGGATAATAATCTTTTTATATTCATACTTTTTCATATATTTTATAATCAAATAAAAACTTTCTAAAGATGAAGTTAAACTAGAGTAGTTTTCTTCCTCTATTCCACCCTCCCATGTTGGAGCATATAGTAATGTTTTTTCATTTAAAACATAACGATAAGGAGCTTCTCCAATAAATTTGTTTCCAACTTTTAAAAACTTCTCATTTTCAACATCACATTGAGTAAAAATCTTTTGAAAAAGAAATCTATCGATACTAGCAGAACCTGCCACAGCAATATAGTCATAAATGCGAAAAATAGGTTTTGCAGAAGCAAGTTTGTTACTCTCTCCATGCCCTATAAAGATATGTGTAGCTTCCCTGTAAGAAACCATTCTACAGTTTGATTGAGCATTAAACATATAAAAAATAGTTGTATTTGCTAAAGAGGGCAAATCTTTCCATCTTTTTATATTTAAAACTTTTATCCTTTCTTTATAAAAAATATTTGTCCATTTTGTATTTACTTTGTAAACTCTATGAAGAATTGTAACTTGTTCCTTATCAAAAACAGAATTTTTAAAATAAGAAAGCACTATATCGTAAGTACCTTTTATTTTTGAGTCCAAATAAATATAATACATCTTTTAGTTCAACAATTTTAATTTTTTATATATTTCATCATCTAATGTTGCTTGTTTTCCAAGAAAATACTCTGCATAATATTCTCTTTTTGATTTTAAAATATCTTTATCTATATTTTCAATAATATCTAAAAATTCATCTTTATTTGAAAATAGATACAAAGCATCATGAGGTATATCTAATCTAAGAGTATCTTTTTCTATATCCTCAGGAACATAAACAATCAGTGGTTGATTATAGGCTAAATAAAATATAGAAATATTATCTACATCAGTGATAATATATTTTGATTGAGCAATCAATAAATCAAACATTGAGTTGTTTAAGTATAAATTACTATTTAACAAATAACCTTGTAAAAATTCCTTTAATCTTCTAAAAATAGTATTATCGTTTATAAAGATAGAAAAATGGTGTGATTTTAATGTTAAAAGTAATACACTAAGTTGATTTACAAATAAAGAGTTTGAGTTAGCAATATTTAAGATAATAGTATCTTTTTGTACCATCTTCTCAGACTCTAAAAATACATTTTTTAATTGCGGTTTTCCTACAATTTTTAATTGTAAGTGTCCCAAATTTTCAAAATTTTCATTATATTTATCTACCATCGATTGGCTTGAAACCCATATCTCATCATAAGCTTTATAAGATTTATTGATCACAGAAAGTTGATCTGAATGTTTAGTTCCTATAAAAATATGTTTAAGATGGTTAAATCTAAGTAAGTGAATGTTTTTTGCTGCATTTAAAGGGAAAAAAACTACTTTTAAAGATGGCTGAGCATTTACAATAGTCTCAACATCAACAGGTGTTGAAGCATATAAAATTTGATGTTGAGGATAAAGCTGTATCAATTCTCCAAAACTTTTTTCATCTCTAACTAAAAAACTAAAATTTTGTTCACTTTTTTCAAATACTTCTATCCAATAAGAGAGATGATTCTTATTTAATTTACTATCTACCAAATGAATCATATATATATTTTTAACATGTTTATTTAACTTTTCAAGATTATAAGCCATTTCTTTCTATCCCTGAAGTTTTTGAAGTTGAGAGATAAACTCATCATTTAATGTTTCATCTCTACCTAAAATATATTCCATTGCTTCTTCTCTTTTTTCTTTTAGATAATCATTTCCATTTAAAACATCTTCCATCTTTTCAACTAATTCTTCTATATTTGAAAAAACATATGTGTAATCTTCATAACCCATTTTACTTTTAGATAATTTTATATCTTTACCTTTTGGGATATAAACAAAGATTGGAGCATTAGCAGCTAAAGAATCAGTAATCACCGCTGATATATCACATATAAAAATATTTGCTTTTTTTATTAAAAAATCAACATTTATATGCTTCTCTGCTATCTTGTATGCAACTTCTTTTTCTTGCAAATTCGTTTCTAAAATTTTTGAAATTCGTAGTAAATTTTCTTCTCTTCTTCCTACCCAAGGATGTAATTTTATATTAATTTCATCAAAATACTTATATATACTATCAAAAGCTGTATTAATTATTGAAACAGATGTGTAGTTTTGTTCTTCATAAACACCTTCCCAAGTTGAAAGATAAAGTAAATTCAATTTACCATCAAATCTTTCTCTCCAATCAACCTCTGAAATTTGTAAAATCTCTTTTAAACTTGGTCTCCCAACCTTAATGTTTTTTAAACCTGAAAAATCAAAACCAGCATTATAAAATCTATCTATATGGGCCTCTCCTGCTACCCAGTTCTCATCATAAACACGAAAATACTTATGAGCGCTTGCTGTTTTATCACTATCTCCATGGCCTATAAAAATATGTTTTATATGGTTATGATGAAGTAAATGTAAGTTATTTCCCGTATTCGATGGATAAAAGCAAGCTTTTAAGTGAGAAAGTTGTTTAAAATAAGTCTCTACCTCTTTTTTACCTTTTGCAAACAAAACTGTTATATATGGGTATTTTTCTTTTAGCAATTCAAAAAGTTCAAAATTTCTTACTAAAATAACAAACTCCACATCTGCCTCTTTGAAATAAGAAATCCATAAATCCAAATGACTTAAACCAGTTACATTTTCACCAGTATGAAGTAGATGAGTATAAGGATAAAACATATTATAGTTAAAAGATGCTATATTCTTTGGTTTTGTTTTTGGTTTTGGTTTTGGTTTTGCAACTGCATTCAAAACCATATCTTTAAAAAAAAGTACTGGCTTATTTTTAAATTTTGTCCATTTACTCACTTTATTTAACCTTATTTAGCTTAATATCTACAACCTGCCCTGTTAAATTACTCAAAAGCGTGTTTATAGAACCATATGCAACCTCTTTTGAAGAGAGTAAAGTTTTTGGGTCCTCTTTACCAAAATTACTCACTCTCATTGGAGTTAAAGTTCTTTCAGGATTTATACAATTTACTCTAATTTTTTTATGGATCAACTCCTCTCCTAAAGCTTGTGTTAAATTAACCATAGCCGCTTTAGTTGAGCTATATAGCGAGTAATTTGCTCTTCCTCTTGTATATGAACTCGATGTAAAATTTAAAAGATGTCCAGAACTTTCTTCCAAATAAACAATGGACTCCTTTGCAACATTAACTGCACCTAAATAATTGATATTTATAATATCTAGTATATCCTCATAAGAAGTATGTGCCAAAGGTTCTTTAACTAAAATAGATGCTGTATTTACAACAAAATCAATTCTTCCCTCTTTTTTATACACATATTCAAGTTCTCTTTTTACATCTGAAATAGCTGTAATATCTGTATTTGTAGTACTTCGACCAAAGAGATATACATGTGCTCCATGCTCTTTTGCTATTGCACCTATATCTTTTCCAATACCATAAGAACCACCAAAAACAACTAGCACTTTTTTATAAAGTTCTTTATCGTAATACTCTTTACTATATCTCGTATCTAAAGAAGTTCTTTTAAGTTGAAATAGTTTGTCTGCCATAAAAATATCTTGTGCATGTGTAATTTTTATATTATCAATACTACCATTGACAATATGTATATCCTCTTGAGGCAAATACTTCTTTACAACACCACAATCATCTGTAGGTTTAAAGTTTGTGTCTTTTTGAGCGATCTCATATGCTTGCTTAATAGTAGATAGTTTAAAACATTGAGGTGTCTGACCTTGCATCATATCTGCACGTTTTGGAATATTTTTTATAATTTTGTTTTCAACCTCAACTATAGTATCTACAGCAGGTATTGCAACATCTATAGCGTTGTAGTGTTTAAGACTCTCTATACAACTGTCTATGATTTTATCACTTACAAATGGTCTTACTGCATCATGAAAAATTAAATTCACTTCAGATTGTTCATAAGCACTAATCGCACTTAGAGATGAATCTTTTCTCTCATCTCCTCCACACAAGATTTTTTTTACTTTTGTAAAATTATTTTGATTTACAATCTCTTCAATTTTCCAAATCCAATCTTCATGACTCACGATACAAACTTCATCTATCAAAGTATGTTTCTGAAACACTTCAATAGTATGTTCAATAATAGACTTTCCAGCTAACTTAGCAAACTGTTTAGGTATATCTAAACCAAATCTACTACCAATCCCACCTGCTAAAATTACAGCAATATTTCTCATATGATTTACTCCAGTTTTTGACGATTAGTGAAAAAAACGAAAGTATTATAACATTTTTATATATATATTTAAACTAAGGTCTATAACTTATGCTAAAATACCACTTATGTTAAAAAGAAACTCACTTCAAATATTTTCTTCCGTTATTTTAGCACTCTTTCTACGTGAAATCCAAACCCGTTTTGGAAGTAAGCGTTTAGGGTATTTTTGGGCGTTGTTTGATGCCATGTTTATGGTGCTTATTTTTGCAGGGCTTAAGTCTGCCATCTCTGAGCATTCTATGCCTGGTATTGAGTTTCCTGTTTTTTTAGCTACTGGCTTTTTAGCTTTTTTTATGTGGAAAAACATAGTAAAAAAATCTATGGGTGCTTTTAGTGCAAACACCGCTTTGTTTAACTACAAACAAGTAAAACCCATAGACACCATCATAACACGTTTTCTTATAGAAATTTTAGTAAGTGCTATGGCAACACTTGTTTTTTTAGCTATTGCACTCTACATAGATTTAGATGTTTCCATAAAAGATTTTAACATGGTTATGCTTGGTGTGTTTTGGTTAGCACTTTTTGGGTTTGCCATAGGACTTTTTACAGCTGTGGTTGGTACTTTTTATGAAACTTTTTCAAAAATTGTAGATGTCATTATAACTCCTATGATGTTTGTCTCTGCTATTATGTACACGGTAGATTCTTTACCCCCTGTACTAAGAGAGATTATTTTGTACAACCCTTTAGCACATTTTTTGGAGCTTATTCATGGTAGTTATTTTAGTAAGTTACATACAAACTATGTAGATTATGAATACATCTTTTACTGGACGTTTATTCCACTTTTTTTAGGGCTTTATTTTTACACAAAAGCTGAAAAGAAAATTATTGCGTCAAAGTAGTATGGTATAATTAAAAAAATAGTACTAAAAGAGTAAAATTTTGATAGAACTTAGAAATGTAACAAAATACTACAAAACATCAAGGGGTAAGAAATATATCTTAAATGATGTAAGCCAGATTATACCAACACATACCAATGTTGGTATTTTAGGGCGAAATGGTGCTGGTAAATCTACCCTACTTCGAATGTTGGGTGGCATAGATTTTCCAAACTCTGGAACAATCCATTCAGACAAAACTTTCTCTTGGCCTATGGGACTTGCAGGTGGTTTTCAAGGTTCTATGACAGGGCGTCAAAATGTTAAATTTGTTTGTCGCATTTATGGTAAAAGTGAGTATGAAATACAACAAGCCATAGAATCAGTAAAAGAGTTTAGTGAGCTTGGAGATTATTTCGATATGCCTATAAAAATTTACTCAAGTGGTATGAAATCACGTTTAAGTTTTGGGCTAAGTTTATTTTTTGATTTTGACTATCTCATCATCGATGAAACCCTTTCAGTTGGGGACAAAAACTTTCAAGTAAAGTCAAAAAACGCACTAAAGAAAAAAATAGAAAACTGCAATGTTTTACTTGTAAGCCATTCTATGCCAACCCTTAAAGAGATATGCGATTCTGGCATTGTTGTCAATGATGGCAATATGACCTATTATGAAGATATTAACGAAGCAATAGCAGTTTATGATGCTATAAACAAACAAAAATAAAGAGAGCAATATGGTAAAAAAAACAATTCTGTCATACTGGTTTAAAAAAATAAACCCTCAAGGCAACTACGAAACACTCAAAAATGACAAAATAACATACATACAACTAAGCAAAAAGTATGAAACATTTAAAATTAGAGCATTTTTCTTAACAGTTTTTCTTCTATCTTTTATCTATATTATGTTTATAAAGTCTGAACTTTACGAATCTAAAGCTGCTATTATGGTAAGAGACTTAAGTCAAAGTTCTCCTGTTAGTAGTTTAGGATTATCACTTTTGGGTGCTAGTTCAGGTTCGCAACACCAAGACTCTATGGTTGTGGAGGAATACCTTAATTCACTCGATATCTTTTTAAAACTTGACAAAAAGTTCCACCTTATTCAACACTACAAAAGTGATGCAATAGACTTTATACAAAGATTACCTCAAGATGTAAAAATGGAAGAGATTTTAGAGTTTTACCATAAAAATCTCCTTATAGAGTATGATGAGATCTCCTCTATTTTACATATATCTTTTTTAGATACAAATCCAAAAAAAGCGCAAGAGATATTGAACTATCTTATTTCTCAAGCAGAATTTGCACTCAATGAATTTAACAGAAAAAAAGCACAAAAAAGACTCAAGTTTGTGGAACTTGAACACAAAAAAAATAAAGAAAAAATGGAAAAAGCTTCTGCTATTTTAGAAAAATACCAAAATGACCACCTCCTTTTAGACCCAAAAGCAGAAGCATCTACTTCTATCTCTATTATTGCAGAGCTCGAAACATCTTTAACACAAAAACGCATAGAGTATAAAACAAAAAGTGCTTACCTTAACCCAGACAACTACGAACTAAAAAAATTAAAAACAGAGATTCAAGAGATAGAAAAATCTTTAGCAAAAGCAAAAAAAGGGCTCACTGGTAACGACAAAAACAGACTCAATAGTATCTTATTTCAATACGAAAAATTAAAACTACAATTTGAATTTGCTGTTGAAGTTTATAAAACAAGTTTAGTAGAGTTAGAAACAACAAAACTAGATGCAATAAAAGCAGCAAAAACATTAAGTATTGTAAGTCAGCCAAACCTTCCAGATGGTTACACTTATCCAAACAAACCAAAAGATTTTATAACACTTACAATGGTTATACTCTTAATGTATGGAATTTTTTCTATGCTACTTGCTATTATTAAAGATCATAAGGAATAAAAATGTTAAAATATATACTCATCTCTTTTTTACTCACTTTAAAACTCTTAGGAGTTGAACTCTCAGGTGTAACAGATACAAACACAGATACTCCCACTCAACAAGAGAGTGTGCAAGTATTTGGATACAACCTTTTTAATGGTAGTTTTTCACAAAATAAACAATACAGATACAACCCAGATTACCTCATAAGTATTGGAGATACCATAAACCTACAACTATGGGGTGCATTTGAGTTCAACACTCGCATAAGTGTTGATTCCCAAGGAAATATCTTTGTTCCAAAAGTGGGAACAATCCATGTAGCTGGCATTAAAAACAATCAACTAAGTCAAACTATTCAAAATGCTGTAAAAAATATTTTTAAAGAGAGTGTCTTTGTTTACGCAGACTTAAATTCCTATCAGCCTGTAAGTATTTTTGTAACTGGTGCGGTAAATAAACCAGGACTTTATGAGGGTCTTTCATCTGACTCTATTATTCAGTATATTGACAAAGCAAAAGGTATAAATGCCAAAAGTGGAAGCTACAGAAACATCAAAGTACTTCGTCAAAACAAAGAGGTGTATCGTGCAGATCTTTACAACTTTTTACTCAGTGGTTCACTAAAACTTTTTCAGTTTCATATGGGAGATGTAATTGTAGTTGAAAGTGTAAAAGACTACATAGAGATTACAGGAGATGTAAAACGCCCCTACAGATTTGAACTAAAAGGGAAAAGTATAGCACTTAAAGATGTTTTAAAAGCGGTACTTCCAAATCCAACATTAACAAATTTTACTGTAACAAGCTACAACCAAGACAATGAACAAAGTGTTGCTATTTATACTATAAAAGACAATATGAACTTACAAATTCACAGTGGTGAAACAATCAATTTTATTCCAGATCATAACCCAAAAGATATCGCTATAGAGATCACAGGTGAACATGCCAATATTCATAACCTTGTTGTAAAAAAAGGAACATCTTTAAAAGAGGTATTTGACAAAATAAAATTTACACCAATGTCAGACCCAAGCTCTTTTCAGCTTTTTAGAAAAAGTATTGCAGCAGAACAAAAAAAACTTTTAGATGCACAACTAAACGACCTTGAAGCAAAAACACTTACTGCAGGGTCTTACACAGTAGAAGAAGCAACTATACGTAAACAAGAAGCTGCACTTGTACAAAACTTTATTCAACGTGCAAGAGAGGTACAACCAAAGGGGCAAGTTATTATAAACAAAGATACAAACCTCTCTCAAATCTACTTAGAAGATGGAGATAAAATCTACATCCCTAAAAAGAACAATATGGTTGTTATTCAGGGGGAAGTTATGCTTCCTAGTGCACAAACATATGTAGAAAATTTAACTTTTGAGGATTATATTCAATCGTGTGGTGGATATAGTTTCCGTGCAAATCAAGAGCAGGTTCTTATTATCAAAAAAAGTGGAGAAGTTCACACTTATGATGACACAGCATTTTTTAAAGAGGATTATAAAATTGAACCAGGAGATTCAATTTTAGTTCTTGGTCGTGTCGATACAAAATACTTACAAGTTGTAAAAGATATTACACAAATTATCTATCAACTAGCACTTGGTGCTGCGGTTGTCTTAAGATATTAATACTATTTTAAATAGTTTTTGCACTTTGGGCGAGCTTTGCCCAAGGGCTGTTTTTATCTGCTTTTATAGCTTCTTCATAAGCTCTTTTTGCTTCCTCATCTCTCCATAATTTGTTATACACACTACCTAAAAGATATTTTTGTCTTGCTCTTTGAGTGTTTGTTAAAGAATCCACACTATCTAAAGATTTTATTACATCCAACGCTTTGTTGTAATCTTCCAATTCTATATACGCTTGATACAAACTAAACTCAACATAAGGGCTTTGAAGATATGTATTTGTTTTTGCTTGTAGTTCTCTTACAATCTTGCCATATTTAATAATCATTCCATTATCTTTATTGGCAACACCAATATCTATCATATCCACATAACGTTCAATATCAGCATACAGATGTCCAAAATACTCTTCAATCTTTGCAATACTCTCTATCATTCCTGCTTGATTTTCAAGCTCTTTGTAGCTATCAAAAAGGTATCTATACACCTCTTTATATTTTTTATCATTATCTACCAATGTAAGTAAATCTTTTGCTACTAAAACAAGCTTTTTATACTTATTTTGTGCAAATAAAACTTTAATATAACGCATTATCCATATTTTACGTTGTTCTAAATCTTTGATTTTTAAATGATTTTGAACCAAAGATGAAGCAAGCTTATAATCTGCCTCTTTAAAAGCACATTTATACAATGCATCATCATATTTTTGCTCTAAAGTTAATTCATAATCATAAAATAGAGCCAATGTTTTTTTGCACTCTTTATTTGCTAAATCTTTTAATGCTAAACCTTTTGCAGCATCTATTACAAGTTGTTTTGCATCATCATATTTTTCAATATCTAAACTGTTTAACTCATCTTCAAGAGCTAAAACATCTTGATATTTTTTCTCTTCTAAAAGAAGTTTAGCCTTTTCATAAATAGCACGTTTAGCAATATCATCACCCTCATAATCTTCTATAAGCTTATTGTATTGCTCTATTCTTTTTGTTTTATTTTCATCTACCAAATCAAAGAAAAGTTCATCTTTAGCAACTTGAATTTCATCTACATAATCCCCATATTTAAACTCTTTTAAATATCTATTAAGAGCATTGAGAGCCTCTTTTTTATGTTTTGTTTTTGTAAGCCATAAAGCGTAGTTACGTAAAAGTTTTTCGTAACCATCATCTTTTTTATCCATAAAATCTAGTAAACTTTTTGCTAAATCTATAGCAGTTTGGTAGTGCCACTCTTGTGCAAAATTATCCATAATCTCAATAGTTGTCTTTTTATGTTCCATAAAAGATTGAGGTTTTACTTTTACAATTTTTTCTAAATATTCAGATGCTTTTGCATAATTAGACTTATTTAAATAATACTGTGCTAAACGAAATGCTGCCATAACTGCAACATCAATATCACTTGTTGTATTCAGAGCTTTTAAGTAAAATTTCACAGCTTTTTTCGCAGCTCCACCACTCTCTAACATCTCCCCTTTGTAAATGTAACCCCACTGTGCATAAACAGAGTCTGCATGTTCACTAAAGAGTCTATCAAAAAAATAATCTGCATCAATATTTAAACCATTTTTTGCATAAGCATTTGCTGTTAGGGCCAACACTTCTGGAATATTCTCGTCTGAAGAGTACTCTTGTAAAAACTCTTTTGAAAACTCAAGTACGCTATCGTAATCTTTTAGTTTTGAATAAACTAAAATTTTATAATAAAGTAATTCAGCTCTAAAAAGGGAATTTGGATACTCATATAAAATAGTATCTATAAGCTCTAATGCTTTAGTGTACTCTTTTGCTGCATACGCCTTTTTAATTTTAAGATAATCTGTAACATCTTGCACTTTTTTAATATGTACAGGATTTCCTTTTATATCTAATCCACCAACAAAAGGAAGAGTGTCTTGTTCCATTGTAAAGGGAAAGTTTATCCCTTTCTCTTGAGGTTTATCTTGGTAAATAAGTGGTAACTTCGTTTTATATCCAACAACCACCCAATAATTACACAATTCAACATCTGCACTATACACAGTCCCATCTTGCACTAAATCAAAAGGGATTGGCACAAGTTTCATTTTAGCTAAAGGTTTAACTAGAAGAAAAAAAGTATTTTTTTGAATAAAACTCTCAACAGTAAAAAACTCATTTGTTAGAGGTTTTAATTTTTGAGGTGGCTTTTTTGTAAATGCACAAATAATCTTTGTAACATCTCCAAATTCATTTTTTTCTTCTTGACAAAGAAAGTTTGTAGGATTTTTAAGATGTAAAAGGGAAAAAAATTGGTTCTCCTCTCTTGCACTCTCTAAAGAGATTTCAAGTGCAACAGAAGAGGAGGAGTAAAGAAGACAAAAGAGTAAAAACTTTTTTAACACTCCTTTATCTCCTAAAGTGAGGGCTTAATAACCACTGTTATAAACAAATGATGTAATAAACTCTAAAGTTGGATTAAGTACTGCAAATGCAAAAATTGTTGCAATTGCTGCAAATCCAATAATAAAACGAAGCGCAAGTGTAGCATTTGATGCATACACAGTTCCATCATTATCTACTACTGGTTCTTTCATAAACATATAAACAATAAGTTTTAAGTAGTAGTAACCTGCAATCGCAGAGTTAAGTGCCATAATAAGTGCTAAAACAGTATAACCACTTGTTACAGCTGAACTAATCATATACATTTTACCCCAGAAAAGTGCAAACGGTGGAAGACCTGCTAAACTTAACATAAATAGTGCCATACTAGTAGCTGCAATTGGAGCAGTATGGATCATTCCTGCAAACTTATCATAACTATGATCACTTGATTGATGATCTGGAAGTTTTTTCTGACGTGAAATCCAAAGCATACTAAATGAACCAAGGTTAGTAAAACTAAAAAGTACCCAGTATAAGAAAAGAGCACTGTTTGCTTGTGTACTTCCAATTAAAATAGCTGCCATTACAAAACCAGCATGTGAAACAGAAGAGTACGCAAGCATACGCTTAACATCAGTTTGTACAAGTGCCCAAATATTTGCTGCTGTCATTGTTACAACAACTAAAATATAAAGTACAACCTCTAACCAAACAACACCACTATGAATTAAAAATTCAAAAAGACGCATTGCAACTACAAATGCAGCAATCTTTGGAACAATAGACATATAACCTGCCATTGCAGCTGAACTTCCTTCATAAACATCTGGTGCCCATGTATGGAACGGAACAAGAGAAAGTTTAAAACTAAATGATGCAAGTAAGAAAGTTACTGCAACAAGTACAAAACCTAAATCTGCATAACCATTACCTGCTAATGTTGTTGCGATTTGACCAATCTCAACAGAACCAGTAAGTGCATAAAAAATCATTGCACCAAAGCTATAAAAACCTGCTGCTAATGCACCCATTGTGAAGTATTTTACAGCAGCTTCAAAAGATTTTACACGGTTATGCATTGCAATTAATGTGTAAAGTGCAAGTGAAGCAGTCTCAAGTCCAACAAAGATAAGAATTAAATTATCTGTTGCAACCATAAATTGGAAACCACTAATCATAAATAAGAAAAGTGCAAAAAATTCAGGATATGAAAACTCATGGAAACGCTTATTTGTTAATGCAAGTGGAATAAACAGCATAGAAGCTCCCACAATAATAAATTGTGAAAGGATTGCTAAACCATCAATAAGCATTACATCAAACATACCCATAAGAGTACCATTTTGCATAAATAGACCAGAAGAATCTACTAATGCTCCAAAGTCGATTAATAAGAAAAGTAAACTAAGAACAACATAAAGAGTCTTATCTAAATTGCTTTTAAATAGATCAACCACTAAGATAAAAAGCGCACCAATTACAGGAATAAGCATTGGTGCTAGAGTCATTACATTTAATGACTCCATTGAAACATTTATTGGCTCTAACATTAGTGTGCTCCCTCTGATGAAGTTTGAGAAGTTTGAGCTTTATTTAATGGGCTTGGAATTCTCATTTTAGCTTCATCTGTAATTGATTTGTCATGCATAAGCTGAACAATAGCTTCTGCAGATTTATTAATTGGCTCTAAAACTGGTTTAGGATAAATCCCTAACCAAATTGTAATAATACTTAATGGAATAAGTGCTAAAAGCTCTCTTTTATTTACATCTGGTAAATTTTTATTTTCCTCTTTTGTAACATCACCAAAGAACATTTTTTTGTATGCTGCAAGCATATAGATTGCACCAACAATAATTGCAGTTCCTGCAAGTAATGTTAAGATATGAGATTGTTGATAAAAACCAAGTAAACTTAAAAACTCCCCAACAAAGTTAATTGTAAGTGGAAGACCAACTGAAGCCATAAGCATTAAACCAAAAATAGTTGCATATCTTGGCATTACATGTGCTAAACCACCAAATTCACTCATAAGCTTTGTATGACGTCTATCATAAATTACACCAACAAGTAAGAAAAGTGCACCTGAAACAACACCGTGAGCAATCATTAAAAATACAGACCCTGAAATACCTTCAACATTTAATGCAAAAGTACCAATAATGATAACACCCATATGTGAAATAGATGAGTATGCAACAACTTGCTTCACATCTTTTTGTGCAAATGCAACCATTGCAGTATAGATAATCATAATAATTGCAATAATTGCAATTGGAGTCATAAGTGCAACAGATGCATCAGGGAACATTGGTAATGAGAAACGGATAAACGCATATGTACCCATTTTAAGTAAGATTGCTGCCAGAATTACAGAACCAATAGTTGGTGCTTGACCGTGTGCATATGGTAACCATGTATGAAATGGAAACATAGGAACTTTAATAGCAAAACCTAAGAAGAATGCTAAGAATAACCATAGCTGTAAGTTCTCAGGTAAAATAAGTCTATACCAATCTAAGATTGCAAAACTCCACTCGCCTGTTGCTTGATAGTAAAAATATGCCATAAAAAGCATACCAACAAGCATTACAAGTGAACCAGCAAACGTATAAAGGAAAAACTTAATTGATGCATAAATACGTAAAGGACCACCCCATGCACCAATGATATAAAGCATTGGTACTAAAGAAAGTTCCCAAAATACATAAAATACAATACCATCAAGAGCAGAAAAAACTCCAACCATAGTCATTTGTAAAAATAGAAGTGTAACAATCATATTTTTTACATTAGGAGTCTCTGTTAAAGATGCGATTCCAATCATTGTAATAAATGCTGAAAGAACAATGATAAATAATGAAATACCATCAACACCTAAAATATAGTTAATACCAAAAGATGGTAATAATGGAATTTGTTCCATAAATTGCATACCAGCAACACCACCATCAAACCAGAACCACAACAATAAAGAGAGAGCGAATTCAATAACACCAACCGCTACACCATAAGCACGAATGCTATCTTTATTGATCATAAATCCAAACATACCTGCTAATGCAGGGAAGAAAATTAAAATTGATAAGATATGATCTACCATACTACTTCACTCCTAACCTAAAACATGAGCATATCTAGCTGTAAGACCAAACATTACAGCTAAGATTAATAATGCAATTGTACCAATAACCATCCATCTAAGCATAGTTGAGAGGTTACCATCTTGCATATCTCTTGTTTGTTCACCGCTATCATAGATAACACCCGCTATTCCATCAACAGTTGCATCAACAACTTTTTGGTCAATCTCAGTCCAGAAAAGTGCTGAGAGTTTTGTATATGGTTTTACTATATATTCATCATACGCATATGGAATATAGTATTGATTTTTAAGTAATTTATACATAAAAGTATTTTCAGTTTCAGATGTACCATCTGGAACGTTCATACCAATAGTAGTATATTTTTTATATGCATATAAGATTGCAATAACAACAAATAGTTGTGTTCCAATTGTCATAATCCAGAATGTTACATGGCTATGAATATGGTACTCAATATCTGGAAGAATTGCAGTTACCATCTCAAAGTAAGTCATTTTTAATGAACCAGCAATAATTGCAAGTAAAAGTAATGGACTCATTGCAACAAGCATAAATTTATATGCTTCATGTGGATGGATACCAAAAAGTGTATAACGCTCTTCACCATGGAAAATTAAAGCTACAAGTCTAAATGAATAAAACGCAGTTAAACCAGCAGTAAATAATAATACAGAGTAAATTACATAATGGTGCTCAACAAAAGCTGCTTCTAAAATTGCATCTTTAGAGAAGAAACCAGCAAGTGGGAAAAGTCCAGCTAATGCAACAGAAGCTAAAGTCATCATAACCATAGTAGCTTTCATAGTCTTACCAAGTCCACCCATTTTAAATGGATCTAACTCATCATGCATTGCGTGCATTACGTTACCTGCACCTAAGAAAAGAAGTGCTTTAAAGAATGCGTGTGCCATAAGGTGGAAAAGTGCAACCCAATAAGCACCAAGACCAGCAGCTGCAAACATATAACCAAGTTGTGAAAGTGTAGAGTATGCAATAATACGCTTCATATCACGATTAACAAGTGCCATAGACGCTGCAAAAATTGCAACAAATGCACCTAAAGATGCAATAAATAAACCAATTTCAGGAATTAAACTATAAAGCTCGTTTGAGCGAACCACTAAGTAAACACCTGCTGTAACCATTGTTGCTGCGTGAATTAAAGCAGAAACAGGAGTTGGACCCTCCATAGCATCAGCAAGCCAAGTATGAAGTGGGAACTGTGCAGATTTACCCATAGCTCCAATGAAAAGGAAAATTCCAATAAGCGCTAAAGTATCAACATCTAAACCTTTGAATGCTTCAAAAACATGATCATACTGTAATGAACCAGTATTCCAATAAACAAGGAAAATACCAATAAGCATTCCAAGGTCAGCAATACGGTTCATAATGAAAGCTTCATTAGCTGCCCAAGATGCACTCTCTTTGTGGAACCAAAAACCAATAAGACCCCAAGAACAAAGACCAACACCTTCCCAACCAATGAAAAGTCCAGCATAGTTATCACTCATTACAAGAATTAACATTGAAAATACGAATGCTGAAAGCCATGCGAAAAATCTGTTAAAACTCTTATCGTGATCCATATAACCAATAGAGTAAACATGAACAACAGTTGAAACAATTGTTACAACCATCATCATAGTTACACTTACTTGATCAACTACAAAACCAAATGGGATATATAAATCTCCAGTTGCCATCCATGTCATCATCTCAACATGAACAGGTGCTCCACCATTTAAGATGTGAACTAAAAGGATACTACTACTTACAAATGATGTAAAAAGTAATAAACTTGGAACAACACCAGCAACTAAAGTCTTAGACTTTGTAGTAAAGAGTGCTGCAAACAAAGACCCCACTAGTGGAGAAAAAAGTGCAAGATATAAATATATTTCCATATTATTATCCTCTCATTGTTGACATTGTATCTAAGTCGATATTGCCATGGCGTTTGTACCAAACAATTAAAAGACCAAGTCCAACAGCTACTTCTGATGCAGCAATTGCAATTACAAAAAACGCAAACATCTGACCAGTAAGGTCGCCATAATAGTGTGAAATCGCAGCAAAAGCGATATTTACTGAGTTAAGTAAAATCTCTGTTGCGAAAAACAGTAAAAGTAGGTTTTTTCTACGCATTACACCCACTAAACCAATAGCGAATAAAATAGTAGAAAGTACAAGATAGTGGTTGAGTCCAATTTCCATCATGAAAGTACCTTTTTATGTTGATCTAGTTTTTGGTCTATTTTCATATCATGAATCTCAGCATCATTCATAAGTGTAATAGATAAATCCATTTTCTTACCAGCTAAAACTATTCCAGCAATCATTGCAACTAAAAGCATTACAGCTGCAACTTCAAATGGAACAAGATACTTTGTAAAAAGTACCATACCAACCTCTTGAGTATTACCAACTTCTGGTAATGCTGGATAGTATGCTGTAATATTTTCACTAATAATTGGAGCAGATACAATTAAAACAACAAGTACTGCTGCTAATGTTGCAAGACCAGTAATAATAAATTTATTCCCTTGAGCCTCTTTAACATCTCTTGTAGTATCAAAAAACATCATACCAAAAGCATAAAGTGCCATCACTGCACCAGTATAAACAATAATTTGAATTGCACCTAAAAATTCAGCACCTAAAATAAAGAAAAATGCTGAAATAAAAATCATTCCTGCTGCTAATGCAGTAAGTGCATATAACGCTTGCTTTGTTGTTACAACAATGTAAAACATAGCAATTGTTAAGAATGCGAACAAGTAAAATGCTACCGCTTCAAACATAAAAACTCCTTAGTACGCTAGAGGTGTTTTCTTAACACGCTCATCTTCATGTGGTGTAATAGAACCAAAACCTTCAAACTCTAACTGAGCTCCAGCTTTCATTTTATCGATTGGTGTTAACATATCTTCATACATAATAAAATGCTCTCTTTGATCAGATGCATTTTCATACTCACCACCATGTGTAATTGCAAGCTCTGGACAAACCTCTGCACAATATCCACAATAGATACAACGACCAAGGTTAATACTATACTCACTTACCTCTTTACGAGAGTTTTCATCAATTCTAGTATCGATTCTAATACAGTTAGAGATACAAATTTTCTCACAAAGACCACACCCAATACAACGCTCTGCATCACTTTCCCAAAGACGTTTCATCTCATGAACAGCACGATAACGTGGTCCAATTGGCATCTTCTCCTCAGGATATTGTACAGTGTGGATATCAAATTTAATCATTTCACGTAGAACTACCCAAAGACCAACAAAAAGTTCACCTTTGAAAGTTCTTTTTACAACACGCTTAAATTTACCCCAACCATCTGTTGGATAATCTTCAATATCAACTAAGAAGTAATCACCCTCATTTACATTTCTATTGTTAAATGCTTCTAAACTCATTCATATCCCCTTAAAACATCATCACTAAGCCTGTGATTACTACGTTGATCACAGCTACAGGCATAAGCACTTTCCAACATAACCACATAAGTTGATCTGGTCTTACATCTGGCCATGCAGCTCTAGTCCACAAGAAGAAAAAGAAGAAAAATGCAACTTTTGCTAAAAGACCAAGTGCTCCAAGGAAACTTCCATCACCAAATCCACCTAAGAAAAGTAAAGGTATAACAAATGAGATAAAGAACATATTTGCATACTCACCGATGAAGAAAAGACCCCATCTCATACCAGAATACTCTGTACCAAAACCATCAATAATTTCGTGATCATTTGCAATTAAGTGAAACGGTGTACGACCCGTTTCAGCAAATGCAGCAATCCAAAATAAAATAAATGCAACAGGTTGAGACCATACAATCCAATTACCAATTCCACCAGCTTGGTATTCATTAAAATCAATTAATGAAAGTGAACCAACCATCATAATTGGAGCTAAAATAGCAAGACCAGTTACAACCTCATAAGAGATAAATACCGCAGCAGCACGAGCAGCTGAGATTAAAGAGTATTTATTAGCACTTGCCATACCACCAAGAAGTGGACCATAAAGACCAACAGCCATTACACCTAAGATATATAAAATACCAACATTAATATCTGCAACAATTGGATGAACTGTATATCCAAAAATTGTAAATTGTGGTAAAAATGGAATTGCAGCTGCAGCCATAAATGCTGTTGCAGCTGTAATTACTGGAGCAATCTTAAAGATTCTACCAACAACACCAGCAGGGATGATATCCTCTTTAGTAAAAAGTTTAATACCATCTGCTGCTACTTGTAAAAGACCATAAGGTCCAACAATACTTGGACCAAGACGACGTTGCATAAATGCAAGGATTTTACGCTCAAAATATGTACCAATACCCGCTAATGCAGAAAATACAAGTAAAATTACAACGATTTTTATAACCGTTTCAATCAAATATGCGCTTTCCATATTTTACACCCTTTCTATCGAAGCTGAAGTAAAGCGATAACCACTAAACAGTGCTTCTGAATTTAATTTAGAATCAAATGTTGGTAACAATGCAATAGCACCTGCTATTTTATTATCTGATACTATTTTTGTTACTAACTCACCATTTTGAGTTTTAATGCGAACACTATCACCCTCATTAAACTCTGAGGAAGCTAAAAACTCCTCACTCATATAAAGACCACTTACTTCATCTAAGTTTGTAGTTTTATTTGTAAAATCGCTAAACTGTCTTACTGGATTAGCTAAGTATATAATAGTTTCTCCATCTAAAGCTAAAGTTTCATCAATTTTCTCAACTTTTGGCTCACTTGAAACTCTTCTACCCATATTTTTAAGTTTATAACCACGAATCTCTTCACCTGCATTAGTGTAGTAATCTTCTAGATCATCAAAATCTACTTCTTGGAAACCTTTTGCAGTTGGTAACTCTTTTGTGTAGTTGATTGTTAATTCTGCTTCTAAACCAAGTGCATTTGCAATATCGTTAAGCTCATATCCACCATAACTCATTGCTGCATTTGTAGGGTTAACTTGTTTGTTAATCGAAGTTAGAGTTCCCTCTTGTTGGTTCATTGCTGGCATATCTAAATCACCATCACCTAAAGCACTTAAAGTGAAGTCACCTTTTGTGTTGTATCCAATTACATACTCACCTTCACTATCACTTAATTCATTAATAAGTGATACACCAAGTGTGTTTGTAAGTGCTGGAATCATTACAACTTTAAACCCTGCATATTTTTCAACTAATGCTACAAGTTTTGCTAAATTTGTTGCATTTGGATGGTTGTAAAAATCTGGTCCAACAATTAATGCAAAATCATCTTTTTTCTTAAGGAATTTTTCAAGTGTTTCATTGAAGTTTTCAGGTGCACCAACCATACCAAGAAGTGCATTATCATCAATTTCTACCTCTTTAGAAACTTTCTTAGGAACCATCTTAGTTTTTTCAACTTCAACCTCTTGTTCTTCTCCAGTTTCCTCATTTACTTTTTTCTCAATCACTTTTTCAACAACTTTTTCTTTAATTGTTTCAGTAATTGTTACTTTTTTAGTAGAGTGAAATGATGCTAAATAATCAACTGTCTCTTTTGGTAATTTCTCTTTATCTGCAAATAGATCAAGTAAAAGATACATTACAGCCTCTTCTTGAAGTGGCTTGTGTGTTACACTTAAAATATTTTTGCTTAAACCATTAATAACAGGATCACTTACAGGGTGGAAATAAAGTCCAGCACCTTTGTTAATTGTTAAAGAGTTGTTTAAAGAGTATCTTGCATTTGGGTTGTCACTTTTTAGAGCTGAACCAACAGAAACTATAAAGTTTGCTGCCATTGTCTCTTTTAAATCACTACCATAAAGTCTTGTACCACTTACACTTGAGTAATCATTTAAAAAGTTTTGGAATGCTCTTGCTTCATCATTTACAAGTTTATAACCAAATTTCTCTTTAAGTTTTTCTAAAATAAGTGCTTCTTCATTTGTAATAGTTGAAGTAAATTTAATTGTATCTGCTTTTTTAAATGCTTCTACAGCTTTGTTAAATGCCTCTTCATCTTTTGTTACATCGCTGTTTTGGTAATCAAAACCGTATCTACCTGCACCACATAGTGAAACATAGTTCCACTCATTTGTTACACGGTAAAGTTTCTCTTGTGGGTTATCAATACTTGCATGTTTTTTCTCATAAGTGATCTGACATCCAGCAGAACAGTGTCCACAAGTTGCAGGAATTTTTTCTAACTCCCATGCGTTTGTTGTGTACATAAAGTGAGTATCTACAAGAGCACCAACTGGACAAACTGCAGCACACTCACCACAACTTGTACAATCAAGCATCTCCTCTCCACTTGTTAATCCAATGACAGACTTGTTTAGTTTATTCCACATTGCATACGCATCTTTTGGCATAGAAGCTTTGTACTCTGCATCAAGAGCATCTGCTCCACGTGGAACTGTTTTTAGTGAGTTATCACCAATCATATCTTTACAAGCTGTAACACAACGTTCACATACAATACAAAGACCTGGATCGTAGTGTAAATGTCCCCAATCTTTTGCTACACGCGCAACATCTTTTACTGCATAGCTTTGAGAATCTACACCAATCTCAAGTGTATAGTTTTGAAGCTCACACTCTCCAGATTGATCACAAACACCACATTGTAATGGGTGGTTTACATCATAAACCTCCATAATAGCACGACGCTCTTTTTCAATATTTGGCGTTGTTGTTGTGATGTTCATTCCATCTTTTGCTTTTGCATTACAAGCATACACTTGTTTCCCATCTGCTTCAACTAAACAGATACGACATGCAAGTGTTGGACTACATCTTGTTAAATAACAAATTGCTGGAATAAAAATATCATTAGCACGAGCAGCATTTAAGATATACTCACCCTCTTGCGTTTGAATCTCTTTACCATCAATATTTATAGTAACTGTTTTACTCATTTGTAACCTCTATCTTCACTTGATTATATCTATAATTTGCACTCTTATTATCTTGATCAAAACTTGGATTAAATGCAATTGTACCTGTTAACTTTCTATCTACTCTAAAATGTCTTAGATACGTTGTACCATTTATACTAAATTTTACATCATCTCCAGAGCTAATCTTTGCAGCAATAGCAAACTGTAAAGAACCTACAAGTTCTGTTTTAGCCCCTAAATGTTCTGAATCTTTTGTAAACTGGTTAAATTGGTTAATTGGATTGACACTGTAGATAACACTTCCATTATACTCACCAAGCTCTGCTACTTCATCAATAGAAGCTTGAGTTTTTACAGGTTGTGATTCTATTTTGTATCCACGTACAATTTCACCAGCAGGGTTTAATACTCCATCTACAAGCTCATCAAATTTTATATCTTTAAAACCTAATTGATGTGTATATTCAATCACACTTTGTGCACGAAGCCCAAGAAGAGCATTTGCAATATCGTTTAATTCATATCCCTTATAAACAACTCCAGCATTAAGTGTTACAAGGTCTTTATCGATATTTACAAATGTTCCCTCTTGTTGATTAAGTGCTGGCATATCTAAATCACCATCACCTTTTGCACTAAGAGTGAAATCTGCTTTTGTATTATACCCTATCGTGAAACCTTCTTCAGCTTCATCTAGGTTAGAAATTAAACAAACACCTAATGTATTTGTATTTGTAGGGTTAATAACTACTTTAAATGCACCACTTTTTTGTAAGAAACCTACAATTTTAGCGATATTTGCAGCTTGTGGATGGTTAATAACATCTTCACCAATTACAAGTACACGAGATTTTTTTCTACTAGAGAAATGTTTTAAAAGTGCAATCTCCTCTTCAGAGATATTACTCTCACCACTTAAATAACCCAAATCGATCGATTCAAAAAACTCTTTTTGTGAAGATTTATCCTCTACAAAAGTATCTGCAAGCATTGCAAGAGCTGCTTCTTCACTTCCAACTTCATTTTTAATATATTGTGTAACAAGCTTTTTAATCTCACCATCTACAATTGGATGGATTGTTGCAACATACGCTTTGTTATGTTTTACAGCTTGAGAGATATTAAAACGTATCATCGGGTTGTCACGTGAAATTGATGCTCCAACTGTTACTATAAAATCGCTTTGTGCAATATCTTTTAATGTTGCATTATAAAGTGTTTCACCTGCAGTTGATGCAAAGTTTTTCATAAAATTTTGGAATGCTCTTGCTTCTTCATTTACAAGGTTAAAACCAAACTTCTCTTGTAACTTTTTAAGAAGATAAAGCTCTTCGTTTGTTATTTGAGAAGTAAAAACAACATTTTTTGCCTGTGCAAATTTATCGAGTGCTAATGCAAAAGCCTCTTCATCTTTTGTTTGTACTCTGTTTTCAAAATCAAAACCATATCTACCAGCACCACAAAGTGATGTAAAATCTGCATCATTTGTTACACGATAAATTTTTGCATCATACTCTCTATTTGAGTTTGCCGTATGTTTTGATTCATAATAAAGTGAACAAGCACTAGAACAGTGTGCACAACTAGATGGTACACGTTTAAGTTCCCAAGCGTTTGCAGTGTATTTAAAATCAGTCGAAGCCATAGCACCAACTGGACAAACCGAAACACACTCTCCACAAGAGATACAATCTGCTAAATTGATATCAATTTCAGATTTATACCCACCTGGTTTAATAAAAAGTGCACTACTTCCAACAACTTCGTTACAAACTGCAGTACATTTTTCACACATAATACATAAAGATGGGTCATAGGTTTGTACACCCCATTTCTTTTTCTTACGGTACTGATCACGCACTGCAAAAGTTTGCTCATCTACTTCAAACTCTAAAGTTTTGTTTTGAAGCTCACACTCTCCAGATTTGTCACACACACCACATTGAAGTGGGTGGTTAACATTATACATTTTCATAATGTTTTGACGCTCTTTGTAAAGTGTTTCAGAGTCAGTTGTTACTTCAATCCCCTCTACAGGAGGTGTATTACAACTAAGAACAAATCCATCTTGCCCTTCTACTTCTACAGAACACATACGACAAGATGCGTTAGGTGTCGTTTTTGGCAGATAACACATAGTTGGAATATAGATTCCATGGCGTCTTGCAGCATCTAAAATAGACTCACCTTTTTTAGCACTAATTTCGATTCCATTTACTTTAAAGTTAATCATCTGCCATCCTTAGTTCGCTACCATTGCAATATAATAACAACGCATACATCTCTCAGCTTCACTAATCGCTTGCTCTTGTGTGAATCCAAAGTTTACTTCATCGTTATTGTACTTTCTAATATTTACATCAAGCACTTCCGATTTTTGACGAGGAACACCAGCTAACCAACCAGTAATTTTCTCTTTTTTATCGTAAACTTTAATTTTACGTAAGTGATCTTCCATAATCTCATCATCAGTTAGTGTAATCTCACCTGTTTGTACATAACGTGAAATTACTGAAGCACCACGTTTTGCTTGACCAACAGCATTAACAATTGTCATAGGTCCATATTCACAGTCACCAGATGCAAAAACACCTTTACGTGAAGTCATATAATCTTTCCCATTTGTTTTGAGTGTTGCCCAAGATGTCATCTCAAGTTCCCACTCCTGCGGGATAAAATCTAAATCTGCAGATTGAGAAACTGCAGGGATAAGATAATCTACTTCAATAGTTTCTGTAGCACCCTCAATTTTTACAAGTTGAGGACGCCCACCATCTGGATCTGGAACAAGTTCAAACTTATCTACGTCAAGTGATTTTAAAACATCATTTTCATCATTCATTTTTGCAACTGCAGAGTGGAACATAAACTCAACACCCTCTTCAACTGCTTCATGATACTCTTCATAAGTAGTGTTACGAATAATTGTTTTTTCATCACGACGATAAAGCATAATAACTTTTTTAGCACCAGCTCTAATTGAACAACGAACAACGTCCATAGATGTAAAACCACCACCAACACAAGCAACTGTTTTACCAGTTAAATCTACATGGTCAGTTGGTAACATCTGTTGTTCTTGAACCTCTTTAGGTGTTTTAATATCAAACTTCTCATAAAGGTTAATCCAGTCAAGGAAATCGATTGCTCCCCAATATCCTTGAATCTCTGGACGCTCATTTTCACAACGAACTTTTTTAGAGATACGAGTTCCAGAAGCGATCATAATAGCATCATAAGTTTTTTCAAACTCACGCATCTCATCTGCTGTTACTCTATGATTTAAAATAAAATTAACACCTAAATCTTTTACTGCTGCAATATCTTGCTCATATTTTGCCCATGGCATACGGTATTCAGGAACACCAACAGCAACCTCTCCACCAAGTACAGGAAGCTCTTCATAAACATCTACGTCAATTCCATCAAGAGCTAAATAGTATGCTGTTGTAAGTCCAGCAGGTCCTGCACCAATAACAGCAACTTTTTTACCAATAGGTTTTTTCTTTTTCCCTTTACCTGGGTGTAAAAAGCCTAAACCATGGTCAGTTTCATAATCAGCTCCAAGACGCTTAAGCTCCATAATAGAGATAGGCTCATCGAGGTTTGTTCTACGACACGCATCTTCACAAGGGTGTGGACAAACACGACCACAAACATGAGCTAGTGGCATAGTTTGACGTGTCGCTTTTAAAGACTCTTCAAAGTTAAGATCTCTAACACCCTCAATATAACCTGGAATATCTACATGTGCTGGACAAGCATCTGTACATGGTGCAGTTATTTTTGCGATATAAGAAACCTCTTCATTGTAATGTTTTGATGGCTTTTGCTCATCAATACACTCCATAAAAAGCTCTTCAAAATGTGTCATAAGATCTAAAATAGGATTTGGAACAGTTTTTCCAATCTCACATTTAGAGCTTACTTGCATACTTTTTGCAATCTCTTTTAAGTGATCAAAATCGGCTATGCTACCCTCACCACGAGCAATTTTATCTAAAAGATCGTATAAAATACGTCCACCCCATCTACCAGGTGCACATCTTCCACACGCTTCAGAATACTCTTGGTATTGTGCAGCATACTCCATTGCTAAACGGATTACATCTACATCTTCATTAAAAAGTGCAACACCATCCCAACCAATAAATGCTTTAGAATCACGATTATCATCGTATGTTGCTGGTAGATTATAAGCTGATTCTTCCCACTCTTCTTGAGGTTTACCAATATTGTTTATAAACTCACCATTCCAAGTAGAAAAATAAACTTTACTCACATCAGATCCCTATTTTTTAACTACGATAGTCCAATCGACTTCGTTAAATTTTAGTGAGTTATAAAGCTCATACCCACACTCTTTTACAAGATCAGCAGAACGCTGAATAGGTGAAAAATCACCTATTTCAAAAAGAAAAATTAAAGTCTCATTCTCTTTATGAGTCTCATTTAAAATCTCTTTCATTCTTGGCTCAAAATTATCTTTTAAATGTCTTAAATCGTAACGTTTCATTATCTATCTACCTCACCAAATACAATATTTGTTGTACCAATAATTGAAACAACATCTGGAATATAGTGACCCGGTAAAAGATCAGTTAAAATTCCTGTGTGCCAGAATGATGGTGCACGCATTTTAAGTCTATATGGATATGGACCACCTTGAGAGTTAATATAGAAACCTAACTCACCTTTTGGAGACTCTGTTGCAACATATACTTCACCAACTGGTGGACGCATACCTTGAGTTACAAGTACAAAGTGTTGCATTAAAGAGTAGTTTTGAGTCATAATATCTAGTTTTGGAGCTGAGATATATTTTGGAGCATGTGCCATAAGTTCAGTTTCACCATTTTTTACACACTCGTTATACATATCGATTGTTTGGTAAAGAATTTTTGCAGACTCTCTCATCTCTTCCATATAGATTCTATAACGTGCAAAGTTATCACCCTTATCTGAGTAAGGTACATTAAACTCTACTTCATCATAAAGCTCATATGGTTCCTCTTTACGGATATCCCAAGCAACACCACTAGCACGTAACATTGGACCTGTACAACCCCAAGAGAGTGCCATATCTGTTGGAATTACACCAACCTCTTCCATTCTCATACGCCAAATACGGTTAGAGTCTAGTAGATCTTCGTAATCTTTAATATTTTGTGGAAGTTTTCCTAAGAAATCTTTTAATTGTGCAATAAAACTATCTTGAATATCAAGTGGAACACCACCAATACGAATAGCAGAGTGAGTAAGTCTAGCTCCACAATACCCTTCGATAATGTCCATTAAATATTCACGCTCACGGAATGCATAAAGGAAGATTGTCATCGCACCAATATCAAGTGCAGTAGTCGCAAGCCAAAAAAGGTGAGACATAAGACGGTTAATCTCTAAAAGCATCATACGAATAACTTTTGCACGACGTGGAACTTCAACACCAATAAGCTTTTCAACTGCAAGTGCAAAACCATAGTTGTTTGAAGATGAAGCGATATAATCCATACGGTCTGTTGTTGGTAAAAACTCGTTGTAGATCATATTTTCAGCCATCTTCTCCATACCACGGTGAAGGTATCCAACATCTGGATGTGCTTTTACAATTTGCTCTTGTTGAAGGTGAAGCATTAAACGTAACTGTCCGTGCGCCGAAGGGTGCTGAGGACCAAAGTTTAAAATAACTTCATTATCTTCTCTATCAAAAGTGATGTTTTCAAAAAATGGTGTTAATCTATTTGTTACTTGTGCCATACTTCTACCACCTTATCTTTGAGGATCATCAATAACTTTTGATGACTCTTTGTTGAATTTTTTAACTAAGAACACGCCACCCTCTTCTTGGTATGGTTGCTCATTTTTAGGCTCATCACCAGTAATCTCAGTACCTTTTGGAACCTCATGTCCAAGACGTGCAAAACGTTCACTATCGTAACGATCTACTCTTGCAGTATCACGAATCTCTGGACCAATTAAATCACGAGCTTCTTTACCATAGATTTTATCTACCTCATACCACGCTGCAAACTCATCACCTTGAAGTGGATAAGATTTACGTAGAGGGAAACCTTGCCAATCATAAGGCATTAAAATACGCTTCATAAATGGGTGACCATTTGCTTCGATACCAAACATATCAAACATCTCACGCTCTGCCCAATCAGCACTACGGAAAAGTTTTTCAACGCTATCTACTGCTTCACCCTCTTTAATAAAGTATTTCACACGAATACGTTTACGTTTTGTCATAGAAAGCATTTGATAGAAAATCTCAAAAGTTCCATCTTTTGCTAACCAGTCAATCGCACTCATCTCAGAAAGTTGAGTATATTCTAACTCATCTCTCATAAGTTCTAACACACCATAAATATCGTGTGGATTAATGTAGATTACAAGTTGTTCAACTTGGATATAAGCTTCTTTTACTTCAAACTTCGCTTTAATCGCTTCTAAGTCTGCAGCAAATACTTCATCATTTTCCACTTTCTCTTTTGGTACTTGTGGAGCTACATAGTATCTATCTGTATAATACGCTTTTTTCTGTACATCGTTTTTAGGTGTATATGCTCTCATATTACATCAACCTTTTTGCTTTTTGAGCTCTACTAGCTTGATTAGCACGAATTTTTTTCTGAAGTAACATTACGCCATATTGAAGAGTTTCTGGACGTGGTGCACAACCTGGAAGGTATAGATCAACTGGGATAATTCTATCTACCCCTTGAACTGTTGCGTATGTATTAAACATACCACCAGTATTTGCACAACTTCCCATTGAGATAACCCAACGTGGCTCTGTCATTTGGTCATAAAGACGCTTAATAAACTCAGCATGTTTTTTAGTAAGAGTTCCTGCTACAATCATTAAATCTGATTGTCTTGGAGATGCTCTAAAGATAGTACCAAAACGGTCAAAATCGTATCTTGAAGCACCAGCTGCCATCATCTCAATACCACAACAAGCAAGACCGTAAGTCATAGCCCATAGTGAGTTAGAACGTCCCCAGTTTACTACTTTATCTATCGAAGTAAGTGCAACAGGAAGTCCACCATCTTGTGTATAATTTACTTTATGTTGTGCCATTCTAGCGCTCCTTTTTTCCATGCGTAAACAAAACCAATTGTTAAAAGGATAATAAACATCATCATCTCAACAAAACCGAACCACCCAAGCACTTTAAAATCAACTGCCCAAGGGAACATGAAAACAATCTCTACATCAAACAGTAAAAACAGTAAAGCAAAAAGATAAAACTGTGGTGAAACCCTATTTGGTTGTTTCGTAACTTCAGGTCCACACTCATAAACAGATAGTTTAATCTTTTCACTATCCTTAGCTGCTAATGCACGACTTGCCCAACGAGCGATAATCGTTGTAGCTGTAAATGCACCAAATGTTAAAACAAATAGAACAAATACCCCAAAATACGGATTTGCTGTAGCAATATGCTCCATATAATCTACCTTTTCATTTCAAGATTACCCCAAAAAAAAGTAACCTCTTAATATAATTTGTTTTCTAATTCCGAAGAATTACAGAAAAAACAGTTACTTGCACTATAACCAATTGTCTATTAAAACTATATTATGAAAGGGGTAAAATAGTGCTGCTTGTCACTATTTGCAACACTATTTTAAAAGAGGAAAAAGAAGTTTATCTTATAACTAAACTGAACCTATATCTAGGTTTTTTAAACGAAAATATTTATATGTTTCATGCAGTATAAGAATTGCAAAAGGAAATGGTAAAAGGATCCATAAATCACTCAGTGGAATATGTGCAGTATTAAATACCATTTGCACCGCTTCTACATTTAAAAGTGCCCAGATCCATAAAGAGACTGCACCAAATGCAAAAAGTAACATCTTGTTTGAGTTCCAACTCAAAGTCCAAATATTAAAATCCCAACTTCTCATTGTCCACATATTTGCCATCTGAGAAGTGACTGCACCTAGAAGTGTCATTGTCATCGCTTGAGCTTGAAAAGTTTTATCGGCTAAATCTACCTCCCCATATTGCCAACCATGAGAGAGCAAAAATGTAATAAAAGCAAACATAGCAGCACTCGCTTCAATCACCCCAATAAAAAAATAACCCCTTTTAAAAACTTCCCAATCTAAGATTTTTTCATCTTTAGCAACAGGTTTTCTTTTCATAATATTTTTTTCAGGTTTTTCACTTCCTAGTGCTAATCCTGGTAGCATATCTGAGCCTAAATCTATCGATAAAATCTGAATAACGGAGAGTGGATTTGGAATTTTGAAGAAAAAAGACATCACATAAGGAACAATCTCTGGAACATTTGAGGAGAGGATATATGTTACAAATTTTTTAATATTAAAATAGACTGTTCTTCCCTCCTCTATGGCTGAAACAATAGAGTTAAAATTATCATCAAGTAAAATCATATCACTTGATTCTTTGGCAACATCTGTTCCACTTCCCATAGAGATTCCAATATCTGCTTTTTTAAGTGATGGTGCATCATTTACTCCATCACCCGTCATTGCAACAACCTCCCCATTTTTTTGTAAAGCATCTGCAATTTTTAACTTTTGGTTGCTTGCCATTCTTGCAAAGATATATGTTTTTTCTTGTAGCATCTCTTGGAGTTGCTCCTCTGAAAGTTTTGCAACATCATTTCCTGTTAAAACATCATCATAACGAAGCCCTATCTCTTTTGCAATCGCTGCTGCAGTAATTGCATTATCACCTGTTATCATCATAGTACGAATACCCGCTGTGTAACATTTAGAGAGAGCTTCTTGAACCTCAGAACGAGGAATATCCATAATGGCTACTAATCCTAAAAGAGTTAAATGATCCTCTTTATCTTCAGAGTTGCGAGCAATTGCTAACACTCTATATGCTTTTTTTTGAAACTCCAAAAGTTTTTGCGTAATTCTCTCTTTTGCTTTTGAGTCAAACTCTTTTACCTCTGTTTCATCTTGAAAATAGACTGTTTTTTCAAAAATAACCTCTGGAGCACCTTTGACATAAAGAAGTTTTTCCCCTTTATACTCCCCAAAAGAGGACATCATTTTTCTTTCACTACTAAAAGGATTCTCTTTTATTTTAGAAAAACTCTCCTCTAGCCCAAACTTTTTAGCTCCAACAACAAGTGCTAACTCTGTAGGATCTCCTATAATTTTTCCATCTTCAATAGTTGCACGTGAATTAAAAAAAGCTGACTCTAAAAGTTGTTGCAAATAGTTCTTTGAATTTACTAAATTTGTTTGAAAGTGAAACTCCCCTTTTGGTTCATACCCAATCCCATCTACAACAATATGCTCACCATTTGTTAAGTAAAGTTCTTTGAGTGTCATCTCATTTTTTGTAAGTGTTCCTGTTTTGTCTGTACAAATTGTTGTTACACTCCCAAGAGTTTGAACAGAAGCTAAGTTTTTAATAAGTGCATTTCTTTTTGCCATACGTTGAGAAGCTAAAGAGAGTGAAAGGGTAATAGTTGGTAAAAGTCCCTCTGGTACATTTGCTACAATTAAAGAAAGAGCAAAAATAGCAGCTATTAAAACACCTTTTCCAGAAAAATACCCAAGTGCAAAAAATACAACTCCAGCAAGAAGTGCTAAAACTGTTAAAATTTTTGTCATATTTATAACCTCTTTCTCAAGAGGTGTTAAACCTTTTTCTATATTATTTGTAAGTGTTGCTATTTTTCCAAACTCTGTTGCCATTGCTGTTGCAACTACAACTGCTTCTGCACTTCCATTGACTACACTTGTTCCAGCATAAACCATATTTTTTGCATCTATGGCACGTTTTGCATGGGAGTTTTGTAACTCCCTTTTTGATGGCTTTGACTCTCCATCTAACGAGGATGTATTGATATAGAGTTCATTTACTTCAAGAAGTACCGCATCTGCTGCAATTTTATCACCCTCTTCTAAAACAATAATATCTCCTGGAACAAGTTCAGATGCATCTACCTCTTCTACTTTGCCATTACGTTTTACCTTTACAAAGGTTGGCATTAGCTTTAAGAGTGCATCCATCGCTTTATCTGCTTTAAAATTTTGCCAAAAAGTAAAAGTTGCATTGATAAACACTGCAACAAAAATGGCGTATCCTAAAATATTATTCCCCTCATTGGGTTGATAGTAATTGGCAATAAATGCTAAAACACCAGCAACCTCCAATAAGATAGGAAAAAATTCGATATACTGTTTAAGATACTCTTTAACATAATTTTTCTTTTTTTTAGACTCAATAATATTTTTACCAAACTCTTTTTCCCTTTTTAAAACCTCATCTGAAGTTAAACCCTCTGGTGATGTTTTAAACTGCTCAAAAAGCTGCTCTTTTGTTAGATTATATGGTTGCATAATTAGTCCTCATACGGTATAAAATAGAGTGTATTAATAGATGGATGCTCAAACAAAACATCTATAGGATGGTTTTTCTCAAAAATTGAATTTGTACTATGAGCTCCAACAATAGCTAAATCATAATTATGTTTTGCAATATGTGTTTTAACACTCTCCCCATCAGAAAGTGCAAAGTCATGTTTAATACTAAAACTTGTACCACTAAGATAAAAAAGCTTCATATAGTGACGTAGTTTAAAAATTATCTCTTGCAATCTTTGCTTTATCTGCTCTTTTGTAACTTTTTGAAGCTTAGTTGCAGAGAGTTTATCGAGTGAATATATCTCTACTTTAGCATCATATGCATCTGCAAAGACCATCATAAGGGTAAATTTTTTTACAGAAAGTTTTGCTTCTTTAATAGGCAAAAGTATATTTTGTACCTCTTGTAAATATCCAGCCTTTACCACTTTTACCACACATAAATCTGCCCTTATTTTTTGTGCTATCAACTCTTTTACAAAAGATTTATCTAAAATTGTATGTTGATGGCGTGTTGAACAAAAAATTGTTTCAATCTCCCTACTCTCTACATACTCTTGTAAATCTTCTAAAGAATCCAAAACAAAAAATTCACTCTTTAATTCTAAATCTTTTGCTTTTTGCTCTAAAAGTTGTGCACTTTTTTTTACATCTGAGAGATTATCGTTTGCATCTATATAAATAAAACTAACACCTAAATGCAACTCTTTTGCATAAGCTAAAGCATAAGAGGCTACCGTTTGAGACAACAAAGAGCCATTAATTAAACTCACTACTTTCATCTTTTTTCCTTTTTGGGAACAGTGTTGATTCATTATATCATTATTTAACATACTCAATAGTTAATGTGATATAATGTTTTGTAGAATTTTATAAGGATTTTAAAGATGAAAAATTTTATCACAATCGATGCAAATGAAGCAGTCGCAAGAGTTGCATATAAACTCAATGAAGTTATAGCAATTTACCCCATCACTCCAGCCTCACCAATGGCAGAACATAGTGATGTTTATGCATTGCATAAAGAGAAAAATATTTTCGATACAATCCCTGAGATTATGGAAATGCAAAGTGAAGGTGGAGCAAGTGGAAGTGTTCATGGTGCTTTGCAAACAGGAGCTCTTACAACAACTTTTACCGCCTCACAAGGGCTTTTACTTATGCTACCAAATATGTATAAAATTGCAGGAGAATTAACTCCTACAGTTTTTCATGTAGCTGCACGCTCTATTGCAGCCCAAGCACTCTCTATTTTTGGAGACCATAGCGATGTTATGTCGGTTCGCCAAAGTGGTTTTGCTTTTTTAGCATCAAGTTCTGTTCAAGAGGCACACGACTTTGCTCTTATTGCTCAAGCTGCAAGTTTAAAATCTCGCATACCTTTTTTACACTTTTTTGATGGTTTTAGAACCTCTCACGAAATTAGAAAAATTGAGCTTTTAGAGGATGAAACACTCAAAAGCCTTATAGATATGCAAGCAGTTCAGGAACACCGCCAAAGAGCACTCTCTCCAGATCATCCTGTTATTCGTGGAACATCACAAAATCCTGATGTTTATTTTCAAGGAAGAGAGAGTGTCAATAGCTACTATGAAAAAACAGCAGATATTGTAGAAGATGTGATGCAGGAGTTTTCAAAACTTACAAACAGAAGTTACCAACCTTTTGAATATGTAGGGGCTAAAGATGCAACAGAAGTTATTGTTATAATGGCTTCAGGAGCACAAACTGTAGAAGAGAGTGTAGAGTATTTTACAAAACAAAATAAAAAAGTGGGTGTTGTAAAAGTAAAACTTTATAGACCTTTTTCTAAAAAACATCTTTTAAAAGCTCTTCCAAAAAGTGTAAAATCTATTGCAGTACTCGATAGAACAAAAGAGCCAGGTTCCCTTGGTGAACCACTCTACTTAGATGTTGTAGCAGCACTTAATGAACTCTCAAGCTCTCAAGAACTTGGCTTTGCTATGCCTCGCATTATTGGTGGAAGGTATGGGCTCTCCTCTAAAGAGTTTACTCCAGCTATGGTAAAGGCTATTTTTGAAGAGCTACAAAAGCCAAATCCTAAAAACCATTTTACTATTGGAATTAACGATGATGTAACACACACCTCTTTAGAGTACGATAGTAACTTTACACTTGAACATAAAGATATGGTTGAGGCTATCTTTTTTGGATTAGGGAGTGATGGAACTGTAGGAGCAAACAAAAATAGCATTAAAATTATTGGGCAACATTCACAAAACTATGCTCAAGGATATTTTGTGTACGACTCTAAAAAGTCTGGTTCAATGACAGTTTCTCACCTTCGTTTTGGACCACAAGAGATTAAAGCTCCATACCTTATTCAAAAAGCAGATTTTGTTGCTTGTCACCAAAGTGTTTTTATGGAGAAATTTGACATCCTCTCCCATGCAAAAGAGGGAGCTACTTTTTTACTCAACTCTCCATTTGATAAAAAACACTCTTGGGACCATCTTCCTCGCCATATTCAAGAGGAGATTATTTCTAAAAAGATTAAATTTTATATTGTAGATGCCTATAATGTTGCAAAACAAACAAATATGGGACGAAGAATTAACACTATTATGCAAACATGTTTCTTTGCAATCTCTAACATCCTACCAAAAGAGCAAGCAATACAAGAGATAAAAGACTCCATTGTAAAAACTTACGGTAAAAAGAGTGACCTTTTAGTGGAACAAAACTTTGCAGCTGTTGATGCTGCTCTTTCTTACCTTCAAGAGGTAGAAGTTCCAACAGAGGTAACAAGTTCACGTAAACTAACTCCAGCAGTAAAAGGTTCATTTAACGATTTTGTAGCAAATGTTACAGCACACCTTATAGAGGGTAAAGGAGATGAACTACCAGTAAGTGCTATTCCAGCAGATGGAACATGGCCAACTGGTACAACACAATATGAAAAGAGAAATATCGCCCTTGAGGTACCTGTTTGGGATAGCTCTTTATGTATAGAGTGTAACAAATGTGTAAGTGTTTGTCCACATAGTGTTATTCGCTCTAAAATTGTAAATAACTCCCTTTTAGAAAATAAACCAGCTTCTCTTCAAACAAAAGAGGCTAAGGGGAAAAAGTTTGAAAATGAGAGCTTTATTATTAGTGTGGCAGTTGAGGATTGTACAGGGTGTGCTCTTTGTGTAGAGGAGTGTCCAGCTTCAAGTAAAGAGAACCCTTTATATAAAGCGATAAATATGACTCCAAAAGAGAAAGTGATAGAAAATGGAATAAAAGAGTGGGATTACTTTTTGGAGTTACCACAATACGATAGAGCAAAACTTGACCATACAAAAGTAAAAGAGGCTCAAATTTTAGAACCACTTTTTGAATTTAGTGGTGCATGTCCTGGATGTGGAGAAACTCCTTATATTAAACTAGCAACACAACTTTTTGGAGATAGAATGGTTGTTGCCAATGCAACAGGGTGTAGCTCTATTTATGGAGGAAATCTTCCAACAACACCATGGAAGAAAAACAAAGATGGTCGTGGCCCTGCATGGTCAAACTCACTTTTTGAAGATAATGCAGAGTTTGGGCTTGGATTTAGACTAAGTATAGATAAAAAAATAGAGGAAGCTAAAGAACTTTTAGAAGTTTTAAAACCTCAACTTAACACCACTTTAGTGCAAGAGATTTTAGAGGCAAACCAAAAAACTGAAGAGGAGATTTTTGCTCAACGTAAACGTGTAGAGAGCCTTAAAGAGGTTCTAAAAACAATCAACGCTAATGAAGCAAAAACACTTTTAGAATTAGCTGATTATTTAGTTAAAAAATCTGTTTGGATCATTGGTGGAGATGGTTGGGCTTACGATATTGGTTATGGTGGAGTGGACCATGTTCTTGCAAGTGGTAAAAATGTCAATATTTTAGTGTTAGATACACAAGTATATTCAAACACAGGTGGGCAACAAAGTAAAGCAACACCAACAGGTGCAGTTGCAAAATTTGCAGCTGGTGGAAAACCACAACTTCCAAAAGATTTAGCAATGATGGCAGCTGCATATGGTAATGTTTATGTAGCGCGTGTTGCTATGGGTGCAAATGACTCACAAACACTTAAAGCATTTGTAGAAGCAGAAGCGTATGATGGTGTTTCTATAATTATTGCTTACTCCCATTGTATTGCTCATGGATACGATTTACGCTACGGTATGAAACAACAAAAAAAGGCAGTAGAGTGTGGACTTTGGCCACTTATGCGTTACAATCCAGAACTAGCAAAAGAGGGGAAAAACCCAATGAAGCTAGACTACAAAGAGCCTAAATTGGATGTGAAAGAATATATGTATAATGAAGCCCGCTTTAAAATGGTAGAAAAAATGGACCCACAACACGCAAAAGAGTTTTTAGAAACAGCCTCTTTCCATGCAAAAGAGATGTTTAAACGTTACAAAAACTTAGAAAGTTTAGAGAAAGAGGAGGAGTAAAACTCCTTCTTACCCTCTCAAACTCTTTATAACTTCTTGGGATAATCCTGTAATAAGTGCTATTGTTTTATCATCTAAGTTATTAGCAATAGATTTTTTTGCAATTTCAATTTTTTCTTGCTCTATCCCCTTTTCAATCCCCTCTTGCAATCCATCATTTTTTGCTTTTAAAAGGGCTAGTTTTTGGATAGAGATAAACTCTTTTCTTTTATATTGTGCTTCTAGTTCCTCTTTTGTGAGGTTTGCTTCATTAACACTCTCTAGGGCTTGTTGAATTTGAATATCTAAATTTGTTGGGATATATTCTAAGCTTCCAGCATTTTTTATAAAATAGATCCATTGATCTTTTATATTTTGCAACTCTTGTAATTCTTTAGTGAATTTTGGAAGTTCAACAAAGATAAGTTCTATATCATCACTATAGTTAATAAAGTTTTCTTTTTCTAAAAGTTTAAATTTATTAATAACTTTTGTACTCTCTTCAAACATAATAAAATCTACAATTGTTAATGCAATTACAGGATTTAAAAGATAGTACTCCTCTTTTTTATTAAGTTGAATAGAATAGTTTTTAGCAGCATTATATAAAACTCTTTTTTCAAAACCTTGATGGTTAAGTATTTGCATCTCTATAATAACTTTAGAGTTATCATCTAAAACTGCTTTAACATCTACAAAGGTATCTTTTACCCCTTTTATCATTGGAATATTATAAGGATCTACAATTGTTAAATCTTTTATCTTTCTAGGGGAATCATCATACACAAGTGCATTTAAAAAGCTTATGAGTTTGGCTTTTGAATCTTCACTTCCAAAAACTTTTTTAAAAGCATAATCTGTCTTTACATCTAAAAATTGCATACCTTACCTTACTTAGGGTTTTTATTTTTTGTATTTTAGCATAGAATTAATACTATTCTTCCCACTCTATCTTTTGCTCATAAAGTGGAGTTGTTGGATCTTCTTTTGTAAAATATCCATACCAAAAATAATAATATTGAGCATTTTTTACCTCTTAAGGTTTATTAGCCTACTTACTTAAAAAACCCATAGATTTTTCATCTTCAAAACTTGCATCTTTCTCTTTTTTAATCTCTTCTATAAAATCTTTTAAAGAAAAAATAGCTTCCTCTCTTACTGCAACTTTATAAGCTGTATTTTTTACAATAATATTTATCTGCCCACCTGTTAGGTTATATTCTGATAGTTTTTCAATAGAGAAATCATCACTATATGGTGCATTTTTTGGAAGCATCAACTCCCAAAGTTTTTGACGTTGCTCTTTATTTGGTTTTTTAAACTCTATTTTGTAATCGAAACGGCGTGAAAATGCTTTGTCTATATTTTCTAAAAGGTTTGTTGTTGCTATTAAAATACCTTTGAAATTTTCAATTTGCTCTAAAAAAATATTTTGCATCTGATTATAGGTTTGGTCTGCTCCACTTAAACCACCTGTAGTTCTTGTTCCTAAAAATTGGTCCGCTTCATTTAAAAGTAAAATTGGATCACTCTTTGTTTTTGTACTTAACTCATAAAAAGTATCAAAGATTTTCCTTACATTTTTTTCACTCTCCCCTACATACATTGAGAGAATTTTAGAACAATCAAATGCTAAAACTTGACGCTTTAGTGATTTTGCCAAAGAGTATGCAGTAAGTGTTTTTCCAGTTCCTGGTGCTCCATAGAAAATAATTCTTGCGTCAATTCCACTTTTTTTATCTTTTATACCCCATTCTACTAAGCGATTTACTACATTTTTATCGAGCTGCTTTAAAATATTTTCTAAAGTTTGTTGCGTTTGTTTACTTAAAACCACATCATCGAGTGAACTCTCAGGTTCAACAAGCTCAAAAATATCTTGCTCCTCTATTAAAGCATTAAGTTTTAAACGGCGAACTTTTTTATTTTTATTTGGATGGATAATACTTTGAAGTACATCATCTACAATATAAAAAGAGCGTGAAATTCCACCAAAAGGGTTTAACATCTCCTCATAATCGATTATACCACTGCTTAAAAGGTGTGAGCCATCTTCAAGTAAAGAACGATTTTTAATTCTCTCATACTCATCTAAAGAGATCAATTCTATTAAAGAGTTCATATCACGAAGTGATTCTTCAGAGGCACTATACTCTTCACGTAGAAGTGCCAAAAAGATAATTTGTTCCAAATTTGAGAGCTTTTTTTGTTTAAAAAATTTATCTAAAACAAGTGTTTGGGAAGTTTGTTTTACCCTCTCCTCTATACGTTTTTCTAAAAGTTTTAGTTTTGTTTGGATTCTGTCTATCCCTAAAGAGTGTTCATGTACATTTTGGCGAATAACACTCATTTTTTGATACAGCTCAATTCTAAAAAACTGATCTTGCAAATACTCAAGATGATCTGCATAGGGTTTAATATCTGGTAAATCTGCTTCTAGTGTTCCCTCTTGCAAAAGCTTTAAAAATGATGGTGTTAAACCAACAGTTGTATTTAAAAGCTCCAAAGGGGTAACTTCTGAAACTTTTAAAGGTGTAAAACTTTGTTGATGTAACCACCCAAGCTCTAAAAGATTTTTTACAAACTCTAAACCTTTTAAATAAAGATACTCCTCCTCACCAAAAAGATCTTGTAAAAACTCAAGCACTAAAACATCATCTTCACCTTGCATATATTTTTGTGTAATGTATTGTAAAATTTGTGCTTCATCCTCACTACATTTAAGGTGTAAAAAAAGCTCATTTTTTGTAATATCTTTAGCTTCTAAAAACTCAATAACACTCTTCACGCTACTCCTTTATAAAAGAGTATAAAAGCTCTATCTCTTGTGCCCAAATTGTCTCATCGATTGTTTCTAAAATAAGTGGAATATCATCCATTCTCTCATCATTCATAATCATTCTAAACGCATCAAGCCCAATCTCCCCTTCACCCAAAGAGTGGTGTCTATCAACACGTGAGCCAAGTGGTGGTTTAGAGTCGTTTATGTGCATACCACTTAAGTACTCAAACCCTACAATCTCACCAAAACTTTTCCATGTAGCATCATACGCTTCACGCGTGCGAATATCATACCCCGATGTAAACATATGGCAAGTATCTATACATACACCAACACGCGATTTATCTTCCACTTTATCTATAATGTAAGCAAGATGTTCAAACTTGTATCCAAGGTTTGTTCCCTGCCCTGCTGTATTTTCAATAACTGCTTTTACATTTTGAGTTTTATCAAGTGCAATATTGATAGACTCTGCAATAACGTCTAAACACTCATTTTCCACTTTTGTTAAAAACTCAACATCCTCTTTTTGTTTTTTTGTAAGTTTTACAAGGTGGCTTCCAGGGTGAAAGTTGAGTCTATCAAGCCCTAGTTGGTCACAACGCGTCAGCTCATCTATAAATGCTGTGCGACTTTTTTGGAGTTTTTCCTCTTCTGGATGCCCTAAGTTTATAAGATAACTATCGTGTGGCAAAATATGCTTTGGTAAAATGCCACTCTCATCTAACATCTTTTGAAATTTATCTATTGTTTTTGTATCGAGTGGTTTTGCTTCCCATCTTTTTTGATTTTTTGTAAAAAGAGCAAACGCTTTTGCTCCAATAGCCTCTGCATTTTTAATAGCATTATAAACCCCACCAGAAGATGAAGTGTGTGCACCTACAAATTTATTCATTTTTAACCTTTT
>JAMOSG010000007.1 GCA_027063225.1 Helicobacteraceae bacterium | reverse complement strand
AAACTATAGTATCCCAGAATTAGAAAATCTCACAATCGGAAAAGAACTGCTAAATAGCTTTGAAGTAGATAAAATAAGACTTGAAGTACTTTTATTTCAAGCAGGGTATTTAACGATAAAAGAGCAATATATAGATGAAGAGTTTGGAATTGTAGAGTATAAACTCAAAGTACCAAACAAAGAGGTAGCTATGAGTTTAAACAGACTCTTTTTAGATTACTTAACAGGTGAGCCTTTTATGGCAAATAAAGAGCTTTTAGCAGCTGTTGTAAAGGGTGATGTTGCGAAGTTTATTGAAAATATGAAACTCTTTTTTGCCTCTATTGCATATAACAATTATGTAGGCAATAATATAGAGGAGTATGAAGGGTATTATGCAAGTGTATTTTATGCTTATTTGGCTGCGAGTGGTTTAAATGTTACAGCAGAAGATGTAACAAATAGTGGTCGCATAGATTTAACACTTCAGGTGCGTAATAAAACCTATATTATCGAGTTTAAAGTAGATAATAAAAGTGCATTGCAACAGATTAAACAAAAAAATTATCATCAAAAATATTTAGCTGAAGAGAAAGAGGTTTATCTTTTGGGAGTGGAGTTTAGCTCTCAAGAAAAAAATATTGTATCTTTGGAGTGGGAGAGGGTGAAGTAGCATTTTTTCATCTAAATTAATCAACCCTTCATCCCTTAATCGCTATAATTTGCAACTTTTAAAGAGCTTTTGTAATTAGGAAAAATGAATGAATTATGATGTAATTGTTGTTGGTGGTGGACACGCTGGAATAGAGGCTTCTCTTGCAAGTGCAAGAATGGGAAGTAAAACACTTCTTATCTCTATGCTTGCAGAAAATGTTGGAGCTACAAGTTGTAATCCTGCTATTGGTGGGTTAGCAAAAGGGCACTTAGTGCGTGAAATAGACGCTCTTGGTGGAGAGATGGCACTCCTTACAGATAAAGCAGGTTTGCAATTTAGAATACTTAATCAAACAAAAGGTCCAGCAGTGCGTGGAAGTCGTGCACAAATAGATATGGATCGCTACAAAGTTATTGCACGTACTGTAATTTTAAATACACCAAACCTCTCTTTAGCTCAAGAAACTGTGGAATCGCTTATTATTGAAGATAATGAAGTAAAAGGGGTAAAAACAGATCTTTTTAATGAGTATTTTGCACCAAAGGTTATTATCACTTCTGGAACTTTCTTAAATGGTGTTATTCATATTGGAGAGGTGCAAAAGCAAGGTGGTCGCTATGGTGAAGAGAGAAGTGAAGGGCTGAGTGCTTCACTTAAAGATGATGCAAACTTAATTATTTCACGCTTAAAAACTGGAACATGTGCAAGGGTAGATGCTTCAACAATCGATTTTTCTGTAATGGAAATTCAAGATGGTGATGAGCTTCCAAACCCTTTCTCTTTTAGAACAGATAAAGAGGAGTTTAGAAAAACAAAAAAACAACTTCCTTGCTACATTGCTTACACAAATGAAAGAACGCATAATATTATAGAATCTAATTTTTATAGAGCTCCACTTTTTACAGGGCAAATTGCTGGAAAATCTCCAAGATATTGCCCAAGTATTGAAGATAAAATAGACAAGTTTCCAGATAAAGAGCGTCACCACCTTTTTATAGAGCCACAAACTGCAGAAAATACAGAGTGTTACATTAATGGTCTCTCAACATCACTTCCACCAGATGTTCAGCGTGATATGATCCACTCAGTTCCTGGGATGGAGAATGCAAAGATTGTACGTTATGGGTATGCTATTGAGTACGATTTTGTAGATCCACGTGAACTTAAACACTCCCTTGAGACAAAAAAAGTCAAAGGGCTTTATTTAGCTGGGCAAATTAATGGAACAACAGGGTATGAAGAAGCTGCAGCACAAGGGTTAATGGCAGGGATAAACGCAACATTAGCACTGCAAAACAAAGAGCCACTTATTTTACGTAGAGATGAAGCATACATCGGTGTTTTAATAGATGATTTAGTAACAAAAGGAACAAATGAGCCATACCGTATGTTTACTTCACGTGCAGAGTATAGACTTCTTTTACGTGAAGAGAGTGCAGATACACGTTTAGCACATTATGGGTATGAGCTGGGGCTTATAGATGAGCAGATGTATAATAAAGTGCAACAAAAAGCACAGCAGATCCAAGAGGGTAGAGAGCTTTTAGAAACAACACGTTTTACTCCAAATAAAGAGTTTAATGCCCTTTTAGAGTCGATGGGTGAAGCTCCACTTAAAGATGTTTCAACGGCACAGCAATTAGTTGCACGTAAAACTTTTGACGTAGAGAAGATGCTAAAAATTGTCCCAGAACTTGCAAAGTATGATGAGTACATTAAAGAGGAGATTTTAGTAGAAGGAAAATATGCTCGCTATATCGACAAGCAAAGTCAAGAGATACAAAGAATGAAAAAATATCTCAAAGTTACATTTCCTGAGGGGTTTGAGTTTAAAAATATTAGTGGACTTTCAAAAGAGGTTGTAGAAAAACTAGAAGCTTACAACCCACCAACACTTCAAGCTGCACTAAATATTAGTGGTATAACTCCAGCTGCTATTGAAATTTTGCATATTTATATTAGGATGCATGAGAAGAAAAAATAAGAGAAAAGTTTTCTCTTATTTTTAAAAAGTTGTACAAATTTTGTAAGAAAAGTTACCATCTTCTTGTTTTATAAATTCATAGTCAATTGTAGTAACTTTTTTTGCAATTTCATAAAATCCAAGACCAGCGCCAACAGATTTTGTATCTCTTGAGGCTCTTCGTATCTTTTTATATTGTTTTTTTATTTCTTCTAATGTAGATGTAGTTACTTTTTGTAAAATAGGCTCTATTTTCTCTTTATCTTCTTTTGTAACAATGTTTTGACTGCAAACAAAATACTCATCATCTTGTTTCCCGACAAAAATAAGTGCTTTTGTATTTGAAATATTTTTTGTATGAGCTTCTTTTGAATAGTTCATAACATTTTGTGCAAGTTCTATAAAGGTAACAAAAATATTATTTGAAATTTTCATAGAAAGGTTTGCATCTTCTACCTCTTTTTCTAAAACGCCAGTCATTCCTGCTATAAGTGCTTGTGTGAATGTTCCACCATAAGTTAAAAAAATAACATTATTTTTATGTAAAACATTTTCAATATTTTCAATACAAACCATTATTTTTCCTCTATTTTAAAAGTAAATTTTGCACCATTGTCAATATTTTCTGCTAAGAGTTTACCCTTATGTTTATGTGCAATTTGTTGAGACATATATAATCCTATACCAGTACCTTTTGTACCTTTTGTAGATGTATGCATCTCAAAAAGAGTTTTTATAACCTTTGGATCTATTCCACCGGCATTGTCACTGTATTCTAATTTTTTCTCTTTTCCTAAAAGTCTAATTTGAATTTTTCTATGTTCAATTTTCTTTTCTAAAAAAGCATATTTAGAGTTACTAATAAAATTTAAAATAATGTGGCGAAATTCATTTTCATTCCCATTAATACTAAAATCATCTTTAGCATCAAAGTCAACTTTAATAGAATATTTTACCAAATCATCATCTACAAGATTTAAAACGCTTTGGATAGCTTTAGCAAGAGAAAATTCCTGTTCTTCTTGGATAGGTCTAAAAAAACTTCTAAAGTTATCTAAGGTGCTTAAGAGATGATCCATCTGTTTAGTAAAAGTTGTTTTAAATTTTTCTATTGTTTTTGGATCTGCACCATTATTTTTATAGGCTTCTATGGCGAGAAGCTCAGTATTCATTGTTAAGATATTAAGTGGTTGCATCCATTGGTGTGCTACGGCATCTATCATTTCAGCAATCATTGCTAAACGAGTTTGTTCAAAAAGAAGATTTTCTTGAGCTTTTCGTTTTGCAATTTCTTCTTGAACTTTTTCTTCAAGATTGTTTTTATAGCTATCTAATTCTTCATGTAAAGAGACAATAGCCATCTGTTGTTTATCAGATATTTTAATAATTTTATTAAGACGTTCATCTTTTTTCTTGTAGATCTCAGAGAGGATCTCTATTTCTGCTTTAAGACTTTGACACTCTTCATCATCAATGTGTTCAAGTCTTTTTAGAATCTCTTGAAACTTCTTGTTGTATCTCATGGTTGTTCTTTATTTTTTTTCTTGAAGTTTAATTGTGAGTTCTTCAAAATCTTCTATAAACTCTTCTCCAGCTTCCATTGCACTTTCATTTTCTGGATCAAAAATCCAATTAACAGTAATATTACTTTTATCTTTATTTTCTTCTAAAAGATCAAAAAAATCAAAGAAAAGTTTTGAACTACTAGAGTTAAAGTAGATAAGTTCTAAGTTAAGAATTGTTTCCTCTTTTGGATTTTCGAAATATTTTTCAATCCATTCAATAATAGGCTGATAAAATTCAAAAGTATTTTCTGGGTAAGATTTGCCATGAATTTCGACCAACCCTTTTGTTGCATCCATTGTAATCTCCGGTGTATACTTTGAAGCTTGAATATGTAAATTGTCCATTTCTTTTCCTATTATTTTAATTTGTTATAAACTCATCAACAGAGTTTTGTAGATGAGAAGCTATCTCGACAAGACGTTTTAAATCATTTTCTATATGAGAAATACTAGAACCATTCTTTGAAGATAACTCCTCTATAGTTGCAATCTCTTTTAAAATATCTTCTAAGTGTTTAGACATCTCTAAACTATCCTCTTGAGATTTTTTAGCAATTTTATCAGAAAGTTCCATTGCCTGGGATGTTATTTCAATTTTAGTATTAACATCTTCTGAAATTTTAGCAAGTGACTTAATATTTTGAGAGTTAACTTCCATTTTATCTGTTACATCATTGATAGATTGTGTAATCATACTAATATTAGTGTCAATTTCAACTAAAGATTTTTGTGTACGTTCAGCTAGCTTTCTTACCTCTTCAGCAACAACAGCAAAACCACGACCATGCTCACCTGCGCGTGCAGCTTCAATAGCAGCATTTAATGAAAGAAGATTTGTTTGCTCTGCAATATCTTGAATAATATGTAAAATATCTTTAACATTATTTGCTTCGTTTTTAAGTTGTGCTAATTCATCTGAGAGTTCACTCTCTTTTTCTACAAACATGTCAACTTCTTGTACTAGAGAGCTTAAAGAGTCTTGAGCAGTATGAAGTTCTACTTTTGCTCCATCAACTGCTTCTTGTGTTTGTTTGGTTACATCAATTGTTAAAGTTAAAAGGTCTTTTACTGAATTTCCTTTGAGTGTTGTACTGTGAATAATTTCTTGTTCTTGTTTTGTTGCTTTAGATATAACTCGGCTTGAGAGCTCTATTTCTGAAGCAACTTGAGAGTTTTTATAACTTAAATTTTTAATTTTTTCTACAGTATCTTTTACGATGTTAATAAAAGCATTAACCTCTTGTGCAGCATCTCCAAACTCATTACCTTTTGTGTACTGAAGTTGTTGAGTTAGATCTTTTTCTCCCTCTACTAAATCTTTTAAACGCTCTTTTAAAAGATAAAGAGGTTTAAAAATTTCTTTTGAAAAGAAAATAAAAGAAAGAATTACAGAAATAACTGCAAGACCAATTAAACACAAGAGAAGTATAAAATTTGATTCTTTAATGTTTGCATCACTTTTATCTAAAGAGATCATAATATCAATTGCTCCAAGAACATAACCTGGCTTTACATTATAGTGACAACTTAAACATCTCTCTTCTGCAACCATTGGTTTTAAAATTCTAACTGTATGGTGTTGATTTGTTTCTTGTTCTATTAACTTTGTTTTTCCAGTTTTTAAAACTTCTAAAATATTTGGATCTGTTGTGAGTTTTTCATTTTTGGAGTTGTAAACTTCTAAAACAGCTTTCGATTTTGCAATTGAAAGTTCTTCTATCCCTTCAATAGATTTTACATGTTGCAAAGTGTCTTGAACAACTTGAGGATCGCCCATAAGCATACTTGTTGTCATAGTATGAAAAACAGAATCACTAAGTGTTTCTATTGCGCTTTTAGTATTTTTATTTAAAAGAGTTTCCAGTGTATGTGTGAGATATAGGCTCATTCCTGTAATACCTATAAACATAAACGTCATAATAAAGACAATAACTTTGGATTTAAGAGTTTTTAACATAATTTATTTTCCATAATAATTTAAATTTATGTATTATAGCAAATTATTATATAAAATTTTCATTTTATTTTTGCCATAAAATAAAATCGTACCATATTCCACTAGGATATGAATGAACATTGTGTATATTTTTTGATACAGCGGTAATAGAGTTTGGAATATATAAAAAAAGGTAGGGATTATCTTGAACAATTAATGCAAACATCTTTTGCCAAAGTTTTGCCAATTTTTTTCGATCAACAATTTTTTGAGAATTCTCTATAAGTTTGTCAAGTTCTTTGTTTTTATATCCTATAAAATTAAAACCACCTTTTTTTGTATTTGAGCTATGCCAAATTGTAAAAGGGTCTGGTGTTGCAGAGAGTCCCCAACCTAAAAGTACAGTATCGAAGTTATGTGGAAATACAACCATATTTAAAAAAGCTTGCCACTCCATAATGCGAAGTTTTACTTTTACCCCTATTTTAGAGAGTTGGTATTGTAAAATTTGAGCTGCATAGGGGCGAATAGGGTTTGAGTTTGATGTTGCTATTTCAAACTCTAGTGGGTGTTGTTTTGTGTAGCCTAACTCTTTTAAAATCTGTTTTGCTTTTTGAATATTTTGCTTTGGAGATTTTACATTTGGATTGTAGGCTTGTGTTGATGGTAAAAAAGGACCATTACACACTTTTGCATGTCCAAAAAATAAAATATCAACCAACTCTTCTCTGTTAATGGCTAAAGAGAGAGCTTTACGTAGAAGGGGATTTTGAAATTTCTCTTTACGAAAATTAAAACCTAAGTAGGTGTAAGATTGTGATTGTTTTTCGTAAATATTAAAGTTTTGAAAAAAAGAGGGCTTGAGCTTTTTCTCGAAACTAAGAGGGTCAAGTGAACCAATATCGAGTTGGCGTTGTTGCAGCATTAAAAAGCGAGTGGTACTATCTGCAATAATACTTAAAGAGATTGTATCGATTTTTGGTTTGCCTAAAAAATATTTCTCATTTGCCTCTAAAATAATATTTTTTGAAAATTCAAGTTTTTTTAGTTTATAAGGTCCTGTACCTATTGGATGGGTATTAAAGTTTGAACTCATTAAGTTTTTTTCATCTTTTAAAATATGCTTGGGCAAAATTCCCATCATCCAAATCTCTAATGCTTTGAAGTAGGGTTTTGAGTAGAGTACTTTAAGTGTATAGTCATCGATTACAACAACATCTTTTACAAAACGAAAATCGGAAGAGTAGGGTGTTGCAATATTCTTTGAAAGGAGTGTTTTGTAGGTAAAAGCAACATCTTGTGCACTAAATTTCACTCCATCGTGCCAAAATACATTTTTACGTAGATGAAATAAAAGTGTTACATCATCAATAAACTCATAACTTTGTGCTAAATCTCCAACAATATTTGAAAGGTTTGTATCATATTTAACAAGTCCATTAAAAAGGTAACTAGCAATTTCAGAAGAAGCAGAATCAGTTGCTAAAAGTGGGTTAATACGTGATGGATTTGATGAAGTTGATAGATAAAGGGTTGAGCTAAAAAGTGTATAGAAACTAAAAAAAAGTAGAAAAAGAGTTTTCATAAAAAGAGGTTTATCAAGACCAAAAAGTCTTGATAAGAGAACGAATTAACGTTTAGAGAACTGACGAGAACGACGTGCTTTTCTCTTACCTGGTTTTTTACGTTCAACAACACGTGCATCACGAGTCATCATACCTTCAGGTTTAAGTACAGCTTTTAGTGAAGCATCATAAGCTACTAACGCACGAGCAATACCGTGACGAAGTGCATCTGCTTGACCACCAAAACCACCACCATTAGTAGAAGCTACGATATCTACAGTTGTATCTTGTTTTGTTACTGCTAAAGGTTGTTTAACACGAAGTTTTTTAGCTTCTAAACCACCAAGCCATGCGTCTAACGAAAGACCATTTACAGTGATTTTACCGCTACCTGGAGTTAACCATACTTTTGCTACTGACGACTTACGACGACCTGTTGCATATACTTTTGTTGCCATATTAATAATCCTTACTTAGCAATTTGTGCAGTATGTGGATGCTCAGCACCTGCATACACTTTTAATTTTTTAAGCATTTTAGCACCAAGCTTAGTTTTAGGAAGCATACCACGAGTAGCTAATTTGTATAGTTTCTCAGGGTTTTTCTCTAAAAGCTCAGTCATTTTAACACTTTTTGTGCTACCGAAGTAACCAGAGTGTGAAAAATACTCTTTATTAGCAATTTTTCCAAGACCGTTAAATTTCGCTTTAGAAGCATTAACGATTACTACATAATCTCCACAATCCATGTTTGGTGTGTAACAAGCTTTGTGTTTACCACGAAGAATAGAAGCTACTTCTGTAATCATACGACCAAAAGTCTTACCTTCTGCATCAATCAAAATCCATTTTTGATCAATTTGTTCAGCAGATGCAATTTTAGTAAATTTCATTCTTGAACCTTTTTGTATTTGTAATTAAAAATAATTAGGAGTGTCCTACCTATTTCAGTGGTAGAAGTATAGCTGTATAAACTTATAAATACCTGAATTTCAGGTTTTTATAAGAAACATGGTTTATTGAAATTGATCGTAGCGAAGTTCCACTTCCATCTCTACTTCACAAAGACCATTTTTAAATGTAGTTTCTATAATAGTGGCATTTTTAATTAAAGCAGAAACTTGTGAACGGATAGTTGAGCGTTGTACTACCATATTTTTAATTGTATCTTTACCCTCTACTCTTACACCATTTACACGTTCAGCTATAAGTCTATATGCTTCAACAGTTGCAGCACGTTTTGCCATAACATAAGCTTGAGCTGGTGAAATTGTATTTGCAGGTGCAACACCTTGTGCAGTTACTGAGATTCTTAAAGGTTTATCCTCTTGGAGGAGAAGGTTTGCATCTTTTTGTTGAGAGATTAAATCATCTTCTGGAAAGCCATCTTCAACATTGTCTTGGGCATATACCAAAGAAATTAGCACAAGTAAACTAAGGAGAATTTTTTTCACTCTATATTCCTTAAAAATTATATCTTTTGTGTATTATACCTAAAATTTAATATTATTTATGTTATACTCCCATTTCAAAAATTTTAATGAAAGTGGGTGATGTGATATGCCTGGTATTGTATTACGCCAAGATGACAATTTTGATGCAGCTTATAGACGTTTCAAAAAGCAGACAGACCGTAACTTAATCGTTACTGAAGCTCGTGCTAGACGTTTCCACGAAACAGAAACTGAAAAGCGTAAAAAATTCAAAATTGCTTCTCGTAAGAAAATGCTTAAACGTCTTTATATGATGAGACGTTATGAGTCACGCCTATAATATAAGCCTTCGGGCTTATATATTCTTCTTAAACATTATTAGGGTTTAAACTTCTACTTTTAAGTTTTCTTTCTTCTATTCATTTCTAACTTTATACTTTTATTGATTTGTGTTTATCTAAATATGCTATAATTACCTTTGAAACAGTATGATGATTTAGTGAGCTGATTACTCACACGACACTGTAAGGGGATGGGGCTTTGGTCTTATCCCCTTTTTTTTTGCCTTTTTTTGGTACATTGTGGGTAGTGTTGGGTGGGAGTGTCGAGAAAAGGGGTGTTATGCTTCTAAAAATCATCATACTGTTGTTGATACTTGCTTATTTAACTAAGCTTTCTTAACATAAGAGAGGGGACTAATCAACTCCTCTTTATTATCTTTTAAACTAATACTCTTCTTTAGTTTATTTTTCCACTAACAATTTTTACCTAATTGACTTCCCAACCATTTCTGTAGTACAATCTTTTTTATGAAAGAGATAATTTTAATCGTAGAAGATGAAGAAGATATTTTAGATTTAATGGAGTATCACCTTTTAAAAGAGGGGTATGATGTTATCACTTGTGTGGATACTTCTAACGTACAATATATTTTAGATGAAGAGGATATAGCCCTTGCACTTATGGATAGAAACCTTCCAAATGAGGAGGGGAGTGAGTATGTTGCAAAACTTCGCAAAGAGGGGTATAACTTTCCTGTTATTTTTGTAAGTGCTAAAAATTCATCTGAAGATATTGTAGAGGGGTTTGAGCATGGTGGGGATGACTACATCACAAAGCCATTTAACATTGAAGAGCTCAAAGCTAGAGTGAAAGCTCTTATTAAACGTACAAAAAAAGAGCAAGATGTTTTTGTTTATAAAGATATAACCTACGATTCTCTCAATAAAACTTTTAGTATCGATAAAAAAGAGATAAAACTGACACAACTTGAACATGATCTACTTTTAGAATTTGTAAAAAATCCAAATGTTTTACTTTCACGTGAAACGCTTTTGGAGCGTGTTTGGAAAGATGGCAGTAACAAGCAGCCAAAAACAGTCAATGTAGCAATTAAGCGTTTAAAAGAGCATATTGATCCAATGGGTGAGAAAAATTATATTCAAGCGGTACGTGGTGAGGGATACATTTTTTGTTAAAACTAAACAAAATCCTTTTTAGAAAGTTTATCTCTTTATTTATTATCCTTTTTTTTATTTTGGGTGGAATTTTCTACTTTGGCGTAAAAGAGGTGTATCTTAACCAAACAAAAGATGCACTTTTAAATAATTTAGAGATTATCTCATTTGATTTAGAGAAGAAAAATTTTGATAGTTTGGCGTATTCTATAAAAGAGAAACTCCATTTACGTTTAACTGTAATTTCTAAAGATGGAGAGGTTCTTGCAGAATCACATAAAGATAAACGCTCCATGGATAATCACAAAAACCGTATAGAGGTTCAAGAGGCCTCTTATGCACCCTATGGATACTCCATACGCTACTCTAAAACACTTCAAAAAGAGTTACTCTACATTGTAAAACGTTACTCTTACAAAAACTCTTTTATCTATTTGCGTTTAGCAAAAGATGTAGCAAATATTTATGATGCTATTTTTTTACTTGGAGCTAAAATTCTTTTTATTTTGGCACTTTTTTTTATTGTTATGTTTTTAGTAAGTTATAAAATTGGGCAAGATATAGAAGCAGAGATTAAAAATATTATCTATTTTTTAACCTCTTTAACGAAAAAGAGCAAAATCACGTATATTAGTTCAAACTACTCTTTAGAGTTTGCACAAATTACAAAACTTTTAACAAAAATTTCACAAATTTTAAGTAAAAAAGAGATCCAAAAAGAGAAATATACAGAAAAACTTAAACTAAACAACCAACAAAAAGATGATATTATCTCCGCAATTAGTCATGAGTTTAAAAACCCAATTGCTGTAATAAATGGTTACTCCCAAACACTTGTAGAGGATGAAAATATAAATAAGCGTATTCGCAAAAAGTTCTTACAAAAAATTTACAACAATGGTGTAAAACTAAGTGAACTTATAGATACACTTCGCCTCTCTATAAAACTAGATAGTTCACAATACGCCATAAAATCTCAAAAGGTAAATTTAAAAAAGTTTGTTGAAGAAAATATTGATGCCCTGCGTATTAATTTTCCAAATAGAGTTATAGAAGTGATTGCTAAAGAGGATGTTTTTGTAGAGGTAGATAAAACCCTTTTTGGAATTGTGGTGAGTAACTTGGTTGAAAATGCTCTAAAATATTCTCAAGAGGATGTTGTGGTGGAGATTAGCTCAAAAGCTTTAATAGTAAAAGATGAGGGTATAGGTATTGCACAAGAAGATATTCAAAAGATTACATCAAAATTTTACAGAGTAACAAACAACAGTTGGAACAACTCTTTAGGGCTTGGTCTTTTTTTGGTACAAACAATTGTTGAATTGCATAATTTTAAGTTAAATATTGAAAGTAAAAAAAATATTGGTTCCACTTTTAGTATAACTTTCTGAAACACTCTTTAGAATTGATTATTTTTTAACCAGTTTTATTTTTACAATTATCTATTAATGCGATATACTTAGCAAGATTTAATTCTTAGGAGAATATAGATGGGTAAATTCGTTAATAACGTAGAAGAGTTTTTCACTTTTTGTGAAGAGAATGATGTTCAATTTGTAGATTTAAGATTTACAGATATTAAAGGTTCTTGGCACCACCTTACTTACCGTATGAGTGCAATCAATGAAGATAACTTAACAAATGGTTTCCCATTTGATGGTTCATCAATCGAAGCATGGCAGCCAATTAACCAATCAGATATGCTTTTAAAAGCTGATGTTCCAACAGCTTTCTTAGATCCATTTACTGCTGATCCAACTGTAATTGTTTTTTGTGATGTTTTCGATATCTATAAAGGTGACCTTTATGAAAGATGTCCACGTTCAATCGCTAAAAAAGCACTAAAACACGCTGAAGAGCTTGGTATTGCTGATGCTGCTTACTTCGGACCAGAAAATGAGTTCTTTATCTTTGATGATGTTAAGTTTGTAGATAATATCAATGAAGCTGGTTATAAAATAGATACAGAAGAGGGTGAATGGAACTCTAATACAGATTATGAAGATATGTACAACACTGCACACCGCCCAGGAACTAAAGGTGGTTACTTCCCAGTAGCTCCAACTGATTCTATGGTAGATTTACGTGCAGAGATGATGCAAGTTCTTGAGCAAGTTGGTCTTGAAGTTGTTCTTGGTCACCACGAAGTTGCACAAGGTCAAGGTGAAATTGGTATCGTTTTCTCTGATATTATCGGTGCAGCAGATAATGTACAAAAATATAAATATGTTGTAAAAATGATTGCACACCTAAATGGTAAAACTGCTACATTTATGCCAAAACCACTTTATGGTGACAATGGTAACGGTATGCACGTACACCAATCTCTATGGAAAGATGGTAAAAACCTTTTTTACGCTGAAGGTAACTATGGTAATCTTTCTGAAATGGCTCTTAACTATGCTGGTGGTATCTTTAAACATGCTGCTGCAGTTTCTGCGTTTACTAACCCATCTACAAACTCATACAAAAGACTCCTTCCAGGTTTTGAAGCTCCAAGTATCTTAACTTACTCTAGTCAAAACCGTTCTGCTGCTTGTCGTATTCCATACGGTGCAGGTGAAAAAGCTACTCGTATTGAGATGAGATTCCCAGATTCTTCTTCTTGTCCTTACCTTGCATTTGCAGTAATGATGATGGCTGGTCTTGATGGTATTAAAAACAAAACTGTACCAGTTGGTCCAATGGATGAAGATTTATTTGAACTTTCTCTTGATGAAATCCGTGAAAAAGGTATCCCTCAAATGCCACACACTCTACGTGAAGCACTTGAAGGTCTTATTGCAGATAATGAATTCCTTAAACCTGTATTTACAGATGAGTTCATTAATGCTTACCAACACTACAGATTTGAGCGTGATGTATGGCCAGATGAAGGTCGTCCAACAGCTTACGAGTTTAAAACAACTTACCAATGTTAGTGTAACTCCTCCCTTTTTGGGAGGTTTTTTCTTCCTCTCTCTTTCTTTTTTCTTTTAAATTTAAAATTCTTTTTTTTACTTAGCTTAAATCAACTATACCATTTCCCTTTTTTATTTATTTAATGTTTTTAAAGATATTTATAAGTAAATAAGGTATAAAATATTTACTGAATAGTAAGTAAGTCAAAAAGGTTTTATATGGCGAGAGAATCAAAAAAAGAGATAATTTTAAAAACTGCAGTGGAGCATTTTTCTTTATATGGTTATGAATCTACATCATTGGAGAATATTGCTCAAGAGTGTAATATTACAAAACCTGCTATTTATTATCATTTTAAAGATAAAGCATCTTTGTATGAAGCAGTAACATGTTCTCAACTTCTGAAATTGGCAAATCTAATTGAGAAACAAACAATGGATGGGGATGCTCCTAAGAGATTGCATGATTATATTCAAACATTTGGTTCTTTTTTGATTTCAAATCCAGCTTTTAATGCTATTTTTGCAAGAGAGATAGCAAATGGTGCTAAGACACTTTCTCTTGAATGTTTATCTTATCTTTCTAAAACTCTTTTTAGACTTATGGAGATTTTAGAAGATGGTGAAAAACAAGGAATTTTTGAAAAAGAAAATCCTTTTATGATTCAGATGATGATAGTAACAACACTAACCTCTTATAATACAACAAAACCTTTAAGGGAAAAGATTATTTTTGTTTTGGAAAATAAACATAAATTGCCAGATGTTGAGTTTGAGAATGTAGTTAATTCTCTTGCAAAAAAAATTATAAAAGGATTATTATGTTCAAAATAGGTTTGATGATACTTTTTTTACAATGGATAGTGTATGCCCATACATTGCCAGAGTTGTTTCAAGCTTTGAAGCATCATTCTCAAACAGAGGTTGATGATTTATTGATACAGCAGGCTAAAGCTTCTGAAAATATGGCTGTTTCTCAGCTATATCCAAAGATAAATATATTTGCAAAATATGATCATTATACTACACCAACTGGTATAGTTCCTGTTCCTCCAAATAATTTATTAAGTATGGTTAAAGATACATCCGTAGCACAACCTTTTAGTCAAGATATTCTAAGGGAGGGTATATCTTTTAATATGCCTTTATTTATAAAGTCTATTTTTACAATGGCTAAAAAAGCAAAAATTATGGAAGAGAGTCTCAATTTAAAACGTAATATTAACCTTTTAAAAAATGAGGCATTAATTGTTGTTAGTAATGAAAATCTTCTTGCATTAGAAGCATTTCAAAAATCATTAGATTTAAAAGAAGCTTCTCTTTTAGAAACAAAAAAAACATTACAGATGAAAGTAAACAATGGACGAGCTCCTGCATCTGCACTTTATAAGCTTAATGATGGATTAAATCAAATTAAGATTGCAAAGAATAACACTATGTTGCAAAAAAGTAAAATTACAAGTGTGATTTATGCTTTGACTGGTATTTATCTTACATCGGCTATTGATATGAACCTTACAAAAGGAGTTACTAAAAAAGTTTTTTTAGCTTCTTTAGAACCTTTAAGAAAAAAGCTTTTAGCAGATAAATTGGAAACTAAAATGCAAAAAGAAAAATTCTATCCTACTGTATCAATTCACGGAAGTTATAGTGTTGCCCAAGCAAAAGCTTATAACAATGACAATCATGTAAATGAAGAATATGGAAATATTGGGGTAGTCGTGAATATTCCAATAGTTAATATGAGTATGTATAGTCAACTTGATTTATCAAAAGTCAAATTAAAAGTTAGTAAAAAAACTTTTCAAAAAATGAAAGATGAACTTCAAGCTCAAGTAAAAATGTTAGAAGATTCTCTTGGTATAGTCAATAATTCTATTGTATTGTATAAACAAAATATAGAAGATAAAAAACAACTTTTAAAAATTGCAAAACTTAACTATAAAAATACAAGAATTTCAACAGAAGAGTATTTGAGATATGAAGATGATGTAGTTTTTGCAAAAGCACAACTGTATAAAGCAAAAGCAAATATTGTACAGATCACTATGCAATTAGCAGTGATTTATGCAAATAATATAGAGGAGATAGTTCAATGATAAAATTAATTTTAAGTATAGTAGTAATTGTAGCTTTAGGATTTCTTGGGGCAAAAAAAATAGAATCTGTAAAAAAGGCAGACCAACAAACACCAAAAGCAAAAGTTTACCCTATTGTTGTAAAAACAATAGATACATATAAAAAGGATGTAACACTCTCTTTACCTTATCTTGCTGAAGTTGAAAACGATAAAGATGTTTTATTGTCATCACGAATTGCAGCAAGAATTATGAGTATTAAAAAAAGTGGTTCTCATGTAAGAAGAGGAGATATTATTGCACGATTAGATACAACAACGATTCGAAGTAATATTAAAAATATTCATAATCAAATTTTAGCAGCTACTGTAGGATTAAAAAATTTAGAAGCAACTCATACAAGAACAAAAGAACTTCTAAGTGTTCAGGGAGCTTCAATTGAAGAATCTCAAAAAGAAGCAACGAAAATAGCAACTCTAAAAGCAAAGATTGCTGGTCTAAAGCAAAAAGAGATAGAGTTACAACATAATCTCTCCTATGCTCTTATTACCTCTCCTGTAGATGGAGTTATTGCAAAGAGTATAGGAAGTGTTGGTTCTATGAGTATGCCAGGTAAAGCTCTTGCAAAAATTAGTGCAAATAATGGTTTTTATCTTAGAGTAAGAGTTCCAACAGATATTAGTGTTAAAAAAGTACGTTTTGCTGGTAAAGAGTATAATGCAATAGCTCTTGGAAGTACATTTCATGGTTTAGCAGAGTATAAAGTTTATATGGGTAATACAAAATTAACAACAGGTGATAGAGTAGAGATAGATGTAATTACTTATGATAGTAAAGGGGTATTACTTCCATTTGATGCTATTTTAAATCGTAACGGTAAAAGTTATGTTTTAGTTGTTAATAAAAATAAAGCAACTTTAAAAGAGGTGCATATTCTCCAAAGTGCTCAAGAGGGAGTTGTAATTTTAGAACATTTTAGTCAAAAACTTGTTGTGGCAAAACCTGATATTTTATTAAAGCTTACAAGTGGTTATGCTTTAGAAGTAAAGGAATAATAAATGTTTGAGTTTTTTTATAAACGACCTTATTTACTTTATTCTCTAATAGGTGGATTTTTTATTATGGGGATAATAGGGTTAATAACTTTACCTAAGAATCTATTTCCAGATGCGAATCCACCTCAAGTTATAGTAATTACAGCTGTTCCTGGAGCTACAGCTCAGGTAGTTGCTTCAACTGTTTCTAAACCTATAGAACAAGAGCTATCACATCTTGGTTTAGTAACAGATGTGAGTAGTGTTAATGTAGCAAATTACTCTATTGTAAAGGCTGAATTTGATTATAAAAAAGGATTAAATGCAGCTGCAGTTGATGTTGCAAATGCTCTAAGTATTGCAAAAGCAAAATTACCATCTAATGTTAATCCTGCAATTTATACAGCAGGAGATTTTACATTACCTGTGGATGTAATATCTTTAAGTCCTAAAAATAGTAATATACATTTAGAAGATATTAGGAAAATTGCAGATAGTTTTATAAAACCATATTTATTGAGTAATAAAGCTATAGGAAATGTAGAGGTTTTTGGTGGATATGAAAGTGCGATAAATATTGAAGTAAATCCTTTCAAAGCAAAAAAATATGGTGTAAATTTTGAAAAAATCACCAAAGCAATTAGAACTTTAAATAGAGATATGCCAATAGGTTTTTTAAAAGGGGAAGATAGTTTTTATACTGTTACATTTTATGGAGAAAAAGATAATATAGAAAGATTAAAACAATTGCCAATTTTACCAAATGTGAAGTTAAAAGATATTGCTTCTGTAAGTTGGTCTTATAAAAAAAGAACAAGTGGTTATATTGGAAATGGTAAACACTCTATAGCATTAGCAATTCAAAGAGCTCCTGGTGGAAGTGTACTCGATGTAAGTACTGCTGCTAGAAAAGAGATGAAAAAACTTCAATTAGAATATCCAAATATTGAATTTGAAATTAGTGATACTCAAAGAAATTTAATTGTTCAGGCAAATGATAATATGCTTATAGCTTTACGTGATGCTGTTGCTTATACACTACTTGTTCTTATGATTTTTCTAGGAAATTTTAGAGCGATTATTGCTGCTGGATTATCAATTCCAATGGTTTTTTTCTCAACTATTGCAATTATTTGGTTAACAGGTGGAGGTTTAAACCTACTTATTTATACAGCAATTATTTTAGCTTTAGGTATGTTAACAGATGATGCTGTTGTTGTTTTAGAAAATATAGAAAGACATTTAACAAAAGAGCATGAAAATTTAGAAGATGCTATTAAAAATGGAACAAGAGAGGTCTTAAATCCTATATTTGCTGGTACAGTTGCAACAATTGCTATTTTATTTCCATTAATGTTTATAGGTGGATTTCCTGAAAAAATTTTTAGACCATTAATCTCAACACTTATTATTGCATTAATTGTGAGTTGGTTTTTATCAATTACTTTTATTCCATTGCTTTCTAAATGGCTTTATAAAAATGGTACAAAGAAGACGAAAGTAGAGAAAGTTTTTGAAATTATTTATCAAAATAGTATAGGAAAATTATTACATCCATATTTAGATATTTTAAGTTTTTCTAATGGGAAATGGAGAATTTTACGCCGTATCTTTTTAACAGTTGGTGTTCTTGTTGTTTTAGTTTTAAGTATGAAAAATGTTATGCCAACAATAGGAAAAGATTCTATGCCTCCTATGGATACAGGTATTATTAAAGCACAAGTTGCATTTAGTTCAAATGAAACAACTGAAAATGCTGAGAAAAAAATAGGTTCATTTTTAGAATGGTTACATCAGCAGCCTTGGGTAAAAACATCTTCAGTTGCATTTGGAACTGAGCCGGGTGTACTGAGTTTAGGAAGTGGTAACTTACCTAGTGAAGCAACTATTACTATTAATGCAGTGAATCGTTTTGAAAGAGATTTAACAATTTGGGAGTTAGAAGATATTATTAGAGATAAAATAGCTCATTTAGAGGGTGTAAAAAGAGATGATGTCTTTGACTTTGGTGCAACTTCTGTTTCTACTATTAAAGCTACAGTTGATACACGTTTAAGTTCACCAGTTGTAGATAATTTAACAGATGCTTCTAAAGTTGTTGAATCGACAATGAAGCAGATTAAAGGATTAACATCTGTAAGTAGAAGTTGGGATAAAGATTTTATGGAAATTGAATTGTTAATTGATGAAAATAAAGCTTTGAGTTATGGTTTAACACCTTTTGCAATAGCCATGCAAATGCCAATTAAAGGGCAGATTATTGCATTAAATGCAAACCTATCATCTATGAATACACAATTTGTTAGACTCTATTTAAAAGGAAAATTCTCTAAAAATATTGAAACACTCAAATTACTTCCAATAACAACAAAATTTGGGGAGATTCCTTTAGCGCAAGTAGCAAAAATTAAACGTCATTTAACATTTGCAAAGATTGAAAGAGATAAGATGCTGTACTCTTTGGATGTAAATGGATATAGAGCAAAAAGAGCTGTAACTCATTTAACAGATGAAACACTTTTGGCTTTAAAAAATGCTAATATTAAAAATATACAGATAGAACAAAGTGGTGATATTGTTCAAATTAATGATAGCTTTAAAAGAATGATAAAAGCAATAGGATTTGGAATAGTAATTCTTTTAATGGTTCTTATTGCTATTTATCGTTCTGTAAGAATGGCATTTATTATGATTATTGTTTTACCGTTATCTTTAATCGGTGCTGCATGGAGTATGTTGATTTTTCATAAACCAAGTTGTATGCCAAGTTTATTAGGTATTTTATTGCTTTTTGGAATTATTATTAAAAATGCTGTTTTACTTATCGATTTTTATCAAAACTATCGTGAAAAAGGGGAGAGTCCATATGAAAGTGCATTAGAGTCTGTAAATGTACGTTTTAGACCTGTTATGATGACTGCATTTGGGACGATTGCAGGGATGATTCCAATAGCATTAGAACAAGCAGTTGGTCTTGAAAGATTAAGTCCTTTAGCAGATGTTGCCATAGGTGGTCTTTTAATTGGTACTCTTTTAACACTTATTTATGTACCTATGTATGCTTATATATTTGATACAAAAGATGATCATTAGAGTTTTGCTCTATATCATCTTTTAAACTATTTTTAGCTATTATCTTACAATTTTAAAGAAAAGGCCTTTTTATGACAAATGTTAGCATTGTTGTTTTAGATTTTGGTTCACAATATACACAGCTTATTGCAAGAAGATTGCGCGAGCAGGAGATCTACTGTGAGATCTTACCATATTACACAAAAGTAGAAGAGATTAAAGCAAAAAATCCAAAAGGGGTTATCTTAAGTGGTGGTCCTAGTTCTGTTTATGCAGAGGATGCTTATGAGGTAGATCAAGGGGTTTATGAGCTTGGTCTTCCAATTTTGGGAATTTGTTACGGTATGCAAAGAATTGCAGTTGATTTTGGTGGAAGTGTTATCCGTTCAGATCATCACGAGTATGGAAAGGCTGAGCTTAACATTGTAAAAGAGGATAATCCACTTTTTAAAGATTGTGACAATAACCGTATTGTTTGGATGAGCCATAGCGATAGAGTAGAGACTCTTCCAGAAGGTTTTGAAGTGATTGCAGTGAGCGATAACTCTCCATATGCAGCGATTGCAAATATGCAAAAGAATGTTTATGCAATGCAATTTCACCCAGAAGTAAACCACTCTGAAGAGGGTTATTTGATGCTTAGAAACTTTGCACGTAATATTTGTGGAGTTGAAGAGAAATGGAAAATGGAGCACTTCTTAAAAGAGCAAATTAAAATTATCCGCGAAAAAGTTGGTGATGCAAAAGTGCTTTGTGGTTTAAGTGGTGGAGTTGATAGTTCTGTTGTTGCTGCAATGCTTTATGAAGCAATTGGGGATCAACTTGTACCTGTATTTGTAGATAATGGACTTTTACGTAAAGGTGAGCGTGAGCAAGTTGAGCATGTTTTTAAAGTAAATTTAAAAGTTCCTTTAGTTGTTGCAGATGCACGTGAACTTTTCTTAAGTCGTTTAGCAGGTGTTACAAATCCTGAAGAGAAGCGTAAAATTATTGGGCATACATTTATTGAAGTTTTTGAAGCAGAAGCGAAAAAACATGATGGTATTAAATTTTTAGCGCAAGGGACACTTTACCCTGATGTTATTGAGTCTATCTCTGTAAATGGTCCAAGTGAAGTTATTAAATCTCACCACAATGTTGGTGGTCTTCCAGATTGGATGGATTTTGAGTTAATTGAACCTTTACGTGAACTTTTTAAAGATGAGGTTCGTAAAATTGGTCTTGAGCTTGGTTTACCATCAGATATGATCAACCGCCACCCATTCCCTGGTCCTGGTCTTGCGATTCGTATTATGGGTGATGTAAATCCAGCTGATTTAGACCTTTTACGTGAAGCAGATGTTATTTTACTCGATGAGCTAAAAGCGAGTGGATACTACTCTAAAACTTGGCAAGCATTTGCAGTTTTACTGAATGTAAAATCTGTTGGTGTTATGGGAGATAACAGAACGTATGATAACACTGTAGCAGTTCGTGTTGTTGAAGCAGTAGATGGAATGACAGCAACTTTTGCTCATCTTCCACATGACCTTTTAGAGAGAATCTCTCGTCGTATTATTAATGAAGTAGATGGAATTAACCGTGTTGTTTATGACATCTCTTCTAAACCACCTGCAACAATTGAGTGGGAGTAGAGCATTTTTTTGCTCTGCTTTAGCAGATGAATAAACCTCCAATTTACCTTTTTTCCCTCTCTAGTGTTAGTGGAGTAAACTCCATAAAATCTCTTGATATCACTTTTTTTGATAAAAATATTGACTTTAATGCTTATGATTATCTCATTATCACCTCAAAGCAAGTAAGTGAGTATTTTAAACACTTTCATATCACTCCACCACTTCCAGCTTTGGCAATTTCAAAAGCGAGTGCAAAAAGTTATGAGGTTTTAGGTGGTAAGGTTTTAGAAGTTGGTAAAGGGTATGGCGATACTTTAGAGAGTGTTGTAAAAAAATACCCAAAATCTACAAAATGGCTCTATTTACGTGCAGAGGTTATTGCTTCAGATTTTACACAAAAACTAAGAGAGGATGGTTTTTTAGTAGATGAGGAGATAATTTATAAAAGTGAATGTTCACAAACTATTTTAAATGCTTCAATTCCTAAAGAGGCAACACTTATTTTTACTTCCCCTTCAAGTATTGAATGCTTTTTGCAAAAACATACAATTTTACCATCACATAAAGTGATAGTTATTGGAAAAACAACGGCAAAAGCACTCCCTTTTGGTGTAGAGTATCTTCTTGCTCCAACACCAACTATTAAAAGTTGTTTAGAAATCGCGTAGAATTGTTGAATTTTTAAAAACTATTACTTATCTCTAATCTATATCGTTATATAATAAGAAAAATCTAGTTTGAGTTGAGGTTTCGTAGATGAGATATTTAATTGTAATGGTTATTTTTTTACTTTTTAGTGTGAGTGCAGATGCTTCTGGTTATGCAAGAAGTATTCGTGTTGGATCTTTTAAGCATGAATCTACTGCTCAAAAAGCTGTAGCTGAACTTCAAAAATTCATAGCACAAAATGAGAGACTTTTAGAGATTAAATATGAGTTAGGATTTGATGTTAAAGTTAAAAAAGTTGGGAGACACTATTTAACTGTTTTAGAACCACTAACAAATAAGCAAATGGTGCAAGAAACACTAGATATTTTAAGAACAAAATATCCAGGAACCTATCCTAAAAGAATTAAGTACAAAAGTTATTATGCAACATTAGGGCATAAAGGTGAGGCAAAACAACAATTTGAGGCACCACAACAAATTCAAGAGCCTGTAGTTGATCCTCAAGAGCAAAGAAAACAGATTAGTAAAAAAATTGATGAGATGTTTGCTGAGAAAAAAGAGGTGAAAACTCAAGAGGCTGTAGCAAAAATAGAGCGACCTCATAAAGTGCTAGAAAAGAAAAAAGAGCTTGATGAAGATGCTCTTTTAGAAGCAAAGATTCAACAAAAACTAGCTGCTATGAGAAAAGCAAAAGAGGATGAGTTTAAAATTTTTGGAGTAGGACTTGGTTTTAGTGCTTCTGTTTTTGATGATTTTGATTTCTTTGGTTTATTGGAAAAACCACATCAAGAGAAGAAAAAAGAGCTTCACGATTTTCTTGATGGTAAGTTAACAAAATTTGATAGCTATATGTTAGAGATAGAGATTTTAACAGGTGTTTTAGTTTTTCTTATTTTTATTGCTGTTGTATTGAAATACAGAAGAAAAAAAGATGACAAGATTACTATTCAAGATATTTATAATTAAAAAGGTGTGAGAATGAGAATTTTTAGTAGTTTATTGGTTTTAGTGTTATTTGCTTCATTACTAGAGGCTTCTTCGTATTACAGAAGTATTCGTGTAAGTGCATTTCCTACTAAGGTAAAAGCACAACAATCTGTAGTGAGAGTAAAAAAGTTTTTAGCCTCTAAAAAAGTTGTTCAAAAGTATAAAAAAGAGATAGGTTTTGATGTAAAGGTTGCTAAAGTTGGCAAATATTATATGAGTGTAATTGAGCCATTTTTCGACGAAAAAAAGAAGCTTCAAGAGGTTTTAGATATTGTACGTGCGAGATATCCAAAAGCATATGTAAGAAAGTTAAAATCAAACAAATATAAGCAACATAAAAAAAGTGTTACTCAAAAAGTTCATAAAAAAGTAGCACCAAAAAAAGAAAAAAAGCAAAAGATTGTAGAGGTTGTAAAACCAGTAGTAGAGGTTGTTGCAAAAGAGAAACAAATTGTTGCACAAAATAAACCAAAAGAGGTAACTCCAACAACAGAACCAAAAGTTGTACAAAAGAAAGAGAGTTCAAAATCTAAAGAGGTTCAAAAAATGGCTGCACCTGCTGCAGTAGCAGTTGTTGAGGAGGTTGTAACTCAAGAGGTGGTAGAAAAAGTTGCTCCAAAAAAAGAGCAAGAGGATATTCAAAAGATTCAAAAAGAGTTTGAATCTTTAGATATGACACAACCAGAAGATGATCAAGAGGAACTTCAAGAGGAGTTAAATATTTGGTTAATCCTTTTTGTTTTAACTTTTATGCTTCTTGTTTTAGTGATTGTTTATTTTCTTTTTATTAGAAAAAATGGTGTTGAGATTATTGTAGATGAAGAAGCACAAAAAGAGGCACAAGAGTTAAGTGTAACAGTTGCAAAATTAAACAAAGAGATAGCTACTTTACAAGAGCAACAAAAAGAGCAAGAGAGTGCAAAAGAGGAGTTAGAACTTCTTTTTGGAGAGTTTATAGCCTCTTTAACACCAAAAGATAATGCCCTAGATAGTGAAAAAGTAAAAGAGATTGTAAAACATTTTGCATATTTTTATGCAACACTAGAGAGTTTTCAGCCACAACTTATTAGAGATGCAAGACCAAAAGAGAATTTAACTTTTGATCTTAAAACGATGGTTGAACTTTTTGTAACACTTATTGAGCAAAAAGCTCAAGAGAAAAATATTACTATTGAGTCAAATATAGAGCAGAGTATTCCTTCGTTACTAAAAGCGGATCCGTTTGCAATTGCAGAGCTTTTTAGCCATACAATAAATAAAGTTTTAGCTGTTGCACAAAATGAAGTTTTAAGAATAGATTTAGAGAAAATTTCAGAGAAAAAAGATGGTGTTGAGGTTGCTTTTGTTTTTGCATCACCAACACTTCGTGATGTTGATATAGAAGTTTCTCAAAATCTTTTACAAATGGCAGGAGCGTCATATTATAAAGATGGTAATGCTATCTCTTTAGTTACAGATTGTCAAACACTACAAACTCAAGCAGAAGTAGTAAAAGAGCAAGAGGTTATAGAAGTTCCAGTTGTAGAAAAACAAGAGGAACAAGAGGTTCAAAAACAAGAAGAGGTTAAAGCTTTAGAGGTTGAAGCTGGAATTGAAAATTGTGGAGATGATAGTGAGATTTACATCTCTATGGTTGAGGACTTTTTAGATTCTTACAAAGATTCAGACAAAGAGTTAGAAAAACTATGTGATGCACAAGATTTTGCAAAAGCAAGAGAATTAGCTGTAGAGATTAAAGATTTTGCACAACATATTGGTGCGTACCAGTTAAGTCAAAATCTATCTTCTCTTGAAGAGAGTTTAGCACAAGAATCTCAAGAGATAGCGTGTGAGTTTTTTGGAACATATAAAGAGAACTTAGAAAAAGTTTTACAAGAGATAGAGCAATATAAACAAAAGTAAATCTATTTCAAGTAAGAATAATGTATAATTTCATTTCTGACTGGTTCGCTACTTATACAAATATGAGGGTTCTACATTTTCAAATCGAGAACTAGTAGAGGTCTTGTGTGTCGACACTATCGTTTGAGGTACGTTCACTCTGCCGAGATTTTGCCGCCGTTAAAGATCTCTCTCTTCTCCCAAATTAGGCTTTCTAGAACCAAGCCTATTGTAAGACGGCCAGTCGGGAATAATCATAAAAAGATTTAGTACAGAACAAAACCTGTTTTATACTAAGTATTTTTTTGGAGATGGTAAATGAAAATTTTAATTTTAGGTAGTGGTGGACGTGAGTATTCTGTTGGGCTTGCAATTGCAAATGAAAAAGCGGGTCATGAGCTTTTCTTTCAACCAGGAAATGGTGCTACAAACAACTTAGGTACAAACTTAAATATTAAAGATTATAATGAACTTGCAGATTTTGCAAAAGAGAACAATATTGAACTTACAATTGTTGGTCCAGAAGCTCCTTTAGTTGATGGTGTTGTAGATATTTTTAAAGCAAAAGGTTTAACAATTTTTGGACCAAGCAAAGAAGCAGCACAGCTTGAGGGTTCTAAAGTTTATATGAAAAACTTTTTAGCAAAATACAACATTCCAACAGCACGCTATCTTGAAACTTCATCTATTGAAGAGGCATTTCGTTTTTGTGAAACGCTTCCAACTCCAGTTGTTGTAAAAGCGGATGGTCTTTGTGCTGGTAAGGGTGTAATTATTGCACAAACACACGATGAAGCAAAAAAAGCAATTGGTGATATGCTTAGTGGAAAAAGTTTTGGAGATGCAGGTAAAAAGGTAATTGTAGAGGAGTTCTTAGATGGGTATGAACTCTCTATGTTTGCTATTTGTGATGGTGATGATTTTATTTTACTTCAAGCTGCACAAGATCATAAACGTTTAGAAGATGGTGACAAAGGACCAAATACAGGTGGAATGGGTGCATACGCTCCAACACCACTTGTAGATGATGAACTTTACGAAAAAGTAAAACAAAGAATTATCCGCCCAACTCTTGATGGTATGAAAAAAGAGGGTGCTCCTTTTGAAGGTGTACTTTTTATTGGAATTATGGTTGTAAATAATGAACCAATTACACTTGAGTTTAATGTACGTTTTGGAGATCCTGAGTGTGAGATTTTAATGCCACTTATGACTTCATCTGTTTCAGATATGTTCTATAAAGCTGCAACAAATGACCTTGCAAATATTAATGTAGAATTTTCAAAAGAGTATGCAGTTGGTGTTGTAATGGCAAGTGAAAACTATCCATATGGTAGTTCAACTCCAGCAGAGATTATTGTAGATGAAGTACACCATGAAGAGATAGAAAAATATACACATATCTCTTATGCAGGTGTGAGTCTTGAAGATGATAAACTTTATGCAACAGGTGGTCGTGTACTTGTTTGTATTGGTAAAGGAAGTACAATTAAAGAGGCACGTGACCGTGCATACCTTCGTTGTGGACAAGTTCACTTTGCAGGTAAAAAATTTAGAACAGATATTGCATATCAGGCTCTTTAATGAATGATATAGAAACTCTTTTAGATAGAGAGGAGCTTACACTCGCAACTATAAACAGACGCTCTTGGGCTTTGTTTATAGATGAAACACTACTTTCTTTTTTACTTATATTTGCTTTATGGGACTCTTTTATGGGTGCTACCTCTGCAGAGGAACTTATTTTAGTAGTGAATCAATTTACTTTAGAATATATAGGTATGAAAATACTCTACCAAGCATTTTTCACTATGAAATATGGTGCAACACTTGGAAAAATTGCTATGAAGATTCGTGTTATAGATATTGCAACACTTGATAATCCAAATGTTTTAGTTTCACTTAACCGTGCTATTTTTAGAATTATTAGTGAGATGCTTTTTTACTTAGGTTTTTTATGGGCAGTTTTTGATCCTTTTAAACAAGCGTGGCACGATAAAACGGCAAGAACTTTAGTGGTCAATGTTTAAACAGCTCCTTTTTTTTCTTCTTTTTGCATCACTTGCTTTTGCCTCTTCAAAAGTTGAAATCTTTGCAACATCAGTTCAAACACAAAACAATATTGTAGAGGCAAGTGGTGATGTAGTTGTTTCTTACCAAGAGTACCTCTTAAGTGCAAAAAAAGCAACATATAACCGTAAAAATGGTGATTTAGAACTTTTTGGTGATATCACTATGAGTTATGGGAAAAATTATCGCGTTGTTGGAAACTATGCACGATTAAATTTAATAAAAAAAGAGAAAATTTTTCACCCCTTTTATATATTAGATAAAAAAACAGATGTATGGATAAGTGCACAAGAGGGAAGTGCAAAAAAAGATGATATGGAAGTGAAAAATGGGATTGTAAGTGGGTGTGACCAAAACAACCCTCTTTGGAAATTAGAGTTTAGCTCCTCCAACTACAACACACAAACAAAGTGGATAAACCTGTACAATACAACACTCTATTTTTACGATATTCCAGTTTTATATACTCCATATTTTGGATATTCACTAGATACTACAAGAAGAACAGGGCTTTTGTTACCTGCTTTTGGAATTTCAACAGCAGAGGGTTTTTATTTTCAACAACCATTGTATATTGCTGAGTATGATAGCTGGGATTTAGAGTTAAAACCACAAATCCGTACCATTAGAGGGAGTGGAATCTACTCTAAATTACGCTTTGTAGATTCCCCTTCATCGCAAGGGTATTTAAAAGCTGGTTATTTCAAAGAGAATAGTAAATATTATAAAGATAATAATTTAGCAAATCAAGAGCATTATGGATATAATTTTCATTATATACACAAAGGTGTATTACAGCATTGGTTTAATGCTAAACTTGATGGGCAATCGGGATTATTTGTAGATATAAATAATATGAATGATGTTGATTATATTAACCTTGAGACAAACAATGAAGTTACAAATCAGACATCAACACAGGTGCTTTCAAGAATAAACCTTTTTTACAATACAAACTTTAACTACTATGCAACTTACTTAAAATATCACCTTGATTTAACAAAAAATACAAATGTAGATACTCTTCAACAGTTACCAATTCTACATTACCACCACTACTTAGATACTTTTTTTGACCAAGAGTATTTTAACTATAGTTTAGATGCACGTTCAACAAATATCTATAGAGAAGCTGGAACAAAAACACTTCAAACACAACTTAATTTACCTGTAAAATTGCAAACATCTGTGTTTGATGAGCTTTTAAACCTCTCTTATACAACAACACTTTATGCACAACACTCACATTTTACATTTGATTCTTTTAGTTTGGCTACAAATTTAGATGATGGATATTTCTTACGCGATTCTAATAGTTTTTCTGCATCGATTGAGTTAGCAAAAGGGTATGAAGATTTTATTCATACCCTTTCATTTGGTGTGATTTATACACAAAGTAGTTTTACAAAAAAGAGTGGTTATTATGAAACATATGGAACATTTTGTTCCAATCCTATCAATGCAACAAACCCTATTTGTGAAGCATACACAATTGAAAATGTAGATGAATCTTTAGAGTTGAATTTACAAAACTATATTTATGATGGCAAAGCAAAACCGTTACTCTATCATAAACTAGCACAAAAGATTGATTATACTCAAAGTCAAAATAGATTTGGGGAGCTTGAGAGTGAATTACGCTTTAACATTAATAGATGGTTTGTTTTTTATAACGATACACTTTTTAATTTCGATGAAAAAGGTTTTTCTAAATCTCTCAATAGTGTAAAATATGATGATAAAATATTTGATGTAACACTCTCTTATCTTTATAAAGATAGTTTTATCCCTTCAACTCCAACCCTTCCTCGTTATACAAGATATGTAACATCAAAAGGAAGATATCGTTATAATTCCCATTACTCTTATGAGATAGGGTATAATTACGATTTAGAAGCAAAAGTGAAAAAAAGTGGTGAAATAGGCTTTTTATATAGTAAACGTTGTTGGGACTTTGGTATAAAATATATGCAAAATAATCGTCCAATTTTGACACAAAGTGGAGAGTCATCTATAAATGATAAATATATATACTTTACAATTGTGTTAAAACCACTTATGCCACCTGCAAAACCTGGAAGTTCCAATATTGCAGTAAAACTACCAGAGTAAAAGAGAAAGAAAATGGTAAAAAAATATAAACATATTTTAAAAGATCGTAAAGATGCAGCTCAAAAACTTCGCGATATTATCCCAATGCAGCGTGTTAAAGAGGAGAAGTGGGATTTTGTGGCGGTCTCTTCTGGTGGTTTGGAGCTTGCTTCACTTATTCGTGGTGGTTTAAAAAATAGAATCGATTTTATCTTTTCTGAATCTATTATGGCACCTCATAATCCTGAGTGTGAAATAGCACGTGTAAGTGAAGGGGAGGAGATAGTTATAAATGAAGAGCTTGTTGATGCTTTTGAGATTCAGTATGACTACATTTATGGTGAAGCTGGAAGAAAGCATGAAGAGCAGATTTTAAGCTATATTTACCAGTATAGAAAAGGGAGACACTTCTTTAGCGTAAAAGATAGAGTAGTGCTTTTAGTAGATGAGGGGAGTGAAACGGGTTTAAAGTTTATGACAGCTCTTAAAACTATTTTAGCACAAGGTCCAAAAGCGGTTTATATCGCTGTGAGTGTGCTCCCTTCAGATGTGCATGAGCTTTTAGAGCCATTTGCAGATGATATTTTTTGTCTTTATAGTATAGATGATTATGTAGAGACAGATTTATATTATGAAAACTTAGAAAAAGTGAGTGAAGATATGATAGAAAAATTATTAGAGGAAGTTAAATGAAATATGACGTTAGTTTAGATTTAGTAAATAAAACAGAGGAATACTCTTTTGGTGTTGTTGCAAAACAAGCAGATGGAGCAGCATGGTTAAAGTCTGGTAAGACTGTTATTTTAGCAACAGTTGTAATGGATGAGAGTGAAAGTGTAAGTGAAGATTTTTTACCACTTACTGTGCAGTATATTGAAAAAAGTTATGCAGCTGGAAAAATTCCTGGTGGATTTTTTAAACGTGAAGCAAAACCGAGTGATTTTGAAACACTTACATCACGTATTGTAGATAGAAGTTTACGTCCACTTTTCCCAAAAGGGTATGCACATCCAACGCAAATTACTATTATGGTTTTCTCTGCAGATAAAGAGGCAGATTTACAAGCTTTAGCATTAAATGCAGCTTCTGCAGCACTTTATGTTTCAGATATTGATATTAACCGTAGTGTAAGTGCTATTCGTGCTGCGAAAATTGATGGGGAATTGGTACTTAACCCAACACTAGAGGAGCTTAAAAACTCAACACTTGATCTTTACCTCTCTGGTACAAAAGAGGAACTTTTAATGATTGAGATGCGTACATTTGGTGGGGAGGATGTTGAGGTTATAGATACATCTTTAGATATCTCTATGCCTGCAACTGTTATTACAAACCACAAATCAAACGCATTACCAGAAGATGAGCTTATTGAAATTTTAGCAAAAGCACAGGATGCTTTATTTGAGTCAAATAGCAAATATGAAGAGAGCTTCGCACCATTTAAAAAACCAACTCGTCCACTTTCATTGCAAGAAAATGCACTTAATGAAGAGTTTGTAACTTATGTTGAACAAAACCATTTTGAAGATATTACAAATGCGATGAACCAAATGGCAAAATCGGAACGCTCAACTGCATTAAGAGAGTTACGTAAAAAGATTTTAGAGCAAAACCCAGAATGGGATGAAGCAGAATTAAAAGGTGCTATTGAGAGTGTGAAGCGTAAACAAGTTCGTAGTCAAATTTTAGAGCAAAATCTTCGTGCAGATGGTAGAGGGCTTAGAGATATTCGCCCAATCTCTATTGAGACAAATATTTTACCAAATGCACACGCTTCTGCACTTTTTACACGTGGACAAACACAAGCGCTTGTTGTTCTTACTATGGGTGGACCAAAAGATGCACAAATGTTTGAGAGTTTAACAGATGATGTAGCACAAAATGAGAACTTTATGGTGCATTACAACTTTCCAGGTTTTAGTGTTGGGGAAGCTTCACCAGTTATGGGAACAAAAAGACGTGAACTAGGTCATGGTAATTTAGCTAAACGTGCATTAGAGCCAATTTTAAATTTAGATGGACAAACAGTTCGTTTAGTTTCTGAGATTTTAGAGAGTAATGGTTCTAGTTCTATGGCAACAGTTTGTGGTGGATATATGGCACTTAAAGCTGCAGATGTGCAAACAAGTGATGTTATCTCTGGTATTGCAATGGGTCTTGTAACAGATGGTCAAAAGTATGCGATTTTAAGTGATATTATGGGTCTTGAAGATCACGATGGTGATATGGACTTTAAAGTAACAGGTTCTAAAGATGGCATTACTGCTATGCAAATGGATATTAAACTTGGTGGAATCTCACTAGATATTCTAAAAGAAGCACTTTACCAAGCTAAAGAGGGGCGTGCACATATTATAGATATTATGCAAGAGGCGCAAAAAGAGATAGAATTTAACGATGGTGTGCTTCCATCAACAGATATTTTCCATATAGACCCAAGTTTTATTGGTGAGATTATTGGTCAAGCTGGAAAAACTATCCGTGAAATTATCGAAAAATTTGAAGTTGCGATAGATATCGATAAAAAAGATGGAAAAGTAAAAATTACAGGAAAATCTAAATCGGGTGTAGCTGATGCAAAAGAGCATATTAACTCTATTGTAAATGCACCAAAAAAAGAGAAAATCAACTATGCAGTTGGTGAGGTTTATGAGGGTGTTGTAAAACGTATTGTAGATTTTGGAGCATTTGTTGAGCTTCCAGATGGTACAGATGGACTTTTACATATCTCAAAAATCTCAGATAAACGTGTAGATAAAGTGAGTGATGTTCTTAGTGAAGGGCAAAAAATAGAGGTTGAGATTTTAGAGTTTAAAGGGAATAAAATCTCTCTTGGTCGTGCATAGGAGTTTTTTTTAGACTCTCTGTGCTATAATGAATAAATTACAAAAGGAGATAGTATGAGTAAACATTTACAAAAAATAGAAAAAATTTTTCAACATCCATTATCTGGAAATATTGACAGTAAAAAAGTGATCGCAGCTTTAGAGCATTTTGGTGCAAAAGTAGAGGTAAACAAAGAGCATCGTGCAATTGTACACTACAATAATCGTGAACACTCTATTACACTTTCACACCGTCCAGAGTTAAGTAAAGACGCAATTGTAAAACTTCGCCACTACCTAGAAGAGGTTGGATTAACTCCAGATAAACTTTCGTAAAGAGTAGCAAAAGAGGTTACTTTAACCTCTATGCTAAAGATAACTCTCCTAAATAACTATGGATTGTATTTCCCTCTTTTAACCATGCTAAAATTCCACCTTCTAAACTAGAAACATTAGAAAAACCAAGTTTTTTAAGTTGGTGTGCTGCTAAAAAACCACGTGGACCTTTTAAACAGTAAGTTACAATTTTTGCATCTTGTCCATATTTTTGTGCAATTTTTTCAATTGCCATAAATTCTAGTTTTCCACGTGGAATAGTTAAGACTGTATGACCATTAATATAACCAGATGCAAACTCTTCAGGCTCACGCACATCTATTAAGATAATATCTTTAGCAATTGTATAAAGATCGTTTGGCTTAATAGCTTTAATCTCTTTTTTTGCTTCTTTTAAAATTTTTTTGAGTTGAGATGAGAGGTAAATATCATCACAACTTTTTGCGTATTTTTCTAGTTTTGTATTAATGTTTTTCATTGTTAAACCTTGTTTTGAATTAAAAGATTGTATATTAATTTTATTTAAACTATTCTTTATAACTCTTTGTGTAAAATTCGCCCAACGATCTCTAGTAGGGAAATCTAGGCATTTATGTTTAGGTTGCTTCATTTTTGGATGAGGTTACGCTATCCGAACGGATTGTAAATATTTTATGGAGACATTTTATGAAAAAAATTCTTTTTCTTATGGTAGCTTTCGCTGCTGCTGCAATGGCTAATGAAGCTGACGTTGCAAACCAAACAATCAAAGCATATTCAATGATCGCTGCAGGTCTTGGACTTGGTTTAGCTGCACTTGGTGGAGCAATCGGTATGGGTCATACTGCTGCTGCTACAATCGCTGGTACTGCTCGTAACCCAGGTTTAGGTGCTAAACTTATGACTACAATGTTCATCGCTCTTGCAATGATCGAAGCACAAGTTATTTACGCACTTGTAATTGCGTTAATCGCTCTTTATGCTAACCCATATTTAGGTTAATTTTAAATTAAAATTACTTAAGTATAATTTCACTTCCTTCTTTGGAAGTGAAACTTTTTAACTTCATTTTTTATGCGATCGTGGTGGAACTGGTAGACACGCTATCTTGAGGGGGTAGTGCCTTAGGGTGTGAGGGTTCAAATCCCTCCGATCGCACCATTTACCACTTTTTTCTAACTTCTCTAACAAAAATCAAACAATCATTATTATACAATTACAAAAAATAAACTTTTTTATTTAGGAACTTTTATGGTAGTAGATCTTCACAACCACACGCCACTTTGTAACCATGCAACAGGGACTCTTAGTGAGTACATAGAAACAGCGATCAAAAAAAATACAAAATATTTTGGCATCGCAGACCATGCTCCAATGGACTTTGATCCACAATACAGAATGTCTTTTTCCCAAATGCAAGAGTATGAAAACTCTATTTTAGAAGCGAAGCAAAAATATGCTTTGGATATTACACTTTTACTTGGATACGAAGTAGATTTTATTGAAGGGTTGGTAGATAAAAGAGTTTTAGAAGCAGATGTTGATTATTTAATAGGATCTGTGCACTTTTTAGGGGAGTGGGGGTTTGATAACCCAGAGTTTATAGGAAGATACAAAGAGCAAAATATAGATGAACTTTGGCAAAAATATTTTAAAGCAATAGAGTCTATGGCAAAAACAAAGCAGTTTCAAATTGCAGGGCATTTAGACTTAATGAAAGTGTTTAAGTTTATGCCAACAAAACCTGTGGTAGATTTTGCAAAAGATGCCCTTTTAGCTATAAAAGAGGCAAATATGGCTTTAGAGTTAAATGTAGCAGGATATCGTAAACCAGTAGGTGAGCCTTACCCTTCACGTGAACTCTTGGAGGAGGCTTTTGCGTTAAATATTCCTATCACTTTTGCATCAGATGCACATGAGCCAAAACAGGTTGGACTTTTTAGTGATGAAATAGTAAAATTTGCAAAAGATGCAGGGTATAAAGAAGCTGTTTATTTTGAATCTAAAAAGATGAAATTTATTGAGCTTAACTAAATAAAAAATATGATATTATAAAATAAATTATTCGCTAAGTTAGGAACGAAGGTATGACACAAGAAGAATTAGATGCTTTAATGAGTGGCGATATTGATGATTTAGATCTTGATGAAGCTGCAGAAGAAGAGGTTGTAGCACAAGAGGAAACTAAAGAGGAAGAGGTTGTTGATCCTTTAGAGGCATTAACACAAGAGGAGAAAGAGTACGACATCACAAAGGTAAAAGATGATGAAGTAACACTTCCACTTCCAGCTACAAATGAAAATAAAATGGTACATCAACTTGATGATGTTACAAAAGAATCAGAAGAGAAAGCAACAGAGATTTTCGATATTATTGAGGGTGTTAGTAACGATTTAATGGATGCAGAAGAGCATCTAAACTCTGTAAAAGATGTTATTGAGAGCAATATTGAGCTTTTTGAAAAATTAACGCAAAAATTTCCTCATGTAGAGGCTTTTAAACAACAGCTAGAAAAAAATCAGGGTGTTTTAGATGCTATGCAAACATCTGAGGAGATTTTACAAAATAGTGGTGATTCTATTATGAATGTAATGGATATTATGCAATATCAAGATATTCACCGTCAAAAAATTGAGCGTGTTATTAATGTTATGCGTTCTTTATCACGCTATATGAATACACTCTTTGAGGGTAAAATAGAGGATGAAAAACGTGTATCTTCAGCACAACATATTATTGGAGATACTCATAATGATGTTGCAAGTGATGATGATATTGAAGCACTTCTTGCACAATTTGGGAATTAATAGATGAAAAAAGTTGAATTATTGTCTCCTGCTGGGACACTTGAAAAGTTAAAAATTGCATTTGATTTTGGTGCAGATGCAGTTTATGGGGGAGTGAGTCACTTCTCTTTACGTATTCGCTCTGGAAAAGAGTTTACATTTGAAGATTTTGCAGAGGGTATTAAGTATGCACATGAGCGTGGTAAAAAAGTGTATGCTACTATTAATGGATTTCCGTTTAATTCACAATTAGATCTTCTTAAAAAACATATTTTAAAAATGGCAGAGCTAAAACCAGATGCTTTTATTGTAGCGACTCCTGGTGTTTTACAATTAGCACATGAGTTAGTGCCAGATATGCCGCTACACCTCTCAACTCAAGCGAATGTTATGAATGTGCTTGATGCAAAAGTATATTACAATATGGGTGCGACGCGTATTATTACTGCACGTGAAATCTCTTTAAAAGATTTAAAGCTTATTAAAGAGGAGCTTCCAGATTTAGAGTTAGAGGTGTTTGTGCATGGAAGTATGTGTTTTGCATATAGTGGACGTTGTTTAATCTCAACACTACAAAGTGGACGTGTTCCAAATCGTGGAAGTTGTGCAAACGATTGCCGTTTTCCATATGAGATTTATGCAGCAAACCCTGAAACTGGAACACTTTTTAAACTTGTTGAAGATGAGGGTGTTGGAACTTACATTATGAATTCAAAAGATTTGAATCTTTCTGCACATATAAAAGAGATTTTAGATAGTGGTGTGGTAGATTCACTAAAAATTGAAGGTCGTACAAAAACAGCTTACTACGCAGCAGTAACAGCAAAAGCGTACAGAATGGCAATAGATGACTACTATGCAGGAAAACTAGATACTCCAAAATATGAGTATGAACTAAACTCTTTACAAAATCGTGGCTATACAGATGCATATCTCGTTTCTCGTCCATTTGAAAAGCATGATACTCAAAGTTTAGATTTCACAATGCAGCTTGGAACACACCAAGTAAGTGGTGTTGTAAATGAAGAGGGAACACACTTCTTAACAAAATATAAAACACTTCCAGGTGATGAACTTGAAGTTGTAGCACCACTTGATGCAAAAATTGAGTTAGTAGATAATGAATATGGTTCAACTTATGAGAGAGATGGAAAATTTTTTATGAAGTTTAAAAAACTTCAAGCCCACAATGGAAAGATTTGGGAGGAGGTGCATAGTGGAAATGTAAACCCTATTGTTTTACCTACAAAATTCCCACCACTTACATTTTTTAGAATACCATCACATCCAGATATGGGAACTTATCCAAAGGCATAAAAAACCTTTGGAGTATTTTCTTTTTTATAATCATAGTCAATTTGGAATTTACAGAAATTATTTTACACTACCTTAAAAGATCAACTCCTCTTCAACTTGCTCCTCTACATTATTACGTGGTGGTTTTGAAATATCGCTAAAATACTCCATACGTTTTCCAACTTTTACCTCTATAATGCCATCAGGTTTTTCAAATTTTCTTTGAATTTGTGGGTAATATTGGAGTAGTTTTTTAAAGTATGCACTAAATGCTGGTCCTGCTACACGTCCACCTGTCTCTTTTTTGTGCATTGGTGTGTTGTCATCATTTCCAAACCATACAACTGTTTCTATTGTTGGTGAGTACCCTGCGAACCATCCATCCACATTTTTATTTGTTGTTCCTGTTTTTCCTGCGAGTTCTATCCCTTTTACTCTAGCTCTTACACCTGTTCCACGACGAACAACATCACGTAAAATGGTTGTCATAATAAATGCTTGTTGTGGGGAAGTGATGTAGCGACTTTTAAGTTGTTTTTTGTAAAGTATAGCACCATCTTTTTGTATTGAATCGATAAGGTGAGTCTCCATCTGAATACCGTGATTTGCAAAAGATGTGTAATATTTTGCAAGTTGTAGTGGTGAGAGTGAGATAGTCCCAAGTGAAATAGATAAATCTTTTGGTACATTTTTAATACCAAACTTTTTAAATTCACGTAGAAGTTGTGTAAGTCCAATATCGTTTACTAGGTTAATAGTAGCGAGGTTACTTGAGTGGATAAGTGCTTCACGTAAAGTAATAAGCCCATGATAATTTTTGGAGTAGTTTTTTGGTTGCCATTTTAACTCTGTACCATTTTTTTCATACTTATATGTTTTTGCAATATCAACAAGTTTTGTAGCACCAGAGTATCCTAAGTCGATAGCAACTTGATAAATAAAAGGTTTAAATGCACTTCCTGGTTGGCGACGCCCTTGTGTTGCTCTGTTGTAAGAACTTTTTTTATAATCTACACTTCCAACAAGTGCTAAAACATCACCTGTTTTTGAGTCTAAACTCACAAGTGCACCATTGAGTTTAGAGGTATCGCTTGGGACAAACTTTGTAATATCTTCACCCCTTTTTTTCATACGTTGCATCGCTTTTTTATCATACCATTTAATACGGCGTAGTGAAAATTCGTAAGCATATTTAAGAGATTTTCTAGCAGCATCTTGTAAACGTAAATCTATAGTTGTGTAGATTTTATAGCCACCTGTTTTTAAATCTTTTAACCCCATAGAGCGAACCTCTCTTGCTACTTCATCAACAATAAAAGGGGCTTTATTTTGTGTTAATGTTGAGTTATACACTTTTGGGTTTTCTGCAAGTGCTTTTTCATAAGTTTTATCATCTATCCATCCAAGAGCATGCATTCTTGAGATTACACGATTGGCTCTACCCATAGAGATTTCATAATTTTTTGTTGGTGCATAGGTACTTGGTGCTTTTGGAAGACCCACTAAAATAGCTATCTCTTTGAGTGTTAAGTCAGAGAGTTTTTTATGAAAATAACCATCTGCAGCGGTTTTTATTCCATAGTATCCATGCCCTAAGTAGATCTCATTGAGGTAACGCTCCATAATTTGCTCTTTTGTTAGAGCATGTTCAAGTTTTATAGCATAGATAGCTTCTTTAATTTTACGTGAAAGTTTTTTTTCTCGAGTAAGGAGTCTGTTTTTTACAAGTTGTTGTGTAATAGTACTTGCACCCTCTACTGCACGACCCGCTTTTAAAACTTTAATAGCAGCACGAAAGATTGCATCTATATTGATACCAGGGTGTTCAAAAAATGTTGTATCTTCTATAGCTACAAGTGCTTCAACAGCACGTGGGGGAATTTCATCGAATGTTGCATAAAAACGGTGTTGTTTATCAAATACATTAGCAATTTTCTCCCCATATTTATCATAAATAGTTGTTGTAAGGTCTGGTTTATAGTTTACAAGTGGAGATATATCGTAGTCGTATCGAACCAAGAAGTATCCAACTACTAAAAAGGGTGCTAAAAAAGCAACTACAAAAAGGGTTATAAATGTTTTTTTTATCATTGGCGAAATTTCCTATGTGCAAAATTTGCTTCTATTAAAGTTTTTGTGTATTGGTTTTGTGGGTTTTGTATCACTTGTGACATTGTACCATTTTCTATAATTTTTCCCTCTTTTAAAACAGTAATATCTTGGCAAAGTTTTTCTGCTGCAGCTATATCGTGTGTTACAAAAAGTGTTTTAAAATTTTGCTCTTTTGCAAGATTTTTTAAGAGCTTTAAAATCATCTGTGTTGTAGTGGGGTCAAGTGCAGTTGTTGCTTCATCTAAAAGAAGCAGTTGAGGGTTTTTCTCTAGTGCAATAGCAATAACAACTCTTTGGAGTTGTCCTCCTGAGAGTTGGGGAGGGAACCTCTCTAAAAAGGATTTCTCGAGCCCAACAAGCTCTAAAAGCTTCTCTTTTTTAGAGTCTTCAACAAAAAATTGTTTTTTTATCTTTGTAAGTGGAGAGAGGGCAGTAAAAGGGTTTTGGGGAACAAATGCTATATCTTTTTTTGTTAGTTTATCTTCTGTTTGAAGTGTAAGTTTTAGATTATTTGGTAACATTCCAAGTAAAGCTTTAAGAGTCAAACTTTTACCGCTACCACTCTCCCCAACAAGGGCTAGAGAGTGTTTGATTTTAAAAGATATATCAACAATTGTTTTTTGATTGTATTGAATTTTGAGTTTTTGAATATTCATCTACTTCTTTTGTGCTGTTAGTAAAAATACACCATACTCTTTTGTTTTTTGTATAGTGTGTATCTGTTTTATTTTTATATTTTTAAAGCCATTATTTTGAGCTATATTTTTTAATGTTTGTGATTCAAAACCAAAATGAAATACATCTTCATTATTTGAGTGAAAAGTGCCATCCTCTTTTTCTAAATCTGCAATAGCTATAAAACCATCTTGTTGTAAATGTTGTGCCATAGTTTGGAAAAAATGTTCTAAATTTTCTATGTGGTGAAGTGTCATAGAACTTATAACTCCATCAAACTTTTTTTCTAGTGGAGTTTGTAAAATATCACCTAAGTGGGGTGTTATAAAATGCTCTGTTGTATTTTTTTCTTTAAGTTGTTCAAGCATAACTTCAGAGGTATCAACACCTATTATCTCTTTTACGCAAGGGAGAATCTCAAATCCTAAAAGTCCTGTACCCACTCCAAAATCTAAAAGAGAAAGCTCAGTATTTAGTGGGCACTCTTTATCTATTGCAGCTGCAACACTTTTGGCATTTTGAACACGACGAGGGAGTTTATCCCAATCTTTTGCTCTTTGTAAAAATCTATTTTGTGGTTGCATCTATTTTCTCCTCTTTACAAATTAAAAAGAAGCAACTTCCACTCTCTCTTGGTTTATAGATTAGATTTCCATTAAAACTTTTACGCATAATCTCTAAACTCATATAAAGTCCAATTCCAGTTCCTTTTCCTTGCTCTTTGGTTGTAAAGTAAGGGTTAAAGATTTTATTTACAACATTTGGTGTAATTCCACCTGCATTATCTTCTATGCAGATGTTTATTTGATTATCTTTTTGAAGTGCAGTGATTGTGATTTTTTTCTCCTCTTGTTCTATCTCATCAAAAGCATCTCTAGCATTTGCTAAGATGTTAATAATAACTTGTTCAAGTTGGTCAGCAAATCCATAAAGTTGTAAATTATCTTCTAAATTTATTTCAATCTCTATATTGAGGTTCTTAAGCTGTGTAAGCATAAGATCCATTACGGCATTAAAAGTATCTTGAAGATTAAAAAGCTCCTTTTTTTGCGATGGACGTGCAAAGTTTAAGAAAGTATCTATTGTTTTGGACATTTTTTGACACTGCTCTTGAATAGACTTACTCGCTTCTTGTGTTTTTTCATCTGTTAATGCTTGCATACTTGAGAGCATCGAAAGGCGAATAGCAGCTGCACTAATAGCATTGAGTGGTTGACGCCATTGGTGTGCTATCATATTAATCATCTCACCCATTTGTGCTTGTTTAGATTGTTGTAAAAGTTGTTTCTCTTGATTTTTAAGTTCTGTAATATCAATTGTAGTAGATAAACGGTGTTTTATTCCATTGATATAAATGTCTTGTCCTTGAACTAGGGCTGTAAATTTTGTTTTATCTTTTCTTAGAAGTTGAATTTCATAAGGTGTAGCTTTTGTTTTTGCTAAAAATTTTTTTGCTTTTTCTTTTTCAGAATCTACTACATATTCAAGAAGATTTGCTCCTAAAATATCTTCTTCATCGTTAAATCTAAACATCTCAATAGCAACTTTATTTGCTTTGATAAGTTTATGTTGAGAGTCCCACAGAACTACTGCTTCCATAAGGGTATCGAAAATAATATTAATTGTTTTATTTTTCTCTTGTAAATCTTTTGTTGCTTTTTGTACCTCTTGAATAAGTTGAGTATTAAAATTATTTAGTTGTTTATCTTTTTCATAAAGATGTGTAACCATAGTTTTAAAGTTTTGACTTAAGGTATCAATCTCTAAAATTTGTGTTTGAGGTTGCGGAATATTTCCTTTATATTTTTCAATATTTTTACTAATATTTGCAAGCGATAAAATAGGGTTTACAATTGCTAAAGAAATTTTTTTAAATTGTAGTTTTGCAAGAAAATAAAAAGTTAATAACACAGATGCAAAAATTAGAATCATCAATATAATTAATTGTGTTGATGTATTTGTAAGGTTATTCATTTTCTCTTCAATATCTTTAATAGTGGTTAATAAAATGATATGTGAATGGATAGGAGTTATTACTTTTGTTAAAGTTAAATAGGTTGTATTATTATATGGAAATATATTATTGTTATGTTGTGATAAGTTTTTTGTAATATTTTGGAGTATTATATTATTTGATTTCAAAATATTTGTATGAATAGGAAATTGTTTTTGTAATGCTTGATCTACAGCTGTAATTTTACCTTGTTTATTGATAAGTAATATTTTTGTTTTATAAGGTAAATCAATAGCTAAAAGCTGTTGCATAAGGTTTTTAAGGGTAATTTCTATTTCTACAATAGCTTCAAGATTTCTTTTTAAATAGACTGGTATTATAGCTGATATCATCCATGATTGTAATTTTTTGTTAAAAAAAGGCTCTTCCCATAAAACACTATTAGAGATAGATGTTTTAAAATTTTTTTTATAATGTGTAAATTTTATACTATGGGATGTCACTGTTTTATTTGAAGAATAAGATGTTTCTGTTTTATCTTTATGAATAAAGTTTATTTTATAAATAAATGGATTTGTTTCTAACAAAGTTTTTAATATAGCATTTATTTCTTGTGTACTTGGCTGAGTGGGATGGTATCGAAAAAGATGCTCATACTCTTTTTGTAAGATTATTGCATATGTTTCTATTTTGTTAAATTCATTTTCTAATTTTAATTTTTGAGATTCTAAAACAAAACTGAGAATATGCTTTGCATCTTTTATTGCTAATGCTTCTTTTTGTGAAGCCATATATAATCTAAAAGAAATAAATAAAAGAGCAAAAATAATGGTGAGAGAAAAAAATGGAACTATAATCATCTTAAAGAAATTTTTTTGCATTTTTTTACGTAGTAACTCTTTTTGCATATTTCTTCTTTTACATGGATAAATTTTTGACTAAAGAGCAAACTTTTTTAAACTCTTTTATATCTTCGCCAACTCTTGCAATTATACGAATAATTGCCTCTGGAACAGTTGGTTGCCTAATTGCTCCAATGGAGTAGTTTTGCTCTTGAAGTTTTTGTTGTATATGCAACACCTTTGCGTTGTTTGCAATAACAATAGGAACAATAAGTCCAGCAATTTCGATATTAAATATATCTTTTACTAATTTTTGGCGTTGTTTGATCTCTAAAGAGAGTTGCGTTTTATTTTCTAAAATATATTTAAGTGCTGCTTGTGCTTTTGCACTCTCATAAAGTGATGGAGCGGTAGCATAAATAACAGGTTTTGCTCTATTTATCATATACTCTATAATATGGGAAGAGGCTAAAACATAAGCACCAAACCCTCCATATGCTTTGCCAAGAGTTCCCATCTTTATATGGTTTGGTTCTACATTAATATTGTATAAATCAAAAACCCCTAAAAGGTTTTTGCCTACAACACCACTACTGTGTGCTTCATCGACGATTAAAATTGCATCCTCTTTTTTTGCAATTTCAAATACCTCTTTATCACATAAATCTCCCTCCATAGAGTAGATACCCTCTACAGCAATAAGGCGACGTTTTGTTGTTTTGTGTGTAGCTAAAAGCTCTTTGAGATGTTGCATATCGTTGTGTCTAAAAAAGTAAACCTCTTTACCTTGTAGTTGCGTTGCTAAAACACCAGAAGCGTGGTAGAGTTCATCTATAAAGAGGATATCTTTTTTACGTACAAGAGATTCAATAAGTGCTATGTTTGCGTTAAAACCACTTCCTAGTAAAAGAGCATCTTCAAAACCATTACTTTGTGCAAGGAGTTGCTCTGTATCTTGATGGATTTTATGGTACCCATTTACAAGCATTGAAGCTTTGGCACCATATATTGTGTAGCTATTTAATTTTTCAACCGCTTTTTGGTGAAGAAGTTGGTTGTGTGCCAAACCTAAATAATCGTTTGATGCAAAATCTTTAAGTGTAGGGTTATAGAGTGTTCTTTTTCTATATCTATTTGTTTTTTTGAGTGCTAAAAGCTCTTTTTTGTAATATTGCATTACCCAGCAACCACTCTATTTCTACCATTTTCTTTTGCTTCATAAAGAGCATTATCTACACGTTTAAAGAGATGTTCAAATGTTTCCTCTGATTTAAATTCAACAACACCAAAACTCATAGTAATAGGAAGAACTTTTTTATGTTTTTCGATAGATTTACGAAGTTTTTCAGCGACAATAAGTGCTCCACTTAGTTCTACATGAGGTAAAATAATAATAAATTCTTCCCCTCCAATACGACAAAAAGAGTCATGTTCACGTAATTTAGAAGAGATAAGTTTTGTGTATTCTTTAAGTACTTTATCTCCTACGTCATGACCATGCTCATCATTTACTTTTTTAAAGTGATCAATATCAAACATAACAAGAGAAAGTTTTTCATGGTATCGATTTGCTCTTTGAACTTCATCTTTTAGTTTATTCATAAAATAACGTCTATTTTTAATTCCAGTAAGTGGATCTGTAACTGTAAGTTCTTCAAGTTCTTTTTTATACTTTTCTTCATCTGTAATAGCAGCTAAGATAATACTATAGTTTTGTTCTTCATCTAAAATTTTGGAAGCTGCTATAGAGAAGTAATATTCCTCTCCATCTATATTCATTTTTACTTTTTGTGGCTCTTGTTGTTGTATAAGGTATTCGAGCCATGTTTGACCATCCATCTCTTTTGAAAGGTATCCTTCCTCTTCAACAAAAAAGTTATCAATAGAACCATTTTTTTGAATAAAATCTTCAAGAGAATTATAATTTTTAAAGTATTTAAAAAACTTTTTATTTGCTTCTACAATTTGATTTTTATCTTTGATAAGTAGAATATTTGTAGAAAAATCTATAATGTTTTTATAGTACTCTTTTTGCTCTTTATTGGTTAAGTAAAGATAAATACCTAAGATAATAAGTAAACCAAGAATAACTACAGTTGTAAACATGAAAAATTCATTTTCAAGTTGTGCTAGAGAGTGTAAGTTTTTTGATGCTATAAAATAAGCATAAGTATTTCCATGATAATCTGAAAGTGGGTAGCTAATAATCAGTTTAGTATTTTCAAGTTTATAGTTATCTTGCATATAGTTTTTAATACCATATTGATGAAGATATGCAAGCAGTTCCTTTGAAGCATTTTTATTTGCAACGTAATAACCATCAAAAAATAAATTTGTAAAAGGTTTTGTTATTTTGTGACTAAACTCTTTTTTTACAAGAACAGCTGATTCAATATCGCTTTGTTTAAGTTTTCTTGCAATAGAGTTAAAATGTGACATTACTTCTAATGCTCCAACAATTTTATTATTTTTTACAATAGGAGCGATAGCTTCTAAAACTAAATCGTATTGATTAATAGTAACAGAAGAGATAGGTTTGTTGTGTTGAAATACTTCTGTAATATCTTTGGTTTGAAAGATATTTGTTACATTCTTTTCCTGGCTCCAACTTTTATAAAGAGGGTGTTGTTGTTTATCTACAATTTGAATCCAAATATTTTGATAAAGGGTGTCTCTTTTATATTTTTGCAATAAAGTATCATAATGTTTTGTATCTATTTGATTAATATTTAATGCTCTATCACTTGCTAAACTTAAAGCTATAGCCATAGTTGAAGTTTGTTTTTGAGCAATAATATCTGCTAAGTTTTTTTTAACAGAGTGCGCAAAGTCATCATATTTTGTTAAAGCCATATTCTGACGACGCTCTTGAAGATAGTTTATATATTTGATACCTAAGGTGGTAACAATTACTGCAGCAAGTGTTGTAAGTAATAAAATTTTATTTTTAAACATAATAATATAAACCCTTTTTTAGATAAAGCGTTTTAAAACCTCTACACTCAGTCCCATTGCAGTAGATTCAAACCCTTTTACCTCTTTTATGTATGGTTTACAAAACCCTTCAACCATACAAGCTCCAGCTTTCCCTCTCCACTCACCACTTTTTAAGTAGTTTTCTAAATCATCCATATCAAAGGGTTTAAAAATATAATCTGTTTGGGAGATATCTATAAGTTTTTTCTCTTTTGAGTGGTATATCATACATGTAACTATACTTGTAATATTGCCACTTTGTGTCATTAAAATATTTCTAGCATCATCAATGCATCGAGCTTTACGTAAAATCTGATTTTGACTTGTCACTACTGTATCTGCTACAAGTAAAGGGTATTGCTCTATTCCAAAAGCTTTAAAGTTAGCCTCATATTTTCCAAGTGTTGCTTGGTAAACAAAGTTTTTTGGTGAAGAGGCTACAATTTGCTCCTCATCAAAATCTACACTCTCTTGAATGAAGTTTATATTTGCATTTTGCAAAAGCATTGCACGAGTAATTGATGAGGAAGCGAGTCTAATAGGCATGGCGAAGTGTTACTCCTAAATAAATTGCACTTACCCCTAGAAAAATATTTAAAGGAACCATATATTTTCCAATAGGCTCTAAAAGTGCTTTTGTTGTTGGAAGGTTATTTTGGCTTAATGCTTTATCTGCTTTGGCTCTGCGGTATATCATAGCACCTAAGTTTGTAGCCATAACCATCCAAATAACCTCTTTAACATGTACTAAGTTGTAAATAAACATAGCATAGTTATCTATTACATTTCCATTTGCATCAACTGCAGCGACGCGAAATCCAAGTCCAACTGACATTAAAACAGCTGTAATAATTAAAATAATTACAAAAGGTGTTACAATACTAAAGAGGCGTTTGAGTGCGTAAGAGATACGACTAAGACGCTCTTTTGGCTCTTGTATGTGCATAAAAGAGTGGTGCGCTGCATAACGCATAGCAACCATTCCTCCAACCCATACAACTGCACTTAAAATATGCAAAAATATAATTGGTGTTTTATAATCTGCAAAAAATGTAACTAAAAACTCTTTCATAATTATGCTAGTTTTTCCTTAACAAATGCAACTGAAGCCTCTTTAGCTTGTGGAAGTTTAGAAGCATCTTTTCCACCAGCTTGTGCAAAGTCAGGGCGACCACCACCGCCACCACCTAAAATAGGAGCAATTTGTTTAATCCAATCTCCAGCTTTAACAGAAGCATTTTTTACACCAGCAGCGATTAAAACTTTGTCACCTTTTACTTGAAAAAGCATAGCACAAACATTGTCGTGTTGGTTTTTAAGCTCATCGATTTTCTCTTTAATATCGCCACTTGGTAGTTCATCTACAACTACAACAACATCACCAATTTTTTGCTCACTTAGTTCAACTTTTACAGATTCGCGAGCCTCTTTAAGTTCAGTTTTGAGTGTCTCTACATTCGATTTTAAACGTGAAATTCCAGCTAAAACATCTGTATTTTTCACTTCTGCTTCTACTTGTTTGAGTAAAATGCGTTGATTTGCAAAGTACTCATACGCTGCATAACCACACACCGCTTCAATACGTCTAACACCTGCACTTACACCGCTTTCTTTTGTGATAATGAATGAACCTATCTCACTTGAATTGTTTACATGAGTTCCACCACAAAATTCAACTGAAGCATCGCTAAAGCCTACAACTCTTACTTCATCACCATACTTTTCACCAAATTGTGCTTTGGCACCAACATTTTTAGCTTCTTCAATACTCATAACACGAGTTTGTTGAGGAATTGCTCTTTTTACAAGCTCATTTACGCGAAGTTCCACCTCTGCTAACTCACTATGCTCTAATGCTTTTGGGTGTGAAAAATCAAAACGGAGTCTATTTGCTTCAACTAAAGAACCAGCTTGAGCAATATGCTCTCCTAAAACATCGTATAAAACACTGTGTAAGAGGTGTGTTGCAGAGTGGTGTTTTGCAATTTCACTTCTGCTTAAATCTACAATTGCATCTACATTAATGCCCACTTTAATGCTTGACGTTACTTCAATTTCACTAAGATTAAGTCCAAAGAATTTTTTAGTATCTACAACTTTTGCACGACATTGAAGCTCTCCGCTATCTCCACATTGACCACCACTTTGTGCATAAAATGGTGTTTTATCTAAAAGAACATACCCTTTTTGTGCTATATCTAAACGCTCAACTCTTTTGTAGTTTTCATCAAGAAGAGCTAAAACTTTAGAGATTGTTTGTGTGTTTTCATACCCAACAAACTCATTTTCACCAAATTCCTCTAAAAGCTCTTTAAAATCTCCATGAACAGCTTCATCGCCACTCCCTTTCCACGCAGCTTTTGCACGATCTCTTTGCTCTTGCATAAGCTCATCGAAACGTTTTGTGTCAACTTCTAGGTTTTTCTCTTTTAACATATCTTGCGTTAAATCAAGTGGGAATCCAAAAGTATCATAAAGTTTAAATGCAGCATCTCCACTAAAGATATCTTTTGTTTTTGCTAACTCCTCTTCAAAATGGGCAATTCCACTCTCAATAGTTTTGAAAAAGCGTGCCTCTTCAAGCTCAATTTGCTCTGTTACAATATCAGCTTTTTTTACTAAGTAGTCATACTCTTTGCCCATAATCTCTACAAGAGTAGGTACAAGTTTATACATAAAAGGCTCTCTAAAACCTAAAAGGTACCCATGTCTTACAGCGCGACGTAAAATACGGCGAAGTACATAACCACGACCCTCATTAGAGAAGTTTGTTCCCTGAGAGAGTAAAAATACAGCAGTTCTAATATGATCTGCAATAACGCGGTAAGATGCACCAGTTTCATATTTGTACTCTTTGCCAATAAGTTCTTGAACTTTGTTAATAAGTGGCATAAATAAAGATGAACCATAGTTACTTAATGCTCCCTCTTTAATAGCTACAATACGCTCTAGTCCCATACCTGTATCAATTGATGGTTTTGGAAGTGGAGTGAGTTTGCCATCACTACTTCTTTCATATTGCATAAATACTAAGTTCCAAATCTCTAAAAATCTATCGCCATCACCACCTAGGTAATCCTCTTCACCTTTGAAGTGCTCTTCACCTTGGTCATAAAAAATTTCACTACATGGTCCACATGGTCCAGTATCGCCCATTTGCCAAAAGTTGTCTTTATCGCCTAAACGTAAAATTCTATCTTTTGCGATATACTTTTGCCAAATAGCTTCCGCTTCATCATCACTTTCATGAACAGTTACGTAGAGTTTTTCAACTGGTAGTTTTACAACTTCTGTAATAAATTCCCAAGCATAAGCAATAGCTTCCTCTTTAAAGTAATCTCCAAAACTAAAGTTTCCAAGCATCTCAAAAAATGTATGGTGGCGTGCTGTGTGGCCTACATTTTCTAAATCGTTATGTTTTCCACCTGCACGAATACAAGTTTGACACGATGTTGCACGTGGGTTTTGTGGAGCTGGAACTTCCCCTGTAAAAATTGACTTAAAAGGAACCATACCGGCATTGTTAAAAAGGAGTGTTGCATCATCTGGCACAAGTGGTGCAGAGGCAACTCTTTGGTGTTGTTTTGACTCAAAAAATTTTAAAAATTCTTCTCTAATATCCATAGCTATTCATCTCTTTTATAAAATTGTGAAATTATAGCGAAAAAAAAGTTAGAATAATTACAAAAGTGTATAGAAATTTTTAAAGAAAAAATAGTATAATTTCTCAAATTATGTTATAAAACAACAATAAAAAGGATTTTAAATGATTAAAAAGTGTTTGTTTCCAGCTGCTGGATATGGAACAAGATTTCTTCCAGCTACAAAAGCTATTCCAAAAGAGATGTTACCAATTTTAACAAAACCACTTATTGAATATGGGGTAGAAGAAGCGTATGAAGCTGGTTGTGAAGTTATGGCAACAGTAACAGGACGTGGAAAAGAAGCGATTGAAAAACACTTTGATACGAGTTATGAGGTTGAAGACCAGATTAAAGGAAGTTCAAAAGAGGAACTTTTAGCAGATACTCGTAATTTAATGCAAAATTGTACTTTTACTTACACGCCTCAAAAAGAGATGATGGGTCTTGGTGATGCGATTAATAAAGGAAAAGTACTCGTTGGTGATAGCGAACCATTTGCTGTTATTTTAGCAGATGATTTATGTATTAATTTAGAGGGTGTAAATGTTCTTAAGCAGATGACTGCTCTTTATGAAAAGTACCAATGCTCAATTGTTGCAATTATGGAAGTGCCGATGGATAAGGTAAATAAATATGGTGTAATTGCAGGTGAAGAGATAGAAGAGGGTGTTTATAGAGTTTCAAGTATGGTTGAAAAACCAGAACCTAGTGAAGCTCCAACAAATATGGCAATTATTGGGCGTTATATTTTAACTCCAGATATTTTTGAACTTTTAGATAACACAAAACCTGGAAAAGGTGGAGAGATTCAAATTACAGATGCTCTTCTTGAACAAGCAAAACAAGGAAAAGTGATAGCTTATAAATTTAAAGGAAAACGTTTTGATTGTGGAAGCATTGATGGATATGTAGAAGCAACAAACTACTTTTATGAAAATCTTTTAAAAAAATAAGAAGCTTTTAAAAGCTTCTTATCTTCAACTTTTATTTAGTAGGTAAGTTTGTAAAAACCCCTTTTTTATCTGCTGTAAATCTAATATCTTTTTTATGTAAACTTGGAGCTGAATAAATTCCAGTTTCTAAGTCATAATCTCCATTGTCTTGACCTATCATCTCATTTACAGGGTAGATGTTCCCATCTGAGTCTATATTAAATACATGCCATACATTACCATCGTATGATGAAAGATTATCATCAGCTGCTGGAGCTGTAAATGTACGTGAAATACCACTTGTAGTAGTAACTGTAACTTGAGCATTTCCATAAGCCATTGGTGCTTCACCAGAGTAGTTTGTTACATAGTATTTATAAAGACCAGTTACATCAGATTTACAAATAGTTACTGTTTCTGGGTTTAAACCATACATAATATCTGTTCTATCTCTGTCAAGAGAAGCTAATTCACCATTTGAACAAGGATCTGGTAGTTGAGATGTTTGCTCTTCGTAATGTTGAGTTGTTGCTTCTTCTATAATTGCATCTACACTTGCTTGATCTTCTGTATCAAGATTAATATAAACTTCCCATAATTCATCATCATTAAGATTTGGATATGTTTCACCTGTTACACTCTCTAATGCTGATCTATGAAGTTCTAAGAAAAATTCTTGCTCTTGAGCCTCTTCTGGATTTAGTGCTTGGTAAACAAGTAGGCTTACCTCTTCTTGTTCTTCAGCAGTAAGTTCATTGTAAAAAATATCCTCTAACTCTTCCTCTGTAGCACTATCGTAGTTATTACCTGTAACACTAGCTATAGCATCTCTATATATTTCTAAATCATTTGTAGCATTGCTAATTTGGTTCCCATAATAAATATGAAAACGCTCATCGGCAGTAGCTGATGGACCAGTGAGATGTGAGTCTAAGTCTGCTGGTACTTCATCCCAATTTAATGTAATTGTTGCAAATGCATTAGATTCTGGAGTAAATGTTGAAAGAAGGCTAAAGTCTTCTTGATCAGATTCTCCATAAGCTACAATTTCTTGAAATTGTGTATTGTATCCATCTAGTGAAATTTCAACAGTGTAAATACCTGCTTGTAGTTCATTAAGTGTAAAATCACCATTCTCATCAGTTTGAGTAGTTGCTATAACATCACCTGTTCTATTTGAATAACCTTCTCTAAATTGAAGTGTTACATTTTGAAGAGGTTGAGCAGTTGTTCTTCCATCAATAACATTACCAGAAAGGTTTGTTGTTAAATTTGCATCAGTTGGAATCATAACAATATCATTGAGTTGAATATCATTAAAGATAAAAGAGGATATATTTGGAACTGTTTGTATTTGATAGTTTGGTGCTGAGATTGTAATAGTATATTTTCTCATTGTTTCAACACCAATATCAAATGTACCATTTTCATCGGCTGTTGTTTCTAAAGTATTTCCCTCTTGGTCAACAAGTGTTAAAGAAGCATTAGCAATTGTTTTATTTGAAGTAATATCTTTAATAGTTCCTAAGATATTAATTGTATCTGTTGAGATATCGTAATTAAGAGTGTCAAGTGTAACATTTCCCTCTCTAATTACAACATCATCTTGGTAAAGTGCAATATCTAGTTCATCTAAAACAGCATCATATCCATTATGATTTGGATCAAATTCTCCACTAAAATGATCAAAATCTGATACATTGTTTTCATTCATTACATGACCAATAACATTGTCAAGTTCTTCAGTAGCAGAATCTACTTCATTAGAGATTTGAGATGGAGCAGAACCTTCTGTAAAGCTTGTAAAGAGTTGACTAGCACCACCTTCTAAACCAAGAGCAGTAGCAGCTTGGTCTACAAGATATGTTGTAAGAGGTGTAACATTAACAATACCTGTATTTGCTTCAGCAAAAGAGTACATAATATCACCAGTTTCATCAAGTATAGCTTGAACCATAATAGGCTCTGTTAAACTACTTGCATCAATTTCGTAGTAACCATTTTCATCAGATTCCCCATTAATAGAATTTGAATTTGAGCCAATCAGAGTTATATGTGCAGCAGCACCAGCACCTAAAGCAACAGTACCTTTAACTATTCCCTCCTCAACACTCTCTTGAGATGTAGTAACAGATGTTGTAGGTTCTATTTGTGAAGAAACCTCCTGTTGAGTATCCTTTTCTTGAGTTGTAGAATCACTGTTACAACCACTCATAAGAAGAAGTGTTGAAACTGCTATGGAAATTATAGAGTTTTTTAAAATTATATTTTTCATAATATAAGTCCCTTTTTTATAAATGTTTTATTGTTTTTAACAAATAAATAATAAAACATTCTAACTTTAGATAACTGTTTTTTTTCTGAAAAATTTAATAAGGATAGAAGAAGTGATGAAAAAATAGGAAAAAAACCCATAAAGGGTTTTTTTTAGAAAGGTTTAAATACCATCAATAGTAAGAAGTTTTGTTTTTCCTACCATTAAATCAAGTGTCATTTTAATACGTTTAAATACAGACTCTTGTCTATATTCTAAATTGTGCTTTTTGCAAATATCTTTTACAACTGGTTGCATTTTTTGGTAAAAGCTATTTGGCATATCTGGGAAAAGATGGTGTTCTACTTGGTAGTTTAAAAAACCGTGTAAAAAGTCTATCCAGTCGCTTCCTGTGTTATAGTTTACACTTCCCATAATTTGACGAAGGTAGTACTCACCTTGGTTTTTATGTGGTGTAGAGAATTGGTAAATATCTTCTGCTGAGTGGTTTGGAACAATCACTAAAAATGAGTGAAGATTAGCCCAAAATTCGCTAAGTACCATAAATAAGAACATATAACCAAATGCAGACCATCCACCAAAAGGCATTGCAAGTGCTGGGAGGAAAACGAATTTAGCTAAACCATAAGGTAAAATAGCTTGTGTCCATAAAATTTTACCGTTTGGTGTAAATGGTGAAAGTTCATACTCTGGTGAAGGTTTTTCACCACGTTTGAGTCTATCTTTATTTGCTAAAATACGAATAGTATTTGGTGCATAGTATGTAAGTTTCCAAGTAAATGCAAAAATATAAACAAATGCATATTTCATCCACATTGGTATTTTTGCTTCGTGAAGCCAAACCATATTTTTTTCAACATTATCTGGATCATCCTCTTCACCTAAATGGTAGTGGTGCATGATATTATGCTCAAATGTCCAAGCTTCAGGTTCAACCCAGTCTAACCAATCTACCCATCTACGATTTGCTTTTGCAAAACCTTTTTTAGTGTAGCGTTTTGGAATTCCTGGAACTTTATCGTAAGCACCATGTAAAATTGGGTGTGTTACATTTGCCCAACGAGCAACATTTGCAATCCCCATAGATATTGCACCAGCAATACCTAAAGTCCAAAATAAAAATGAGTTCATACCTGAAACTGCATCGTAACTTACAGTAAATAAAATAAGTAAAAATCCACCAATTCCAAACATTCTACCCCATAATTCTAATTTTTTGAGGTGTTCAAAATCTTCCCATGTTCTTGATTCTATCGTCTCTTTGATAGCATCGATATCTTTTTGAAGCTGTTCTTGATCAACATCTTCGTAGTGTGCATATTGTGCCACTTTTGCTCCTTCTTGTTGAGTTATATTATTTGCCATTATAGTAAAGTTTTGCTTTTGTTATTATTATCTACCACGTTTTTTTGCTTTAAACAACAATGGTGTACCTGTAAAATCGAAAACTTCACGCATTTTATTGACAAGATAGCGTCTATATGTAAAGTGTAACCCTTTTGGTTTGTTCATTACAATAGCGATTTTTGGTGGGCGAATATCGTACTGAGTTGCGTAGTAGATACGGATAACTTGTCCACTTACACTAGGAAGTGTATGGCGGCGAAGTGCGTACTCTATAACCTCATTGATTTGTGAAGTTGGAATACGTTGAGAGTAGTTTTCATTCACTTTTAAAATCATATCGTAGAGTTTATCTACACGTAAACGTGATTTTGCAGAGAGGGTAATAATTGGTGCATAAGAGAGGAACTTAAATCTATCACGCACCTCTTCAATAATAGCATCGTGGTTTTGTTTATCTGCAATATCCCATTTGTTTAAAACAATAATACAAGCGAGTTGGTTTTTATCTACAAGTCCTGCGATTTTTTCATCTAAATCTCTAAAAGGTTCACTTGCATCTAAAACAACAAGTGCCATATTTGCATTTTCTAACATCTGTGTTGTACGCATAAGGGCATACTTTTCAATCCCTACAATTCTACCACGACGGCGAAGACCTGCTGTATCTACAAATGTAAGTTGTTTATCTTTATATTCTATTGTTTCATCAATTGGGTCAATCGTTGTTCCAGCAACACTACTTACAACACTTCTTTCCTCTTTTAAAAGAGCATTTAAAAGTGAGCTTTTTCCAACATTTGTACGCCCAATAATAGCTATTTTTATATGGTTAATATCCTCTTCATCATACTCTTTAATACGGTCATTGTTTCCAAAAATGGAGTCATCTTCCACCTCCTCTTCATCAGTATAGAAGAAGTGGTCATCTTCATCTTCTTCATCATACTGAGCAAAAAACTCCTCATCACTTAACACTTCAGGTTCAAAAACTTCTATCTCTTCTTCTTGTTCCTCTTCCTCTTTAATGCGATCAGATTCAGGAATTTTTGAGGCTATCCACTCTAAGAGTTCTACTGTATTTCTATTGTGTGAAACAGAGATTCCAAAAATATCTCCTGTTCCAAACTCATAAAAATCCCAAAGTTTCTCTTTCATTTTGTCATTATCTATTTTGTTAACAACAAGGGCGATATCTTTTCCCATTGTTTGGAGTTCATAAAAAAGTTTTTTATCTTCATCATCTGGAATAGATTTTCCATCTACCATATAGAGGATAATATCTGCAGCATATGCAGCTTTAAGTGACATCTCTTTTATTTTATCAAAAAGTTCACACCCTTTATCTAGACCACCAGTATCAAGTAAAAGTGCCTCTTTATCTAAAATAGTAACAACTGTTCTTTTTACGTCTCTTGTTGTTCCTGCTAAATCAGATGTAATAGCATCTCTTTTTTTTACTAAACGGTTAAAAAGTGAGCTTTTCCCAACATTTGGACGACCAATTATGGCGATTTTTTTCATATATATACCTACTACGTGAAGATTTTATTTGTAATTATAGCTAAATTAATGTTTTAGCCTCTATAATCTCTTTTATGAAATATTATAGTTATGAAAATTTTAGAGATGATACAAATAAACTTTTAAAGATGTTTGGAGAATATAAACCTCAAGCTATTTTAGGAATTGCCCGTGGTGGGCTTACACTTTCTCATGCCGTTGCAGAGGGGATGGATATTCGTGAAGTACAAACACTGCGAACAGAGCTATATGACAATACATGTAAAAGGGATTCTTTAACAATTTTTGATACATGTGCTTTTTTAGATTTAGAGTCTGTTTTAGTTGTAGATGATATTGCAGATAGTGGAGAAACATTAGCAGCTATTATGGAGCATCTTATACAGCGTTATAAAGAGATAGAGTTTAAAAGTGCAACACTTTTTTATAAAAAAACTTCTATTTATGAACCAGATTTTTGGGTTAATGAAGCAGATGAATGGATAGAATTTTTTTGGGAGAAAGATTTTAACAAGAGCTCTTAAGCTCTTGCTTTTTTAATCATCTCATAGGCTTGATTAATCTCTTGTGTTTTTTGTGTAGCTTCTTTAATGTAAGCTTCATCTTTTCCTTGAGATTTAATAATATCTGGATGGTATTGTCTTACTAATTTACGGTATGCTTTTTTAATTGTTTGCATATCATCTTCTGGTGAAACACCTAATGTTTTGTATGCTTCTTCAAGGGTTGCTTGGGGAGAAACATTTTGCATTATTTGTTCAAATCTATCAAAAATTGCATGGTAGAGTTTTGGATCAAATGCAAATGCTTCTGCAATAGTTTGGAGATGTTCCTCTTCATTGTGTGAAACCTCCCCATCTACAAATGCAAGTTGGATTAAAAACACCATAAATTGTTGCTGTTTATTTTTATCACGGCGAATAAGTGACGCTAAATCTCCAGCGATTGTTGCAACATTGTTTTGAATGTTTTTCTCTTCATCGAAAATACGTTTTAAAATCTCTTTTGTTTTTGCAGGTTCTGGAAAAATCTCTGAGATATCTCTAAACATCTCAGAGATAAGTTCTGCTTCGAGAGAATCAACTTTTCCATCTGCTTTGGCAACTTTAGCAACAAGAGCTACAAAAAGCCCAAGTTCACTTTTTTTAATCGCTTCATACGATACAGAAAAATTTTTCAATGCCTCTTTTGTGTACTCTTTTGAGTATTTTGAATAGCTTTTAAATACAAAATAAAAAAGTACACCAAGAAGTGCTAATGCAATAATATTACCCATTTAGTTAATCCTTTTTTGCAATTATACTTCTTTCTTACCAACTAAAAAGTAAATGATTCCAAGTTGAGAGATCTTCTTTTTATATTTTGTTGTTTTTGCAAGGGCATCTTTAAAGCCATTTGGAGAGGCTTCTTTTGTTTTGTAGATAACTCTACTTTTCCTTTTATGTTTTGCATCAAAAAGTTCAATAGTCGCTTTTTTAAGTGCAAAAGTAAGTTTGGCAAAACGCTCATTTGTTGAGTGGATTTTTCTTTTTTTAGCTTTTGTTATAAACTTGATATAGAGTGATGGATGTTTTTGAACGATTTGGTACCCTAACTCTTGAAGTTTCTCTTCAACTAAATAGGCTAAAGTTTTAGAGTTTTTGTCGCTTTGAAGAGCAAAGCTAATTGTGTCTCTTTGTTCCTCTACATAGTTTTGAATTTTTTGAAATTTATTTTCTATTTTTTTCCATCTGTTTTTAGTATCTAGTGCAACTATAACAGGAGATAATTGTTTTACTTTTTTCATTAAAGCAGTAATATCAGCATCTAAAACAATTTTATTAAAAGCAGAAGTATGTTTTAGTTTTTTATATTTTTGGTTAATTTTTTTAGTGATGTTTTGGAGTTTATGAAGATAATTATTTAAAAGAGTATCTTTATCTACGCGAACAAGTACAACAAACTCTCCGTTTGTTTTTTTTGTGTGCATAACAACAACATCGCTAAACTCAATTTTAGAAGTTTGAGAGTTTACTGTGTTTGTTGAGTCCTCCAAGATCATTTCATCATTACCCTGTTTTGTAACTGTAACTTCATTATTGAATTCAGAAGATAAATTTACAAAAATACGAGAACTAATACTACTAAGGGCATCATCTTGTGCATCTTTTTGTGTCTCTCCATATCCAAGTGCAAAAAAGGCACTTGAAGTATCAGAAGGTGGATTTGTATCCCAGCTACCAAAAAGGTTTAAAACAAAAAAGAGTGATAAAACAATATATTTCATCTTTATTTTTCCTTTTTCTCTTTAATTTTTTCTTGTTTGAGTTTATCTGCTTCTATAATAATATCTGTTAGCTCTACATAGTAAGAAACTACAGATTTTTGTTGGTTAGCATAATAAATACCTACAAAGATATTTGGGAAAAGATAGAGTGCATTTTTCCCTAAACGTTTAATTCTTTGTGCATAAACATTACGAAGATGACCTGGAACATAATCTGTTGCAAGTGCTAAAGACTCAAGCTCTCTAGGAAGATTTAAAAGTAGATTGTTAGATATAATATTTGTTAATGCTAAAGAAAAAGCAGTGTATGCTTCATTGGCACCCTCTACAATACTATTAGCTGCTAAGTTTACATTTTTTGCAAGTGCAACATAGTTTGGATCATCTAAGTTAATATCACTTTCAAGTGCATCTTTTGCAGTATCTAAGAGTTGAGTATAAATCTCTTGTTTTTGTTCAGCTTTTTGTTTTGCTTTTTCTAAATCTGCTTCAACTTGATCTAACTCTTCATTGAGTTGTATAAGATCTTGTTTTGGTGTTTTTTGATCCTGAAGTTTTGTTTTAATTTCCCCTTTTTGTGCTTCAAGTGAAGCAACATCATCAGAGGCATAGTTAAGCTCTTCAAGAGCAAATGTTAAATCTTTTTGTAGGTTAATTGGCATTAATGAGATAAACGCATCCTCTAAAGAGTTGTAAACATCACCCGTTGGAGAATCAATAAGTGCTAAGTCAGTTTTTGAAAACTCTAAGAAGTTTTTAAATGTTCCTTCAAAGTTAAAAACATCTGGCCATTTTGAGCTATCTTTACCATAAAATATAGATATTTTGTAGTATGCTTTATACGTAAGTGGAGAGATAGAACTACTAAGAGCTGCTGCAACTATATTGCTATAATCACCAAATGATTGCATAAGTAATCCAGAACCTAAGTATCCTCTTTGGAAACCTTTTGTGTAATGATCAGTTGCAAAAAATGGTTCTTTCATAATGTAGGGATTAAGCTTTTTCTCAATAGAGTTATTGATATCTACATTTACAAGGAGTGGCCATTTTGCATCACTTGAGATAGGAAGTTTTTTTTGCATAATATGATTTTCACGCACAAGTGCAATAGCAACAGCACTTCTGTTTGCTTGATTCTCAAGTGTTGGAACTTCCGTTTGAGAGGCCAGAGTCTCTTTTAATGCTGAACAAGCATTAAAAGAGAGAACCATTGTTGCAGCGAGTAGAAATTTTATAATTTTATTCATATTCATTATCACTACCACCTAGGAGGGAATTTCTATCTTTGATAAGGGAGTTATTTATTTTTTGTTGTTTTTTAGTTTTGTTAATAAGGTTATAAAAACGATCAAATCTTGCTTTTGTTTTCATAATAAGCTCATCATCTGCTCCACCTAATTCAACCGCTTTATTGTAGTTGAGTTTTGCAAAGCGTAAAAATTTTAAATCTTCATTTTTACTTGCTTTTGCTTCATAGATAATTGCAAGGTTATAGTAAAAGTTTTTATCTTTTTCACCTTTATATGCAAGCATAAAGTTGATAGCATCTGTATAATTTTTTGCTCTTACATAACTTAGTGTAGGTTTGAGTTTGTCTGGAAATGGTTTAAATTCACGTAACTGATTTGTTTTTAGTGGTGAAATATCTGAGATAAAATAGCGTACAATCTGTTTAATAGCATCTTGCGTTAAATCATTTTTCGATGGTAAAAGTGAAGGGTCATTAGCCATTCTTAATTTTCTTGCATGATATTTTTTTACTAAAAATTCATCTGCACCTCTTGAGAGAGTAAATGAAACTTCCATATAGAGTGAAGCTTTTCTTTTCTCTTTTTTATAAACATAACTTAAAACTTTTGTTGTAAGAATAACACTGTTTTCATCTTGAATAGGATCTAAAACAATGAAGTTTGTTTGCGTGAGTTGCTCTTTAATTGTTGCAACCATCATACCACTTATAGCCTTGTTATATTTTTTTGCATTAATAACATTAGGATCTAACCAAAGTGCCATATAAGCACCCTTAGCAATAAACTCATCTTTAGTTTCAATTTTTGTAAGCTTTGCAGCTTCACGTGGAGCACTGTAAGATGGTACAACTATTTTTGGACCACTTCCACACCCTTGTAAAATAAACATAGCAATTACTACATATAGTATTGATTTCACAATATTTCCTTTAATATTAAATTTTAGAACATAAGATTAAAATAGGCATATGGACCATACCATACATCGTATCTATCCATCTCCATAGTAATTTCATCATACTCTATTGAATTGTCACTATCATCGTTTTGTCCAGCACCAGTATAGCTTCCTCTTGCTTTAAATCCAATATCAAAAGAGTAACCAAGACCTTTTAACATTTTAGATCTTTGTTGCCAAATATACCCTAGTTGCATCTCTAAATCTACAACAAATGCGATATCACTCGATACAATTTTTTTGCTAGAAGCTGCTTTAATGTTTTTTTCAAAATCAGATGACATATCGTAGTAACTCAGACCTAAACCACCCATACCTTGGAGATAGAAAGTACTAAAGTTTGTTTCATATCTTTTTGCATATGCTGCTGTATCGTGACCAAAAACAAACTCTAAGTTTTTGATTTTAAATTCTGAATCTAAACCATAGTAGGCAATATTTTTAGAACTGTTTGAAAAACCAACAGTAGAAGGTGTTTGAAAAGATGTATATTCAGCACCAGCATAAAAACCTCTCTCTTTCATAACAAGAAGGGAGTATCTTTCAATTTTTGTTTCAAATTCTATTTGTGTGCCATCTACTGTTACAGAAGTAGCTCCTTTTTGGGAATCGTAAAAGGTAGCAATACCATTAATATTTGATGATGTATAGGCAATTCTTAATGTGCTTGATTTTGAAAGTAGGGCGTTAAAATCTATGAAAAAGTTTAATGTTTCACTTGCTTTTTCTGTTAAACCACCAACTTTTTTAGCTTCATTTTTCATATAGCTAATTGCAAGTTGTGTATCTCCAGCTCTTCCTTGAAGATAGATTTTTTTGTAGATACTTCCTGAGAGTTCATAATCTGTTTTTGCATAGGTTGTATCATCTTTTGTAACCTCTGTATATGCATACCAATTAAGTATTTCAACACCAGCACCAACCATAAAAGAGAGGTATGTTTCATTTTCAAAACCCTCTCTTTGTGGAGCAGATTTGTCAATTTGTGCAAACTCTTGAGGAGTGATATTAAAAGATACATTTGAACCTGTTGATGAATTTTTAGCGTTAATTATGATGTTTTTATCTTTTACATAAACTTCTGGATCAAATCCAATATTAAATTTCTCATAGTTATAGATCCAACCTGCATGTGTTTGACCTGTTTTGAAATTAACAGATGATGCTAAAAGACCTTTGCTGTAGATATTTATAAGGTTATATGCAACTGCATAAATAGTGTTGTTTGTATCTGGATATACAGAGAATATTTTTTTTGTATCGCTATGTTGTGCTAGAGTGATATTTGCAGGAAGCCATGTTTTTGATTTAAAATCAGAAACAAAAATAGTACGTGTTGTTTGTGTGATTCCCCCTATTGCAATATCACCTTCTGGGTTATTGGTAATCTCTATAGATTCAAAACTTTTAGAATCGTATTGTTTTAAACCGTTGAGGTAAACACCATTAGAAGATACTTCTACTAAGTTAGCATCTTTTGTAATAAGCTTTTTTGTATTACCAAAAAATGATGGAACATCATACTCTTTTAAGTTGTTATCTACAAGATGGTATTTTGTTTTACGTCTCTTTTTTGGACCATATTTATGTGCAAAAAGAAGATAAGATTTATTTTTATATCTATTGCGTGCAAGTGCATAAACATCATCACTTGTTGAATAGTTACGAACAATGTTTCCATTTACATCTCTTAAAACATCCCAGCAACAATCTTTTTTACACTTTTTTCTACATTGCCTAGAAACATAAAGATCTGGTGCACCAAGTAAAGTAAAATAACTATCTTTACTTGAAGTTGAAGAGTTTTGTAGCGATGATATGCTATACTCCCCATCTATTTCTTTGGCCATTCCCACAGAATAAACCAAAAATAACATTATTATTACTCTTAATAACATTAAAACTCCCCTTTGTTTAATATAACAAAAGATTATAACCAAAGGGAGTATTGTTTTCTCTTAAGCATTAAAAAGTTAACAAAAGGATACAGATGAAAAATTGGCACTTGGACGATGGTGTAAAATATATGCTTTTAGCCTCTTTAACCTTCGCGTTTATGGGAGCATTTGCAAAACTCTCAAGTCAAACTCTAAGCTCTTTGGAGGTTGTCTTTTTTAGAAACATCGCTGGAGTTGTGTTAATTGGTTTAGCTGTTATAAAAACACCACTTGTGCAACAAGGGGGCAAGCCTTTGTTATTACTTTTTCGTGGAACTATGGGTTTTTTAGCACTTTTGGCATATTTTTATAATATTGCACATATCTCTTTAGCAGATGCTATGACATACTCCAAAACTTCCCCTATTTTTACTGCGATTTTTGCTTATTTGTTTTTAAATGAGAAATTATCACTAAAGGGTTGGATGGCTGTTTTTTTAGGGTTTATTGGGATAGTATTTATAACACAACCAGATGGAATAGGGTTTTCTAAGTATGATTTACTTGGAATTTTTAGTGGGATTGGTGCTGCACTTGCTTACACTTCTATTCGTGAGTTAAAAAACTATTACGATACACGTGCAATTGCACTTTCATTTATGGGTGTTGGAAGTGTTGGACCTGTTGTACTGTTTTTACTCTCTCCCTATTTTCAATCTCCTGAATTAGATTGGATTTTTAGTGAGTTTGTTCTTCCTGAGGGTATTGTTTGGATTTATCTCATTGCAATGGGTGTTTTTGCAACCATTTCGCAACTTCTTATGACAAAAGCGTATGGCTCTTCAAAAGCTGGAATTGTTGGGGCAGTGAGTTATACAAATATTTTGTTTTCACTTCTTGTTGGGGTAGCTCTTGGAGATGCTTTTCCTTCAGGTGCAACACTTTTTGGAATAGTGCTTATTGTTGTAGCTGGTATTATGGTAGCTAGAAGTAAGTAAATGTTATAATATAAAAAATTAAAATTATGGATAAAAAGATGAAACTACTTGCAGGACCTTGTGTTATTGAGAGTGAAAAAAATATTTTTACAATTGCAAAAGAGTTAGAGCGTTACCAAAATGATGCGCAGATAGACTTCTATTTTAAAGCGAGTTTTGACAAAGCAAACAGAACTTCACTAGAATCTTTTAGAGGTTTAGGGATAGAGGAGGGGCTTAGAATTTTACAAAAAGTAAAAGATGACTTTGGGTACAAAGTGGTAACAGATGTGCATGAATCACACCAAGTGCCACAAGTAGCTAAGGTTGTAGATATGCTTCAAATTCCTGCATTTTTATGTCGCCAAACAGACCTTTTAGTGGCATGTGCAAAAACAGATAAAGAGATAAACATTAAAAAAGGGCAGTTTTTAGCAGGTGATGCTATGAAATACCCACTTTTAAAAGTGCTTCAAACAAGAGGGTGTAGTGAACCAACGTATGAAAATGCACAAAAGCATGGAGTTTATTTGTGTGAGCGTGGAAACTCTTTTGGGTATGGAAATATGGTTGTAGATATGAGAAACTTAGTGATTATGAGAGAGTTCGCACCTGTAATTTTTGATGCAACACACTCTGTTCAGATGCCAACAGCACAAGATGGAAAAACAGGGGGTGATAGCTCTATGGTTCCATACTTAGCACGTGCTGCTGCTGCAGTTGGGGTTGATGGATTCTTTTTTGAAACACATTTTGACCCAAGTATTGCACTGAGTGATGGACCAAATATGTTAAAACTAGATGAGTTACACTCTTTGGTTGAGAGTATTAGAAAAATAAGAGATTTACTCTAAGGCACTTAACAATGAAAAAAATCCCCTACGGCTTAGCAGATTATAAAGATATAAAAGAGAACAACTACTACTTTGTAGATAAAACTCCATTTATTGAAAAGCTAGAGAATTTAAATGAACGTTTTATGCTTTTTCTCCGCCCACGCCGTTTTGGGAAAAGCTTGTTTTTAGCAGTTTTAGAAGCCTACTACGATAAATACTATGCAAAAGATTTTGAACTACTTTTTGGTGATACCTACATAGGGAAAAAACCAACTCCACTGAAAAACTCTTTTCATATTTTAAGGTTTGATTTTAGTGGAATTGATGTTAATGATGTTGAAAATGATTTTAAATATTATCTACAACTTACACTTAAAAGTTTTATAGAAAAATATAAACTTCCATTAAAAGTAGAAAGTAATAATCCTGTATCTTTATTTAAAACTATTTTTGAATATTTTCAAAAAAATAATTTAGAACTTATGATACTTATAGATGAATACGACAACTTCGCAAACAAGCTTCTTCTAAGGCAAAAAGAGGATTACCTCGGTTTAGTGAGTCAAAAGACAGCCTCATTTAAACAATTCTTCACAACCCTAAAAACAGCAACAAGTGGTAATGACTCTCCACTTAAGCGAATGTTCATAACAGGTGTTACTCCAATGACAATGTATGATGTAACAAGTGGGTTTAATATTGGAAGTAATATCTCTTTAAGACCAGATTTTAACGATATGGTAGGGTTTACGCAAAGTGAAGTAGATGAGCTTTTAGAGTATTACAATGTAGATGTAGATAAAGCACTATTAAAAGAGTGGTATAACAACTATATATTTAGTGAAGAGTTACCTAATGGTATTTACAATACAGATATGATTTTATATTTTATAAATAAATATCAAATTAGTAATAAAATCCCCTCAGAGATGATAGATATAAATGTAAGAAGTGATTACTCTAAACTCAGAAGCATTATCTACACAAATAAAAAGTTAAATGGTAACTTTGAAACTCTAAGAACTTTAATAGGTGGACAGAGTGTAAGTTTAAATAATCTTGTACAAGACTTCTCAGCATTAAATC
>JAMOSG010000006.1 GCA_027063225.1 Helicobacteraceae bacterium | reverse complement strand
AAAACCAAAACAAAGCAATTTATCTTATAGGGATTAATTTTTCAAAGGAGAGTAGAAATATAGAGAAGTTTGAGTGGGTGGCATTATAGAAGTAGTGCTACTTTAATTGAGCCTTCATACCATAAAAGCTATAATTTCTTTTTTTAGAAGGAAGTAATAGTGAAAGAGTTAAGTGAAGTTTTAGCAAGAAAATATCGTCCAAAAAGTTTTGATGAGCTTATAGGTCAAGAGAGTATCTCGCAGACTCTCTCTTTAGCATTAGATTCACAAAGACTTTCTCATGCGTACCTTTTTTCTGGTTTACGTGGAAGTGGAAAAACTTCAACAGCACGTATTTTTGCAAAGGCGCTTTTATGTGAACAAGGTATCTCCTCTAAGCCTTGTGGAGAGTGTCAAAACTGTACTATGGCATCTCAAAATAATCATATGGATATTATTGAGATGGACGCAGCAAGTTCACGTAAAATTGATGATATTCGTGACTTGATAGAGCAAACAAAATATGCACCTGCAGTGGCTAGGTTTAAGATATTTATTATCGATGAAGTGCATATGCTTACAAAAGAGGCATTTAATGCACTTTTAAAAACTTTAGAAGAACCTCCAAATTATGTAAAATTTATTTTAGCAACAACAGACCCTTTAAAACTTCCAGCTACTATTTTAAGTAGAACACAACATTTTCGTTTTAAGCGTATTGCTACAAAAAAAATTGTAGATCATCTTGTGCATATTTTACATTTAGAAAATATCGAATTTGAACTTCCAGCTTTAGAGATTATTGCAAGAAGTGGAAATGGAAGTTTACGTGATACTTTAACATTACTTGACCAAGCTATTATCTACTCTAAAGGGTATATTGATGTAGCAACAGTGACAGATATGTTAGGGCTTGTTGACCCTCAATTTTTAGAAAAGCTTTTTGAGGCTATTTTTGCAAAAGATAAAGAAAAAATTTTAGAATTTATTGCCACTTTAGAGGAGTACGAAGCTTCGATGGTGATAGATGAGATAATAGTTTATCTCAAAGAAAAAATGTATAGTTATGATGCTACATTTTCTACGTTAATTATTGAAAGATTTTTTAGAATACTAAGTGACTCTAAACAGCTTCTTAGTATGAATGCAGATAACTCTTTTGTGCTTTCATTGCTCTTTTTTAAGATGGTAGAGGCATTGCAAATTAAAGAGATAGACCAGATGATAGAGTCGTTGCAAAAAGAGGTTTCCCCCTCTTTAGTTGTTTCTATGCCAACACAGCAACAAGTACAAAATACAAATCCGCTTCCTCCAAAGCAAGAGGTAGCTACTCCAAAAGAGGTTGAACCTCCAAAACCAAATAGTTCAGAACTTTTTACACAACTTCATGCAAAAATTCAAGATAGAAACTACCAACTTGGAGAGTGTTTTAAACAAAGTGTAACGTTTGTATCGTTTGAAAATAGTGTATTAAAATGGGAAAGTTGTGCAGATGATGAGTGTAAAAAATTACTTCGTCACGGGTATGGGGTTGTGCGTCAGTTTGTAAAAGAGGTGTTTGGAATAGAAACTAACATAGAGATGATACCTTGTTCAAAACAAATAGAGCCAAAACAAGAATCAAAAGAGATTGTTTCACCTCCACAACAACATATAGAACCTGTTATGCAAGAACCTCAAGTAGATTCAATGGTAGAGGAAGCAGAAATGGGTGATAGCTGCGTAGCAGATTGTGCAAATGAGCCTTTAGCAGAAAAAGATGGAACAGACATTACAAAAGAGCCAATGGTGCAAAAAGCGATAGAACTTTTTGAAGTTAAAAGAGTTAGAGTGCAAAATAAGATATAGAGATTATAAAATGAAACAATATAAAATTTTAGTTACAAATGATGATGGCTATGAGGCAAAAGGGCTTTTAGAGCTTGTAAAAGTTTTAAAAACAATTTCAGAGGTGAGTGTAACTGTTGTTGCTCCAGCAACAGAAAAATCTGCTTGTGGGCACTCTTTGACTCTTACTAGACCTTTAAAGTTTGTGGGAATAGATGATGATTTTTACAAGCTTGATGATGCAACACCAGCAGATTGTATTTATGTCTCTTTAGCAACACTCTTTGAAGAGCAAAAGCCAGATTTAGTGGTAAGTGGAATAAATAAAGGCTCCAATATGGGAGAGGATATTACATATTCTGGAACGTGTGCTGGTGCTATGGAAGGGGTACTGCATAATGTGCCTTCTATTGCGATTAGTCAAGTAGTAGATTTTAGTGAGCCTGATGTAGATTACTCTTTAGCAGCAAAAACAATAAAAAAAGTGGTGCAAAAAGTAAAAGATGGTTCTTTTCCATTGCCAGAACGGGAGTTTTTAAATATTAATATCCCACCAAAATTACGTGAAGCAAAAATAGTAACAACCTATGCAGGGTATAGATTTTATGAAAATGATGTGCATCGCCATATAAATCCACGTGGGGAGGAGTTTTTTTGGTTAGGGTTACACCCTTTAGCATTTAAAGGGCGTGAATATAATAAAGCTCTAAGTGACTATGAAGCAATAGAGAAAGGGTACATCTCTATAACGCCTGTAATGCTTGATATGAGTGCATATAAAAGTATAGAAAACTTACAAGATTGGTGTGATGCGTTTTAGTAGAGTAGAGCCTTTTTTTGGTGAAGATTTTACAAAAATTCAAGAGGCAAAAATTTTACTTTTAGGTGTTGGTGGCGTTGGTGGTATAGCACTTGATTGTTTAGTGAGAAGTGGTTTTAAAAATATCACTATTGTAGATTTTGATAGTTATGATGCATCTAACCAAAACAGACAACTCTTTAGTGAGATGCACCAAGGTGAGCTAAAAGTTGAAGCTTTGCAAAAACATTATCCATCTATTCAAACAATAAATGCACAAATAACACCCAAGTGGGTAGAGGAGTTAGAGTGTGAGCAGTTTGATGTTGTTTTAGATGCAATTGATGATAGAGAGGCAAAAATAGCACTTGCGCAGAAGTGTTATAAAAAGCTTATCTCCTCTTTTGGAAGTGCTAAAAGATTAGATCCTACAAAAGTTGAGGTTGCAGATGTTTGGAAAACCTATGGAGATAGGTTTGGTTCAAAAATACGTTATGAATTGCGTAAACGTGGATTTAATAAAAAATATAAAGTCATTTTCTCAACTGAAGAGGCAAAAATAAAACAAAATGGTAGTTTTATGGGAGTTACTGCAACATTTGGGCTAACAATGTGTGCAGAGGTGATAAAGAAGGTAAATAATGGTTAGGATTATTTTTTTATTGTTATTTATATATAGTGTAATCTTTGGAAAAGAGCTTGTTGAGTTTGACTATGAACTAGATGCATATTATAGTAATGTTTCTGCTTTTATAGATTTAGATACAAAAGAGGAGACAGAAAATGCACTTAATAAAACAGAGGAAGAGATCTATAGAGATTTGGCAACAAATATTTTAAATCCTAATGTTTTTTTGATTGAAGCGGCAGTATTTCCTATGCCAGTTACTGGTTTGTTTATACGTTCCGAGTATGATGATTTTTATAATAAAGCACAACTTTCTCCAACAACAAATCTTGTAAAATCTATAACAGCTGGTTTTGAAGAACCTTATTCTCTCTCTTTTTTTATAGGAAGAATGTTAGTTTTTAAAAAACGTGCTAAAAATAGAGTTGGAAAAAATAGAGCTTATCTAGGCTTTTTAATAAGTGTAAGTGATAAAAGTATAAAAGATAATATTGCTTATGACAATTATAGTTTTAATGTTGAATATAAACTCAAAGGTACAAGAGATAAACAAACGAGTGATTTAGATTGGAGTTTTCGTATAGGGTACAAACAAAATAGTAATTATAATTTTGTTGATACTCTTTATCTTGGGGCAAGAAGAAGTAGTAGTGATTTTACTAAAGATGTTTGGTCGGTTATCTACAATAGTGCATTTAATGCTTTGTTAGAGGTAGATAAAGGAAATTTTAACTTTACAAAAGCTGAATTTACTATTGAGAAAAAATTTCCTTTACAAAAAGGTAAAACTAAGATGGTTTTAGGAATTGTTATGGGTTATATTTATAATTCAAATAGTCGTTATCGTGGTACTTTAAGAACAAATGGGGTTGAGAACCATCAGTTTGTTTTTCGTCCAAATTTAAAATTTTAAAGGGAATAGATGTTTGATTTTTTAGAGAGTGATTGGTTTAATATTGCATTAGAGATTATTTTTTTGATTTTAGTTTCTTACGATATTAAGATGTATTTTCAAACAAAGAAAAAAGAGTATTTAACAAATATAGTTTTAACAATTGGATTTGCAATTTGGGCACTTTACCCTTACTACAATAGTTATATTGGATGGGACGAGGAGCAAAAAAAAGAGATGCTCTCAAGTTGCCAAAATGAGAAAAATGCAACATTATGCCAGTGTATAGATGATGCAACTTTTAAAGAGTTTAGTTATGAAGAGTATAAAAAAACTTCTAAGGAAGATTTAGCAAACTTTCTAAAAGAGGCTAAAGAGGATTGTTTAGATGACTCATGGTTTTGATTTATCCTCCCCACTTGTTGTACAAAGTATAATTGGTGATGGTTGTGGAGGAGATAGAATTTTTTTTCTAAAAGATGCAACTCTTTATGCTTACGATGGTGTAAGTGATACCTCTTTAGCTTTAAAAGATGGCTTTTTTGATGTAAAAAAAATTGAAAAAAAAGGGTGCATTATCTTTTTATATAAAGATAATGAGGTGGTTGAGTTTGATTTATCGAGTATTTGATATAATTGCAAAAAACAATAAGGGGAGTTAGATGGATAGAGAACCAATGACACTATTTGGATATGAAAGATTACAAGCTGAGGTAAAAGAGCTTAAAGAGGTAAAACGTCCAGCTGTTGTAAAAGCTATTGAAGAAGCATTAGAGCATGGGGACTTAAAAGAGAATGCAGAATACCATGCAGCAAAAGAGCAACAAAAAAATATTGATGCACGTTTAGCTGAGCTTTCAGATATTTTAGGAAAAGCTCAAATTGTAGATCCTTCAGAGCTTGAGCATGCACGTATAAGTTTTGGTTCCACTGTTGTTATGACAGATTTAGATACAGATGAAGAGATAACATACACAATTGTTGGTGCAAGTGAATCTAACCCAGATATGGGTCTTATCTCTTTTAACTCTCCACTTGCAAAACAACTTCTTGGAAAAGAGGAGGGAGATGAAGTAAAAGTGCGTCTTCCAGGTGGCGAAAAAGAGTTTGAAATAGAGGAAGTAAAATATCAGGAGATTGTTTTTGAGACGCATTAATGTAGGGGTTGTTGGTGCTACTGGCTATACAGGTTTAGAGCTTGTAAAAATATTGCTTAACCATCCAATTTTTCATCTTAATTATGTTGCAAATTCAGAGGGTGGCACAACACTTGCAAAACTCCATCCCTCATTAAATGGTGTATGTGATATTGAAGTAAGAAAAGCAAATGTTGAAGATATAGTATTTCATTGTGAGCTTGTTTTTTTAGCAGTTCCACATAAAACTGCTATGGAGCTTGTAAAACCTTTAATGGCAAAACATGTAAAAGTTGTGGATCTCTCAGCTGATTATAGACTCCCGCAAGATATCTATGAAGAGTTTTATGTAGAGCATACAGATAAAGAGAACTTAGCTAATGCTGTCTATGGACTTCCAGAACTTTTTAGAGAAGAGATTAAAAAAACAAATCTTGTAGCAAATCCAGGTTGTTTTCCCACATCTGCTGTTTTAGCAGCATACCCTTTTATGCAATATAGAGTAAAAAATACTCCTATTATTGTAGATTCTAAAACAGGTGTAAGTGGTGCAGGAAAAAAATTAAGTGAAACAACACATTTTGTAAATGTTAATGATAATCTTTTTGCATACAATCCACTCTTACATAGACACTCTCCAGAAATTGCACATAAACTAGGTGTAACTTTAGATGAAGTTCATTTTGTACCACATTTAGTACCTGTTACACGTGGAATGATATCTTCTATTTATATGCAAGTTGAGGGTGAATTTGATGCTCAAACTGTTTTGGAAGAGTTTTATAAAGAGGAACCTTTTATTAGAATTCTAAATTCTCCTGTAACTATGAAAAATGTAGCTGGAACAAATTTTTGTGATATCTATGTACAAAGAAAAGGAGATATGCTTTTTATCTCAAGTGCGATTGATAACTTAATGAAAGGTGCTTCTTCAGCTGCGGTTGTGAATGCAAACCTTATGATGGGTCTTGATGAAAAAAGTGGTATTTCGAATATAGCTTATGTCCCATAAAGAGTTCATTTTAAAAGAGGGAGCATTTGTTATTGCAGATGCTCATTACTCTTTGCAAAATTCCCATTTTTACAATTTTTTAGAAGCAATTATTTCTAAAAAACTTCAACCAACACAACTTATTTTACTTGGTGATATTTTTGATGCACTCTTTGGAGAGATAAAACAAACCCATAAACAAAATTTTAAAGCAATAAACCTTTTAAATGAACTTTCAAAGAGTTTAGAAATTATCTATTTTGAGGGAAACCACGATTTTAATCTTAAAGAACTTTTCCCAAAAATAACAATTCTTTCAAGACAAGAGCAACCAACACTTTTTTTATTTGAATCGAAAAAGGTTGCATTGCTCCATGGTGATTATAAAATGGGATTTGGTTATGAGATTTTTAGTTTTTTAATACGAAATTATTTTATTTTAAAAATATTAGAAGGTATTAATTTTCTTTGTTTTAATTGTGTTGTTAAGAAATTATATCGCCATTTAGATAAAAAAGACAATTGTAAAAAGATAGCAAAATTTTACGATATTATAAAACATCGTTACACAAATAAAAATGGTTTTGATTTTATTATAGAGGGGCATTTCCATCAAAATAGGAGCTTTGATTTTAATGGTTTTGTTTATATAAATCTTGCATCTTTTGCTTGCAATCAAAGATATTTTATTGTAAAATCGTTGCAGGATAAAAAAGAATTATTGCAAGAAGCAATTTTTTTAGAGGAATAATTAATGAATGATAACTCGTTAAAAGTTGGTTCCAATGAGATGGAACTTGTAGATTTTCGTATTTTGAAACAAGAAGAAAATGGTATTTATGAAGGTATTTATGGTATCAATGTTTCAAAAGTACGTGAAATTATTCGTGTTCCAGAATTAACAGAACTTCCTGGTACTCCAGAGTTTATTGAAGGGATTTTTGATCTACGTGATGTTGTAATTCCTATTGTAAATTTAGCAAAATGGATGGGAATTACATCTCCAGAAGGTGTTGAAAAAAATTCACGTGTAATTATTACTGAATTTAATAATGTGTTAATCGGTTTTATTGTGCATGAAGCAAAAAGAATCCGTCGTATTAGTTGGAGTGATATTGAACCAGCAACTTTTGCAAATGGAGCGGGTAGTTTAGATGGCAGTAAAATTACAGGTGTTACAAAAATTGAGGGTGATAATGTACTTCTAATTTTAGATTTGGAGAGTGTTGTACAAGATTTAGGTCTTTATGAACCAAATACAGATGAAGCTCCACAGACTATAGAAACATTCTCTGGTTTAGCACTTGTTTTAGATGATAGTTCAACTGCACGTAAAATTGTAAAAGAGGCTCTTTCAAAAATGGGTCTTACAGTTGTTGAAGCAAATGATGGTCAGGATGGTTTAGAGAAACTTGAGTCTCTTTATGAAACATATGGAGATTCTTTAAGTGAGCATTTAAAAATCATTATCTCTGATGTTGAGATGCCAAGAATGGATGGTTTTCATTTTGCTGCAAATGTAAAAGATGATGAGCGTTTTAGTGTTATTCCAATTGTATTTAACTCATCTATTAGTGATCATTTTAGTGAAAGTCGTGGAAAAGAAGCGGGTGGAGATGCTTACTTAGTTAAATTTGAAGCATCATCTTTTTACGATAAAGTTGCTCAAGTATTACATGCGCATATAAAAAATTAGGAGTATAAAATATGGATGAATTTCAAGAGATATTGCAAGACTTTTTAGTAGAGTCTTTTGAACTTGTTGAAAAACTGGATGAAGATTTAATTGAATTAGAATCAAATCCAGAGGATTTAGAGCTTTTAAATGGAATTTTCCGTGTTGCTCACACAATTAAGGGTGCTTCATCATTTTTAAATTTTGATGTTTTAACACACTTAACTCACCATATGGAAGATGTTTTAAATAAAGCACGCCATGGTGAACTTATTATTACTCCTGATATCATGGATGTTATTTTAGAATCAATCGACCTTATGAAAGCACTACTAGAGACTATTCGTGATACTGGTGCAGACGCTGGAATTGATGTTTCTGAATGTGTTGTAAGACTTGATAAAATTAGTGGTGGAGATGGAAATGTTGAAACTCCAGTTGCAGCTGCAGAGCCACAACAAGAAGTTCAAGAAGAGGTAGTTGAAGAGACTCCTGCAGATGATGAAGATGAACTCGATTATGATAATATGTCTCCTGAAGAGATTGAAGCTGAGATTGAGCGTCTTTTAAATCAGCGTCAAGAGGAAGATAGAAAAAAACGTGAAGCAAAAATTGCAGCGGGTGAGAAAGTTCCATCTTTAGATTCAGATTCTGCCTCAGAAGAACCAAAAGAGGAGAAAAAAGAGTCAGAAGCTGCTAAACCAGTTTCAACTCCAGCACCTACTCAATCAGCACCAGCTAAAGCAAAACCTCAAGCAAAAAAAGAGGATCCTAAAGCTGCTGCTCCAACAAAACGTTCATCTGCTTCAAATGTTGAACAAACAATTCGTGTTGATGTAAAAAGACTTGACCACTTAATGAATCTTATTGGGGAACTTGTACTTGCTAAAAACAGACTTATTAAGATTAATGATGATGTAGAAGAGCGTTATGAGGGTGAAGAGTTTTTAGAGGAGTTAAACCAAGTTGTTTCTATTGTTTCTATTGTAACAACAGATTTACAAATTGCAGTTATGAAAACACGTATGCTTCCTATTGGAAAAGTGTTTAACAAATTCCCAAGAATGATCCGTGACCTTTCACGTGAACTAAACAAAAAGATAGAGTTAGAGATTTCTGGAGAAGATACAGAACTTGACAAATCAATTGTTGAAGAGATTGGGGATCCTCTTGTTCATATTATTCGTAACTCATGTGATCATGGTATTGAAGAGCCAGAGGATCGTATAGCAGCTGGTAAACCAGAAACTGGAACAATTAAACTCAAAGCTTACAATGAAGGGAATCACATTATTATTCAAGTAGATGATGATGGTAAGGGACTTGATGCTGAAGCACTAAAAGCTAAAGCATTAGAAAAAGGTCTTATTTCTGAAAAAGAAGCTGATGGAATGAGTGAAAAAGAGGCATTTTTACTCATTATGAAACCAGGTTTTTCAACAGCTGCGAAGGTTACAAATGTAAGTGGTCGTGGTGTTGGAATGGATGTTGTAAAAACAAACATCGAAAAAGTAAATGGTATTATTGAAGTAGATAGTGTAAAAGGAAAAGGAAGCTCTATGAAGCTTAAAATTCCTCTTACACTTGCAATTATCCAAGCACTTTTAGTTGGTGTTCAAGAAGAAAACTATGCAATTCCTCTTGCTTCTGTACTTGAGACTGTAAGAATTTCAAAAGATGAAATTTATACAGTTGAGGGTCGTTCAGTAATGCGTTTACGTGAAGATGTTCTTTCTTTAGTCCATATTGGAGATATTTTCGAGGTTGAGCGTATTTTAGATACAAGTGAGCATGCGTATGTTGTTGTACTTGGTCTTGGAACAAGTAAGTTAGGGCTTATTGTAGATACACTTGTTGGTCAAGAGGAGATTGTTATTAAATCTCTTGGAGATTACTTAAAAGGTGTAGATGGAATTGCTGGAGCTACAATTCGTGGAGATGGTGGAGTAACACTTATTGTAGATGTTGTAGCACTTATGGATATTGCTCGTGGTGTAAAATCTACTGTTATGATGGAAGCTGAGGCTGGTGCAGCTAAAATTAATGAAAAAAATTCACCAAGTGATTATACAGTTATGATTGTAGATGATTCTAGTACAGATAGAATGATTATGCGTAAAGCACTAGAACCAATGGGAATTACACTGGTTGAAGCTAGTGATGGGCAAGAAGCTCTTCATACTCTGAAATCTGGTGATCATAACTTCGATGCGATGCTTATTGATATTGAAATGCCAAGAATGGATGGTTACTCACTTGCGAGTGAAATTAAAAAATATAATCGTTATAAAAACTTACCTCTTATTGCAGTTACATCGCGTAGTAGTAAGTCTGATAGGATGCGTGGAGTTGAATCTGGAATGGTTGAATATATTACAAAACCTTATTCGGCAGATTATCTCTCTAGTGTTGTTCAAAGAAATATTAAATTTAAATCGGAGTTTATGTAATGAGTGATAAATTAAAAGAAGTGATTAATCAACAATCTCAAAAACAGCAAGCAGATACACTTGACCAATCAGATGATATTGTTCAACTTGTTGGATTTATGATTGGAGATGAAGAGTATGCAGTGCCAATTTTAGCTATTCAAGAGATTATTAAACCATTTGAATGGACACGTGTCCCTCAAGTTCCAAACTATGTACTTGGTGTATTTAATTTACGTGGTTCAGTTATTCCTCTTATAGATTTAAGAGTAAAATTTGGTTTACAACAAAAGAAACAAACTGATGAAACACGTTTTATTGTTCTTAAAAAGAATGATGAAGTAGCTGGATTTGTGATAGATAGATTAACTATGGCATTGCGCATTAAAAAAGACAATATTGGACCAGCTCCAGATACTGTAAATGGTGATGAAACTATGATTGAAGGTGTTGGAAAACAAGAAGATCGTATCATTACAATTTTAAAAGTAGATAAACTTTTAGAGAGAGATTTTTAATAGTTTGTTTATGAAAAAATCTTCACTAAATATAATTACAAAAGATGGTGTAACTTTTTTAGAGTTTTCTAATAAAGTTACACTTTATGAAATTGCCAATTATGAAAAAAGATTGGAAACTACTACAATAACTTCTAAAAAAGTTCAAATTTCTCTTAATAATGTTACTTATTTAGATACTGCTGGGGCACTTTTTTTACAAACTATAAAAAGAGAGTTATCATTAAAGGATATTGAAGTCTCTTTTGAAGTTCAAAAAGAGGAATTTCAAAAGATGCTTCAGCTTGTAAAACAAGAAAAAGCTTCATTCTCTCAAACGAAAAAAGATAGTTTTTTAGTGCAAACAGGAGAGTTGTTTTATAACTATTATATTGGATTTATATCTTTTTTATCTTTTATAGGAAAGCTGTTTGCAACAAAACTACACTATTTAAAATCTTGGAAAAATATTCGTTACAAAGAGATAGCTTTTGAGATAAATGAAAATGGTGTAAAAGCTTTTTATATCGTAGCCCTTACTAGTTTTTTAATAGGGCTTGTTGTAGCTTACCAATCAGCTTATCAGTTAAAAATGTATGGTGCTAATATTTTTGTTGTAGATATGTTAAGTATCTCTATGTTTCGAGAACTAGCTCCATTAATGACCGCTATTGTTATTGCAGGTCGTAGTGGTTCAGCCTTTACTGCACAAATTGGTGCTATGAAAATAACTGAAGAATTAGATGCTATGAAAACGATGGGATTTGATCCTTATATATTTTTAGTAATGCCTCGTATTATAGCTTTAATGATTGTTTTACCAATTTTAATATTCTTTGCAGATATGATGGGGGTTTTAGGTGGTATTTTTGTAGCAAATTTAGATTTAAAAATTACACCACAACTTTTTATTGAACGGTTAAATGAAGTTGTTGCTGCAAAACATTTTTTAGTTGGATTGTTAAAGGGTCCATTTTTTGCATTTTTAATAGCTTCTATAGGAATTTATAGAGGTTTAATGGTAAAAGATGATACTCAAAGTATAGGTTTAAATACTACAAAAAGTGTAGTAGAATCTATTTTTGCAGTTATTATTTGTGATGCTATTTTTTCTATTATGTTTACAAATTTAGGAATATAATGAAAAATGTAATTGAAGTCAAAAATTTAAAAACTGTTTTTGGAAATAGAATAATTCACAATGGTTTAAATCTTTCGATTAAAGAGGGTGAAATTTATGGACTTTTAGGTCCTAGTGGTTGTGGTAAGACAACACTGCTTCGAGAAATGGTGATGCTTGAGTGTTATGCAGAGGGGGAAATAAATGTTTTAGAATATTCTCTTAATAATATTAATAGAGATGATGCACAAAATTTAAGACAAAAATGGGGTGTACTCTTTCAAGCTGGAGCTTTATTTTCATCTTTAAATCTTTATGAAAATGTAGCTTTACCTTTACAAGAATATACCAAACTTTCAGATTCTATGATTGATGAAATAGTAAGGTTTAAGATTAATTTAGTTGGTTTAAAACCAAATGATGCTTTTTTATACCCTTCGCAAATTAGTGGAGGTATGAAAAAAAAAGCTGCACTTGCACGCTCTCTTGCAATGGATCCAAAACTTCTTTTTTTAGATGAACCAACAAGTGGTTTAGATCCAGTATCTGCAAGAGAATTTGATAAACTAATTTTAAATTTACGATCCTTTTTAGATTTAACAATTGTTATGGTGTCCCATGATTTGCGTTCTATTTATGATACTTTAGATAGAGTAGCAATTATTGATAATAAAAAAATCGCTTATGAAGGAAGTTTAGAAAATATTCATCTTCAAAAAAGCGAATTTATACAAACATTTTTTGGAAGTTCTTATGAATAATAAAGTAAATTATCCTCTTATTGGTTTTTTGGTTTTAGTGAGTTTTTTTATTATGCTTGCATTTACATATTGGTTATTAAAACCATCAGATGAACAAGCAACTCAGAAGTATATTATTTACTTTAATGAATCTGTTTTTGGACTTAATATTGATGCCCCTGTAAAATATCGAGGAATTAAAGTTGGAAAAGTTACTCATTTACGTATTAATCCTCAAAATACAGAACAGGTTGAAGTTTTGGTAACTATTTTAAAAACAACCCCAATTAAACAAGATACAGTGGCGAAACTAACAGCACAAGGTATTACAGGTTTGAGTTATATAAATTTAAGTATGGGGAAAAATAATGCTCCAGCTTTAGTAGCAAAAGATGGAGAGAAATATCCTGTAATTGCTTCTACTCCATCATTTTTTGAAAACTTTGAGAGTTCATTAGGTTCAGTAACAACAAATTTAACACATACTTTAGAAAAAACTAATCAATTACTCAATGAAAGAAATCAGGCTGAATTTGCGAAAACACTCCAAAAAACTGCTGCTGTTATGGAAAAATTAGATAGATTACTTGACAATAAAACAATAGCTCATTTGCAAGCAAGTGCAAAAAATTTAGATGCTATTACAACAAAAACAGATAAACTATTACCAAATGTTAATAAATTGATAGACAAAAGTGTTGAGTGGGAAAGTAATATTGATCACTCTTTTGCTTCTATTATGAATAGTTATTTAGGTATTCGTAGTGCTATGGATGAGATAAAGCGTGCTATTGCTAGTGGAGAATTTAATTTCAAAGATATTACATTAGATGTTTTTAACACAATGAATGAAACTTTGATGCAGATGAATGATATGATGGTAAAACTTGGAGGTACTTTAACAAAGTATGAGAAAAATCCAAGTGATCTTATTTTTAATAGTACAGAAGTGAAAAAAGGTCCAGGAGAGAAATAATGAAACAATCTTTATTAATTTTATTTGCAGTTCTATTTTTAAGTAGTGGATGTGCTTTTAAATCAAAAACAATAGATGAGTATAAATTACATTTAAATGTAGTTACAAAACCATCTAGTGCACAAAGTTGTTCATCAAAAAGATTAAAGGTTGCAGAAGCTTTTAGTTCTAATAGTTTAAGAACTTTACAAATGAACTATGTAGAAAATAGCTTTCATCAATATGCTTATACGCAATCACAGTGGGCACAAGAACCAAACAAAGCTATAACAGATGAAGTGGTGAAATATTTAAAAAGTAGAAAAATTTTTAAAAGTGTGCAAAAGTTTTTTTCAAGAAGTAAGGCAGATTATCTTTTAGAAATAGATATAGAAGATTTTATGCAATATTTTAATGAAAATGCAACAAAATCTTATGTTCACGTAGTAATTGATTTTTCATTAATAGATTTAAAAACAAGAGAGCTAATCTCTACAAAAACTTTTGATGCTACTTTAGATGCAAAACCAAATGCTCAAGGTGGAGTAGAAACATTAAACAAAGGTTTAGAAAAAGTATTAAAAGAGAGTGGAGAGTGGTTAGAAGAGGTTTGTAAATGATTTCACAAAAAGAGTATGCTCAACGTAGAAAAAAAATAGGAATAAATTTACCAAATAATAGTGCAGTTTTACTTTTTAGTGCAGAGTTAAAGCAACGTTCTTTTGATACAGAGTATAAGTTTAGACAAAATAGTCATTTTTACTATTTAACGGGATGCATAGAGGATAAAAGTGCAATTTTATTATTAAAGCAAAATAATCAATTAAAAACTTATCTTTTTGTTGAGCCAAAAAATAAGGAGTTGGAACTTTGGCATGGAAAAAGGATTGGTGTTAAAAAAGCAAAAAAGAGATTTTTAGTTGATGATGTTTTTTCTAATAAAAAGTTAAAGCATAAGTTAAAACAGCTAGAGATAGATTATCTGTATGGAGATATCAAAGATTCAAGATTACAAAAGTATAAGAAAAAATTTCAAGTAAATGATATATTAGATTCTATTAGATTGTTACGCCTTATTAAATCTAAAAGTGAAATTAAGCTTATTAAAAAAGCTTTAAAAATAACACAAGAAGCACACCATTTTGTAATGGATATGCAAAAGCAAGGAAAATATGAATATGAAATAGAAGCAGAATTGGAATATAGATTTTTAAAGAATGGAGCTTATAGTAATGCATATAGTTCTATTGTAGCTGGTGGAAATAGAGCAAATACATTACACTATATAAAAAATGATAAAAAGCTAAAAAGTGAACAACTTTTATTAATTGATGCTGGTGCAGAATATCAGTATTATGCAAGTGATATTACAAGAACAATTCCTGTGGATGAAATTTCTAGAGAACAAAAAGAGATTTATACTTTAGTATTAGAAACACAAGAAAAAATTATTGGTATGATTAAGCCAGGTGTTTTAAGAAGTCAATTACAAAAAAAGAGTATTAAGCTTTTAACAAAAGGTCTAATAGAATTAGGTATTTTAAAAGGCAACCTTCAAAAATTAATAAAAAAAGAGAAATATAAAAAATATTATCCACATGGTATTGGACATTATATGGGGTTAGATGTTCATGATGATGTCTTATATAAAGATACTAATGGAAATGAGATACCTTTAGCTAAAGGTATGATAATTACAATTGAACCAGGTATATATATAAATAAAGGAGATAAAAATGTTCCTAAGGAATATAGAGGGATTGGTGTTCGTATAGAAGATAATATTTTAGTAACAAAAAAAGGGTATAAAAACTTATCTAAAAAAATAAAAAAATAAATTATTACAACTTCAGCTTCTTTTAAGCAACATTTTCTTATAATTCCCATCCACAAACGGAGAGACAGAGTTTGTTTCTTTATAAACGTTTGAGATCATTGAAAACTAAGTAAGTAAGACG
>JAMOSG010000005.1 GCA_027063225.1 Helicobacteraceae bacterium | reverse complement strand
TTTAACAACTTCAGCCGACAGTGTAAGTGTCAAAAAGAGTGCAAGGAGTAAAAAAAGTTTTTTCATTGAAAGTCCATAATTTAAATTAGATAAGATTTTACCCATTGTGAGGTTAATCTTAAGTAAAAGTCCAGCATAAATTTTGCAATTTATTTTCAATGTTACTCGAAAAATATGGCACTTCTATAGACAATTTCTTACTTATTTTGAAAATGAGTTGAAACAAAACGGTACAAAAACGGTACAAAAATAAACTACTCATCTTGACATTAAAACAATTTTGTTATACAATTTGTTTAACCATTTGAATAATGGAATATCTAACAAGGAAGAGAAAATGAGTTTACACAGTAAATTAAAACAGGTTAAAGGTAAAGGTGAAGAAAAAACAATTGCATTACGTATGCCTAAACAGAAAGTGCAAGTATTAGAAAAACTTGCTGAATATTATGGAACTAATACATCAACACTAGTTCGCGAAATGATTGATGATGCAATTATGAAACTGCAAAAAGACTTAATTGTTTTCCCTGATGAACTAGGTGTTGAAGCAACTATTAAAGGGGAAAAGCGTCTTATTACTTATTTCCCTGATATTGTTGCCTTATATACAAATGACAGTTATCCATACAGCTTTAATTTAGAAGATGCTAATTGTGATGAAGAAGTATTAGATAAAAAAGTTATTGAAGATGCAAAACTATCAGTTGAAAAAGGTATTTCAGATATAAATATTGGAATAACTCCATATTCTAAACAAAAATATCATTTTACAAGAGGAGAAAACAATGCAAGTACAAATTAAAGGGAAACTTCTGTCACTTTATCGTGCACCAGATTTTAAAGACAAAGAAACAGGCGAAGTTTTAAGTGTTGGAAAACACAAACTTCAACTCTTAGTTGAGACAAAGCTCTCAAACGGTTCTATTAAACATGATATGCAAGATATAAGCATACCTGATGACAGAGTAAAAGAGTTTGAAGTACAAGTGGGTAAAGAAGTAAGTGTTAAGTGTAGTTTTATGTCAAAGTCTAATGTCAGTTTTTTCGTGCTGTAACGAGCCCCGTCATAGTGAGCGATAGCGAACGATAGGGGAAGCAACCGAATGAAATGAGGGCGGTAGCCTTATAATCTTAATAAATAAGAACACACAGAGAGCGTCACGACCAAGATTAACTCTCTGCGGTGTCTCTTAACCTAGCAAGGAAAGAAAACGATGAATAATACACAAAATAGTATTAAATATACAAGTAATCATGCTATAACTTTGGAGTCAAGACTACTCAAAGAGGCTCCACTATGTAGTGGAGATTTTGAGGAGTCGCAGACTCCCTTGACTAGTTATAAAAAAGTTGTGGACATTCCAAAAATCTATGGATTAACAAGCGATGATTTAGCAATGGCTAAACTCAAAATAAAAGCTCAAAGTGATTTTTTGAGATATAGCTATATCGAGAATAAAACTACAGGGCAACAGTTCAGTTTGAAAGATTGCATCATATCTTCTAATCATAATCCAAAAAGATATTATGGAGAAATTCAAAACCGTATCAATACTTTAGAGCAAGAAGCTACAAATGCCAAACTTGTTCCCGTCTTTTTAACGCTTACACTTCCAAGTGAGTTTCATAGAATGAAAACCACGAAAACAGGTAAACTTATAAAAAACCCTAAATACAACGAGATAGAGCCAAAAGAAGCCGTCAAAGCTTTAACGAAAATGTGGAGTAAACTAAGACACGACCGCTCACTCAAAGAACTCTCAAAAATGCAAAGAATGTACTACCGTGTTAATGAGCCTCACAAAGATGGTACACCACATACACATATTTTGCTCTTTATTCCACAAGGAAGAGTTTTGAGAGTTGAGAAAGCTTTTAAGCGCTTATTTAACCCTAAAACAAATAAGTTTGAAAAAGAGATAAGAAGTGCAACCAGCTATATAATGAAGTATATAAACAAAACTCTCCCTATGTCAAAAAAAGAGCTCACACAAAAAGATGAATATCTTAACGCTTGGTATATAAAACATCGTATAAATAGATTTTGCTCCAGTCGTTCTACTGCACCGATGTATCTTTACAGAATGTTAAGCCATCGTTTTACACTTTATGGACTTACACAAGTAAGAAAAAGTGGCTCTCTTAAAGTTCTGGCTCGTTTAGATGATGACAAAATTATGGAAATATGGGATGGAGAAGAACTTCTTTACATACGAGCTGAAAATATTGAAGTGCATCTTATTAACAGTCGTCAAAAGGTTGCATAATGAATTTACAAGCATTTGAAAACCTTGAGCTTATTCCAGAACTACTAAAAACCATTAAAGCACTAGAAGAGCGTTTACAAAAATTTACTCCTCCACTCGTTACAAAAAAAGAAGTTGCAAAGTTTTTAGGCGTTACACCTAGAACACTAAATAATTATATCTCTAACGGTTATCTCAAAGAGAGCTATCACTTTAAGAGAAAAAACGATAAAATACTCGTGTTTATAGAAGATGCCATTATCGAGTTTCGTGATAAGCGAGACAAAGGAATGGTTAAGTGAAAAAATTACGTTTTAAAAATCGTAATGGGATTTTGTATTTCGGTATAGGTGATAAGTTTAAGTCATCAAAACTCAAATACAATCAGGTGAACAAAAACAT
>JAMOSG010000004.1 GCA_027063225.1 Helicobacteraceae bacterium | reverse complement strand
ACGAGATAAAAAGGAGTATTTATAGTTTGTAATTAAATCTAATGCAAGTTCTGTTTTATCTATATAGAGATAGTTTTGCTCTCTTATTTCACTAAATGTTTGGATTCCTACTGGGAGTTTTTGCATAATGAAGCCTTTATGAAGGTTTTTTAAAATTATACACTAATATTAAAACTTATCAATCCTAAACCACCCAGCAATAGAATGGCGTTGTTTTTTTGCTGGTTTTACTTCGTGTGGGAACTCTTCACTTAAAAATACTACAAGTCTATTTGCTTTTGGTAATACTGTTTCTAAAAGTGTATCATTTTTATCATACACCAAAAGCTCGCCACCATCATCCTCACTCCAATTTTTATTCAAATAATAAACAGTTGTAACAACTCTGTTTTTAGAGTTTTTAAAACTATCGAAATGTTTTTTATAAAAATCACCCTCTTGGTAGATGGCATAGTGTGCTTCGTAATATTTTAGCCCTAAAAAAAGGGAGTGATTAAGATAATTTTGAAGTTCACGTGAAAAAGATAGAAATTGATTTTGTATAGGATTTGTACTATTTAACCATAAAATAGAATCGCGTCTTTGGGTAGCATCTAAAGCTTTTTGGTTGGAAATTCCAGCTTTTTTAAAACTCTTCTCTTGCATAAGGCTATCTTGAAAAAGTGCCTCATACAAAGAGGGCTCTAAAGCATTGTCTATAACAATATAACCCTGCTTGATTAAAGCAGAGACTATCTTTTCATAGAGGGTAGTTTGCATTAGATTGGAAGTACACGAATTTTAGAAGAGAGTTTCTCTTTTAATGTTGTTTCAATCGCATAGAGTGTTCCAGTTGAGCTTGATGCACAACCACTACAAGCACCAAGGTAACGGATATAGATATCGATATATTCATCATTTGGTTTAATATCGATAACTTCCATATTTCCACCATCCATAATTAAGAATTGACGTACATTTTCATCAATTACCGCATCAACAGCTTTAATTTGTTGCACAAGTGTCATATCTTCAAATTTAATTTCACCAGCTGCACTTGCATCTGCTGCTGCTTTCATTTTTTCCTCATCCATCTCACGACGAACATCTGCTAAAATATCTACAAGGTAGTACTCTTTCTCTTCATGTCCACCTGGTTTAATACAACTTTTACAAAAACCACCAGCTTTTGTGTAGTCTGTAATCTCTTCAACTGTTTTTAAATCGTTTAGGCGGATAACCTCTTGAATAGTTTTTAAAGAAACTCTTGCACACTCACATACAATAATCTCCTCTTCAAAAGACTCACTATCTACATTTAAGTACTGCCCAGCTGCTTTTTTAATAACATCGTAAGCCATTACAGAACAGTGCATTTTTTGTGCTGGTACTGCTGGAGTATCTGGGTCATCACGAAGTGCCATCTCAACATCGATATTTGTAATTTTTACCGCTTCTTGAACAGTTTTTCCAACACAAAGCTCAGTCATAATATCACTACTTGCAATAGCAGTTCCACAACCAAAACTTTTAAATTTAGAATCTACGATAATATCTGTTTTTGGATCAACTTCCCAATAAAGACGCACAGCATCTCCACAACTCTCTGCTCCAAAATCTGCAACAATTAACTTGTTGCCACGTTTTTTTACATCCTCTTCAAAAATCTCACCTTGGTGGCGAGGGTTGTTCATACGATCTGTTACTTTGTTTGAATACTCATCCCATAAAGATGCGCCAATTAAATCATTTTTTGCCATAGTTTATTCCTTCTTTTTTTCTTCTATTTACGCTGTTGGAGCTTGTTTTGCAAATGAACTTGAAATTGCACGTAAACGCTCAACCGCTTTTTTGAAATGCTCAATTACATACTCAACCTCTTCATCTGTTGTATAACGTGAAAGGCTAAGGCGGATACCAGTGTGAGCTAATTCACTATCTGCACCAATTGCAAGCATAACACTATTTGCTTCTAAATCTTCACTTGCACATGCACTCCCTGTTGAAGCACCAATTCCTGCATTGTTTAAATCCCAAAGCATACCTTCACCCTCAACCCCTTTTACAGAGATTAAAATAGTATTTGGAGTTCTATGTTCACGTTTACCAACTGTGAAAGTATCACTTAATTTTAAAAGTTCATCCTCTAAATGATCACGCTTCGCACGAATAGAAGCCATAGTTTGTTCAATATTTTGTGTTGCCATCTCAATAGCTTTTCCCATACCTACAATATATGGAACATTGAGTGTTCCAGAGCGGCGTCCACTCATTTGATCTCCACCATGAAGTAATGGGCTTAATGGTTGAGAGTTTTTAATAAATAAAGCTCCAACTCCTTTTGGTCCATGAAATTTATGTGCAGACATACTTACAAAGTCCACGTGAACATCTTGTAAGTCAACTGGAATTTTTCCAACTGCTTGTACTGCATCTGAGTGAAATAATACACCTGCTTCTTTACAAACTTCACCAATCTCTTTAATTGGGTTGATAACACCTGTTTCATTTGATGCCCACATAACAGAAACAAGAGCAGTTTTTTGAGTAATAAAGCTTTTTACAACATGCGCTTCAACACGCCCCTCTTCATTTACAGGAAGATAAGTAACTTTTACACCTTGCTGCTCAAGCCAAGCACAAGTACTTAAAATTGATGGGTGTTCCACTTCTGAAGTAATAATATGATCTTTTTCACCATTTTTGATGTAATCGTTATAAATAGATTGTAAAACCCAGTTATTTGATTCTGTTGCACAAGAAGTGAAAATAATATCATCTTCATCACTTGCATTAAGTGCAGTATAAACTTGGTCTATCGCACGTGAAAGTGCTGGATGCGTTGCAGTTCCAAACTTGTGAAGTGAGTTTGGGTTACCATAAAGTTCAGTAAAAAATGGATTCATAGCTTCTACTACTTCAGGAGCTACCATTGTTGTTGCATTGTTGTCTAAATAAACTTGCATATTTTCAACCTTTTTTAAATAAGAGTAATTTTGTCCTCTTTTAGTTGCGTTATGATAGTAGTTTTGTGATTATTTAATGCTTAAGTGAACTTTTAGTGCAATTTTCTTTAATAAATATTTCAGTTTTAAACAAAATCGTGGTATTATTTGTCAAAAAAAATAAAGCGGCAAACAATGATTTTTAAAAATCTTTTTTTATTACTCTTTCTTATACAAACTACACAACTTTTTGCAAAATATACAAACTGTACATTTCAAAATGAAAACTACTCAGATATATGTCAAAAAGTTGTTAAAAATGGAGTAAGCATAGAGTATGCAAATAGATTTCTTCTCTCTTTTAGAACAAAACTTACAGATAAAGTAAGTTGGAAATACCTCCAACCAAACAAGATAAAGCAACACCGCCTTAATGAAAAAAGAGCCAATATCTCTTTAGCTAAACGCTACCTTCCAATGATGCTTAAAAATCTTAAAAAATATAAAAAAGTTTACGATTATGTAGAGAAAAAATATGGGGTAAATCGTGAAGTTATTGCTGCTATTTTACTTAAAGAAACAAAATTTGGAACAATTAAACTAAGACACGATGCTTTTATAGTTTTTAACACTATGGTTTTAAAATCTCCCGCACAAACTTCACGTGAAAAGTGGCTTTTACGTATGGGAAAAGAGAATATTGCAGAGCTTATAAAATACTGCTACAAAGGGAACATTAAACCAAACCAATGTCAGTTGGGGAGTAGCTACGCCGGTGCTGTTGGAATAGCTCAGTTTATGCCAACAAGTTTCACATATGCAAAAAGTTATAAAAATAAAACTCCAAAACTTTGGAAAATGGAAGATGCTATTGTTTCTGTTGCTTCTTATTTACATCAAAAAGCTAACTGGAATAAACTTTTAGACTGGAGTAAAGTTCCAAATATGTTAGATATTGAAAAAGCGTGGTATGACTTTGAACTTATGAACGATAACGCTTCATTTGTTTACGCAAAAAGTAAAAGAACAGGGAAAAAATTTGCTTGTTATGGGTGTAGATTTAAAAAACTTGCATATATTAAAGAGTATGCTAAAAAAGTTATGAAATATAACAACTCTTCAAACTATGCCATTGGAGTTTTAAGCTTAGCATACAACGCACATAAACATCTTAGGAGATAACAATGGGTTGGACTTGTCAACACGATAATGCAGGGTATTGTAAACTTTTAAAGGTAGATTGTATCCCTGGAAGAAAAGGGTGTATTTTAAAAAAGAGTGAATATATCTTCACAACGGGAAGTTTTGAGGAAGATAAAAAAAGAGCTGAGCAAAACAAAAAAGAAGAGATAGATTTTGCAGCACTTGCTAGGATGAATTAAATTGGTTATAAAATTACTTTTTTTACTCATTTTTTCTCTATCTACCCTCTTTGGTTCACTCCATACAAAAAGTGCAATGGTATATTATGGAGGGGAACCAAGCTATAGTATGGTTGGAATCCATGATTATATTATTTTGCAACCAGATTTAGTTGATGAATATACTCACGGCTTTAAACTTTACAAAAAAAAGATTTATGCTTATGTAAGTATTGGAGAGATTCATCCAGGTATTAAGCAATACCCACTTATAAAAAAAGAGTGGGTTTTACACGAAAACAAAGCTTGGAAAAGTAAAGTTTTAGATATTTCAAACAAAGAGTACCAACAATTTTTATTTACATTTATGATAGAACCTTTGCTAATGAGAGGGTTTGAAAATTTCTTTTTCGATACACTTGATTCTTACCAACTTGTTGCAAAAACACCACAACAAAGAGAAAACTATAAAAAAGCTCTTATAAACTTTATTCACACTTTTCATAAAAAATATCCCCATGCTAAATTGATTTTAAACCGTGGATTTGAGCTTATAGATGCAGTGCATAATGATATTGAAGCAGTGTTATTTGAATCCTATTTTTTAGGTTTAGGTGGAACAGATCTTGGATATAAAATAGTTTCAAAACAAGATAGAGAATGGCTTGATATTTGGATTAAAAAAATCCAATCATACAATCTTGATGTTATTAGTTTAGATTATATAGATGATTCACAAATCAATTCACCAATTGTGCAACAAGATATTGATTATATTGCTTCAAAAGGGATGATTCCTGTTGTTTCTAACAGAGAATTAAATATTTACAGTAAATCAAGCAAAAATGCTATTAAAAGGGAGATTTTTACACTTATAGATGAGAGTAAAGTAGATAGAATTTTTCAGTCTGCTCACCGCCATGGAGATTTAGTTCTTAACTATTTAGGCTATATTCAAAATATACACGACATACACAAAGGGCTTCCCCCAATTACAAAAATGCTTCACTATGCAGGAGTTATTATTTGGCTTGAGGATGTAGAAAAAACAGGAACCAAAGAGCTCTTTAACTGGATTTTACAACTTATACAAAGGGGTATAAAAGTAACTTTTGTAGAAACATTTGCAGGGTTAGAAAATACAAAATATCTTAAAAAACTTGGAATTAAATATAAAGAGATTCAAGAAACACAAAGTGTTATTGGCTATAAAGATGAACTTATTGGTTTTGAGATAGACCCATCAACTTCTATGACAAATCAACGTTTAAAAGTAAAAGGAGAATTAAAAAAACTACTTGTTATGCAACTTGCCAATAACAAAAAATCTACACTTGCTGCTATTATGCCTTGGGGTGGTTTTGCATTTGAAGGAAGTTTTCTTACAGAACTACAAGGGGATGAACTCTTTATTATGAATCCCTTTTTATTTTTTCAAGAGAGTTTACACCTAAAAAAACTTTTAGTTCCAGATAACACTACTCAAAACGGAACACGTCTTATGTTTAGCCATATTGATGGTGATGGGATGATAAATCGTGTTGAAGCAACAAAAAACAAACTCTCTGGAGATGTTATTTTAAACAAAATTTTAAAACGTTATAAAACTCCCCATTCTGTTTCTGTAATTGGTGCTGAAATCGATAAAAATGGACTCTTTCCAGCACTAGCTAACAGAACTCAACGCATTGCAAAATATATGTATGCCTTAAGTAATGTAGAACCAGCAACACATACTTTTACACACCCATTTTTTTGGAGTAAAATAGTAAATGATTCTTTACCTGAGCAATATCGCTTAAAAGTAAAAGGGTACCATTTTTCTATGGAAAATGAACTCACAAAACCTTTAGAGTTTATTAACAAACATCTTCTTAAAAAAGGGAAAAAGCCTCGTGCAAAAACAGTATTTTGGAGTGGAGATTGTGCTCCAAAAAAAGAGGCTTTAGCCTATACATATAAGCACAATATTTTAAATATCAATGGAGGAGATACAACCATAACAAACGATAGACCATGGCTTGCAAATATTGCACCTATTGGTTTAAAACGTGGAAACTATTATCAAGTTTATACAGGGCAACAAAATGAAAATATCTATACAAATGAGTGGCTTGGTCCATTTTGGGGATTTAAAAAAGTTGTACAAACTTTTAAACTCACAAACTCACCACGTAGATTTAAACCAATAGATATCTACTATCACCTTTATTCTGGTTCAAAAGTAGCTTCTTTACGAGCTTTGGAGTATGTATTTAACTGGACGTTAAAGCAAGATATTCTCCCTATATTTACTTCTGAATATATCCCAAAGGTGATGGATTTTTATGAAATTTCTATGGCAAATGAGGGTGATGAATGGCTTTTTGAAGGGATGAGAAACCTTAAAACACTCCGTATAGAGCAAAAAGATGCAGGGATAGATTTTAAAAAATCGCAAGGTGTGGTTGGCCTTAAACATTTTGAAACTCATACTTACTTACATATTGAACCAAAAAAAGAAAAAATTTTTGTAACAATAGATAATCAAGCATATAAAAAACAAAATTATCTTGAGAGTGCCAATGCTAAGTTAATACGTTTTAAGAAATATAAAAATTATCAAGAGTATCGTTTTGAAGGGTATTTGCCTTTAAAAGTAAAGTTTCATCTACAAGAAAATTGCTCTGTTACTCATCTGAGTAAACGAGCAAAAAAAGGTACAATAAAATTATTTTGTAAATAAAAATATTGTATTATGTTAAAATTAAATTTTTAGGAGAATTATATGAGAGTTATTATTACAGGTGTTGCAGGGTTTATTGGTTCACATTTAGCACAAGAGCTTTTAGCTGAAGGTGAAGTGGAAATTATTGGAATTGATAATCTAAGTAGTGGATTAGAGTCTAACTTAGAGCTTTTACGTGAACTTGACACAGAGAATAAATTTATATTTCATAACATCGATATTCGTGATTTAGATGCAATGAAAAAAGCAGTTGGAGATTTAAAAGTAGATAGAGTGTTTCATTTAGCGGCACTTGTATCTGTACAAGAGAGTATCGATAATCCTCTTAAGAGTGGTTCAATTAATATTGGTGGAACTCAAAATGTTTTAGAGTTAGCTAGATATGCTGGTGCAAAACGTATAATGTTCTCAAGTAGTGCGGCTGTTTATGGGGATGAGCCAACACTTCCTAAAAATGAAGAGTCTATTATTAGACCAATATCTCCTTATGGTATGGAGAAGTATGTTGGTGAGCAATATATGAGTATGTATAGCCAGATGTATGGTTTAGAAGCTGTTGTTTTTAGATACTTCAATGTTTATGGTGAGCGTCAAAACCCAACAAGTGATTATTCTGGTGTTATCTCTATTTTTAATGACCGTCTTGCAAAATGTGAGGGTGCAAATATTTATGGTGATGGGAAACAATATAGAGATTTTGTATATGTAAAAGATGTTGTAAAAGCAAATATACTAGCTATGAAACTCGATAGCGTGGAGTATGAAGTATTTTGTGTAGGAACAGGAAAAACTACAACAATTACACAACTTTATGAAGCACTTCAAAAACGTTACAACTGCGATAAAGCTCCAACATACCTTGAAGCAAGAAAAGGGGATATTTTAGAATCTGTTTGTGATAACTCTAAAATTGTAAATAAACTTGGTCTTAAAGAGTTTACACCATTTGCAGAAGGTATCTACAAAGTATAATGACTCTTAACTCTCTTTTTAAAGAACCTCTACTCCACTTTTTAGTAGCTGGAGGGGTTCTTTACTTATACTATTTATCTACAACAAAAACAACTCAAGCAATTCAAATAGCTCCAACTTTTTCAAAAGAGGTGGAACTTTTTAAAGACAAACTCATTCGTAGTGCTTGTTTACTTGGAATTCCTAAAGAGGATACAACAGTTTCGAAACATTTAATACAAAAGATGCTTTTTATTTTAAATGCCAATACACAAAAAGAGCCTACACAAGAGGAGTTGTTAACTTTTTTTAAAAAGCATCAACAAGAGTATGCCAAGGTGGAAAAAATAGAGTTTTATCTTTACAAACCGAAGCAAAAACAGGAGTTAAAACTTCTACGTGATATTTTAAACATCACAAACTATCCACTTAAACAAACACAACATCTCTTTCTTACAAAACAAGAGATTCAAAAACAATTTGGTCACTATATGTGGATAAAACTCTCTATAGCTGGTGTTGGATATTGGCAAATACTCAAAGATGATACACTTGTTTTTATTACAAAAAAACAAACACAAGGCAAAGCAAATTTTGATGAAGTACAAGAGCGTGTCTATAAAGATTTTAACACCCTTAAAACAATCCAACGTTTACAACAAAACTATAAAAAACTATGAAAATAATTTTTCTACTCCTTTTTATTTTTACAACCCTTTTGGCACATAAGTCGGGGCTTTCTTATGTAGATATAATCCAAAAAGAATACACTTTAGATATTACCTACAAAAAACCTCTACCAGATTTACTTGTACAAGATATTGCACTACATTTTCCCCCTGAATGTTTTTTACGTAAACGTACAAACGAAGTGATAGCTAATGGATTTATTACAAAAAAATTTACTATGGAGTGTCCAAACTCTTTAGAGAATCATCGTATTTGGGTTGAGGGGCTTGTACGAAGCGATAAAGGGGTTATGCTTTATTACCATAAAGGGGAATTTTCACAAAAAGCACTTTTACGTTTCTCTACCCCTTTTATGCAAATATCTCAAAAATCCCAAAGTAGTTTAAAACTCTTTTTTGAATATGTAAAACTTGGAATATCCCATATTTTAGAAGGGTATGACCATCTTAGCTTTGTACTTGGTGTCTTTTTTTTAGCAACCAGTTTTAGAAAACTTTTATGGGGTGTAAGTGCTTTTACCCTTGCACACTCTATAACTCTTGCTTTTGGTATTTTAGGAATTGTTGGTGTTGCTGTGAGCTTTGTAGAGGCTATGATTGCACTAAGCATTATCTTTTTGGCACGTGAACTTATTGTAGATGACAAAACCACCCTCTCACACAACCATTTAGGGGTTATTACATTTTTATTTGGGTTGCTTCATGGTTTTGGTTTTGCAACATCACTTAAAGATATTGGACTCCCACAAAACGATATTCCCCTTTCACTTTTTGCATTTAATGTAGGGATAGAAGTGGGGCAACTTCTTTTTATTTTTGGTGTTTTTAGTGTGCTGTTTTTCTTAAAAAAATTACCATTTTATAACCATAGAGTTGTAACACTTTTAAGTGCTTATTTTATAGGAAGTGTTTCTATGTTTTGGTTTATACAGCGAGTTAGTGGGTTTTAAACTAACCCAATTAACCACTCCAATATAAAATCTAAACTCCCTCCAAACCCTATGAAATGTAACAATAAACTCAATGGGTAAAAAAAGCTAAAAAGAATTGTCCATACAATAGAGAGTGGATGTAAAGGGTTGAAATTTCCAAACAAACCAACACTCAGTGGCAACATTGTTACATAAACCCATACAGGAAGTGCAAAAAACTGAAAGAGTTTTGATCTGTTTTGAAATAAAAGTAAAAAAACAAAAATAGAAAAAACACCACTTACACTCAACCAAAATCCAACACTAAAAAAAAGGCGTGGGAAAAAACTAAGCAATAAAACAACCGTTACAAAAAGGGTTTGCATAGAGAGAATCTTTATCCCTCTGTCGTATAAAACAAACCCTATAACAAACATTCCAAATGCACGCAAAAGTGAAGGTGGAACCTCTAAAAGTACCATATAACCCAAAAGTACAACACTCACAACTGCAAAAATATCCCTTTTTTGGCTTCTATATGGAAAGTAGTTTTTATGTAAAGGTTTATACACTAAAGCTATCAGAAAAAAAAGTATCGCACTTAAAATCCCTAAATGAAATCCACTAATAGCTACAATATGGGCAATTCCCAACTGTGAAAAAACACTCTGTAGCTCAGCAGGAAGAGCAGATGCCAAAAAAATAGCCCCATAAACAGTTGCAATATCTGGTGAATGGATTTTTTGAAGTTTCTCTAAAAGTTTAAAGCGTAAATTTTTCTCTTGGGAATATCTCCCTTTACTATATGCAAAAAAGCCCTTTAAATAACTCAAAAAAGTAAGGTTTTGTGGCCAAATCTCTAAGGAGCATTCTTGGGAGATAAATATCTTTTGTTTAAGGGGTGCAATGGTGTAAAAAACAACCCCTCTTTGTGTTTTTAACTTTACAATTTGGGTTGTTCTTTTTGGAGTTTTTTTTATGTAGTGTTTTACAACTGTTGCATCTACTAACACTGAATCAAACTGTGAGAAGTGTTTGTAGTTGTTATACTCTATAAGCAAAGAGTAAGAGGCTATAAACAAAGCCCCTAACAAAAAGAGCAAATACTCTTTAAAATTTGAAAAAAGTACAACTCTTTGCATTAGAGTGTTGGCATAGAGATATTCTCACCTCCAACATCCATTTGAGCCGATTTTGTATCTACATTTTCATAAACAGTTTCAAATGCTGGTGCGTGGCGAGGGGCATCTACAAAGCGTGTTAGTTTCTTTTGGAAAATAAGTTTTACATGCCCTGTTGGACCATTTCTTTGTTTTCCAATAATAATCTCTGCTTCCTCCTCCTCTTTCTCTACATAAGTTGGCGTAAACTCTTTACCTTCAGCTTTTGCTGCTTTTTCACGCTCTTTTTCCTCTTTGTAAAGGTACACATCATCACGATACACAAATAAAATAATATCTGCATCTTGCTCAATTGAACCAGATTCACGAATATCACTTAACATTGGACGTTTGTCATTTCTGCTCTCTAACCCACGGTTTAGCTGTGAAAGTGCTACTATTGGGATCTCTAACTCACGTGCTAACATTTTGAGTCCACGTGAAATTTCAGAAACTTGTAAATGTCTATCTTGTGAGCCTATCCCTTGCATAATTTGTAAATAATCAATAACTGCTAACTCTATCTCTGGATGTTGGTTTTTAAGTTTACGTAGCTTTGAGCGAAGCTGGTTAATATTGACACTTCCTTGGTCATCCACAAAAAGTTTTGCACTGTTCATATTGTTAATTGCACCACTTAAAGCGTTCCATTGGGCATCATCTAAATCCCCAACACGAAGCTTTTGAAGTGGAATAGAGGTTTGAATAGAGAGAAGTCTAAGCATCAACTGCTCTGCTGGCATCTCCAAAGAGAAAAATGCAACCCCTTTGCCTTGGTTAATGAGCGAATTAACAGTATTTAAAATAAAAGAGGTTTTCCCCATTGCAGGACGCGCTGCAATAATAACTAAGTCCCCTTTTCCAAACCCTGTTGTCATCTTATTTAACTCACTAAAGCCAGTATCGACCCCAACTAAAATGGAGTTACCTCGAGCTTTCATCTCTTTGATATACTCCATTGTTTCGTAAGTCATTGTAGCAGAGTCTTTAAAATCACTTTTTTGATTCTCTTGTGTGATCTCATAAAGCTTTTTCTCTACAATATCTACAACCTCTGCAGATGGTAACTCCTCTTCAACTGTTACACGCTTAATCTCTGTTGTAAGGGTTAAAAGGTTACGTTTGAGGGCTTTATCTTTTATCTCATCAATGTAAGCTTTAATATTTGCTATTGGGTTTGCAGATAAAATCTCAAGCATTACAGCTTCATCAAACTTCTTCATTGCTTGGAGCTCTTTTTTTAGAAACTCCTCATCAATTGGCAAATCTTTTTGCATTAAAAGAAGCATCGCTTCAAAAATATCTTTATGAGCTGGAAGATAAAAGTCATCTTTTTTGAGTTGGCTACTTAACTCATCAAACTGCTCAGGATCGAAAATAATAGCACTTAAAACTGTTCGTTCAAAAGCTATATTGTAAAGGTTTTCTTGCATATTTATCCTCTATTTTTACATTGTATCATTTATAAATATTTCCTCTAAAATCAATATCATTAATAATAGCAATAATTTTAATATTATTATCTACCATCTCAAAAAGGATTCTTACTTTGCCACTTCTAATTCTATAAAAGCCTTTAAAATTACTTTGAAGCTGTTTAACATCAATATTGATATCTTCATTTTTAATAATCTTTTTAACTGCTTTTATAATCAAAGTATCTACTTTTTCTTTTGAAAAAGCTTGTTGATTTTTCCCTAAAAACTTTTCTGCTTTTTTAAGGTATTCAATAACTAAAATCATAATTTTATTGTTTTTCTATCAACTACTTTTTTATCTTCCTCACTCATTGAATGAAGTAACTCTTCATAATAGTGTTGCTCTTTGGATGAAACATACTCTATTGAATCACTACTCTCCACACGAAAGCTTTTAATAAAACCATCTTTTAAATTTTGAATAATATTTAAAAAAGATTCATAGTTTGAATCATCAATTTGCAATTGTATAGTTTTCATTTTTTACTCCTCTTTTTGAGCCATCTCTTCCACTTCACTTACAAATCTATCAACGAGTTGATCCTCTGGAAGGTTTGCAACAACTTCCCCTTTAACCATTACAAGCCCTTTGCCTTTTCCATACGCTATAGCAACATCTGCATGCGCTGCTTCACCTATGGCATTTACAACGCACCCCATAACTGAAACATTGAGTGGTGCTTTAATATGAGAAGTTCTTTTTTCAATCTCTGCTACTGCACTTACTAAATCTGCTTCTATGCGTCCACATGTTGGACAAGAGATAATATTTAGCCCATCTGGTGCTGCACCACTATCTTTTAAAATAGCGCGTGCTACATTTATTTCCTCTTCTAATTCCCCTGTAATACTTACACGCATAGTATCGCCTATGCCATCAAGAAGTAATGCACCCAAACCAATAGCACTTTTTACAGTTGCGTGAAATAAAGTTCCAGCTTCAGTTACCCCTAAATGAAATGGGTAGTTGTTTTTTGGGCGAAGCATTCTATATGCCTCTACAGTCCTTTGAACATCACTTGCTTTTAGGGAGATTTTAATATCATCAAATCCTAAATCTTCAAGATATTTTATATTATACTCTGCACTTGCAACCATCGCTTTAGCACTTTGACCATACTTGTTATCAAACTCTTTTTCTAGGCTTCCTGCATTTACACCAATGCGAATTGGGATATTTCGCTCTTTACATGCTTTTACAACCTCTGCAACTTTTTGTTTTGAGCCGATATTTCCAGGATTTATACGGATACAATCTACCACTTCAGCAGCTACAAGTGCTAGTTTATGGTTAAAGTGAATGTCCGCAACCAATGGAAGTTCTATTTGCTTTTTTATCTCTTTTAGAGCAAGTGCATCTTCCATATCTGGCACTGCACAACGCACAATATCACACCCTGCAAAGTGTAACCTTTTAATCTGCTCTACTGTTGCTTGGACATCACGAGTGTTTGAGTATGTCATCGACTGTGTACTAATGGGTGCATCTCCACCAACTGCTACGTTACCAACATATATTTTTTTTGTAGGGATTCTATTTATCATAAAGTGATTTTAGCATAATATAATTACAATCGAAATAAGGATAGCAATGCAAGCAAGATTACAACAGTTTCATAAACTTTTAAAAGAGGAACAATTTTTTGAAGCACACGAAGTTTTAGAAGAGGTTTGGTTTCCAAAAAGGTTTGAAAAAGATGTCAATATTGATATTTTAAAAGGGTTTATCAATGCTGCTGTAAGTTTTGAGCTTTTAAAAAGAGAAAGGGTAAAACAGAGTAAAAAAGTGTGGAGAAATTATCTTAAATATAGAACACTTTTATATAAAACATCGCCCCATTATAGAAACGATTTTTATCAAATGATTCGATTTTTAGATAGCTTAAGATTAGAAAAGATCTAATCTTAAAGCCCTGCAGCCTCTACAATTTTTGCTTGTGTATCTGCAATAAGTGGTTCAATAATCTCATCGAACAACCCACCACTCATAATCTCATTAAGACGGTAAAGTGTAAGGTTTATTCTATGATCTGAGATACGGTTTTGAGGATAGTTATATGTACGAATACGTCCACTTCTATCACCCGTTCCAACTTGTGCCGCACGCATTGCTGCATCTTCACTTTGTTTTTCTTGCATCTCAAGATCAAAAAGTCTTGCTTTTAAGACTTTCATCGCTTTTTCTTTGTTTTTATGTTGCGATTTTTGGTCTTGGTTTGTTACTACAATCCCTGTTGGGAGGTGAGTAATACGAACAGCAGAATCTGTTGTATTTACCGACTGCCCACCACAACCAGATGAACGCATAACATCAATTTTAAGATCATTTTCATTAATCTCTATCTCAACATCATCAACTTCAGGCATAACTGCAACTGTAATAGCAGAAGTGTGTACACGCCCTTGTGATTCTGTTGTAGGAACACGTTGAACTCTATGTGTTCCACCTTCATATTTCAACCTACTATATACCTGCTCCCCTTTAATAAGAGCGATAATCTCTTTATAACCCCCAGCATCTGATGGGCTTGAACTCATAATCTCTATTTTCCAACCTTTTAAGTCTGCATAACGAGTATAAGCTCCAAAAAGATCACCAACAAAAATTGCAGCTTCATCTCCACCAGCCCCTGCACGAAGCTCTACAATGATGTTTCTGTCATCATTTGGATCTTTAGGGAGTAAAAGAAGTTTAATCTCCTCTTCCATAACAGGTACTTGTGGTTCAAGCTCTTTGAGTTCCTCTTTTGCCATATCTGACATTTCAGGGTCACTTAGCATCTCTTTTGATTCTGCAATCTCTTGAATAAGAGTCTTGTACTCTTTTGCTTTTTCAACAATTGGTAAAAGATTTGATTGTTCTTTAGAGAGTTCTGTCATCTTTTTGATGTCAGAAGTGATATCTGGTGAACTTAGCAATTTGCTAAGCTCATCATAGCGGTTGATAAACGGTGTGAGTTTATCTGCTAACATAATGTCGTTAGCCTTAGATTGCGTTTACAGCTTTGTGAAGACGGCTTACTTTTCTAGCAGCAGTTTGCTTTTTAAGGATACCTTTGCTTACAAATTTGTGGATCTCTTTGTTTGCAACTTTAAATGCTGCTTGAGCTTCTTCTTTGTTTCCTGCTTCTACTGCAGAACGTACAGCTTTTACGATGTTTTTAAGACGAGTTCTATAGAAACGATTACGTTCAGTTCTTTTAATCGTTTGGCGAATTCTCTTAACTGATGACTTATGATTTGCCATAAATGTGTCCTTCTTTGTTGTATAATTTTAGTGCGCAATGGTAGCTTAAATATGATTAAAGTTTAGTTAAACTTTTAATTTGCTCCCACTCAAACTTACTAATATTCTTATCTTCCTTGCTAAAGTTTATACCTACAAGATATATCTCTTTATTTTCTTGAAGATATTTTTGAACATAATTTTTTGCTTTTATTTGCTCTAGTGCATCATCACTACCTACTTTAAACTCTAAAATATAGATAAGATTATTAAGCTTTATTGTTAAATCTATGCGACCTTTATTTGTTACATCTTCACCTATTATATCTAATCCTAAAGATTGTAAATAAACATAAACTACACTTGCATAAAAACCTTCATACTCTTGGATTGAATTGTTTGTGTAGTTATTGTAAGGGATTGATGCAAAGATAGTTGTAAGTGCATTTTTAAATGCTTCTAAATCTTTTGCACGCAAAGCTTTACTTAATGCCTTTCTTTGTTGGGTTTTATCTTTATAGAGAAATTGAATTATAAAGGTATTTAAAGCGTTTTTTACTTCTTTATTTGGTAGTTTTAGATGATAAAGTATATCATCATCTTCATCTATCTCTTGAGATTTTATAGTTAAATACCCAGCTTGATATAAAATAACTTCTAAATCGATATTATCTATATCAAAACTCTCTAGTATCTCATCTCCTATTATAAGGTTAGAGAGTTTTGGAAGGAAGTAATTTTGTTGCTCTATAAGTTTTATAAGAAATGTTGGAGTACCTGTAGCGAACCAGTAGTTTTTATAAAAAAAGTTATTTTCAATAAAGAGTAAAATATCAAAAGGGTTATAGAGGGGATCTTTTAAGAAGTTATAGCCATTGTACCAAACTTTTAGTTTTTCTAAATCTACACCTTGGAGGTGTGAAAGAATTGTTGTTTCTATATCGTTTTGGGTATAACCACAGATATTTCCATATTTTGGATTAAGTGAAATATCTTGAAGCATATTCAATCCACTAAAAATACTTGCTTTAGAGAATTTACTCACACCTGTTAAAAATGCAAATTTTAGGTAGGGTTCACACTCTTTTAAAATAGTGTAAAGACTTTTGATAATCTCTCTATTTTCATAAGCTACTTCCATTTGGTCTAGGTTATCTAGTATTGCTTTATCGTACTCATCTATAAGCACTACAACTTGTTGGTTGTATTTTTCATAAGAGAGTTTAATAAGCTCTTCCATACACCCTGAAAAATCCTTGGTTATACTACACTCAACACCTAATCTTTTTTGGTTATCTTTTAAAACATTAAAAATTCTTTGTTTTAGAGCATTACCACTTCTTAAATCCCCTGCGAAACTTATTTTAATAACGGGATATTTTTGGCTCCAATCATATTTATCGTAAATATATAACCCTTCAAAAAGTTCTTTTTGAGCTTCAAAGATACTTCCTAAAGTAGAGAGAAACAAAGATTTTCCAAAACGGCGTGGACGACTTAAAAAATAAAAAACAGTTCCACTCTCTATAAGTTCATATGCTTCTTTGGTTTTATCTATATAGATATAGTTACCTTCACGTAAACGTTGGAATGTTTGTATGCCTATTGGGAGTTTTTGCATGATTATTTCTTACAACTTGTTACTTTTAACTCTTTTTGATGTTTTTCTAAAAACTTTTTACCAATACCTTTAACTTTTATAATTTCATTTACACTTTTAAAACAATGCATTTTTCTATAAGCTACTATAGCTTCTGCTTTTTTATTA
>JAMOSG010000003.1 GCA_027063225.1 Helicobacteraceae bacterium | reverse complement strand
GCAATTGGTAGATTATGATTTGAATTTGTTGTATTTATTTTATATCGTTTTTTTGTTTTTACAACAACTCCTAATTCTCGCATAATACGACCTATACGACGACGTGAAACAATAAAACCATACCTTTTAAGAAGTTTATTTTCAGCTCTTAAGCGTTTGTTCTCTTGTTCAGCTGTCTCTTTAACTATACTTTTCTCTGATCCTTTAGTAGCATAACCTCTTGCAAATATAGGAATATTATTGTTTTTTTTATACTCTCTTACCCAGCTATAAAGTGTTTTTACATTTACATCTAAATCTTTAGCAATTTTTGCTGTTGACTCATCTGAATTTAGAACTAATTGTACACTTGAATCTCTAAACTCTCTTGTGTATTTACTATTTCTCATCTTCTTCTTATCCTTACTCATAGTGATATTTTATCTCAGAATTGCTAAATGTTCTGAGTATGAATAAGTGTAGCCAGATCAATCTTTTTAGTGACACTTTTAGTTAAACAAAGTAGCACTTATGTGCTGCTTTATGCAAGAGTATATTTAGAATCTAACTCTTTTTGTAATTTTTTTGCATTTGCTAAAAAGGACTCTACAAACTTATGAAACTCTTTTGAGTGATTCATATATTTTAAATGTGCTAACTCATGCACAATCACATAATCTTGCAACTCTTTTTCCACTTTTGCTAGTTGAATATTAAGAACAATGACACCTAAAGAGCTACAACTACCCCATCTGCTTTTAAGATTTTTAAAAACTAATTTTGAGTAAGTTAGACCCATTTGTTGTGCAAAAAAATCAACTCTTTTTTGAAAATACTCCTCATACCCTTGTTGTGGCTTTTGAGATTTATATAAAACAGTTTTTTGCTGAAGTAAAAGTACTTTTTTTTCAATCCAACCTTTTTTCTCCTCTAAAAGGTTATCGATAAAAGCTTGAGAAGTTAAAAAAGGGGTTCTTACAATAACTTCTATCTCATCATCTACCCTTTTAATGCGTAATGAGATATTTTTTAATCCCTTTTTTCTTTGACAAATAAGCTTATACTGCATCTCTTGTTTCATATGGTATTGGATCTTTTATACCTGCTTGTTTAAAACCATTTAAACGTAAACGGCAACTATCACATACACCACACGCTTTATCTTCACTTTTATAACAACTCCACGTTAAATCAAGAGGCACATCATATTTAAGAGCTTCTTGAACAATTTGTGATTTTTTAAGATGAACAAGAGGCATTGCTATTTTTATATTTGTTTCATCTTTTGTTCCTAAGTTTATCGCTTTTTGCATCGCTTCTATATAGTTTTCTCTACAATCAGGGTATCCACTGCTATCCTCTTCCACTACACCAATAGCAATAAGCTCTGCACCCTCCTTTTCAGCAATAGCTGCTGCCATACTTAAAAATATACCATTGCGAAAAGGAACATATGTTACTGGTACTCCATCTTCTAATCCACTTGTTGGTACATCTATTGTTTTATCTGTAAGTGCTGAAGCCCCTAAATGTTTAAAAAAATCTAAATCTAAAACATATTTGTTTACAACACCTAACTCTTTTGCAATAGCCTCAAATGCTTCTAACTCTTTTTTTTGTGTACGCTGATCATAATTAAAATGAACACCAATTATCTCATACCCCTCTTTTTTTACCATATATGCACTCAGTGTAGAGTCCATACCCCCACTCATAATAACAACTGCTTTTTTCATCTGCACCCTCTTTTTAAAAAGTGGTTGATTATGCCACATTTACAATTAAAAAAGGTATAATTTCACCCATGATTGAACTAGACAACAGATACAATGCAGAGGTAGATGTTGCTTTTTTAGAATCTATTGCAAAACTATTTTCTCAAAAAGATATAGAACTTATCATCACTAACGATGAGGAGATTTTAGAGATAAACAAAGAGCATAGAAATATAGAAAAAGCGACTGATGTTTTGAGTTTTCCCTATGAAGATGCTCCAATGATGCCACTTGGTACAATCGTAATATCTTACGATTTTGTAAAAAAAGTAGCACAAAAACTTGGACATTCAAATAGTGATGAGTTAGCCCTTTTATTTATCCATGGGCTTTTACATATTTTGGGGTATGACCATGAAACAGACAATGGTCAAATGCGTCAAAAAGAGAAGGAACTTATAAAAAAGTTTCATCTTCCAAAAAGTTTAATAGTAAGAACAGAGGAGAGTTAATGGATTTTATTATTTTTATTGTTGCAATGAGTGCACTTATTTATGGTGCAGATTTTATCATTAAAGAATCGGAACGTATCGCACTACATTTTAATATTTCACATTTTGTAATTGGTGCAACACTTATTGCTTTTGGAACTTCACTTCCAGAGATGGCAGCATCTATGGTAGCAGCAAGTCATGGTAAAACAGATATGTCTGTTGCCAATGTAGTTGGAAGTGTTACATTTAACATAACACTTGTTCTTGGTGTTGTATTTTTCATAGCAAAAAAGATGATGCCAGAGCGTGACTTATTTGCACTCGATAGTGCATGGATTATAGTACCTTTAGTAACATTTTACATTATGATTCAAGATGGTGTTATTAGTGCATTTGATGGTGTTTTATTTTTACTTATGATGGGCTCATACCTTTATTTTCTTTTTAGCTCTTCTAAAGAAGATATTGAAGGAGAACTTGATGAAGATTTAGCAAAAGAACCTTTTGCATGGAATAAAACTGCTCTTTTATTAGGTGTTGGTTTTATACTTACTATTGGTGGTGCGAACTTTGTAGTAGAGAGTGCTTCTAGTATTGCACGTGGATTTGGTGTAAGTGAGTGGATTATTGGTCTTTTTTTAATAGCACTAGGAACATCACTACCTGAACTTGTAGTTTCACTTGTAGCTGTAAAAAAAGGAAATGCGGAGATGAGTATTGGAAATATTATAGGCTCAAACGTTGCAAACTTTTCTATGGTTTTAGGTGCATCTTCACTTATTGCACCACTAAAAATTGATCTTGAAGCAACTTCATTTGATCTTTTTATTATGGGGGGAGCTTCTGTAACTCTTTTATTTATTTTAGTAAATAAACTCTACAATAAATCTGGTGCGATTTTTCTACTTACTATTTTAGCACTCTTTTTAGCACATTCTCTCTAATCGTAGTTTTTACTACGATTAGTTATTTAAAAAATATCTTTCAATTCCATTTGCCATACCAAGAGCCATTCTACGTTGATACTTTGCATTAACAAGACGTCTTGCTTCTTTAGGGTTTGTTACAAAGCCAACTTCAACCAAAACAGCAGGCATTTTTGCACCAACTAAAACCCAAAATGGCCCTTCACGCACACCACCATCGTGAATACCTTTATAGTAAGGCTTTAAAGAGCCCAACATTCCACGCTGTAGATCGATAGCAAGTTTGTTTGATGCAACTAAGTTATGGGAGCTTATAGTATTTAAAAAACTCTCCACTCCATAATAATTCATATCTCCTAAATCTGCTTGATTCTCTTGTTGAGCCACCCTTTTTGCTCTATCTGTACGAGATTTTGCTAAAAAGTAAGTTTCTATTCCATACGCTTTATTTGCATGCTTTTTCTCAACAGCATTTGCATGGATACTTACAAAGATTTTTGCATTTCTATCGTTTGCAAATTTTGTTCTATTGCGTAGTTTTACAAAGTTATCTCTACTACGTGTCATATAAACTTTATAACCACGTGATTCTAAAATATACTTTAACTCTTTTGCTATTTCTATAACTATATTTTTCTCTCTATATTTTCTATACCCTACTGCTCCTGGGTCTTTTCCACCATGACCTGGGTCTATTACAATAACTTCGTTTCTATCTAAACGTTTTGGAGGAGTTACCCTTTTTACAACAGCTGGTTCTTTTTTAACTTTATGTTTTTTTACCCTTTTTTTACCACTTAAACGGATAATTAAAGTATCATTTCTTACCTCATAGTCAATTTTTGTTGCTTTTTTACTTTGCAAAACAAGACGAATAATATTTGGTTTATATTGTGCTAAACGAACACGCAAAAATTGAATATGGTGTAAGGAGTGTGCATTATCAAGCATTGCATTGTGAATGTCAAATACATACTTAAAAACACCCTTTTTAGGCTCTAAAATATTAAAAGAGTGTACATGTGGTTTTTTAAGTTTTTTATTAAATTTTAAACGTAAAACATCATCGTTCCATCTTGCATATTCAAGTTTATACTGTGGAACTACAACACCTTTTGATTTTGCTTTTTTTGTATATGTTTTATCTGCTGAAGAGGTTTTTTTTACACCCCTTTTTTGTTTTTTAATTTTAGAAAGTTCTTTTAAATAGTGTTCAACATCTATATGAAGTTTTGTACCTGTTTTTACAATACCCTCCAATGATTTCATACGAAGGTAAGAATCTTCATTCATCATAGAGCGTAAATATAAATTTTTATAGTTATTGTATGCACGAAAAATTTCACTCTTATTTTTACTACTACTTAAATGGCTAGATTCTTTTAAAGTTTCATAATCTTTACTAGCACCAAAAAGTAATAGTGTAAAAAGAGTAAAAAGAAGTGCAAAACGGATCATTAAGCTATCTATTCACCGTTTGTAAGTTTATCCATTAACTCTTTTACAGAGATAATTTCATTTAGTTTATATCCATTTGCACCAGAGAAGAAAAGACCAGTTTCTACATTCCCTAAGAAAGCATCACTTAATCTATCTGCAATACAAAATCCAACCTCTTTTGCTTCTACACCACGATTACATGGAGCAACACAGTTAGAGATACATTTAATCTCAGGACCTTTACGCTCTTCTACTAAGTGTGTAAGATTTGTTACAACACCTTGTGCTGGATAACCAACAGGTGATTTCATAAGCTTAATATCACCCTCTTTTGCATTTAAAAGGACTTGTTTTAGGTTGTCATGTGCATCACACTCATGTGTTCCAATAAAGCGAGTACCCATTTGAACACCACTTGCACCAAGACTTAACATTTTTTCAATATCTTTTTTATCCCAAACACCACCAGCAGCAATTACAGGAATATCTCCCCACTCTTTTGCTTCTGCAACAACAGGCTCAACTAAGTTTTCTAGTTGATTCTCCTCTTTTGCACAATCCTCATAAGAGAAACCTTGGTGTCCACCACTTTTTGGTCCTTCTAAAATTACAGCATCTGGAACACGGTTATAACGTTTTTTCCATCTTTTTGCAATAATTTTTAAAGCTTTAGCAGAAGATACAATAGGAACAAGCGCAACATCTGGGTAACCCTCTGTAAACTCTGGCATATTTGTAGGAAGTCCAGCACCTGTAATGATAATATCTGCACCCGCTTCACAAGCATCTTTTACTACACGACCATAATCATTCATTGCATATAAAATATTTACAGCAAGTGGCTTTTCTCCACAAATTTTACGTGCATTTTTAATAATCTCTTTTAATGCTTCAGGAGAATAAAAGTTTGCTTCACTTAAAGGTCTATCTGCAACCAATTTTGCTGAGAATTTTTTATCTTGATAATACCCCGTACCAACTGCACTTACAACTCCAAGACCACCCTCTTTAGAAACAGTTCCAGCTAATTGATCCCAACTAATACCAACACCCATACCACCTTGAACGATAGGCTTTTCTATAATGTATTTTCCAATTTTCAATGGTTTAAAGCTCATTATTTTACCTTTAATTTTGCAAATTTTCTTTTTCCAACTTGTAAAATGTACTCTCCTGCACCAAGTTGTAGTTGCATATCTGAAATTTTTTCTTGATTTACTTTCACTGCACCTTGTTTGATATCACGACGTGCTTGTGAAGTTGATGGCTCAATTTTACAATCTACTAATGCTTTTGCAATCCAGATCTCACCATCACATTCAAACTCCTCAATATCTGTTGGAATTTGACTTTTTGCATGCACTTTTTCAAACTCTGCTTGTGCTGCTAAAGCAGCTTCATGTGAATGGAAACGCTCAGTAATCTCTAGCGCTAATTCCTCTTTCACTTTTTTAGGGTGTAATGAACCATCTTTAACACCCTCTTGAAGTTTTTCAATATCTTCTAAAGATTTTGTACTTAAAAGTTCATAGTAACGCCACATTAAATCGTCTGAAATAGATAAAACCTTAGCAAACATTGTATTTGCTTCTTCTGTAACACCTATGTAGTTTCCTAAAGATTTACTCATCTTCTGTACGCCATCAAGCCCTTCTAAAATTGGCATCATAAGTACAGCTTGTTGTTTTTTAAGTCCATAAAGTTTTTGAAGTTGACGCCCCATTAAAAGGTTAAATTTTTGGTCTGTTCCACCAATTTCAATATCACTTTGAAGATGAACACTATCGTATCCTTGAAGTAATGGATACATAAACTCACTTACTGCAATTGGAGTGTTTGATGCAAAACGTTTTGAAAAATCATCACGCTCTAACATTCTTGCAACTGTTAAGTTTGAAGCAAGTCTTAACATACCAGCAGCTCCAAGTTTTTCTAGCCAGTCATTATTGTAAACAATATCTGTTTTAGACTCATCTAAAATTTTAAAAGCTTGTGAAGTATAACTAGAGATATTTTTTTTAATCTCATCCTGCGTTAAAACTTTTCTTGTTGCACTTTTACCAGTTGGATCCCCAATAGTAGCTGTAAAATCTCCAATTAGAAACTGTACTCTTGCACCATATTTTTGAAAAGTTGCAAGTTTTTGTAAAAGTACAGTATGCCCTAGGTGTAGATCTGGTGCTGTTGGATCAAATCCTGCTTTTACTGTATATGTTTTTCCCTCATCGAAATATGCTTTTAATAACTTCTCAACATATTCATTGTCAATAAGTTCTGCACAACCTCTTTTTATCTCTTTTAAAGCCTCTTGTATCATCTAACGTTTCCTACTTTGTTTAACTTTTATAAGCATCATCTGCATAAGCTAAGTGTATCACTTTAATTTTTTGCTCTATTTTAGCACGTAAAGCATTAAGATCTGCTTCTTTTGTGTCAAAGTTAAGCTCACAAAATTTTATGTAACTACTTTTCTCTTTTCCAAGCTCTATAGAGTTAATGTCAATATCTAATTTTGAAAGATATGTTAAAAACTCTGCTAGTGCACCTTTAGCGTTTTGAAGCGATGCAATAAGGTTGTAACTATAAAGTTTTTGCTCTTCCCATTTTACAAAAACCATAGCTCTTTGCTCTTGCATATATTTTATAGCCTGATCACACATTTTATGGTGAATATGAACTCTTTGCCCCTCTAAAAAGCCTACTATCATATCCCCTTTTTTAGGATGACAACAGTAATCAAACACAACATCACTTACAGGTGTTGCAGAGACAATCTCTATATCTGAAATAACATTTGAATGAAGCTTTGGTTTAGTTTCTAGAGATAAATCTGTAACAATCTTATGAATAACATGTTTATAATGTTCAATATCACATGGCATTGAAGATTGAGAATCACACTTTGTAGCGTCAAACCAATTTTTAATAGTATTTACTTTTTGATTTGTTTCATTTGCTAAAATATTAATACTTGAGAGAGTGTTTAACTCCTTAATACGAGCATTACAATTATGCTTCATATTTGTTTTTGCCTTAGAAGTTTTTACAGCATCTATCCATGAACAATAAGTGATTGGCTTAGAATCTGTAATAATCCTTACAATATCACCATTTTTAAGCTCACTTAAGAGAGATTTTCTCTCTTTATTTATTAAACACCCTTTTGCATGGTTTCCAATATCTGAATGAATTGCATAAGCAAAATCTAATGCAACTGCTCCCCTTGGAAGTGTATAAACATCCCCTTTTGGAGAAAAAACAGAGATATCTTCAGAGTATAAATCGTTTTTAATAAGAGCATAAAAATCTTCAATAGACTCATTTTGATACTGTAAATTATTTAACCAATCTAGTTTAATATTGTTTCCTGCACTTTTATATTTCCAATGTGCAGCAACGCCAAGCTCTGCAGTTTTGTGCATCTCATAGGTACGAATTTGCACCTCTAAAACAGCAGTTTTATGAAATACCGTTGTATGAAGTGTTTGGTATCCATTATCTTTTGGTACTGCAATATAATCTTTAAAACGTGAAGAGAGTGGTTTAAAGTGTAGATGAATAATCCCTAAAATTTGATAGCACTTTACTGGATCTTTTGTTAAAATTCTCACTGCTAAAAGATCTAGTACTTCATCTATTCCTATCCCTTTACGCTGCATTTTTAGATAGATTGAGTATTTGTGTTTAATACGTGACATAATCTCAAAATCATCACTACAAAAACCATGCGTTAAAAAAAGATGTTCTAACTCCTTTTTAAATTCGGCAAGTTTCATCTCAATAGAGTGATAATTCTCTTCAAGATAATGCTCTATCTCCTTTTTTTCCTCTTCAAAAAGGTACCCAAAACTTAAATCTTCAAGCATATTTTTTAAAATAGATATACCAAGTCTATGTGCAATAGGAGAATAAACAACAAGAGTCTCCTCTGCAATACGTAGCTGTTTATGTGATGGTAGTGCATCAAGAGTGAGCATATTGTGAAGTCTATCACACAGTTTTACAACTAAAACACGTACATCTGCAATACTTGCTAAAAGCATTTTACGAAAAGAGAGTGCTGAAACAATGAGTTTTTCATTGGAATGAGATGGTACAAGTTCACTATCGCGAATAGAGTCTATTTTTGTAAGCCCCTCAACTAAATGAGCGACATCTTCTCCCAAACGGTTCTCTATCTCTGGCGTTGATATTTCTGTGTCTTCTACAACATCGTGTAAGAGTGCTGCAATTGCCATTGCTTCATCGTTTGTAATAGATGAAACAATAGCAGCAACCAAAATAGGATGGATAATATAAGGCTCACCACTTTTTCTATACTGGTGTTTGTGAGCCTCTTTTGCATACTGTAGTGCTTCTTGAAGCTTTTTTGTAGGCTCTATAGTGCTAAAAAGATAATTTGATGCCTCATCAACATCAACAATATTTTTAATCTTTTTTATTGCTTCAAAATCTAAAGGCAAAGGGAACTACTTTACTTTTTTCTCAAAACCTGCAACTTTTACTAAACCTTCAGAGATTTCCATAAGTGCTAAATCTGCTGGTTTTACACTTTTAACATCAACATTAAGTTTTGTTGGAGCACCATTTGCAAGTTCATCACCTCTTGCAGAAACTGCAATTGCTAAAGTATAACGATCTAACTCAGGATTTGCCTCTAAAATTTTTGCTGTTAATTCTTCTATTTTTTTCATTTAATTTCCTTCTTTTTTTATTTTACAATTGAACATTTTTCCATATTGCCATTAACAATATCTAAAAGATTTCCTTTTACAGACATATCACATACGATAATTGGTAGTGCATTATCTTTTGCAAGTGCAATAGAAGTGTCATCCATCACTTTAATATGATCTTGCAATGCTTGGTCATAACTAAGTTCATTTAGTTTTACTGCATCGCTAAATTTTACAGGGTCTTTGTCATAAACGCCATCAACTTTTGTAGCTTTAATGATTACTTCTGCACCAATTTCAACCGCACGAAGTGTTGCTGCAGTATCTGTTGTAAAAAATGGGTTACCTGTTCCAGCAGCAAAAATAACTACACGCCCTTTTTCTAAGTGGCGAATCGCTTTACGGTTAATGTACGGTTCTGCAATTTGCTCCATTTTAATAGCTGTTTGCATACGCACTTCAAGTCCTGCATGCTCACAAGCCTCTTGCATAGCAACACCATTAATAACTGTTGCAAGCATACCCATATAGTCACCACTTGTTCTTTTAATGATACCATCTTGAGCAGCTGTTACACCACGAATGATATTACCACCACCAATAACAATACCAACTTCAACACCAGCATCAACAAGTGATTTAATCTCTTGAGAGATATAGTTTAAAATTTGAGTGTCTATTCCATGACCTGCTTCACCAGCAAGAGCTTCCCCTGAAAACTTAACCAATACACGTTTGTTCTTAGCCATGATCTACCTTTGTCTTTATAAAAATCTTGCTATTATATTTAAAAATCTCTTTGAGAGAGCTTACTGAGTTTTTTATATACCAATGAGACACTAGCACATTTTTTATATTTCTTGTAATTTCTTTCTTAAAAGAGCATTTATAAGTGTTTGATATGGTACTTTTTGCTCACTTGCTAGTTTTTTAAAAAATAAAACTATATCATTATCTAATCTTAATGAAACAGGTATTTTTTTTGGTTCATAAAATCTACCACGAACACCATCGCTAAAGTCATACTCTTCTAACATTTCATAGTCATCATATTTTTCTCTTTCTTTAATGTTGCTCATAAAATATCCTTTCTTTTTGATTTGCTTTTCTTGCACTAATAATACGAATAATCTCTTCACCATTTTCATCAAAAAACATATTTGCAACAACTAAGATTTTATCTTTTGTTGTTACTCCTAGTGTTATCCATCTCTCTTCAAAATAATCAAAACGATGGTCAAGTTTTGAAATATGCATAGGGTCTAAGAAAACTTCTCTTGCTTCTTCAAAAGAGACCTGATGTTTTGCTATGTTCAAACTATTCTTTTCATCACTCCATTCAAATTTCAAAACAAACCTTTTTATCAAGATAACCTGATTATAACTAAAATGTATTTACATTGTCAATTATATGCTATTTTAGTGCTTTAATTTATTTAACTTTTGTAATATAAATAGTCTTAATTTCTTACTTCACTATCTATTTTCCATTCTTTATCACTACTATAATCTTTTATATTTGGAAGACTATTTTCTTCATTCAAAACTCCAAGTGCTCCTCCAAATTTACTAGCCTGTATTCTAATATCTATGTGTGATTCTAAATATTCTTTTATAACCTTCTTAAATTGCTCCCATGTAGGATTAAAATATTTAATAAGTTCTTTTTCAATATTTTTCATAGATATATCATCTTTACAATTTAAAACGTATAATTGTGTTTTTAAAGTGTGTAATTCAGCAAAAAATATTAAATAGTTTGGATATCTTGTTGCAGAATTTTTATATCTTTCTGATTCTCCAATGGAGTATAAAAAAGTGCTACCATGTCCATTAGAGCTTTTGATCCATCTATTGATAATACCATTCTTTGCACTCCCAATTCTTAGAATATTTCTTTTTAAATTATTATCAATAAAAATATGAATATAAATTTGTGGATTAGTTTCATTTAACTTTTTTATTTCATTTGAAAAAATATCATATCCTGATTTAGTCATTTCTAAATTAAATACCTTCCATTTTTCAGGTATTAACATACTTTGAAAATTCAAAAACTTCTCCCTTAAATATAGATGAATTCATCTACGAAATAAACACTTCTCTATCCCAATATCTCTTGTACTTCCTCTTTTGTAATACTCTCTTTTTCTACCAAGATTTTTTCCACTTTTTCAATGCTGTTTTGAAGTGATTTTAAAAGCTCTTTTGTTTTTTGTGTAAGTTGAATAAAAAGTTTCTCTTCATCCTCTTTTTGAACAAAAAGTCGCTCACCCATACCGTAGTCATTTAACATTTTTTGAAGTAACTCTTTTACCTCTTCTAAGTCATTTTTTACACTACTTGTATGTTCTAAAAATCGTGTATCACACGCTACCATACCTGCTAAAAGTACACAAACTCTTCCCTCTAGTTCACTTTGAAGGAGTGGTTCATCTGTTGGTGGTGTTAGGTGCTGGCTTGTAAGCATCATCTTCTCAAAAGGTAAATCAAAATATGTTGCTAATGTTACTTTTGCAGCTTGGTAAACTACTTGAAACTCTTTGTGCTCTTTGTTTAAAAGTTGGAGTTTTTTCTTTCCAAAAATAACCTTATCTTTTACCTTTTCAAAATCATCTTGCACAACAATATCTCTACCTTCACGTAAACATAACAGTGCTGCTTCATTTACAAATGCTGCAAGTGCTGCACCATTAAACCCTACACTTATATTTGCTAAGGCTTTAGTATCTACACTATGGGGTACATTTTTAAGATACTTCTCCAAAATAGCTTCACGCTCTTTGTTTGTTGGAAGCTCTACAAAAACACGTCTATCAAAACGCCCTGCACGAAGTAAGGCACTATCTAAAACATCAATATTATTTGTAGCAGCTATTACGATGATTCCACTTGAATTTTCAAAACCGTCCATCTCTGTTAAAAGCTGGTTAAGTGTTGCTTCACGCTCATCATTTCTTTGCCCATCACGCTTTTTACCAATAGCATCTATCTCATCTATAAAAATAATAGCAGGAGCATTATTTCTTGCAGCCATAAAAAGCTCATGTACCCTTTTTGCTCCCATTCCTACATAAATTTGCACAAATGATGCACCACTTTGGTAGTAAAAAGAAACATCTGCTTCATTTGCTACTGCTTTTGCTATCATTGTTTTTCCAACTCCTGGAGGTCCAACAAGTAATACACCGCGAGGCATATGCACACCAAAATCTTTGTAGCGTTTTGGATTTTTTAAAAAATCTATAATCTCTTCAAGCTCCACTTTAACATCGTTTATGCCACCAATATCTTCAAATTTTACATCACTTTTTATTGGTGTAATTGGAGTTGAATCTTGTGTAAAATCTTCATTTTTTTGTTGCTGTTTTGAGTGGTTTACTTTAAACAATTGTTGTTTTTGATAGAAGCGAAACAAAACAGATCCAATACCCACTAGAAGAATTAAACCAAAAAAGATATACAGAGGCTTTTTATTTTCTAACTCTACTTTGTACTCTTTTAAAAGCTGAGGAGAGATTTTTGAAGCTGCAATTTTATACAGTTTTTTCTCCGTTTTTAAGTAAATATAAGAGGAGGACTGCACAACAGTTTGCACTTTTTTAGATTCCAAAAGCTGTGTTGCTTTATCAAGTGAAACTAACTCAGAAGAATCTCTAAAAATTGCAAAAAGGAGTAAAAGAACAACTATAATAAATGAAAAAGTTACAACAAGATTGTTAGATAACTTTTGCATAGTTTGCATCCTCTTTTACTTCAAAATTTTCAATCTCTATCCAGTTTCCTACCAAATCCTCTTCAGAATCAATTACAATTTTATTAAAATGCTGGTCAAGTCCATGGTAAAGTCCATCTTTATAGCTCTCTACTAAAACTGTTAAGTTTCCTTTGAAATTTTTTCTAAAATTGTAGTTGTTTTGCTTCACAATCTCCTCTATTTGGTGTAACCTTTCTTTTGCAATTTTTCCACTCACTTCTGGTTTTAAAAGGGTAGATTTTGTCCCATCACGTTTAGAGTATGTAAAAGCATGAATATGTGTTAGTGGAAACTCTTTAAAATTCTCTAATGCTTCTTTCCAAATCTCTGGAGTCTCCCCTGGATGCCCTGTTATAAAATCTGTTCCAAGAGCAAACCCTTTTTGTGCTAAAAGTGCAAAAAGCTCTCTATCTTGATTATAAAGATTTCTTCTATTCATAAGCTTTAACATCTCTGGCGAAGTGTGTTGCAATGCAATATGCAGATGTTTTTCAAGCCATGGTTCATCTAAAATCTCTTTAAACTCATCATCTATCTGAATTGGCTCTACACTCCCTAGTCTAATTCTTCTTACACCACGAATTTGAGAGAGTTTTTTCATCAGTTTTGCTAAAGAGGAGTTTGTATCTTTTCCATAACTTCCAACATTTGTTCCAGTTAAAATAAACTCTCCAAAACCATTAGCCCCTAATTTTGTAACTTGTTCAATAATAAGCTTTTCATCCATACTACGTGCATCACCACGCACAAAAGGGATAATACAGTAAGAGCAACGAAAACTACACCCCTCTTGTACTTTTATAAAAGCACGACTTTTCCCTACAAAACTATCTACTACACTTTTATCTATATAGTTTAAATCTCCTGGATCATAAAAAGGTTGCTCTTTTTGTAACATTGTATCAATCTTCTCTTTTTGACTCTGCCCAAAAACGCCAAAAACTTTTTGTTGTTCTAAAAGAGATTTCCCTTTTGTATGTGCTCCACACCCTGTTAAAAAAACTTTTGCATCACTCTTTTTTTGAAGCTGTGAAATGTAAGAGCGTACATGTGTATCTGCCCCATTTGTTACAGTACATGAGTTGATAACTACAATATCTGCTTCACTTTCATCTTGAGTGATATCATACTCTTTTAAAGCACTCATCATCACCTGAGAATCATAAACATTTGTTCTACAACCAAATGTTTTAAAATAAACCTTTTGTTTCATTAAACAACCTCGTTATTATGCTCAATCTCTTTTGTTGATTGCATATTTAAATTAATTTTTTGTGTTGTGTAGGCAATTGTAATATCATCTTCTGCTTTAAAAGCATCTATAATTTCAGTTGAAATTGTACTTCTAAGAGTAAGTGTTCCATAAGCATTTGTTAAATACCATGCTTCAATATCCATCCCACTATGTGATATAAAAGCATAAATACGTGGCTCAACATTTGTATTTTTTAAATGGTAATTATTACGTAACTTATTAAGCTGTTTTCTTGTAATATCTGTATAACCTTTAGAGTATTTTCTAGCTATTGTCTTTACAATATGCATCGCTTTTTTATGGTTAGAATCAAACGTAATTGTAATTTTAATACCATCCCACACCGTTTTTAAAGAGGAGTGAGTATAGTTTGCGATCATTCGTGTAAAAATATAGTTATTTGGTACAAAAATAATACGTCCAGCACGACGATTTTGCATAATTGAAGTAAGGGTAATATCTTCTAAAATTGTCATACGTAAAAGTGAAATATCCATAACATCACCCACATATTTCATACCATCCATATCTACACGAATTCTATCCCCAACATGGATACTACCACCAAACACAATTACGAGCCACCCTAAAATACTCATAAACCAATCTTTCATGGCAATAGCAATACCAGCTGAAGCAAACCCTAAAATAGTTACAAGATAATTTACATTTTCAATATAACTAATAAACAAAATAATTGCAATAACAGTAAAGTTGGCAAAAGTAATAATTTTATTGGCCATATAAAAACGGTCATTATCTGTAATATATTTTCTAACTGCTAAACGTAAGAGGAAAAATATAAAAATAACAACGAAGATAATAATCCCCATATGCGTTAAACGACGAATTTGCTCTTCAATTTGTTTATTGATATTGGCTTCAAGCACATCAAGACGCTTTTTATATACATCTGCTGTTACTTTTATAGTATCAAAAGCTATTTCAAAACGCTCAAGTTGTTTTAACTTTTTAGCACGTTCCTTCATTAATGTTTCATCTTGCGTAAGAGTCACCATTTTGTCATAAATAGCTACCTCTTTTTTCATAAGTTCTATTAGTTTTGCAAGCTTTTGTTTTCTCTCTAAGTAATCTGAAATGTAAGTATCAAAAGTTTTTATAAGAGAAACACCCTTAAAAATCTCTATAGGATTAGTAATAGTTGGTACTTCACCAATCTCTGGAGGTGTTAAAAGGTCTGAAAAAAGAGCACTCCCTTTTGTTTTAAAAGAGTTTACTTGTGTAGCTAAAATTTTCTCTTTAGAAATTAAAGATTCCAATTCTGCTTTATCTACAACATATGCTCCACTTTTAAGAGTTTGAATTTTTTTACGTATCTTTTTTAATTCTTGTGTTACAGAGAGTGACGTTAAGTAAGAGTAGTAGCTCTTCATCCAAACACTCTCTTGAGCAATTTGGTTTTCAAGCTGCATTAAAGATTCATTATAACGTTTGAGTTGGTTCTCTTTTTCTTGTTTTAACTCTAAACGTTCTTGTGCTTCTATTTTTTGTTGTGCTAAAAGTACCGCTTTTTGAGTTGCATTTTGTTCAACATCTGCCCCTTGTGCAAAAAGAAGTGCTGATGAAAAAAGAAGAGAAAAAACAAAACCTCCTACCATTTAAAACTCTTTGAGCACATCTAAAACAAGCTCTTTATCACACTCGTTTGTAATTTTTACTCCACCAATTCCCTGAGGAATAATAAATGTAATAGAATCATCACTACTTTTTTTATCTAAAAAGAATGTTTCGTAAAACTCCTCTACATCTTCAATACTATAAGTTGTCTCTAAATCATACTTATGAAGAACCTTCTCTACTCTAGCAACCTCTTCTTGTGTCATAAGACCCATTTTTAAAGCAAGTTTATTTGCCATTGCCATACCAATAGCTACTGCTTCACCATGAAGATATTTTTTATAAGCTGTTTGTTTCTCTATAACATGCCCAAAAGTATGCCCATAATTGAGTGCCGCACGAAGCCCATGCTCTTTTTCATCTTGAGCTACAACATCTGCTTTTGTTTGCACAGCTTGTTTAATAGCTTCTTTTAAAACCTCTTTATTATGAAGGTCATGTTGTTCTAAAAATTCAAAGAACTCTTTATTGAAAGTTACTGCCATTTTTACAATCTCTGCAACACCAGCACCAAACTCACGTTTTGGAAGTGTTGAAAGGAAATAAGGGTCAATATAAACAGATTGTGGTTGATGAAATGCACCAACAAGGTTTTTACCAAAGCGGTTGTTCATCCCTGTTTTACCACCAACACTTGCATCTACTTGAGAAAGAAGTGTTGTTGGGATTTGAATAAAATCGATTCCACGTTGATAAATTGAAGCAACATATCCTGTCATATCTCCAATAACACCACCACCAAATGCAATAAGTAAAGATTTACGATTAAAACGGTGGTTAAATAAAGACTCTAAAATCAGATCTACACTTTGTTGATTTTTATACTCCTCACCATCTGGAACAGTAATAATATACAAATCTGTTGCTGAGATTTTTGAAAGTAGATAAGCAAGATGAAGCCCTGCTACTTTTGGATTGGTAACAATAGCTACTTTCTTGTTAAATGTTAACTCTGGAATTGTATCGATTGTGATACTATAAGACTCATCTACAACTTTTTTTAATGCAATATCTACTTTCACGCTAACCCCTTTGATTCAGTGTTATAGATAATACTAAAAAAAGATTAAAAAAGAGCTAAATCTCTACTGGAATAAAGATCTGATGGTACTCATCTAACTTATAGTAAAGCTTCTCACTATCTGTAGAGAATAAAGAATAAACTCTACGTGAAACTATCTTTTGAGTAAAAGGGACAACATGTAAAAAATTCTCTTTCTTTTTAAGCATTCGAATAGAGTTTTCATCTGAAGCATGCACTTTAATAGACTTTGAAAAAAGAGTTGAAAGATTGTTGTAGTGCTCAATAACATCCTCAATCACAGCTTGATGCTCTTTTTTATAATTATGAAGTTCCAAATTAAGATCTAATTGCTGAGAGATATCAAATACTGTTGTTGAGATCTTTTCTAAATTTTTATTATCTGCTAGAATAAGCCCAACCTCTTTAATAGTGTCTAAGTCTTTATCTTTTGCTATTTTAAGTATAGGTAATTTTGCATCATAAAACATCATCCGTCTCTCATAGCTCAAAAACATATCCTGAGAAACAATAACCAAACCAACATGGTAGTTTTTCATATCTTTAAAAAAAGCATCTCTTAAATGTACTCTATCATACTCTATATCTATACGCACTTCAAAACTTCTTTGTTTTTTAATAAACTGCAATACATCAATATCGGTTGGATTAAAAACTTTAATAATAAGCTTATGTTTAAAATGTTGGTGTGCAAAAAGTGCTTTTTTTACTAAATCTTGTATAACATAAGGTTTAGAATTTAACATATCTATAAACAAATAGATATTAGAACCAAATGGTTCTGGAAATTGTCCAAGCTCACGTTTAACTGCTCTATAAACCGATTTTAAAACTGTAGGATCCCCAATAAGTAGTAAAAGGTCATTGGGGTGAATCATAGTTCTTCGTGATGGAATAACAAGTTTTCTATTTCTATAGATTGCTACAATTTTCCAATTTTTTTGCTCAATAGCACTAATGTGTCTATAAACAAAAGAGCTTCCAAATGGAACAAGAACCTCCATAATCTCACCCTCACCCATCCCAACATTTTGGGCAATTACAGGTACATTTGGCAAAAAATCTTGTAGTTTTGAAGCTAAAATATCGTGTGTATTAATAAGTAAAACATTAGAATCTAAATGCTCTAAGTTCCATCTGTTTAACACAATAATTTGCACCTGCTTCTTAATAGAGCGAATATTTTTAATTGTTTGTTCTGTGTCTATTAAGGTATCAAGTGCGATATGAATTTGGATAAAATCCATCTTTAAAAGATTTGCTAGTTTATAAAAACTTGTTGGATCAAACTCATAAAACTTAAATCTTGCAGGATTGTAGTTTGAATAGCTATTGGCTTTAAGCTCAACCACATAGTAGATGTTATCACTTGTATAGGAGTTTATTATCCTCTCAACAAAATGCTTTCCAGCATCACTGTTGCTAATTATGAGTATTTTTTTCATCTATCTGACTCAAATCGTTAAAAATGCTATTGTACTTGACAAATTTAGAGTAAGAGGGTTTAATCAACTCTATATCGTAAATCATTTGATTATCTTCCATCTCAACATCATATGCACGAGGCTCTGAAGTTATTAAACTATAAAAGTAATCTATCCCGATTGTTGTTGTATAGTTAATCCAGTCATAAACAATATCGTTGCCTATTAAAGCATTAGTTTCTACTACAACATCATTATTTTTTGTAATAGAGTTTGCAATAATCATATTTTTTCTATCTACATACTGTGTCATAGAGAGAATTAAAGGATCATAATTGATTTGCGTAGAGAGAAGATTTGTTGCATTTAAATCATACAGTGTAAGTTGGGACATAATCATTCCACTTTTTACAACTGGTGTATTTAAAAAGAAAGAACCACCAACAATTGCACTATTATCTTTTAAATAATGCTCTAAGTTTGTTGTACGACGAGCAATCGAGAATTTAATAACTTTAGCTTCATCTTTTTGCTCTAACTCTAAAGGTTGTTCTTGAGGCATATTTTGCATAGCAAACATCTCTCTTTGTTGCTGTAACTTCTGAAAATCCTCCTCCTCATAAAGTGCTAATTTTCTTCCAAGTTTTGATCTGTCATAAAAAATAACTAATGGTGATTTTGCTTCTTGTATCAAAAGATCACTTTGTGCTCTATAGTCTATCCCTCCAAAACTAAAATAAGCTGTAGTTGTATTGACATCTTTTTTATTGATAGTTGGAAAATAGATATTAATATCTGGATTAATCTCTAAAATATTATCTACCCCATTTTTTGTAAGTGGTGCAATAACATAGTTAAAACCATCATCTTTAATATTTTCTAATGCCATCTCCAAATCTTCTAAATTTTCAGAAGCTATCTTATAACTCTTAAGTTCAAAAGGGTAATTTTTGGTAATAAGATAAGCAAAAACCGCATTCATTGTAGAAGAAGCATATTTCCCTATCTTTTTATAAGGGAGTAACATAGCTATTCTTAACCCCTCACCTGGATTATGGTTTGCAAGGTTTAAAATAGATATATGAATAACACGAATTCTATCTTGTGTTTCATCATCAAGTTTCTTAGGGGCTTGTGCTAAAAAAGAGAAAATCTTTTCATTATCTATATAATTCTGTAAACATTCTGTATCACATTCATCTGGATTCAAATCTAAAATATATGTCTTTGGAAGTGGTATATTCGATATAAGAAAACTCTTTGCCAAAATAAACGTTGGAATAAGAAGTGATACTATTAGAAACTTTATTTTCATAAAAAACTCTTTATTTTATTAAGATCTTTAAGTGTAACTTTTTTTAATTCTGGATTTCTTAAAAGGTGTAATGGATGATAAATTGGCACCAATTTTGTTGCTAAAAAATCTATATCATGCCCACGAACTTTTTGAAAATCTTCCCCATTTGTTACTAAGTTTTTATAACTCTCTTCACCAAGAGTTACAATCACTTTTGGCTGCACAAGTTTAATCTGCGCAAAAAGATAGTTTTTACATGAATTAAACTCCGATGCAGAAGGCATATTACTATTGAGTGGCTTACATTTTACCTCATGAGTATAATAAATCTCTGAGATTGGTAGTTTTAAAACATTCTCTACCATATTTTTTAAAATCTCACCAGAACGCCCTACAAAATAATCGTTATTCATATTTTGCATCTCACTTACATAAAAATCTATTATCATCACATCTGCTTGAGGGTTTCCAAAACCAACCATACTCTGTTTACGTGATTTACTCAAATCACACAAATGACATTTTAAAATATCATTGTATAGAGTTGCAAAAGAGTTATAGTTTGCACTCAGTGAAGTATGGTTAATCTCAAAAGGCTGAACATATTGAAATCCAGCAGATTTTAACCTATAAAGATTTTGAAGTAAAACTAAGTTTTGGTAAGAGTTCAAGATATATTACTTCCTAATAATCTTCATCATCATCTACTTGATTCTCTTGCGGTGTAATTGTAATATACGCAAGCCCTTTGCCATGCTCATTTTTTTCTCTTTTTTTAAAGAAAATCAATTCATATCTTTTGTCATTATCTATACTAAAAGTTAGAATTTTTCTTGCTTGTTGCTCACTCTCTTGAATGTCAAAAGCGTCATTCTCTTCAATAATTTTCATCATACGATGATACGATGTTCCATCACTATTTTCAAAACAAAGTTTAATCCCAGCTCTTCTCCAACGTCTTGGTAAAAGTACAGGCATCTCATAATCACCATAAGCAAAATAGATAGCTTCTAAAACATGTGTATCTGGATCAAACTTCATAGAAAATTTTCCTGGAAGTTGGTATTGGTAATCTTTATAAACCATCTTCTTTTCAACTTTTTTTGGAAGTGGCTCACCAAATTTCATACCATATGGCAATCTTGAAAATATCCCTACCTCTGTTGCTAAAGAACCAAATAATGTTGCAGCCAATACTACAATAGCAATTATCTTTTTCATTTTATCCCCTTTTATTCATTTCTAAGTACTGTTAAAATATCTACTTCACTCGCTTTTTTAGCTGGATAGTAAGCAGAAAAAACAACTATCCCAAATGCACCAAAAACAATCATTATAAAATCTTTTAAACTCAAATCTAGTGGTAGTGTTGATGTTGGATAAACATCTTTTGGTAGATGGATAATCTCAAAATTACTCAAAACCCATAATCCACTTAATCCAAAAACTGTTCCAAATACAATACCACTTACACCTATAACAATCCCTAAATAAAGAAAAGTTTTTTTAATCTCCCCACGTGTTGCACCTAAAGAAAGAAGTAAGGCTATCTCTGAGCGTCTATTCATCACTGTCATTAAAAGTGAAGATATAATGTTAATAGCAGCAATTAAAATAATTAACATAAGTACTAAAAAAAGTGATGTTTTTTCTAATTCTAAAGCTGCAAAAAAGTTTACATTATCTTCCCACCAACCTTTAATAATAACCTCTTGAGGTAAAAATTTTCTTATTTTTTCAATATCTTCTTGAGGTTTTTTAGAATAAATATGTATCCCATCATAAAAATTAGATGGCATATGTAAAATAGCTTGTAAAGAGCTCAGTGGTGTATAAGCATATGCTTTATCATATGCAGATAACCCTGAGTCAAAAACTCCTTTAATTTTAAAACGTTTAATTTTAGGAGTAACTGAAAAAGCACCAGGTTCTACATTAGTAAAAATATACATAAGCTTATCATCTTTGTAAATATCAAATTCCTCTTGAAGAGTTTTACCAATAATTACATCAAACTTTTTAAATTTTTTATCCTCTATTGCTTTTGCAACAATACTATTGACACTTTTTTCTCTTTGCATATCAACACCAAAGAGATAACCACCCTCTAAGTTAGATCCACTTCTTGCCATTACAGAAGATTGCACAAAAGGACTAAACAAAAGATTTGGAAACTCCCCTTCTAAGTCAAAAAGTAAACTTTCATTAACTGAACCATAAAATTTTGGGAGAATTGTTAATGGATAATTCATAACTGTAAGTTTTTTCTTAAACTCGTTATCAAAACCATTCATAAGTGCCATTGCAATAAGAAGTACCGCAACACCTAAAGATATACCCAAAAATGCAAGCATTGCAGATAAAAAGATAAAAGGCTGATCCTTATCAAAACGTAAAAAACGTTTGACAAGATAAGTTACTATATTTTTATTCAAGACGCAAATACACCTTTTTTAGGACCACTTTTTCCACAACAGTTTTTATATTTTTTTCCACTACCACATGGACAAGGATCATTTCTTGCTATTTTTTTCCCATCTGTAGCTACACTATTACTCGTAGCTTGTTCCTCTTTATGGTTAAACTCTAACTCTTTTTGCTGTAGTTCTTGTGCTGCTTGAAGCTCTTGCTCCAATTTAGCAATCTCCTCTTGTGGAGCCTCTTCAAATTGGAACTGAATAACTTGAAGCGTTTTAATAATATTGAATTTAATCTCTTCAATTAACTCACTAAAGAGGTTAAAACTCTCTTTTTTGTACTCAACAAGTGGATCTTTTTGGTTATATGCACGTAAACGGATACCCGTTTTCATATTATCCATTGCATAAAGGTGTTCTCTCCATGCACTATCTAACTCTTTTAAGTATAGTTCACGCTCTACATTTGAGCGAGTTTGCTCATCTAGTACACTCATTTTCTCTTCATAGTTTTGAGCAATAAGTGTTAATACTTTTTCAAAAAGCTCTTCATACTCTAAGTTTTCAACCTCACTTAAATCTAAGTCAAAATTCAACTCTTCTTTTAGAAGTAATGCTAATTTTTGAAGGTTAAAGTCTTCTCTTGCTCCACCTTCAAAAATCTCACATTCAGCTAAAATATGTGCTACATACTCTCTTCTGTTTTCATCTATTTTTTCTTTAATATTAAACTCTGGATCAAGAAGTTGATTTCTAAACTTGTAAACAATCTTTCTTTGCTCATTTGCAACATCATCATATTCAACAATATGTTTACGCCCTTCATAGTGCATATTTTCAACTTTTTTCTGTGCTTTTTCAACTGCACGAGTCACCATTTTAGATTCTATGTACTCACCATCTTCAACGCCTAAACGCTCCATAATAGTCTTGATTTTATCACTTCCAAAAATACGTAAAAGGTTATCCTCTAATGAGAGGTAAAATTGACTCACTCCAGGATCACCTTGACGCCCTGCACGACCACGAAGCTGATTATCTATACGTCTATTTTCATGACGCTCTGTACCCATAATATAAAGACCACCTAAAGAGCGAACTTCATCATCTATTTTAATATCAACACCACGACCTGCCATATTTGTTGCAATTGTAACCGCACCTTTAGCACCAGCGTTTTTAATAATTTCACCCTCTTGCTCATGGTTTTTCGCATTTAATACAGTATGGGGAATTTTTTCACGTTTAAGTTTTTCGTGTAAAAGTTCAGACTTTTCAATAGAGGCAGTACCAATAAGTACAGGCTGACCTGTTTGCATAAGCTCTTTTACTTTTGCAATAACTGCATTGAATTTTTCCTCTTCTGTTTTATAGATAAGGTCATTTAAATCTTCTCTGGCTACAGGAATATTTGTAGGAATTGAAACAACATCTAAATTATAAATCTCTGCAAACTCCGTTGCTTCTGTTGCGGCTGTTCCTGTCATACCAGCTAATTTCTCATACATTCTAAAATAGTTTTGGAATGTAATATCTGCTAGTGTTTGCGTTTCCTCTTTAATCTCAACTGCCTCTTTTGCTTCAAGTGCTTGGTGAAGCCCCTCTGAGTAGCGACGCCCCTCACTTAAACGACCAGTAAATTCATCAACAATAACAACTTCACCATCTTGCACTACATAATCTACATCTTTTTCAAAAAGGTAGTTTGCTTTAAGTGCTTGGTCTAACATATGTGGAAGTGTTGCATTTTCTGGAGAATAAAGATTTTCAACTTCAAACAACTCTTCAGCTTTTGTAATACCATCTTCAGTTAAAAGTACAACTTTATCTTTTTCATCTACAGTAAAATGTGTATCTTTTACAAGTTGAAGAGCAACTGCATTTGCACGAATATAATCTTGAAGGTTTCTATTTGTTGGTCCAGAGATAATTAAAGGTGTTCTTGCTTCATCAATTAAAATCGAATCCACTTCATCTACAATTACAAAATGGTGTCCACGTTGAACCATCTCCTCTTTAGAGTAACTCATATTGTCACGCAGATAATCAAAACCAAACTCATTGTTTGTTCCATATGTAATATCTGCATTATATGCCTCTTTTTTCTTTAATGGAGAATATTCATCTTCTGTAAGTACGCCAACACTAAAACCTAAAAAGTTATAAAGAGGCTCCATCTCACGAGCATCCCTTTTTGCAAGGTAATCATTTACAGTTACTAAGTGTACACCTTTACCTAAAATTGCATTTAATACAATAGCAAGAGTTGCAACAAGCGTTTTACCCTCACCTGTTTTCATCTCTGCAATTTTACCATCGTGTAGTACCATACCACCAATTAACTGAACATCAAAGTGTCTCATATTTAACACACGCTTACCAGCTTCACGTGTAATTGCAAATGAGTCTTCTAAAATATCATCAAGTGTTTTTTCACCCGATAATACTGCATTTTTTAAAACATTAAACGCTTCTTGAAGCTCAGTATCGCTCATTGTTTCATATTTACTCTCAAGAGCATTAATATTTTTTACTCTTTTTGTATATTTTTTTAGTTCTCTATCATTTGATGTACCAAATATTTTACCCATTAATGATTGTAACATTCCAAGCCTTATGAAAAGCACTATATAAATTACTATATAGCACTATAGAAATTGTGCTTATTTTAACATAAGATATATAATAGTTACATAATGGTTTGCTATAATTCTTTAAAAAAAGGGTTTTAAATGAAACATCTCTTTACACTTCTTGCTTTAGGCTCATTTGCATTTGCCTCATTTGATAATATAAACACATTTCAAGCAGATTTTATACAAACATTAACAGATGATAAAGGAAAAATTTTAAAATATAGTGGAGATTTAGTTGCTACAAAAGAGCAAAATGCAATATGGCATTACAAAAAACCTGTAACAAAAACAATCTATATTAATCGTTACAAAATAACAATAATAGAACCAGAACTTGAACAGGTGATTATAAAAAGAGTTGAAGCTACAAAGAACTTCAACTTTTTAAAATTGCTTAAAAATGCTAAAAAGATAGACTCACATAGATACCTAGCGATCTATGAAGAAAAAAGTATCTATATTAATGTAGATAAAGATAGTAATATAAAGTCGATTCAATATAAAGATGAGTTTGACAACGGTGTAGAAATTGTTTTTTCAAATCAAAAATACAACACTCAATTTGACAAAAATATCTTCATCCCTACATTCCCTCTTGAATACGACATTATTCAAAATTAAAAAACAAACTTTTCTTTCGTATTCCATAAAAAGATAATTTTTCTATGGACTCACTTAGGCCCACAATGTGGGCCTACTAACATTTACAATATTAGTTAAGTTTGTAGTCTTGGATAAGGTTGAAGTTAAGATATTTATAGATATCGCCCTCTTTACCTTGAATTTTCTTAGTAAGTTCTAAGTATTCCTCTTTAGTTGGGATTTTACCTAGAAGTGAACAAACTGCTGCAAGTTCTGCAGAACCTAAATAAACTTGTGCACCTTTACCTAAACGGTTATCGAAGTTACGAGTTGAAGTTGAGAATACTACTGCATTATCTGCAACACGTGCTTGGTTACCCATACATAAAGAACAACCTGGAATCTCTGTACGAGCTCCTGCTGCACCATAAAGTGCGTAGTAACCCTCTTCTGTTAGTTGTTTTTCATCCATTTTTGTTGGAGGACAAACCCATAGACGAGTTGGTACTGCACCCTCACCTTTTAGAACTTCACCAAGTGCACGGTAGTGACCAATATTTGTCATACAAGAACCAACGAATACTTCATCGATATTTTTAGGACGTTTTTCATCAGCTAAAATCTCAGAAAGTGTTGCAACATCATCTGGATCATTTGGACAAGCTAAAATTGGTTCAGTAATTTCGTTAAGATCAATCTCAATTACTGCTGCATATTCTGCATCTTTATCTGCTTCCATAAGTGTAGGGTTCTCTAACCACTCTTCCATTTTTACAATACGACGAGCAAGAGTTCTGTGATCTTCATAACCTGCATCAATCATAGATTGTAAAAGAACAATATTAGATTTTAAGTACTCTACAACTGGCTCAGTGTTAAGTTTAACTGTACAAGCTGCAGCAGAACGCTCAGCAGAAGCATCAGAAAGTTCAAATGCTTGTTCAACTTTAAGATCTGGTAAACCTTCAATCTCTAAAATACGACCAGCGAAGATATTTTTCTTACCTTTTTTCTCAACAGTTAAAAGACCCTCTTTAATCGCTTTATGTGGAATAGCATTTACTAAATCACGTAGAGTGATACCTGGTTGCATCTCACCTTTGAAACGAACAAGTACAGACTCTGGCATAGTAAGTGGCATAGAACCTGTAACACCAGCAAATGCAACAATTCCACTCCCACCAGGGAAAGAGATACCAATTGGGAAACGTGTATGGCTATCTGCACCAGTACCAACAGTATCTGGAAGAACCATTCTATTTAACCAAGAGTGAATAACACCATCACCTGGACGAAGAGCAACACCAGAACGGTTAGCAATAAAATCTGGTAATGTATGGTGCATCTTAACATCAGATGGTTTTGGATATGCAGCAGTGTGACAGAAAGATTGCATTACTAAATCAGCATTAAAACCAAGTGCAGCAAGCTCTTTAATCTCATCACGAGTCATAGGACCTGTTGTATCTTGACTACCTACTGTACTCATTTCAGGCTCAACATACATACCTGGACGAACACCCTCTAAACCAGATGCTTTACCAACCATTTTTTGTGCTAGAGTATAACCTTTACCATTATCTTCTGGTTGCTCAGGTTTTAAGAAGATATCTGCACTACCCATACCTAAAACTGAACGAGCTTTAGAAGTTAAACCACGACCAATAATAAGTGGAATACGACCACCTGCTCTTACTTCATCTGTAATTGTATTTGGACGAAGTTTAAATGTTGCAATACACTCACCATTTTTATGAGCTTCACCTTTATATGGATAGATATCAATTACATCACCTGTTTCCATTTGTGTAACATCAAGCTCTAATGGTAATGCACCTGAATCTTCTGCAGTTGCAAAGAAAATTGGAGCGATAATTCCACCAAGGATAACACCACCAGTACGTTTATTTGGAACACCTGGGATATCTTCACCCATATGCCATTGAACAGAGTTAATACCAGATTTACGAGAAGAACCAGTACCTACAACATCACCAACATATGCTACTGGGTGACCTTTTTCTTTTAACTCTTGAATAGTTTGGAGTGGTTTTTCCATTTTTGCTGCAAGCATAGAGTTTGCATGAAGTGGAATATCTGAACGAGTAAACGCTTCAGAAGCTGGTGAAAGATCATCTGTGTTTGTTTCACCTGGTACTTTAAATACTGTAACAGTAATTTTTTCAGCTAATTCTGGTTTAGATGTAAACCATTCTGCATTTGCCCAAGAAGTAAGTACTTCTGTTGCAGCTGCATTACCAGCTTTATGAAGTTCTTCAACATCATTAAATGCATCGTAAACTAAAAGTGTATGTGAAAGTGCTTTTACAGCAGCTTTTACAACAGCTTCATTTTTAGATGAAAGACAATTTACTAATGGCTTAACATTATAACCACCAAGCATTTGTCCAAGCATTTCAACAGCTTTCTCTGGAGAGATAGCAGCTACATGGTGCTCTTCTGAAGCAACTTCATTTAAAAATGCAGCTTTTACATACGCAGCATCATCAACACCTGGAGATACACGATTTTCTAATAAATCTAGCATCATATCAACATATTCACCAGTTTTGATGAACTCGATAACTTCAACAGTTTGCTCTGCTGTTAATGGAAGTGGTGGAACACCTAATTCCTCACGCTCTGCAACGTGTGCTTTATAATCTTCAATAAAACCCATTGTTATTCCTATATTTAATTTCACACAAAATTATACCCCAACTTTTTCAATAAATTTGAGGTTTGTTACTTATCTAAACACTATATTTTTAAAAAAAATCTAATATGTATATTTTTGTAACAATTTATCTATTTTACTACTCACTTTTCTTTAAAGTCATATCATTTTCCATTAAACGGATCTCATCACTTGCATCGAGCAAAATAGAACTATCTATTTTTAGCTTTCTTTTTGAAACTTTATTTGGATAATCCATATTACGTAAAATATGTTTAATACAATTAATACGTGCTTTTTTCTTGTTATCTGAACGAATAATTGTCCATGGAGAATACTCAGTATGAGAAGCTAATAGCATAGAGTATTTTGCAATTGTGTATTTATCCCAAAGCCCTTGAGATTTTTCATCTACAGGGGAGAGTTTATACTGTTTGAGTGGGTCAGTTCTTCTTTTTTCAAAACGACGTTTTTGCTCCTCTTTTGACACTGAAAAATAAAACTTAAAAATTTTGATATTGGAGTTAATTAACATTCTCTCAAATTCAGGAACCTCATGTAAAAACTCTTTATGCTCCTCTTGTGTACAAAACCCCATAACAGGTTCCACTCCACCACGGTTGTACCAACTTCTATCAAAAAGTACTATCTCACCAGCAGATGGAAGGTGTTGAGTGTAGCGTTGAAAATACCATTGTGTTTTTTCAATATCACTCGGTTTATCAAGAGCTACAACTCTTGCACCACGTGGGTTGAGGTGCTCTGTTATACGCTTAATAGTACCACCCTTTCCAGCAGCATCACGCCCCTCAAAAATCATTAAAATCTTTTGACCTGTCTCTTTGACATGATTTTGCAGTTTTAAAAGCTCAATTTGAAGCTCTTTTAACTCCTTTTCATACTCTAAAACCTCTGTTTTAATCCAAACACATTCACGTTTTTTCCCATCTTTTCCACGTTTTTCTTTTAATTCTTGATTTTCCTCTTTTGATTTACGTCTATCTTCATGAACAATCTCTTCAATTTTACTCTCTTCTGAAAGTTCATTATCTAACATTTCACGTTTAGAACCCATACTCTACTCCTTTGAAGAGAAATTTTGTGTAATAATCTCTTCTACTTCATCTATATTTTTTGTATTTGCAAAACAACTTTTTTCACCACATACCATAAACTCTTCACTCTCATTTGCACGTAAAAGAACAAAAGGGTATTTTAATCTGGCAAGTTTTTGGTTTTCTAAATTTACAATAGAGCTTTTTACAACTGCATTTCCTCTTAAATAACGCAACATCTCAACAAGCATAGTTGGATAAAAAACAGGTTTTCTCCCAAGGTTATAAGAGTTATACTCTAAAGTTTTAAATGCGAAATGTCTATATTTATCATCCTCTAAAAGTGTTGCAAGTTTTAAAAGTACTCCTAACATAACATTTACAGAACTTGTATAGGTTGCATCTGCAATATCTTCTTGAGTTTCAAACTCCCCTACACTAAAGTTCCATGCTCCATTGTCATAAAATTTCTCTAAAGCAGAATTTGCAAATGTTTGTGCTTTTATAAGGTAAATCTCATCTTGAGTTTTGTCAAATGCTTCTAAAAGTGCAGCACTTAAAAAAGCGTAGTCTTCCAAAAAGGCTTCCACTTTTGGCTCTTTATGGATAAAAGTTGCATGGTAAAGCACACCATCTTTGTAAAGTGCTTCTAAAAGTGCTTCTAAAGATTTTACGGCTTGTTGTTTATATTTTTGATCAAATACACTTAAAACAAAAAGGGAGCGAATCATCATCGATGACCAAGAAGTTTGAATTTTTTTATCAATAAAAGGATAATCTCTTTTAGAACGGATTGTACGAAGTACTTTTTGTACCTCATCAAAATTCTCCAACTTCTCCTCTATGCGTATAATATTTTTACCTTCAAAATTTCCCTCTTTTGTAACACTAAGCTTTTCTAAAAGTTGTGCAACATCACTAAAACCTGCTTGTGTGAAGGCTTCATAAAGTTCATCATATCCATAAACAAAATACTCACCCTCTTGAGCATTTGTATCTGCATCACTTGCACTATAAAAAAGATTATCTTCACTCATAAAAAAGAGCCAAAAATCAGCAATATCTTTGGCAATTTTTTCAAAATTCTCATCACCGTATGCTAAAGCAGTTTTTGCATAAAGTTCACTAAGAAGTGCATTGTCATAAAGCATCTTCTCAAAATGTGGTACAAGCCATTTTTCATCTACACTATATCTACAAAAACCTCCATCAACCACATCATACATTCCACCTTTACTCATCTGCTGCAATGTATTTAAAAGCATCGCTTTTGCAGCTTTATCATCATAAAGTTTATCAACAACAAGTAAAGCACTTAGCGTTGCAGCACTTGGAAATTTTGGGGCAATAGAAAATCCTCCATATTTTGGATCATAGTTATTTTTTACTTGCAACATAAAATTTTTAACAAAGCTCTCTTTTAAAACTGTCGCCTCTTTTGGTTTATCTTTATACCCTAAAAACTGCTCAATCTCATCTGCATTTTTTAATACCTCTGCATCATAAGCAGCAATTTTACGAGCAATCAAAGAGGTAAGTTCTTCAAAACCCATCCCCTCCATAGTTCCATCTGACGTTGGTGCTATATATGTTCCTGCATAAAAAGGTTTATTTTGTGGAGTTGCAAAAATAGATGTTGGCCACCCACCAGCACGACGGTTAAGAAGTCTATACACCTCTTGGTAATGTTTATCTATATCTGGACGCTCCTCTCTATCTACTTTTATAGAGATAAAATGCTGATTTAAAATATCTGCACAAGTTGGGTCATTAAACACTTTTTCTTGCATAACATGACACCAATGACACGATGAATATCCAATACTTATAAAAATTGCTTTATTTTCCTCTTCTGCTTTTAAAAATGCCTCATCACACCACGGATACCAAGCTACTAAGTCATCTTTATGATGCTGTAAGTAAGGGCTATCCTCTTTTTCTAATCTATTTGCCATTTTCATTCTCCCCTTTTGGAATTTTTATTGTAAATTTTGCACCTTCATTTGTGTTTGAAACATCAATTGTTGCATTAAAAATCTCATCTAAAATCTTTTTACTCATATAAAGTCCTATACCAGTGCCCTTACCCTCTTCTTTTGTTGTAAAGTATGGGTTAAAAACTTTATCTATTATATTTTTTGGTATTCCACCTGCATTATCACAAACAGAGATGATATACTCAAACTCATTTGCATCAAAAACAACTTTAATATATTTATTTTCTATATCTTTACCATCAAATGCATCTCTTGCATTTGAAACAAGATTTAAAACAACATGAGAAAGCTCTTTTTCATATCCAAAAATTTGTTCAGCACTTTTCTCTTCTACTTTGAGTTCTATATTCTTGTTAATAAGTTGTGCTTTTGTCAAACTAAAGATACTATCTATAACTTTAACAAATGTAAAATATTGTTTTTGATTTTCAGGTTTAAAAAAATTCATAAAATCATCTATTACTTTAGACATTTGTTGTGTTTGCTTCTGAATAAAGTAACCATGTTCTATAATCTCTTCTTGTGTTAAACTTCCTAATTCTTGTTTTAATGTAATTTTAATCGCTGAAGCACTCATAGCATTTAGAGGTTGACGCCACTGATGAGCAATCATACTTAACATTTCACCCATTTGTGCTAAATGGGATTGTTTTTGAAGTAACGTCTCTTTTTCTTTAATATCTGTCAAATCCATTGCAGTAACCATTCTAAAGATTTGACCATCAACCAATGTACTCTTTGCACGAATAAGTGCAGGGAAAAAACTACCATCTTTACATACAAACTTAACCTCATAAGTTGGTGTTATCATCATCCTTCTATATTTTTTTGTACTTTCTAAATCTTCTGATGCAATAAAATCATAAATAGATTGATCAATAAGTTCCTCTTTATTCTCATAACCTAACATTTTTACACCTGATTTATTTATATCTACAATCTGTTTTTGTGCATTTACAACTATAACCATTTCCATAGTTGTATCTAACAAACTTTGAAAATGACCAAGCAATGTATGCAATTCTCTATTTTTTTTCTCTGTATGCTCTATCCCTTTAGCTATTTTAACTTCTAGGTCTTTATTTAATCTTTGTAATTGATTTTCTAATTTATGCCTAGTTGCAATCTCTTTTTTTAACTTTTGTGTAAAATTAGTAAGTTTTTTTTGTCTATAAATTAAAAATAGAATAATTAACAAACCAATAGTAACAATTTGTAAAAAAGTTTCTGTCTTCACTTCTATTGAATAGTCAAAAATATACTGCTCTAATGTTTTGTTTGAAGTTCTGTAAACATTATCTTTTTGATATTTTAAATAAACAAAATCTATCGCACCTATGGGATATACATAAGGTAAAATTAGTTTTTCAACCCTATGAGCTTCATTCAGTAAAAAATCAAAACTCAAAGAAGGGGCGTATTTATCATGAATAATTTGTACTATTTCTTCTTTATGTTTTAAAGCATATTCCCAACCTCTAATCGACGCTTCTTTAAATGCTAATGTTCTTCTATAGTGATAATTCGCTTCCTTTCTTGAAGTAAACAGTTCCATCATAAAAGTATACATTCCATAATCACTAGGGTCTATTATATTGTAGGGTATTTTTAAAACATCTAATTTGTAAGTTTCATCTGAGACAAAGGCCATCAAAGCATCAACCTTTCCTTCAATAAATGGCTTTATACTGTAATTTCCCTCTTTAAATTTAAAAGAAGAGGTCTCAACATTTAAAATATGTAACATATCACCAAACTGTTCGTGAAACTCTTTTTTAGAACTAGTTAAAATAACTTTACCTTGTAGCTCTTTTGGAGAGTGAATATTCTTTTTAGTAATTAAAACCATAGCAGAACGCTTAAAAAAACTAGCTAATAAAACTACTGGCTTTCCATTAAAATAATCTTGCAACAAAGTTGAATTATCTAATCCATATGTGGATCTACCTTCTATAACATCTTCTACAATGTTTTCCTTACCTGTAAATTCTTTTAGTTCTACATCTAAACCAACATCCTTGTAAAATCCTTTCTCTTTCGCAGCAATAAAGCCTGCAAATTCGAACTGATACTTCCAATGAAGTTGTAATGAAACTTTTTCTAACTTTTGAGCAAAAAGAGTATTTGCAAGAAGAGCTATCATTAACAAAGTTTTATATAACATATTTTAATACCAACTACAAAATTTTTTTTTCATTATACACTAATAAAGAAAAAAATGGTATCCTTTCATCACTATATACAAAGGATTAAAATGATCAAGTCACTTAGAGGAATGAATGATATTTTACATGAAGATTATGAGCGTTACACATATTTTATAAAAACTGCATCGAAAGTTGCATCTCATTATGGTTTTCATTTTATAGAAACACCTCTTTTAGAAGAGACTGCTCTTTTTAAGCGTAGTGTTGGAGAATCTAGCGATATTGTTGGTAAAGAGATGTACCAATTTGAAGATAAAGGTGGCAATGATGTTTGTCTTCGCCCAGAAGGTACTGCTGGTGTTGTTCGTGCTTTTATTCAAAAAAAGCTTGACCGTGCTGGTGGAGTGCATCGCTTTTTTTACCATGGGGCTATGTTTCGCTATGAGCGTCCACAAAAAGGGCGTTTAAGACAATTTCACCAATTTGGCGTAGAGAGTTTTGGAGAAGCAAACGTTTATGAAGATGCAAATATGATCATGATGGTAAGCGATATTCTAAAAGAGCTTGGCATTGGGTATAGACTTCTTATAAACTCTCTTGGGTGTAAAGAGTGTATGCCACCTTATCGTGATAACCTTGTAAAGTTTATTGAAAGTGTAGAAGATGAGATTTGTGAAGATTGTAAACGTAGAAAAAATACAAATCCAATTCGTGTGCTTGATTGTAAAAATGAAAAATGTCAAGAGCTCTACACAAATGCTCCAAAACTTATCAACTCTCTTTGTGAGAGTTGTGCAACAGATTTTGAAAAACTCAAAAATATTTTAGATAAAAATGATGTTGCTTATGAGGTAGATACAAACCTTGTACGTGGACTTGATTACTACTCAAAAACTGCATTTGAATTTGTAAGTGATAACATTGGTAGCCAAAGTGCTATTGCTGGCGGTGGACGCTACGACAGACTTGTAGAGTTTTTAGATGGAAAAGCAACACCTGCTGTTGGTTTTGCAATGGGGATTGAGCGTTTAATGGAGCTAATAGAGATGCCTCAAACTTCAAGAGAGGGTTACTACATTGGTGCGATGGATGAGGAAGCTCTTGAGCTTGTTATGAGTCTTGTGCATAAAAAACGTCAAAGTGCAAAAGTAACAACAGAGTATCGTGCACGTAACTTAAAAGCACACCTGAAAAACGCAGATAAAGCAAATGCAAAATATTGTTGTATTATTGGCTCAAATGAGATGGAAAATGGTACAATTTGGGTAAAAAATTTAGAAGAAAAAACAGAAGAGACAATTAAGCAAGAACTATTTTAATATAAGAAGTGCAATGTGAAAAATTTTGGTATAGATATTTGGGCAAATAACAACTTCATTATTGAGAACTCTCAAGTAAAACTAAACTATAAATCTTCCCCTTCCCTTTACGACATAGCACAAGCTATTCGTAAAGATGGTGTGAGAGGTCCTATGATCTTTCGCTTTCCACATATTATTCATAAACAGATTCAAACACTCTACTCCTACTTCGATAAAGCTATAAAACACAACAACTACCAAGGAAAATTTCATGCAGTTTTTCCACTAAAAGTGAACCAGTTTCCAAATGTTGTAGAAGCTATTACAAGTGAAGGTGCAAAATTTAACTATGGGCTTGAAGCTGGTAGTAAAGCTGAACTTATTTTAGCAATAGCAAAAACTCCAAAAAATGCCCCAATAACAGTAAATGGATTTAAAGATAAAGAGATGATAACACTTGGCTTTATCGCTGCACAAAGTGGACATAACATCACCATAACCATAGAGGGACTTGGGGAGTTAAAAACTATCATAGAGATTGCAAAAGAGTGTAGCTTAAAAGTACCAAATATTGGTATTCGCATACGTCTGCACAGTACAGGAAGTGGCACGTGGGCAAAAAGTGGTGGGATGGATGCAAAGTTTGGTTTAACGTCAACTGAGATTATAGAAGCTGTTTCTATGATGAAAAAAGCAAATATTATCCAAAATTTTACAATGATTCACTTCCATATTGGCTCTCAAATGGCAGATATTGCACCACTAAAAAGAGCTTTACGTGAAGCTGGAAATATTTACGCTGAACTGAAAAAAATTGGAGCAGATGCACTTTGTAATATCAACATTGGTGGAGGATTGGCTGTTGAATATGAACAACATGCCCAAACAACATCACGTAACTACTCCATAGATGAATTTAGCTCAAGTGTTGTTTTTTTACTTGGCGAAATTATGGATGCTAAAAATGTAGAACATCCAAATATTTTTACAGAATCTGGACGCTATATTGTAGCTTCACATGCTGTGCTTATTACTCCTGTACTTGAGCTTTTCTCACAAGATTATCATGAGAAACATCTAAGTTTTAAAGAGCTTAATCCCCCTCTTATTGAGGAGCTTCGTTACCTCAATGATAAAATTAGTGAAAAAAATTGTATAGAGTATCTTCATGATGCACTTGATCATATAGAATCTCTCCTAACACTTTTTGATCTAGGCTATATTGACCTTCAAGATAGATCTAATGCTGAGATTTTAGTGCATAATATTATTAAAAAATCGCTCTATTTAACATCTAATCATTCCAACGATGAACTCCAAACACTACAAAGTTCACTTCAGGAGCGTTACTTAGTGAATGCTTCTATTTTTCAGAGTTTACCAGATTATTGGGGTCTTAAACAACATTTTCCTGTTATGCCACTGCATAAACTTAGTTCACGTGCAATTCGTGCAGCTTCACTTTGGGATATAACTTGTGATAGTGATGGAGAGATTGGTTTTAATCAAGATAAGCCACTTTTCTTACACGATGTAGATTTAGAAAAAGAGGATTACCTTTTAGGCTTTTTCAATATTGGGGCGTATCAAGAAACATTAGGTATGAGTCATAACCTTTTTACCCATCCAAATGAATACACAATCTGTATTAATGAAAAAGGCTATAATATTGAAAAAAGTGTAGAATCTAAAAATATCTTAGAAGTATTAGAAACAATTGGCTATGAACAAAAAGAAATTTTAAAAGAACTTGAAGAAGATTTAGAAACTGCTAGCTTTATTACAGAAAAAGAAAGATATGATACACTTGCAAAATTAAAAATCTTTATTAGCCAAAATGGATATTTAAGAACAACGAACTAGGAATATTATGGGATTATTTTCACTTATAAAAGAAGATTTTGCAAATGCTTACAAAAACGACCCAGCACTAAACTCTAAACTAGATTTTTTATTTAACTATCCTGGTGTTTGGGCTATTGCTTGGTATAGAATTGCTCATGCACTCTATAATGCAAATTTCAAACGTTTTGCACGCGTTATTATGGGGTTTTCTCAAATCCTTACACATACCGACATCCACCCTGCTGCTAAAATTGGTAAACGTGTTTTTATAGACCATGGTATTGGTGTGGTAATTGGTGAGACTGCAATTATTGAAGATGATGTTTTAATTTACCAAGGAGTAACTCTTGGTGGTGTTTCACTCAACCATGGAAAACGTCATCCTACAATTCGTCGTGGAGTGGTTATTGGTGCTGGTGCAAAAGTTTTAGGAAATATCGAAATTGGGGAATATGCAAAAATTGGTGCAAACTCTGTAGTGGTAAAAAATGTACCAAGTTGCTCAACTGCTATTGGTATTCCTGCACACACAATAGAAAAAGGTCGCTGTAAAGATCCTTTTATGCACAATATGCTTCCAGATATTAATAAAGAGATGTTTGAATACTTACTAAAGCGTGTTGCAGTACTTGAGCATATTTTAGTAAAAGATAATAAAAGTGTTTTAGAAAATGACTTAGAACTTGAACAAGTTTATGAAGCATTTATTAAAGCTATGAAAAACTAGGAGAACTATGCTAATAACAAAAGCAAGTGAATATGCAATACTTTCCCTTTTAGTACTTGCTAAAGCAGATAAACCAGTAGATAGTGAAACACTCTCTAAAGACTTAGCAATATCTAAAAGTTTTTTAGCAAAAATTCTTCAAGCTTTGGCAAAAAATGAGATTTTAGTCTCTTACAAAGGTGTAAATGGTGGATTTGCTTTAGCAAAAGACCCAAAACAAATAAATATGTTAAAAGTTATGTCTTGTGTAGAGGGAAAAGCTCCAGCTGTATTTGATTGTGCATCATCTGAAGATGACTGCCCTTCACAAAAAGCGAAAATTTGTGCTATTTGGCCATTTTTTAATAAACTACAAACAAAAATAGATATTTTTTTAGCTGAACTTACTTTAGCAGATATTTTGGAAGAGTAATTGGCAAAACAAACTACAAAACAACAAATTGGTAATACACTTAACTTCCTTATAGGGCAAAAAGATTTAAGTGTTGTCTTTTTCGTAATGGCAATTATTGCTATTATTATCGTCCCATTACCATCTGCTGTTTTAGATTTGTTTTTGACACTTTCTATGGCACTTGCTGTTTTAATACTCTTAATCTCTATCTATATCCCAAAACCAACCGATTTAACCACTTTTCCAACGCTTATTTTAATTTTAACCCTTTTTAGACTCTCTTTAAATATTGCGACAACCCGTATGATTTTAAGCAAAGGGCATGAGGGACCAGATAGTGTAAGTAGTATTATTACAAGTTTTGGGGACTTTGTTGTTGGTGGAAATTTTGTTATTGGGATTATTGTTTTTTCTATTTTAGTGCTTATTAACTTTATGGTAATTACTAAAGGTTCAACAAGGGTTGCAGAGGTTGCTGCAAGATTTGTGCTTGACTCAATGCCAGGAAAACAGATGGCGGTTGATGCAGACTTAAATGCGGGACTTATCGATGATGTAGAAGCAAAACAGCGTCGTGCTGCAATTTTACAAGAAGCAAACTTCTATGGAGCGATGGATGGTTCGAGTAAGTTTGTAAAAGGTGATGCTGTTGCGGGGATTGTTATTACTCTCATCAATATCATTGGTGGTTTTTTAATTGGTGTTTTTCAACACGATATGAGTGTATCTCAAAGTGCTTCAACTTTTACACTTTTAACAATTGGTGATGGCCTTGTAGGGCAAATTCCAGCACTTATTATCTCTACTGCAACTGGTATTATCATAACTCGCTCTTCAGGAGATAGTAACAACCAAAACTTTGCAAATAATGTACTGTTACAAATGACAGATAGTGCTAAAACTATGTTTATAGTGGGTGGTATTATGATTTTATTTGCTTTGGTTCCAGGGCTTCCTACACTCTCTATGGGATTTGTTGGACTTCTTTTTATTGGAATTGGTTGGCTTATAGATAAAAATATTCAAGGGGATATGTTAAATTCTTTTTTTGGTCTTGAACCATCTTTAACTACAAAACAAGCTCAAGAAAAAGAAGCAAAAGAACAATTACAACCTCAAAAATCTCCTGAAGAGATAAAAGAAGAGGAGGAAAAAGCTCTCGATGATATTTTAAAAGTTGAAATGCTTGAACTAACACTTGGATATAAACTTATTAGCTTAGCAGATGCTACACAAGGTGGTGATTTACTTGAGCGTATTCGTTCTATGCGTAGAAAAGTTGCGAGTGACTTTGGTTTTTTAATGCCACAAGTTAGAATTAGAGATGACCTTCACCTCCAACCACAACAATACCAAATTTTACTCAAAGGTGTTTCGATTGGGGAGGGAACGATTATTCCCGATAAGTTTCTTGCAATGGATAGTGGTATGGCCACAGAAAAACTCGAAGGTGAGCCAACAAAAGAACCAGCATTTGGACTAGATGCAATTTGGATTTTTCCAGAACAAAAAGAGGATGCTATTATCAATGGTTATACGGTAGTTGATCCCTCTACAGTTATCTCCACACATATGAGTGAGCTTGTAAAACGCCATGCTGAAGATCTTCTCACTCGCCAAGAGGTGCAAACACTTATCGATAAAATTAAAACAGATTTTCCTGTTATTATTGACGATGTTCTTAAAGTTGCAAATATTGGTCTTATTCAAAGAGTACTTAAAGCCCTTTTACATGAAAGAATTCCTCTTAAAGATATGCTTACTATTTTAGAAACAATTGCAGATGTTGCAGAGTACACAAAAAATGTAGAGCTTATAACAGAACAAGTACGTGCAAGACTCTCACGTATTATTACACAAATATACTCTTCACAAGATGGTGTTATTCGCCTTTTAACATTTGATACAGAATCTGAACAACTCCTCTTAGAAAAAGCTATCGATAGAGATGGAACAAAAGAGTTAAATCTTAACGTTAATGAGATAAATGCACTAATTCAAGCAACAAGCAATAAAGCTGCAGAACTTTTACAAAAAGGGGTTTCCCCTGTTATTGTTATAGTAGATCCTCAAATTCGTAAAGGTGTTGCAGAGATTTTTGAAAGATTTTCACTCGATGTTGTTACACTCTCCCATGCAGAGATAGATTCTAGTGCAAAATTTGAAGTTATGGGTTCAATTGCTTTTAAATAGTTTCTTTTATAATGGGTAGAAGCTGTTGTTTTATTTCATTGTAAGTCTTCACAAACTCACTATACTCTTTAGCATCAGGATCTTCAAAACCTACGTGAATAACGGGAGTTTTTTTAGGAAAAGTTGGGCAACTCTCTTTTGCATTATCACAAACTGTAATAACAAGATCAAAATCTTCTTGCAACACTTTTTCGATAGTTTTAGAGTGATAAGTATCACTCCAAATACCATTCTCCTCTAAAACTCTTTTTGCATTAGGGTTTACTTTGCCACTTGCTTTAACACCACTGCTTTTTGCTTCAACACCCTCTAAAAAAGAGTTAATAAGTGCTTCGGCTATAATGCTTCGACAACTATTACCTGTGCATAGAACTAAAACTTTTTTCATTTTAAAAGCTTCGCAATTTTACCTTGAAGTTTTAACCAAGCTCTATGATCCATTAAAGGAAAACCTGCAAAAACTTTTCCACTCTCTTTGATTGTTTTAGTAACTCCACTTCTTGCTGCAAAAGTGTTAAATGGAGCAACCTCTAAATGTCCAGCAACTCCACTTTGTGCACCAAAAACAGAGCTTCTACCAACTTTTGATGAACCTGCAAAACCACTTTGAGCTGCTGCGACACTATATTCACCAATTTCACAATTGTGTGCTACTTGAATCAAGTTATCTAAACGTGTCCCTTTTTTTATAAGAGTTGAACCAAAAACTGCTCTATCTATCGAAGTGTTTGAGCCAATCTCTACATCATCTTCAATAACTACATTTCCAATATGATATATTTTTTTATGCTCACCATTTTGATTTGATGCAAATCCAAAACCATCACTACCAATAACAGTTCCAGCATGAATAATACAATCACTTCCAATTTTACAATCTCTATAGATTACAACATTTGGATAAAGTGTTGTATTATCTCCAATAACTGCTCCACTACCAACATAACATCCTGCTAAAATTGTACAGTTTTTTCCAACTGTTGCACCATTTGCAATATGTGCTTTAGCTGAAACTATACTACTTTCATCAATTTTTGGTGCTGGAGCATCAAAATCTTCTGCATCTTTTGCAAAATACTCAGACAGTACTGCCATTTGCCAATAAGGGTGAGCTACTACCAAAGCAACACTAGAAGTAGAAACAAACTCTTTTGTTTTTTCATCACAAATAATAGCTGCTGCATTTGATGAAGCTATATCTTTAACATATTTACTATTTGCTACAAATGAGATTTCGTCTGAAGAAGCATCTTTAAGGGTATTGAGTGAGTTAATGGTCATATCTTGCCCATTAAACTCAGCTCCTATGATTTTTGCAATTTGACTTAGTTTCATAACACTATCTCTCTAGTGCTACTGCACCACTTCTTACAATCTCTTTAGGGTTGTAACGTTTAATCGCTTTTAAAAAGTTATTAACTCGAGTTGGTTCATCTGCAACCATCGCAATCACAATGTTCTCACCTGTATTGACAATTTTACCATTATATGCTTGACAAAGTGTGTCAATATCACTTAAGTTTTCTGTAATTGGAAACTTCACAAGTGCCATCTCTTTTTCAACCATATCTTCATGCTCATAAACACGAAGTACTGGAATAAGCTTATGGAGTTGCTTTGTAATTTGCTCCATAATATGCACTGAACCTGAAGTTACAATAGTTAAACGTGAATATTTTGTATCTGGAATTGGTGCAACTGTTAGTGATGTAATGTTATATCCACGACCAGAGAAAAGATCAGTAACGCGTGATAAAACACTCGCTTCATTAATAACTATAACCGAGATTACTCTTCTTGCTTCATCAGCCATTATTTACTCTCCTTTTTCTCTAGTAACATCATATTATAAAGGCTACCACCAGCTGGTACCATTGGCATAACATTTTCCATTCTATGTACAATTACCTCAATAAATGCGACAACACCTTTAGCTACTGCATCTTGAAGCGCTGCATCGAACTCCTCTTTAGTGTGTACTCTATACCCAATTCCACCAAAAGCTTCTGCAACTTTTACAAAATCTGGCTGAATAGAAAGGTCTGTTTCTGAGTGACGTTTATCGTAAAAAAGTGTTTGCCACTGACGAACCATCCCAAGGAAGTTGTTGTTCAAAATAATATTAATAACAGGAAGCTTCTTCTCAACTGCTGTCATTAATTCTTGAACATTCATTAAAATTGAACCATCCCCTGTAAAGTTAATACTTACTTTTTCTGGAGCAGCTGCTTTTACACCAAGTGCTGCAGGAAAACCAAATCCCATCGTTCCAAGTCCACCAGAACTTATAAATTGACGTGGTCTGCTAAATGGATAAAACTGTGCTGTCCACATTTGGTGTTGCCCAACATCTGTTGAGATATTTGCACCATCACCTAAAAGTTCTCCAACACGCTGTATAACCCATTGAGGTTTTAAACGCTCACTATCTTCATGATAAGTAAGTGGGTGAAGCTCTTCAAAATTTACAATAGTTTCACGCCAAGTTGCATATTTATCTGCATTGACAACATCAACTTGTGCTAACATCTCATTTACAACATTTTTAACATCACCAACAATTGGATAATCAGCATTTACAAGCTTAGAGATAGATGCTGGGTCAATATCTACATGAATAACATCTGCATGTTTTGCAAATTCACTCAATTTTCCAGTTACTCTATCATCAAACCTTGCTCCAAGAGCAATAACTAAGTCTGTTTCACTCATAGCCATATTAGAAGCGTAACTTCCATGCATTCCTAGCATTCCAACTAAAAGTTCATCATCGTGACTTAAAACTCCACGAGCCATAAAAGTCTCAACTGCTGGAATACCACATTTGTGTACAAGCTCTCTTACTTCATCTGCTGCATTTGCATTAATAACGCCACCACCTAAGTAAAAGAGTGGACGTTTTGCAGTTGCAATAGCTTGCATCGCTTTTTTAATTTGACGTGGATTACCCTTAACATTTGGTTTATATGTTTCAAGGTCTATCTCAATATCATAATTAAACTCAGCAATTTGTGCTGTAACATCTTTTGGAATATCTACATGAACTGGACCTGGACGTCCACTTCTTGCAATATAAAATGCTTCTTTTAAAATACGTGGAAGATCTTTTGCATCTGTTACAAGGTAGTTGTGTTTTGTACAACTTCTACTAATTCCAACTGCGTCTATCTCTTGAAATGCATCTGTTCCAATTAAACTCATTGGAACTTGCCCAGAGATAACTACTAAAGGAATAGAGTCCATATAAGCATCTGCTAAACCTGTAACAGCATTTGTAAAACCAGGGCCACTTGTAATCATTGCAACACCGACTTTTCCACTTGCTTTTGCATACCCTTCAGCTGCATGAATTGATGCTTGTTCATGACGGTTTAAAATATGATGAAATGAGTTTTGTTTATAAATCTCATCATACACATTCATTATTGCTCCACCAGGGTAACCAAAAACAGTATCTACACCCTCAGCAATAAGTGCTTCAATGACCATCTGTGCGCCACTAATTTGCATAAAAAGTCTCCTCTATAAGAATAAAAATTGACTTATTATACTTAAACGCAGCTATATTAGAGGTTAAAAAATAAAAAAAGTTTTTTTACTAAGTTTTAGAAGATTGAATCTACTATCATCGAAGGTCGCCACATTTTTAATGAACCTTTTGGTAACCGCTCAAGCTCTAATTTTGTTTCTTTATACTGTTGTTTAAAATAACTAAATAAACTATCTATATGTTCATCTTCCCCAAATGCTAAAAGATAATTTCTAATACCATTTTCAATTTTAGACTGTTCCTCTTCATCTCTTATAGCATTTTCAAGTTGTGCAATATATGTTTGACCAAACAATGATGCTAAAGCCATATATTTTGAACGAATCTTTAAATATGGTTTGATTAATTGTTTAATTTTCTCAACATCTCCAAGATGTGTATAACTATACGCTTCACTTAAATCATCCATCCACTTTTTATGTAACTTTGCACCATCAACAGTTTCTTGTAAACCTTCCGAGATAGCCATAAGATTATATGCCAATGCATAATCTTTTGATTGTACAGCATTGAAAAATTTCTGTTTAGCCTCAATCTCCTGCATAAGTATTTTAACTTCTTCTTTAAAATCAGGGAAATCCTCTAAGATTCTTAAGAGTTTAACAGCTGTATAAGTATCACCTTTTTGTATAGCTTCTTGAGATTTCATATAAAGGCTATCTGCATAGTTCATTAAACTATCATACTCAGGAAATTCTGTAAGAAATGGATGTAAACGAATAAGCTCAAACGCTATCTTAAAATCTTGCTGTCCAAGTGCTACACGAAAACGTTTGTAAACATCACCTTTAGTTAAGACCTCTTGAATTAATTTTGTTTTCTCACTAATCCCTCTATATGGTGCTAAAATCTCTTTTGCTCTATCTGTTCCTTTTGGATCAAGTGCATATTTTTGAGCAGCAGTAAAAACTTTCTGCCATTTTGCCTCTAAAGATTTATAAATTTTTGATTCTTTATAAAGTGGATGGGTATTTGCCAAACTATATGCAAGAGCTAATTTTCCCTCTTTTGCATAAGTCACAAATTTATCAAAATCTTCATATTCTCGCAATACTTTTTGAATGATTTTATTTTTTGCTGGAATATTTTTAAAATCCTCTAAAAGTGCTTGAGCAGTTTTTCTATCATTGTTTTGAAGAAGAAGCTTAGCTTTTTCTAGAGTTTTATCCCATAAGTTAGCTACTAAATCATAAACTTTTGTATATGCTAACAAAGGATTGTTTTCAGCTTGTTTTTGTATCTCTTCATACTTTTTAAACTTTAACAATTCTTTTAAATGATCTTCACCTTCATAAATATTATAAAGAAGAAGATCTCCATTTTCACACCCTATAATAAGTTGATGTTCTTCGTCATAAAATTCCAATGCTGTAATAGATGAACTTACTTTAATATATTTCTTAGATAACAATTCATATGTATCTAAATCATAAACTAAAATATATCCTAGGGCAGTTCCTAAAAAAAGAAACTTACTATCTGGAGTAATTACAACTTGTGTAACATCATCATGAATACCTTGTAATCGATGTAAAAGTTTACCACTGTACATATTCCATATAAAAGCAGATGATTTTTTATCTATACTCAAAAGCCTATTTTGAGAAAGGAATCTTATTTTCATTACTGCAGAAGAGTGTTGTTTTAACTTATGTTTTAAAGTCATCATAGAAAGATTAAAAATAGAAATCTTTTTATCATAACTTGCGTATGCTATCCAGTTTCCATTTTTACTAAAAGCCATATCATTAATGGTATCTACATGAGATGGTAAAGTAAACGCTAATTTTCCACTTCTAATTTCAACTGCAAAGATTTTCCCATCATCTCCACCAGAAAACATATAACGACTATATGGTTCGATAGCAACTGTAGAAGCTTCCCCATGATGTCTATCTACTTTTGCAACTACCTTTTTTGTTTTTGCATTATATAGACGAGATTCCTTACAGTCGGATGTTAAAGTTGCAAAATGTTTACCATCTCCACTAAAAGCTACAACATCTGTTTTAAAACGGAGATGATTTATATTTGCTTTAAATCCATTTAAAACTTCAAGCTTATCTATACTTAAATAACGAACAGTTGTTTTAGAATCGACCACAACCAACTGCCCATTGTCTAAGCGTTTTGTTAAGATAACTGGTTCATGAAGATTTTTTTTCTTAATTGGATCCATAGCTTACTCTTTTAAATACCCTTCTGCTTTTAATACTTCTTTAATTTGTTGCTGATGCTCTTCACCTTTTGTTTCCATATGCACAGTTACATTAGCATCACCATAATCGAGTGAAATTGATGTTCTGTCGTACGCAATATGAACAATATTTGCATTGAGCTCTTTTAAAATCTCAGTAAAACGCATAAGTGAACCTGGCTTATCTACCAGTGTTACTGTTAGCTTCATTTTACGTCCAGATTTTAAAAGACCTTTTTCAATAATAACAGAAAGAAGTGTAACATCAACATTACCACCACTTAAAACAACTGCTACTTTTTTATCTTTAAGATGTAGAAGTTTATTGTGTAAAAGTGCTGCAACACCAACACTTCCAGCACCCTCAACAACAAGTTTTTGTTTCTCTAAAAGAAATAAAATTGCACTTGCTATCTCTTCATCATCTACACCTATTATAGTATCGACATATTTTAATGCATACTTTAATGTTATTTTTGATGTATCACGAACTGCAATACCATCTGCAATGGTTCTTACAGCAGTAGAGTCAATCGCTCTTTGGAGTTCATAAGAGTTTTTAAATGCAGGAGCACCATGGGCACTTACCCCAATTACTTCTATGTTTGGGTTTAAACTTTTAATAGCTGTTGCCATTCCAGCAATAAGCCCACCACCGCCAATAGGGATGATAACAGCATCAAGCTCTGTACATTTTTCTAAAATTTCTAATGCAACTGTACCTTGACCTGCTATCACTTCACTATCTTCAAAAGGGTGTACAAATGTTAAGGAGTGCTTTTGTGCGTACTCTTTTGCATAGGCGTATGCTTCATCATAATTTGAACCTGCTAAAATAACCTCAGCTCCAAAATGTTTTACACCATTAACTTTTGTAAGGGGAGTAGATTCTGGCATAACAATAACCGCTTTTATGCCAAATTTTTGAGCAGAGAGTGCAACACCTTGTGCATGGTTTCCAGCACTTGCTGCAACTACACCACCCTCTTTTTGCTCTTGTGAAAGTGACGCTATTTTGTTGTAAGCTCCACGAATTTTAAAAGCACCAGTAATTTGAAGGTTCTCTTTTTTAAGATACACCTCACTCCCAGCTACTTCACTTAAATAGGGGGCATAAGCAAGAGGAGTGTTTACAACAACACCCTCTATTTGCTCTTTTGCTTTATAAATATTTTCTAAAGTAACCAAAGAAAAAGCCTATGAACCATAAATAGTTCTATGATCAACCATAGTACATTGGTTTTGTACCACTTTCATTCCAGCATCTTTTGCTTTTTGAGCTGCTTCATTATTTACGATACCTTTTTGTGCCCAAAAAACTTTTACATCTCCACGCTCAATACAAACATCTGCAATAGCATCAAGTGCAGCTGGTTTTCTAAAAATATCTACCATATCCACTTCAAACGGAATCTCTTTTAAACTTCTGTAAACTTTTTCACCTAAAATTTCATCCTCTTTAGGATAAACAGGAACAATTTTATAACCCGCTTCTTTTAAATATTTTGCAACTTTATGAGAATCTTTTGTTTCATTTGGAGAAAGCCCTAAAACAGCAATTGTTTTTACTGTTTCAAAGATCTCTTTTACCTCTTCTAAATTACTATTTACTGTTGGAAATTCGCACTCCATAGATAATCCTTTTTGTGATATTTAATTTGGCGAAATTATATCGAAAAATAATAAAGTAAGAGATTAAACATTGCACTAACTCCTCTGCACCTCAACAACACTCACACCATTACCCTTACTCTCTACCCTTATTTGTAAAGGTATTCTCTCTTTAAGTGCTTCTACGTGAGAGATAACTCCTACCATTTTCCCCCTACTTTGTAAAAGGTTAAGTGCATCAAGTGCCATCTCTAAACTTTGTGTATCAAGTGTTCCAAATCCTTCATCTAAAAACAAAGAATCTATCGCTATTTTTTGGCTAGAAAGATCACAAAGACCCAATGCTAACGCTAAACTCACTATAAAACTTTCTCCTCCTGAGAGAGTATTTACAACACGTTTAGCTCCACCTTGGTAAAGATCTATAACACCTAAATGTATCTCATTTTTCTTCCCTTTTTCAAGTTTTGTAAGTTTATAGCGTTGGCTAATAACCTCCAAATGTTGATTTGCTAAAAAAATAAGATGTTCCAACGTAATAACCTGAACAAACTTTTTAAATTTATCCCCTTTTGCAGAACCTATAAGCTCATCTAACTTTGTCCAAACTCGCAAATTTTGCTCTTTTTGGAAAATGAGTTCCCTTTGCTTAGAAGTTTTTTGCATATTTTTAGTGTTAAGTTCTAACTCAGTTTTTAAACTTCCAATCTCTTCTGAGAGTTGCTCTACCTCTTTAGCAAGAAGCTCTTTTTGTTGCTCTAACTCTTGGGGTTGTTTTGTAGTTTTTTTCTGTTTTTGTAACATTTTTAAAGTTTTTTCACTTTGCTCATAAAGTGTTTGAAACTCTGCAAAACTACGCTCTAGTGCCTCACACTCCTTTTGCAATGTTTCTTTTTGCTCATTTGAGAGTTTTGCGCTAAGAAGCTCTTGCTCATTTTTAAAACCATTTTGTTGGAGTAACTTCTCAAAACTATTTTTTAGCTTTACAACCTCCATTTGCAATGTTTCTAAAGCTTCTTGGAGCTGCTTATGTTGTTGCTGTTTTTGCTCTTGTTGTGCAAGAAGTGTTTGCACCTTTGTTTCTAAAGTTTGCTTTTTCTCTTGAAGTTGTTTGTACTCTTTTTGCAACTTAGTTTCATAACTTTTTAAATCTATAACATTTAAAAGCGAAACTCGTTGTTGTAAAAGTTGTTCCAACTCCACTTGAAGTGTTTGAAGTTGCTCCTCTAAAGCAACAATCTCTTCTTGTGTTGATTGAAGTTTTGTTTTGTTTTGCACTTTTGCTAAAGCAAGTTTCTCTTGGGCTTGTTTCTCTTTTTGTAAATCGTAAAAAAGTGTATCTTTTTGTTTTAAAAGCTTCTCTTTTTTTACTCTAAAATCCTCTAAAGATTTTCTTTGTTGTTCTAAAGCCTCTTTTTGCTCATAGAGTGGTTGAGAGTCTGCACCATCAAAACCATACCTTTTAAAAACTTCCAAAGCTTTTACTTTTTGTTGCTCTAAACTTTGTAAAGCTTCTTTAGTATGTTGCATTTTTGTTTTATTTGTAGCGATATTGGCAAGTAAATCTTTTAACTCCCTCTCTTTTTGTTCTAAAAGTATCTCATAAGAGTTTTGTAGCTCCACTACCACACCCTCATCTACAAATGGATGCATTTTAGAGCCACATACAAAACATGGCTCACCTTTTTTGAGTTTAGCTCTATCTGCTTCATACTTTTTTACTAAATCTTCTTGAATTTTTTTCTCTTTAAGGGTTTTTATGTACCCCTCTAAATACTCTTGTGTTTTTTGTTGATTTATCAAAAGTTGTTGCGTTTGTTGATACTCCTTTTGCTCTAACTCCTCTTTACGTAAAACTTCTACATAAAGCTCATACTCTTTTAAAAGCTCTCTATTTGCTTGCTCTAAAACTTGAAGTTGAGCCTCTTTTTGAGGGTTGTTAAACTCACTTGTTTGCATCAAAGCATACTCTTTTTCTAACTCCTCAAAAGAGTTTTGTAGTGTTTTGTATGTGGAGTCTTGCTTTTGTTGTAACTCTTTAGCTTTTGCATGAAGTGTTTGTAGCTCTTTTTGTTTTGTTTGTAGTGTTTGCGTTAACTCTTTTTGATGTTTTTGTTTAAGCTGTTGTTGCACTTCAATATTAAAACACTCTTGAAGCTTTTTTGTTTGCACTTGAAACACTTCACTTTGTTGTGCAAACTCTTTGTTTACTCGTTCATAATTTTCTTGCTCTTTTACTATATAGTTTTTTATATACTCTAAATCTTGTTGTAGTTTTTTATGCTCTTGGTGTGTCTCTTTTTGGAGTTGCTCTTTTTGGTTAAGTGTTTCAAAACTACTCCAAACATTTAATGCTTTATTGGCTAAATCTAACGCTACAAAGAGCTCTTTGTTTTGCTCTTTTTTCTGTTTTGCTTCAAAAAACAACTCTTTGTATCGCTCATACTGTTGCTGTGCCTCTTTGAGTTGTGCAAGATAGTTTAGTGACTCTAAAACAACTTGCAACTCTTTATCTTTTTTTTGCTTATTTGTTGCTATATCTTTAAGTTTTTGCTCTTTTTCTTGAACCTCTTGTTGTGTTAAAATATCGATTGATTCTAACTTCTCTTTCTCCTTTTGCACCTCTTCTAAAAAAAGTTTATGTTTTTCAAACACGGCTATAGATATATCTGCATAGATTTGTGTACCTGTAATCTTCTCTAGTATAGAGGAGCGTTCTTTTTCATTTGCTTTTAAAAAAGCATCAAATCCACCTTGTGCTAAAAGCATAGACTTTGTAAAACGCTCAAAATCTAAACCACTTACCTGCTCAACTATTTTTGGTACATCAGAAGATTTTTGAGATAAAATCTTATCCTCTTGAAGATCAACTATCTCCATACTAGAGGGTTGTAAAGCTCCAGTTAGTGTTTTTTTTGCTCTATGTTGTTTCCACGAAGAGCGATACCTCCTTGACTTTACCTCAAACTCCACTTCACAATACGCCTCTGCACTTCCACGTGAAATAAGTTCACTTGGAGTTTTCAAACGTGGCGTTTGCCCATACAACGCACAAGAGATAATATCTAAAATAGTACTTTTACCACTTCCAGTCGCTCCTGTTATGGCAAATAAAGCACCATCTTTTGTTAAACTCTCAAAATCAATCGTAGTTTTACCTTTTAGGGAGTTAATATTATTTGCTTCTAAAGAGAGTATCTTCATCTATTTTGCACCTCATCTAAAATTTCTCTAAAACTTTTTACAAGATCCTCTTTTAAAGCCTCATCTTCAAGGTTCTCTTTTTCTAATCTTTTGTAAAACACCTCAAGAGGAGTGAGTTCATCTAAACTTACAACATTAAAATCATCTTTTTCTAAATGGGCATTTTGTGTTTCTATTTTGAGTGCTAAAAGGGTAAGTTTTAACTCCTCTACCCTTTGGCGAATAATCCTATTTGCTTCAAAAATATTATCATCTCTTAAACGAACCTCTATCCACGTTTTATTCCCTTTAATTGTTTCTAATTTTTCTAAAATTTGCTCTTTGCTCCCTTTTAAAACAACCAACTCTCTATAAAGTGGAATCTCTACCTTTTGTACTTCACACTCCCTTTGCATAAAAGTTACAATATTAACCTTTTTGTTTAAAGACTCCCCAAAACTAAGGGGAATTGGTGAACCACTGTAGTAAACATTAACCGCTCCCACTTGTTGGTTTATATGCAGATGCCCCAAAGCGGTATAGTCAAACATTTGTGCTAAAAAGTTACTGTTTAAATTGAGTGTACCACCTATGTAGATATCTCTTTCAGAATCACTTGTTTTTGCCCCAAGGGTTGTTAAATGCCCTGTTGCAATAATGGGTATACTTTTCTCTTTTTTTAGTTGTAATGCTTTAGCATAAAGCTCTTTGTAGTGTTGTTGTATTCCCAATGTAAGTGTTTGCTCTTTTTGAGATAAACTTTGTGCACTTTGTGATTTTCTTACAACATAATCACGTAAAAAAGGAACACCACACACAATAGCCTCAAGCTCTTGGTTTGCATCATAAAGTGGAACAATCTCCTCTTCTGTCTCATCTCCTGTTACAATTACCTCAATATTGAGCTGTTTTAAAAGCTCTTTAGAGGATTGTAAAACTGCAACAGAATCATGGTTTCCAGCAACAATAACCACCTTTTTACAAGAGGTTTGTGCAACATTTGTTAAAAAATTAAAATAAAGCTCTAAAGCATAGTTTGGAGGGGTTGTTGTATCAAAAATATCTCCAGCTACTATAAGAAGCTCAATTTTTTCTTTTTCTATTGTTTGTAAAAGCCAATCTAAAAAGGCTTGATGCTCCTCTTTACGAGAAAATCCCATAAAGTTTTGCCCTAAATGCCAATCTGATGTATGTAGGAGTTTCATAGTTTTTTCTTTTTTGTCAATTATAACAAGTTACTCTAATCAACACCTTATCGCTTCCATTAATACTAAATTAACACTTCAATGTTACTCTTTAAAAATTAGACTAAAAATCCAAAGGATTTCAACATTGAAAAAAGTGTATGAATTTAAGTTACCACTCCAATTCACTTTGCACAAGAGAAAATGAAAGAGGGGCTTAGTAAAGTAGATGCAATGCGAGAGAGTATTAAAATTAGAACACGCCCTATTTTAATGACAGCATTTGCAGTTGCTATTGGTGGTTTAATTGTAGGAACATTTTTAACTCTTTTATTTATTCCTCTTATCTTTATTTGGTTTGTAAAAGAGCATGAAGATTTAACTGCTTAGTAGATGACATAGTGTCATCTACTGTTACACTACTTTTTAGAGTTCAATCTCGATTGAAACTCTTGAGGGTGTTTACAAACTGGACAAACTTTTAAAGCTTTTTTACCATAATGGATATGTCCACACACTTCACAAATCCATGCTTCCTCTTCATTTTCACTTTCAAATTCAGCATTATTTTGTAATCTATTTAAAAGTTCTTGAAACATTTTTTCATGTTCAACCTCTATTTTTCCAATACCACTAAAAAGTCTTGCAGCTTCAGAGTGCCCCTCCTCTTTTGCAATCTTTGCAAAATCTGGATACATAGTAACATTTTCATAAGATTCTCCAGCAATAGCTGATTGAAGATTTTCTTGTGTATTGCCAAAACTATTTTCAGAGTTGTATTTCATTCTATTGTAAAGTGATAATTCAAGTTTTGCATGCACTTTTTCATTATCTGCTGCTCTTTGAAAATGCTCTGCAATGTCTCTATAACCCTCTTTTTGAGCAACTCTTGCAAAATACTCATACTTATTTCTTGCTTGAGATTCCCCTGCAAAAGCTTTCATTAAATTTACTAATGTTAGGTTCTTTGTAATCATCTCCATAGCTTCACCACAACAATGAAGCTCTCCACCACCTACATTTTGTACCTCAACTACATTGCCACATTTGTTACATTTGTATGATTCATATTGTCTCATCTTTTTTTCCTTTGGATAATTTTTTTCCTTAGAAAGAGTATGGCACAAAAAAGCTTAAAGGAAAATTTTTATCCATTAGAAGTTTAGATTTGGTTCGTATTGGTTACAAAAACATTAAGTTGTTGCTCTTGAATCTTTTGCATAATTGCCACATCTACATAAATACTAGACTCTAAAACAACATTATGCAATTTTGATTCTATAACAACCTGTAAAGGATAACGCCCTGGAGTTTGACGAATAAGCTCATAAAGTTTTTCTAAAAGCGTTAGATCAGATTGTAAATCTATCCCTATTACAATCGGTTCTAATGGTTTTTCCTGCACCTCTTTTTTTGTTTTTCTTGTCTCTTTTTTTGCATCTTTGAGTGTCATTATTTTTGTAACACCAATTCGCGTAAACATCTCTGTATGGGTAATTTTTGCTTTTATAGCTATTGGAGCTTCTAAATCCATCTCCTCTAACTCTTTGAGTTTATCGCTAAAGAGCATCACTTCAATATTGCCATGAAAGTCCATCAGATTTACAATACCAAATGCGTTTCCTTTTTTAGAAACTTTGTGTTGAATCTCCTCCACTTTTCCAATAAAAATAGCATAAGAGCCATCTTTAATGTTCTCTATTTCAGAAGAGAGTGTATAGTTTAAACTTGCAAGCTCCTCTCTATAACTATCAAGTGGATGCCCACTAACGTAAAAACCTAAAGTATCTTTTTCAAACTCTAAAATCTCTTTAAGTTCAAACTCCTCCATATTGTTTAAGTGTAACTCTACTGTTGTTATCTCGCTATCATCCCCAAACAAACTTCCAACTGCATTTTTCTTCGCTTCAGTTGCTTTTTTTGCAGCTTCTACAATCTCTTCTATCTGCTCTAAGAGGGCTTTGCGTGAATACCCATATCTATCGAATCCACCCGATTTTATAATCGCTTCAATTACACGTTTATTTACTTTTGAAGGCTCAATTCTATTGATAAAATCTTGCAAAGAGGTATAATCCCCATTTGCTTCACGCTCCTCAAGCATCGAAGCAATAGCAGCTTCACCAACACCTTTAATGGCACCAAGACCAAACAAAATAACATCTTTACCATCTTTTTCTATCGCAGAAAATTCAAGTTGTGAATCACAAATATCTGGAGGGGAAAGCTCAATTCCCATACGTTTTACTTCATCAATGTAGCGAACAACTTTGTCGGTGTTATCTTTATCTGATGTTAAAAGTGCTGCCATAAACTCATTTGGATAGTACGTTTTAAGCCACGCAGTTTGAAAAGTTACCATCGCATACGCCGCAGAGTGAGATTTATTAAAACCATACCCTGCAAATTTTTCAATTAAATCAAAAAGTTTACTCGCTTCATTATAATCTAGCCCTTGTTTTGCCGCACCCTCACTAAACTCTTTGTTGTATTTGATCATTAAATCAACTTTTTTCTTACCCATAGCACGACGTACAATATCGGCACCACCTAAAGAAAACCCACCAATTGTTTGTACAATTTGCATAACTTGCTCTTGATAAACAATAACCCCATATGTTGGCTTTAAAATCCCCTCTAGTGCTTCAAACACATAAGTGATCTCTTGACGCCCATGTTTACGCTCAATAAAATCATCAAGCATACCAGACTCCATAGGTCCTGGTCTATAAAGTGCTAAAACGGCGATTAAATCCTCAAAATTATCTGGCTTTAAACGTTTGTTAAGATCTTGCATACCACTAGATTCTATCTGGAACATCCCAACTGTTTCACCACTTTGAATAACCTCATACACTTTAGCATCATTCTCATCTATCTCATGCCAAAGTACATCTTTGTTATAACGCCTTTTAATAAGTTTAATGGCATTGTCAATTACATCGAGTGTCTTTAAACCTAAGAAGTCAAATTTAATTAAATCGACATCCTCTAAAAAGTTTAGGGAGTATTGCGTTACAAAGGTATCCTCCCCTGAAGGTTTATAGATTGGTGTTTTATACCAAAGCTCTTCATTGCTTATAACAACACCCGCAGCGTGGATTCCTGAGTTACGCTTTAACCCTTCAAGTTTTTTTGCAAACTCCCAAACACGCGCTGCATTTGCATCGCTCTCAATAAGCTCTTGAATTTTTGGCTCTTTTTGAAAAGCACCCTCTTTAAACTCCCCATTTTTCATTTTACCATTAAGTGTTATTCCAAGCTCATCTGGAATAAGTTTTGCCATTTTATCGGCTTGGGAAAGGGGCATATCAAGTACACGTGCAACATCACGAATAACCCCTTTAGCTAAAAGTGAACCAAAAGTGATAATTTGCGCAACTTGATTACGACCATATTTTTTTACAACATAGTCAATCACCTCTCCACGTCGTGCTTGCATAAAATCCATATCGATATCAGGCATACTTACACGTTCAGGATTTAAAAATCTCTCAAAAAGTAAATCGTATTTCATTGGGTCAATGTCTGTAATCTCAAGAGAGTAAGCAACCAAACTCCCAGCAGCACTCCCCCGCCCAGGACCAACTGCAATACCCATCTTCTTAGCCTCTTTAACAAAGTCCCATACAATCATCATATACCCAGGAAATTTCATAGAGTTAATAATATTCATCTCAAATTCAAGACGCTCTCTATATTCCTCGTGACGCTCTTTTGGGACAATTTGTAATCTTTTTTCTAGCCCCTCTTTACATTTGTAAACAAAATACTCTGCATCATTTTTGTCTGCTGCACTAAGCCACTTTTTCTTTTGCTCTTCTGTTGCATCCTCTGGCAGAGGTGCATCATCTTCGTGGTTAATATCTAACCCCTCCTCTTGAGCATACTCACGAGTAAATTTAAAGTTTGGTGGTGTTGGAGTATCTACAATTGGCACAAAATCTTCCACTTTATTTACTATCTCTTGTGTATTTGCTATCGCTTCTGGAATATCTGCAAAAAGTCGTGCCATCTCCGCAGGAGATTTTACGTAAAACTCATGAACAGAGTGGCGAAGGCGGTTTGGATCATCATAGAGTTTATTCATCCCTATACACATAAAAGCTTCATGGTATTGTGCATCGTTAGGATAAGTGTAGTGAGTATCGTTTGTTGCAACTACTTTTATCCCTGTTTCTTTAGAGAGTTGTAAAATTTGCTTGTCAATATTGAGTTGATCCCCAATTCCATGACGCATAAGTTCAAGATAAAAATCATCTCCAAAAATCTCTTTATACTCTAATGCTACCCTTTTTGCTTCATCATAACCACCTGCACCATTTCTTACATTACGCTCACTTAAATTAAGGTGCCAACTCACCTCCCCTTGTAAACAAGCAGAGGAACAAATAAGCCCTTCACTATGAGCTCTTAACTCCTCTTTGTTAATACGAGGATAATAATAAAATCCCTCTATAAAAGCTTTTGAGGAGAGGTACATTAAATTCTCATACCCCTTTTTATTTTTAGCATATAAACAGATATGAAAACGCTGTTTTGTACTTTTATCATCAAGCGTTGGACCATTGTGAATATAACCTTCTATCCCAATAATAGGCTTTAATCCTGCACTTTTCATCTGCTTGTAAAAATCTATTGCACCAAACATATTTCCATGGTCTGTCATAGCAATAGACTCCATTCCTAGCTCTTTTGTACGCTCTATAAGGTTTGAGAGTTTATTTGCTCCATCTAAAAGGGAGTATTCTGTATGGAGGTGAAGGTGGGTAAATTGTTGCATAAGCACTCCTTTGCAGTTAGGTGTGGGAAGCTAGCATTATTATGCTAACTTTTGAGCCACTAACTCATTAACCATTTTTGGATTAGCTTTTCCACCTGTTGCTTTAAGCACTTGCCCAACAAAGAAACCTAAAAGCTTTTTATTTCCACCTTTAAACTTCTCAACATTTTGAGGATTAGCTGCTATCACTTCATCTATAATTGGCTTAATTTGAGCTGGATCACTTATTTGGATAAGCCCTTTATCCTCTACAATCTGTTTTGGATCTGCACCAGTTTTTGCCATCTCTTCAAAAACTTGTTTTGCAATTTTATTAGAGATAAGCTCTTCATCAACCATTGCAATAAGTTGTGCTATCTGTTTTGGTGTAAAATGTAACTCTGTAGAGTTTTGTGCTTTTATCTCTCTAGCTACTTCATTTGTTATAATATTTGCCAAGTTCACCGCACTATTGAGTTCATTTAAAGCTTCTTCATAAAAAGAGGCTAAAAAAGAATCACGAGCAAGTGTATTTGCTACTTCTGTATTGAGTTGTAACTCTTTTGTGTATCTCTCAAAAAGTTTTTCTTGTTCTGGTGTCATTGGTGTTACTTCACCATCAATTTGAACTTTTTTCTCTTGTTGTTTTGTTTTTTCTCTAGAATTTCTTTTCTTTTTACCCCAAGAATCTTTTAAACTTACTATCTTATTAAATACAGGTGTTTCATCTGTATAATCAATAGGATCAGCATAAAAATACCCTTCTCTTTCAAATTGGAATCTTACATCTGGTTTTTGAGTAATAACTGCTGGCTCAATAAGTGCTTTTTTTACAACTAAAGAGTTGGGGTTAATATCTTCTACCCCTTGTGGTGCTTCACAAGCAAAAAGTCTGTCATACACTCTTACCTCCACCTCTTTAGCACTCAAAGCACTTACCCACTGAATAGCACTTTTTACTTTTATACCACTTGTATCTTCTCCACTTTTAGAATTTGGATAATACTCTGCTTTAATCTCTACAATATTACCAGCTGCATCTTTTAGCACCTCTTTACATTCAATAATATATCCATGTCTTAATCTTACTGGTTGTGTTGGTGTTAAACGGTAGTAACCTTTTGGAGGATTCTCTTCAAAATCTGCACGATCTATATAAATTTCACGTGAAAAAGGAAGTTTTCTACTTCCCTCTTTTGGAACATCGTGTGGATAGTACGGTGCATCTATCTCCTCCTCTCCTTCATAATTTACAATTGTTACTTTTAAAGGATCAAGCACACATAAAACACGAGGAACTTTTGTGTTTAGATCATCTCTAATACAAAATTCAAGTTGTGAAACATCTACAACAGAGTTCGATTTTGCAACACCTATTTGATCACAAAAAGTTAAAATAGATTCAGGAGTGTACCCCTTTCTTCTATACCCTGCAATAGTTGGTAAACGTGGATCATCCCAACCATTCACATAACCACCCTCTACAAGCTCTAAAAGTTTTCTTTTACTCATAACTGTATAGTTAATATTTAAACGTGCAAACTCGTGTTGGTAAGGGCGTGGTGGCTCTAACTTGAGTGTGTCAAGAACCCAATCATAAATATCACGATTATTTTCAAATTCTAGTGTACAAATAGAATGCGTTACCCCTTCAATATAATCTGAAAGACAATGTGCGAAATCATACATCGGATAGATTGCCCACTCATCACCTGTTCTAAAATGGTGTGCATTTTTAATACGATATAAAAGAGGATCTCTCATCTTCATATTTGCTGCAGACATATCTATTTTTGCTCTTAAGACATGCTCACCTTCTACAAACTCACCCTTTTTCATTCTCTCAAAAAGATCTAAATTCTCCTCAACACTACGCTCTGCATATTTACTACGTTTTCCAGGCTCTGTTACACTTCCTCTATACTCACGAATTTCATCTTCAGTTAAAGAATCTACATACGCTTTACCCATTTTAATAAGCTCTATCGCATACTCATAAAGTTTTGGAAAATAATCTGACGTAAAACGAACATCTCCATACCATTCATACCCTAACCACTCTACTGCATCTTTTAGAGCTTCAACATATTTTGTATCCTCTTTTGAAGGGTTTGTATCATCCATTCTAAGGTTACAATATCCATTAAAATCGCGTGCAATACCAAAGTTAATAAAAATAGACTTTGCATGCCCTATATGGGGAAAACCATTTGGTTCAGGAGGGAACCTTGTAATAATTTTTTGATATTTATTTGCTTCTAAATCCTCTTGAACTTGACTTTTTAAAAAATTTTTACTCTCATTCATTCTTATTAAACCTTTATATTATTACTTAAAACTTTTATAATTTCTATTTTATCAAATTAGACCTAATAACTAGGTTTAGTGTTGTAGTTGAAAATAGTGTGGAATTAACTCTTTAATTTTCTTATAAATTTTCTCTAAATCACTTGAGTGTACTCTTGTAGAAGCTACACTTGTCATAAAGTTAGTATCGCCAAACCAACGTGGAACTAAATGCAAGTGGATATGCTGTGCTATCCCTGCTCCCCCTGCATCACCTAAGTTCATCCCTAAATTTACTCCATGTGCTCCAAACCCCTCTTTTAAAAGCTTTACACCCTTTTGTGCTAAAGCACTCATATGTAACCAAACTTGTGGGTCTAAATCTTCTAATGAGTCTGTATGGTGATGTGGAATTATCATAAAATGCCCTGGAGTGTATGGGTAGCGGTTCATCACCACAAAACAGTATTCATCTCTGTAGAGTACATGTAATTTTTCATCATCTTGCTTATGTGAGCTTATATGGCAAAAAACACACCCCTCTATTTTCTCTTGTTTTACATAATCATCTCGCCACGGTGCATAAAGTATATCTTTCATAAAAGTTCCTTTGGTTGATTTTCATGGTACAGTGAAAGTGAAGGAAAAGCTATCTCTAAATGATGTTTTTCTAAAATATTCATAATCTGAATCATAACATCCTCTTTTACAGCTAAATACTCCTCCCAATCAGTTGTTTTAGTAAAACAGTAAACTAAAATATTTAAACTTGAATCTCCAAAATTATCTAAATAAACCATAAGTGTTTTTTTAATTCCAAAAAGATCATCTTTTGCTACAAGTTTTGCACTTTTCTTCTTATAATCATAACGTGTATTTTTAGAAGCTATTGAAGTGTGTTTTTCTAACATTGTGCGAATCTCATCTATAGCTTTTAAAATATTGTCTGGTTTAGAATCATATTTTAATCCTACGTAAAATTTTATACGTCTTCCTAAAATACGTTTATTCCAGTTTTTTACATCTTTAGTCGCTAAAACTGCATTTGGAATTGCAATAAAAGCGTTATCAAATGTTCTAATAGTAGTTACACGAAGCCCTATCTCAATAACAATTCCCTCATTACCATCAACTACTATCCAATCCCCTTGAGAAAAGATATCACTAAGTAAAATAGAGAGTGTCCCAAAAAAGTTTGCTAAAGAATCTTTTGCAGCAAGTGCAACTGCAAAACCACCTATTCCTAAACCTGAAAGCACTGCTGTTAAATCTACTCCAGCAAAATATAAAACCACCAAAAAGCCAATAATCCAAACAAGGGAGTTAATAACTTTTATACCAATATTAATAACTTCACTTTTAATCTTTTTTTGTTTATTGTCTATCTCTGCAATTTTTAACTCTGCTATAGTATTTAGTATTCTATATAGTGTTAGTGTTACCAAAAATGCATACACAATATTAAAAAGGTTTCTTAGAAGCTCGGGTGTTGCAAAATCGTTAAAAATATAGACAATTCCATTTAGAGAAATAGCAATAAAAACACTATTAAAAGGTACTGTTGCAACCTCTATAATTTTAGAAGAGTAGTGTTGTGTTAATGTAAATTTTTCACTTAAAGAGGTTACAAAAATATAAAAAACTTTTCTAAAAAAGTAAACAAAAACAACAAAGAAAAAAGCAACTACAATTTTAACAACACTTAATCCAAACTCATTTAAATATCTATCTGCAAACTTTACAATATCATAACTATTAAGTTTGACAACAAAACCTATAAGATGATATTTTGAGTATTTATTGAGTGCATAAATCTTTTTTTCCATCAAATAAAGATTACTTACAATATCTTGATTAAGCTCTACAAGTGCGTAAAACTCTCTAATATTTTTTTGAGCATCTTTAAAAATTTTAGATGGAATTTTTAAAGAAAGATACTTTGTATAATCTTCTTTGAGGAGTTTTTCATTTTCTTGTTGGTTTTGTACAACATACTTAGTGAGTTCATTACTAAAGTTCTCTTTTGTTGTGTAATCAAGTGAAATTAAAATATTACGAATCATAATATTTTGATTTGCTAAAAGTTTATAAGATTTTAATTTTACCTCATCACGCAATACAGCATATTTATATCCCGCTTTTTTATTAATTTGTAAAATCTTTTTAAGTGCATAAATCTCTTGGTCATAAACAGGAGTATTTTCTATAAAATCTCTTTTATGACTCATAAGAAAATTAAGCTCTTGAGTATAGCTCTCTTTTTGCTTTTGTAAAATGGTATTTATTTTCTCTTGAGTGATATTATTTTCATTAAGAGCATAAATATATTGAAGTTGTTGCTGTATAAATGGAGCAAAAGCCCCATTTGCAAAAAGTGCTATTTTAAAGACAAATAAAAAAACAAAAGCACGTAACAAAACTTAAATACCCTCTGCAATCATCGCATCTGCAACACGTTTAAATCCTGCAATATTTGCACCATGCACGTAGTTTCCTTCCACTCCATAATCTTTTGCAGTTAAAGCTACACGTTTACAAATTTGTTGCATTGTAGTTTTAAGCTTTTCATCTACTTTCTCAAAACTCCATTTACTCATAGAAGCATTCTGACTCATCTCAAACTCACTCACAGCTACACCACCAGCATTTGCAGCCTTTGCAGGAGCAAAACAAACACCATGCGATTGAAGCAAATCTATAGCTTCAGGAGTTGATGGCATATTTGCTCCCTCAGTTACACTTACACACCCATTTGCAATTAGATTTTGAGCATCTACTTCTGTTAACTCATTTTGTGTTGCACAAGGAAATGCTGCATAACAAGGAATATCCCAAACTGCATGACCACCCTCTGGGTACTCCTCTAGCGGAATATATTTTGCATCTGAATGCACTTGAATATACTCCTCTAAAGATGTACGACGCACCATTTTAAGCTCTTTTAAAAGCTCTAAATCTACCCCTCTACTATCGTAAATTGTCCCTTTTGAATCACTACAAGTTACAACCATAGCACCAATTTGTTGTAGTTTTTCAATAGCATGAAGTGCAACATTTCCAGCACCACTTACTGTACAAACTTTACCAGCAAGTTCCTCTTTACCTTCCATCTCCAACATTGTTTGCGTAAAATAAACCGCTCCATACCCTGTAGCTTCTGGACGCATAAGTGAACCACCAAACATAAAAGGTTTTCCAGTTAAAACACCTTCATAACTTGACGTGATTTTTTTATACTCACCAAAGAGGTATCCAATTTCACGTGCACCTACACCAATATCACCTGCTGGAACATCAACACGTGGTCCTATATATTTATGTAATTCTGTCATAAATGCTGAACAAAATTTCATAATCTCAAAATCACTTTTCCCTTTAGGGTTAAAGTCACTTCCCCCTTTTGCTCCACCTATTGGAAGTCCTGTGAGTGAGTTTTTAAAGATTTGCTCAAATCCTAAAAATTTCAACACCCCTTCATTTACAGTTGGATGGAAACGAAGTCCCCCTTTATATGGCCCAAGTGCATTGTTAAACTGTACTCTATAACCTGTATTTACTTGGATTTTATTGTTATCATCTAACCATGTTACTTTAAACTTTACTACTCTATCTGGTACGACAAGACGCTCTAAAATTGAATACTCTTCATAACGACTATCTGATTCCAAAAGTGGAGCAATAGAGTATATAACCTCCTCCATTGCTTGGTAAAAAAGTTTATTTTCATCACATGTACTATACTCAAATTTTTTTAACTCAGTTTCTGCTATACCCATATTTTTAATCCTTCTTTTTAAGAGCTGTTTTTGCCATCACTCTTCTTAAATATGCTATTTTACTCTGTAAAGGTAAATTTTTAGAACAAACATCTTCACAACCAAGTAAAGTCATACATCCAAATACCCCATCTTCATTACCTACTAACTCATAATACTCTTTTTCATCACGCTTATCACGTGGGTCAAGCTGGTAACGTGCAATTTTATTTAATCCTACTGCTCCTACAAAGTTTTCATTCATCTGCAATGTTCCACACCCAGCTACACAACATCCACACTCTATACATCTATCTAGCTCATAAACATCATCTGCAACATCAGGATCCATCGGTTTTTCAAGTTTATCTACCTCTAGCTCCTCCTCTTTGTGATGAATCCAACTCTCTAAACGCTCATTTAAGCCTCTCATCCAATTCCCTGTAAAAACAGACAAATCTCCAATAAGTTCAAAAACAGGTAATGGAGCAAGACGAATATGGGAGTCTAACTTTTGCGTTAATGTTTTACACGCTAAAGAGGGTTTTCCATTTACAAGCATCGAACAACTTCCACAAATTCCAGCACGACATACAAAATCAAATTTCAATGAACTATCGTGATGTTTACGTATCTCATTAAGTGCTACAAAAAGTGTCATTCCAACTTGTTCTTGAATTTTATATGATGCTATATATGGTTTTATCTCTGGTTGATTTGGATCATAACGTAAAATATCTATTGTTAACTCTCTATTCATTCTATCCCTCCTAAACGCTCATTAAAGCCCCTGTATTTTTTTGGAAGATCCTCTTTAAATGGCATAAGTGCCTCTTGAATTTCAAATCTATTTGCACCTTTTTGCTCTAACTCTTGCTTGATTTTTTCAACTTCCTCTACCCTTTTTTGAGTATCTTTATGGTGTGAAGTTAAATCTTTTCCATATCCTCTAAAGCCAGGAGGAAGCTCCATAGAGGCAATATCTATATCTTCATAACTCACCTCTGGAAGTGTTGCATTTTCATCATCCCATCTTACAATTGTACGCTTCAGCCAGTTTGCATCATCACGCTTTGGAAAATCTTCACGTGAATGTGCTCCTCTACTTTCAGTTCTAAGAAAAGCCCCATATGCAACACATACTGCGATTTTAAGCATTTTTTGCGTTCTGTAGGCATTTTCAAGAGCTGGATTTGCACCACGACTTTTTGAGCGTTTAACTGCAATATTTTTAGAGCGTTTTAGAAGCTCTTGAAGCTCATCTACTGCTTCTTGGAGCTCCACGCCATTTCTAAAAATACCAACTTTTTGCATCATTATCTCTTCCATACGCTCACGAAGCTCATAAGCATCTTCCCCTTCATCTTTACCAAGAAGTTCCTCTAATTTTTGATGCTCTTTTTGAACAAACGATTCAATTGTTTTTGTATTGATATCTATTGCACTCTCTTTAGAGTCTAAAAAATCACTTATATACTCCGCAACAAGCATACCAGAAACTACTGTTTCACTTACAGAGTTACCACCAAGACGGTTAAAACCATGTAGATCCCAACAAGCAGCTTCTCCAGCACTATAAAGCCCTTGCATAGTTTGAGATTCACCTGTATATTTTGTACGAATTCCACCCATAGAGTAGTGTTGTGTTGGGCGAACTGGAATCCACTCTTTTACAGGATCTATCCCTAAAAAGTTTTCACATATCTCTTTTACTTCACGTAAATTTTTTTCAATATGCTCTTTACCTAAAATCGTAATATCAAGCCACACATGATCTCCATAAGGGCTTTTAACCCCTTTTCCTTTTCTCATATGCTCTGTCATACGCCTACTTACTACATCACGTGAAGCAAGCTCTTTTTTTTCTGGTTCATAATCTGGCATAAAACGGTATCCATCTACATCACGAAGCACACCACCATCTCCACGACACCCTTCAGTTACTAAAATACCAGCTGGAACAATCGCAGTTGGATGAAACTGGATTGCTTCCATATTTCCAAGTGTTGCAACACCACTCTCAAGTGCTATTGCTTGCCCTATCCCTTCACAAATAATTGCGTTGGTTGAAACACTGTAGATTCTTCCATAACCACCTGTTGCAATTGTTGTTGCTTTTGCAACATAGGCTACTAACTCCCCATTCATAAGGTTTCTTGCAACAACACCATAACAACGATTATTTTCATGAATAAGTGCTATTGCTTCTAATCTTTCGTGTACTTCTATTTTATCCTCTTGTGCTTTATTATCCATTGCATAAAGCATAGAGTGTCCTGTTCCATCTGAAGTGTAACAAGTTCTCCATTTTTTTGTACCACCAAAATCACGTGCAGTAATGTAACCATGAGCCTCTTGTTTTTCTGTTAATGTAACACGTTTTGCGTTAATAACAGCACTATGTTCCCCCGCCCTTACACGAGTCCATGGCACGCCCCAATAAGCAAGTTCACGAATAGCCTTTGGAGCACAGTGTGTAAACATACGAGCAACTTTTTGATCAGCCCCCCAGTCACTCCCTTTTATGGTATCTAAAAAGTGAACATCTTCATTATCACCCTCACCCATTACACAATTTCCTAAAGAGGCTTGCATACCACCTTGAGCAGCGGCTGAGTGACTTCTTTTTGGTGGAACAAGGGTAAGGACTATAACATTATGTCCACGCTCTTTTACACCTGTTGCAACTCTAAGTCCAGCTAAACCTCCACCAACTACAAGTGCATCACTATAGATTATTTTCATTGAGTTACCTCTTTGTAGATTTTTGTTTTTTCATAGTTGTGAGTCATTCCAATATAGCTATATTTTGCTAAAGATGCTAAGCCTAAAAAAAGGTAAAGCACAATAAAACCTCTCATAGCACTTTTTAAAAGCTTTCTGTAGGTTTTAGGGTCATCACTCTCAAAAATACCCCATTTTAACATCACTCTATAAAGCCCAATAAAAGCGTGTGTAACAACACTTAAAAGAAGTAAAAAGTAAACCACCCACATATACTCATGGACAACTCTATATGAGCTTAAAAATGGTCCTATTTTATCGGGAGTGCTTATCATCATTACTAAATGTACACTACCTAAAAAAAACATCATAAACCCTGTTGCAACTTGTACACTCCATAGTGTTGTATCTTCATGAGCAAAACTTTTTGTATGGTGTTTTATAATTTTATAACGTTTATAATCTGCTGGAAAACGGCGAAGTGCTATAAGAGCATGCGTTATAAATACTACTAAAACAATCCCTGCTAAAACAGAGATTATCCATGCGTGACGCTCACCAAAAAGGTAAAATCCCTCAAACATTAATGTTACTTTATACATCATCTCATTAGAGATAAGTATAGATGCCTCAAAAACCAAATGCCCCATAATAAAAAGTGCAAGAAAAATTCCCGTACCACTTTGGAGCAAATCTAAATATGCCTCTTTTTTATCAAACCTCAACTCTACCACTCCTCTAAATCTATTTTACTATGTTTTTGTTTTTTATAACGTCTTGCATTTTTTGTTTTTTCAAGTTGGTTAGCACTATAGAGAATTTCCTCTTTAATATCCTCTATAGTTTCATCACTTTCGCTAAGTAAAACAATACGTTGTACAAGTTTTTCAAGATCTTGTAAATCCCCTTTATAAAGAGGTGCAACAGGTGCACGCAAAAGAAGCTTTTGTGCATTTGCCACTTTCTTGTTAAACTTTTCACGCTCTATCTCTTGACTTAAGGCTAAATACCCAACAATACTTTTTAAAAATCGCTCTAAAGCCCTTACATAACGAAGTCTATTTGTGTTTTCTATCTTCTTTGACACTATTTACCCTAGTTTTTGTATAATTATACAATTTTTTTGGAGTTGTTATATGAAAAAAATCATTTTTTTGTGTTTAATGTTACTAGGTTCACTACAAGCAAAAGTGATAAATCAATCCCCATCTATGCAAATTATTAATTCTACAACACCAATTGTAGATATTCGCACACCTGGAGAATGGGTTCAAACTGGTCTTTTAAAAAGAGCTATTCCTATTATGTTTTTCGATGAACGTGGTGGATATGATGTACAAAAATTTATAAAAGAACTTAATGCTAAAGTAGATACCTCAAAACCTTTTGCCATTATTTGTAGAACGGGAAGTAGAACAGGAATGGTTTCTGAATTTTTATCGAAAGATTTTGGTTATGAAGTTATTAACCTTAAAGGTGGTATGATGTATGCTAAATCTAAACACCTCCCAATTGTGAAATATAAATAAGTGAAAAACTTTTTAAAATTTCTTTTTTATCTCTCTTTGAGAATGACCATAATCTTTGCCTTTATTGGCTTAGTGGTCTTTCTCTTATGGGGTATTTTGTATTTACTTCTCTATTAAACTTTTAATAACACTTAAAACACCTTGATGAAGGTTGTAAACTGCTATTGGAAAATCTAAATTTTCTCTCTCTAAATTTACTGAATTTTTTGCTAAATAAGAAGCGAGTTTTGTTAGATCTACCTCTTGATAATTTTTCGCTTTTTGTGCATCAACATTTGTTCTTAGAAGCTCTTTTGCTTCATTTGATTTTTGAAGTGTAAAAGCAAGCATTTTTAAACTTACAAAGTCCATCCATTCATAAAAAAGATCTAGCGTTAAATCCTCTTTGTAGTCCCCTTGTGGATCAAAAAGCAAATCTTGCTCACGAAGTTGCACTAAAACACTTAAAACTGCTTCACTAAAAGGTACAACTTTTGTTTTCCAAATTGGAGATTCGTTTCTTTTTTGTAACTCATCATCTAAAAGAGTTGTTATCTCTTGCACTTTTGCTTCTGCTAAAAGTGTGTGAATATTTTCTATCATTCTATTTACCTTCTCTTTTTATTTGTATAATAATATCATTTTTGTATAATTTTGCTTTAAAAAAAGGAGAAGTTATTAAAATGAATAAAAGTTTTATAACAAATGGTGTTGCTACTTCACTTGTTGGGCTCTCTTTTGTAGTGCCACCACTACAAAAAGAGCTTTTATATGGAGGGCTTTTTGCACTCTCTGGAGCTGTAACAAATCAACTTGCAATCCATATGCTTTTTGAAAAAGTCCCCTTTTTATACGGTTCTGGAATTATCCCAAACAAATTTGAATCTTTTAAAAGTGCTATAAAAGAGCTGATTATGCGTGAATTTTTCTCTAAAGAGCAGTTAGAAAACTTTTTTGCAAATGAAGAAAAGAAAATTAATCTTGTGCCTATTATAGAACAAACAAATTTCTCCCCTGCATTTGATGCACTAAGCAAAACTGTTATGGAATCCTCTTTTGGTGGAATGTTAAATATGTTTGGTGGAGAGAGTGCTTTAGAGAATCTACGTGAACCTTTTGAGCAAAAAATGAAAAAAGCGATTGTTGGCATAGTTTCCTCTGAAGCATTTGAACAAACACTCCAAAATCATTTACAGAACTCCTCTTTAAGTGACGATATGATTGCATCAATTGAAACTATTGTAGATAACCGCCTAAACCAACTTACACCTCAAATGGTTAAAGAGATGGTGCAAAACCTTATAAAAGAACACCTTGGATGGCTTGTTGTTTGGGGTGGTGTTTTTGGTGGACTTATTGGATTATTAAGTTCTTTTCTAGTTTAGCCCTTAGTTAAGGGCTTTAAAGTTTTACAACATTTTTTTACAACAAATGGTATCAAATCTGCTTATTTTTGAAAAAGATTGCAAAATAATCATTTTTGAATCTCAAACCATTATCGAGCTATTTTACAATTTTCATACATCAAATTACTTTTAGCTTACACTCAAAGCTCTCTCAAAACTATCTAACATACCTGCTCTAAACGCTTCATCTCCTGCAAATAGTTTATAAAGCTCTAACTCTTTTCTTCTCTCAGCATTCATAATTTCAGCTACCATTTTTTCAAGGGCTAATCTTCTCGTGTACTGGTCTTTGTTATCTTCATACTTTGATTTATAATCATTGTGAGTTTTCACTTTATCCATTAGATGTATAAACTTAACTCTTTGCTCTTGCGGTGTAGCCTCCCATCCATGAAACCATTTTTCATTAAAATTTTCAATGATAGTATCCAGTAGATCTTTTTCTTCATCTCCACCATGAGATCCTCTAGGATTCGGATTTTGAGGTTCAAGTTCTGCTCCACTTTCATCAAGTCCTATATTTGCACTAAGTTCTACTCTCTCTAAGCCATAAGTAGACAAATCAACAGAGTTTAGTAGTTCATCAAGCTTATCTTTGTCAGGGTCTTTTATAATAAGTTTTGGGATTAAAAATTTCAAAAACCAAAATAGCTTTTCCCAGCCAATAATTTCATAAGGCATAATAGAACTCATCTGTCCATATATTTTCACAAACTGTTTAGCTTTGATTTTATAATCTGGTTTTTCATCGTCATCGAGTTCAAGTTCACTATTAAATCTATTGGCTGCTTTGTCTATAATAGGTGAGAGTTTACTTGCATCCACCCCTTTAAAATAGTTTTCAAAAAACTCATCTACTTCACTTTGTTCATAAATACCTATATCATCAAGTGTGCTTTTAAGCTCATGTAATACATTTATATCTGTGGCTTCACTTAGAGTTGTAGAGGTATAAAATGGGTCAAAAGAGGCTTTAATATCCTCGACTTTATTGTAAAAGTCAAGGATAAAGAGATCTTCTGTTTTTTTACCATATTTTGGAGCTGAACGATTAAGTCTTGATAGAGCTTGAACTGCTAATACTCCTTGTAATTTTTTATCCACATACATAGCACACAGTTTTGGTTGGTCAAATCCTGTAAGAAATTTGTTTGCAACCACAAGCAATCTGTATTCATCATTGTCAAATTTTTCTGAAATGTCTTTAGATGCAAAATTATTGATACTATCTTCTGTATATTCAATACCTTTTATTTCTTTTTTCCCTGAAAATGCAATAATTACTTTAAAAGGATTTCCAAGTCCCTCTAGCTTTTTAACGATAGCCTGATGATAAACTATTGCTGTTTCAATATTAGAAGTTACAACCATACCTTTGGCTTTACCTTTGAGCTTTTTCTTTTTCACTACATTGCCCATAAAATGCTCTAACATAATATCAACTTTTGTAGCTATGGTAGATGGATTTTTCTCTACAAAACTTCTTAATTTTTTTTGAGCCTTTTTTGTATCAAAGAGCGGATTGTCTTCTATTGATTTTTCT
>JAMOSG010000002.1 GCA_027063225.1 Helicobacteraceae bacterium | reverse complement strand
AAAGAAATTATAACTCTGCTAATTTTTCTGAAAGTTTGTTACTTTCAATAAAAACTACATGATGACCAGCTGGAGTTATACCCTCATGAAAACCACCTTTTCCATCTGGAACTTTATATGCTCTTTCTTTATGTTCTGCGATTACGATAGAACCTACACCTTGAAAGCCCATGCCTATACCTTTTGATAGTGTTGTAAAAGCTAAATCATTTTGTACATCTGTAATTTCATCTAACAATGTTTTTGTTACTTCTATACCTTTTGACTTTAGTGCTGCATGAAGTGCATCTACTTGCTCTTTCTCGTTTACTTTTTTACTTGTTGCCATGTTATGCCTTTTTTTTTTAGATATTGACATTTTAAAAAAACAGGAATCATTTAATCAATACAGATTATTTAAACTCATCAATTCCATTTTTTGCTTATGTTTTTTTAATGCCACCTGAAAATACTCTAACCACTCTCTAATAGAAAGTGATTTTTGCTCAGCAACTGATAAAAAGAAATACTCAGTTACTAAACTATATGCTTCTAATCTATCAATACGATTTCCGCTGAGTCGTATAAAAAAGATTCTTGAACCTCAGTAATCAATTTTACATCACTTCTTGCAAGTGATTTTGCTTCATCTTCAGTAAGTCCACAAGATAATGCTATCTCATGATAGACTGTTGGATTTTTTTGAGCCAATAAAGATTCATCATCTCTACCAGTTAATTCATTTATAGTAATAACTGTCACTTCTTTAGCTATACCACGAATTTTTGCTTGTTTTTTTATACCAAAAGGGTAAATTCTACTTAAAACAACTTCTTTTTTTTCATATTCTACTTCTACTTTTGCCATTTTTTTTCCTTAAATATTTTTGTTAAAATCTGGTGCCATATCTTTACCACCTAAAATAATCTTATATGGCTGTCTGCTATACTCTACTGTTGCAGTTCCATCAACTTCTTCAGTATACATATCAAGACGAAGTTCAAAGGTTCTTTTTGTACTATCACCCTCTTTTACATCAGCTTCCATTTTATGCAATTGACCTTGAGCTGTGATTTTCAAAGGTATATCCTCATGCTCTTCACGAATATTTCCTTTTAAAACAAAAGGTTCACCACTTGCTATGTGGGCTATATAATCAGCATTTAAATTCTTAATTGCTAAGGTCATCTTAGGCTGTTTGACTATGCCTGTACTCTCTTCATTTATAGTTTCAAATTCAATTGTAGGTACTTTAGTACCCTCATCTGTATAACCAAAAGTATTTTTTCCAGCTATCAAAATTGATAAACCTGTAAGATTTTGACTAGCTGTTCCAAGTCCTGTTTTTGTCATCCGTTTCCCCTTACTTTGTTTCTACTGTGTAGTATTCGTTAGTTGCATAACCCTGTAAAACTATTGTTCTAACACCAACATTATTACCAGCTTTATAATCAAGGTACAAAATACCAGCAGATATATCTGTGGAACTATTTCTTTTTGACCACCAAACTTCAAAACCTACTGTCGCACCAGCTTTTTTAGATTTTAATAAAAAAGCTTCTATATCTGCACGAGCAAGGTCTAAGACTTCTGTAGTAGGTCTATGCTTATGTTTTTTAAGTGCTTTTTGAGATTCTTCATTTATTAAATCAAAATATCTCATAGTTTCAAGTTTATTAAATCTACTATTATCACTTGGAGTCTCAAAGTTATAAAGTACATTTCCCATAACTTCATCATTAATACATACACAACCCCCTGCATTTACGATGATATTAGTATCACAAGTATCTTCACCTTCCTCATAAAAAAGAGGTACAAGTGAATCACCCATATTGAAAATTGCACGATTTGCATGATCAAAACAAGTTCCAAACTCTCCATGTTTTGCATCCCAATATGCTATATGACCAGCGATAATTGCTGAGTATGGTTTTTCTATATATTTATCTTCAAATATAGACCAAACTTTTCTATAAAAAGGTACAGATAAATATCTTGGAGATGCTTGAATTTTCAACCACACCAAAGCCGATGCAACATTTTCAGTCATTCCATTAGCTACACTTATAGTTTTAGTACCTGTTAGATAGCTATTTAATGCATCCAAAACAGTTCCATCATGTGTAAACCAACCACATAAAGGAATGCGAACTTTAGTAGCATGTACAGTTTTAGCCATCTTCAATTTAGACAATGCATCTATAACTTTAGTTTTTATCTCAGGTTCACCATAAAATTCAATATGACTTAATTTTGATTGTTCCTCTGTAATTTCTACCACAGAAACAATAATTGGAGATTTTACATTTTGCAATAAAATATCATAGAGATCTTCTCTCAAAGTACCAGGACTTTCTTTGAAAATCTCAAGAGCTTGTTCAGCATTTGAAAATCTTAAAAGACCTGCCTTAGAGTTATCAACCAATTGCTCTTTTACTTTATCACTTACATTTGTTAAAAATGCAGTACCAACTACACCAATAACTGTTGTACTTGTAATTACAACAGCTGTTGGTGATATATTTTTTACATCTAATACTTTTATACCTGGCATAACTGCACCTTACTTAAATGTAGGGAACTCTGCATATACAGGCTCTCTATTTTCAGCTATTGCAGTTTTACCCTCAACAATACAATTTTCAGACCACTCAGTTCTAACACCAACCTTGATTAATTTTTCATAATATAGTTTTTGTTCAGCAGTAACATCTTTTAAAATATCTTCTAAAGTTGCTCCTGCTAAAAAAGAAGTTATCATTGCAACAATTTTTTTCTCTAATGCAGTTACACCTTTAGCTTTTAACTTTGTAGTGTAAGAACTTACAAACTTTTCATCTTGTGATTGTTTCTTTTGTGAATAGTTGTTATAGATATGCTTTTCAAGTCTATTCTGCATATTTATGACCCAAGCTTCTTTTGTACGAGTTGCATCTAAAACTATCTTTTCATTTTCTATCTTAAAGAAATGTTCTCTAAAACGGTTATCTAAATTTGGAAGTTCATCAGAACCTATCTTAAGATACTCTATACTTCCACTCTCTTGAGCTTTTAAAAAAGAGTTTTCATCTTTAACATTTATCTTATAAAGTAAGCCATTGTTGTCTTTTCTGAATACCATTTTCTACACCTCTTCACTTAAAGTTTTTGCTTCATCATCAGTCAAAAGACGATTGAAAATTCTAAAATTTTTAATATAACCTATAAAACACTGA
>JAMOSG010000001.1 GCA_027063225.1 Helicobacteraceae bacterium | reverse complement strand
TCGCTGATAATACTGCACCTTTCAGGTGTGGAAACGTAGGTCGCCGCCTAGCTCCGGTTATTCTCTTCTTCTTAAATCAAACTTTTTTAACTTATCTCTTTTTTTTCAATCTTGTTTGTTTTATTCTAATTCCTTACTGCTATTTATGTTTTTTTGTTTGTACTGTTTTATGTTATACTTTAACTCTAAAAAATTGAAGGACAATATACTATTATGAATATAGCAGAAAATATAATTGATTTAATTGGAAATACTCCACTTATAAAACTGAATGAACCATCTAAAAAAACTTCCACAACAATTTTAGCTAAATGTGAATTTATGAACCCTGGAGGTTCAGTAAAAGATAGAGTGGGTGCACATATGCTACTTTCTTCTTTAGAAAAAGGGATAATTACAAAACAAACTACTATTATTGAACCAACAAGTGGAAATACTGGAATAGCATTAGCAAGCGTAGCTGCATCACTTGGAATGAAGTTGATATTAATAATGCCAGAATCTATGAGTATAGAGCGTAGAAAGCTTTTAAAGGCTTATGGGGCACAACTTGTATTAACCCCTGCTCATTTAGGTATGAATGGAGCAATTAATAAGGCAAAAGAATTAGAAAAAGAACTTGATAATGCTAAAATTTTACAACAGTTTGAAAATCCTTTAAATCCTGAAGCACATAGTTTAACTACTGCAAAGGAGATATGGAGTGATACAGATGGAAATATAGATGTTTTTGTAGCTGCTGTAGGTACAGGTGGTACATTAAGTGGTACTGCTAAATTTTTAAAAGAACACAATAGGAATATTTCTATTTTTGCTGTAGAACCTTTTGAATCTGCTGTACTTTCTGGAGGTAAAGCTGCTCCTCATAAAATTCAAGGTATTGGCGCTGGTTTTATCCCCAAAAATTTAGATACTACTTTATATCAAGAAGTTATTACTGTAAAAGCTGAAGATGCAATGAAAACAGCAAAAATGATAGCTAAGAAAGAGGGATTACTTGTTGGAATATCTTCTGGTGCTAATGTTTATGTAGCAATGCAACTAGCTCAAAAAGATGAATTTAAAGGTAAGACAATAGTTACAATTTTATGTGATACTGCAGAGCGATACCTTTCTACTGAATTATTTGATAATGAATAAATATTTTGAAACGATTAAGATACAAGATGGTAAAGTTTATAATATTGTTTATCATCAAAAGAGATATGAACGAGTAGTAAGGAATCCTAAAAAACTTATTACTTTTTTAGGAGGTAGACCTCACAGAGGTTTATATAGAGCTAAACTTATATATCAAGAAAATGGTGACATTGAGAGTGTTGCTTACTTTTTATATAAAAAAAGAAAAATTCAATCTTTAAAACTTTTAGAGGTAGAGAGGTTTGATTATTCTAAAAAATTTTTAAATAGAGATATTTTAGATGTTTATTTTAAAAATAGAGATAATTGTGATGATGTTGTATTTATTATAGATGGGAAAATAACTGATACAACAATAGCAAATATCGCTTTTTTAAAAGAGGGTATTTGGTATACGCCTAAAAAACCACTACTATTTGGAACAACACGAGAAAGATTATTGGATAGAGACAAAATTCAAATAAAAGATATATATTTTTCTGATATTTTTCAATATGAAAAAGTTGCCTTATTAAATGCTATGATAGGTTTTGATATAATACAACAAAAAGATATAAGGGAAATATTTTGTTAGAGAATATTATAAAAGATAGAGATTTTGCATTATTAATGCAAAGAAATATTCAAGATTTGATGCTTCATTTTTTTTCTAAAAATCAACATTTTGGAATCTTATGTGATTTGGAACATGTTTCATTTGAACCTGAATTACCACAAGATATAAAAAATGAATTTAGAGCAATGACTCTCTTTTTTTTAGCTGGTTATACTTTTGAAACAGCTAAAATAGAGAATGATTATGTAATTTTTGAAGCAGGTTTTGGTCCAGATAATATAGGAAGTGTTGTAAGTGTACCACTTTTAAGTATTTTACAGATTATTGTAGAAGAAACACCAGTTTTAATTAATTTAGCATCGCCATTTCCAAAAGAACCACTTTTTCAAGAACAAAGTATCGATGAAAAAGGTGTAGAACATTCTATCTCTTCTTTTTTGTCTAATCCTGAAAATGCAGCATTTTTAAACAAGGATAATTAGTTCCTTGTTTAAATTTTATGAATTGATAAAAGATAATTAACTACATTTTCAACAAAAGCATCATGTTTACGCTCTTTTGAATAGACTATATAAAGTTTACGCATAATTTTATGCCCCTTAATTCTTGCTTCGTATAAAGTACCATTATTAAGTTCATTTTCTATAACATGGCGTGACATAATTGAAACAAGAGGTTTTGCAGCATTTTTATCTGAATGTAAAATACTCTCTTTAATAGCAGTTGGAGAGCTTAAAACTCCTAAAACATTAAAGCTACTACAACGAACATTAATCTCTTCAAAAACTTCTGCAGTTATACGTCTTGTATGTGAATTTTCATCTCTACAAATCCAGTCAAATCCCATAAGATCTTCAGCAGTAACGTATCTCTTTAATGGTTGGTTTGAAAATACAACAAGTTCATCCTCTAACCATTCACGATAGATAAAGTCATCTTTGAAAATTGGAGATTCAATTAGTGCTACATCTATTTTTTTATCTTCTAATTGCTCTATTACTTCACCGGATAAACCTACATTTATAAAAACATCGTTATCAATGCGTTGTTTTATTTGTGCAAGATAGTTTGGTAGTATATAGTTTCCAATTGCAAAAGAAGCACCCATAATAAACGTAAATTCTTTATTAATAATTTTAAGAAGTTCTTTTTCTGCATTAAGTACTGCACGTTCAAGCTTTTGTGCAATACGTAGAAGATCTTCACCCTCTTTAGTGAGTAAAATACCATTTTTCTTTCTTTCAACAATTTTAGTATCTAAATAATCTTCTATAAATTTAATCTGTTGTGTTACAGCAGGTTGAGAGATCCCAAGCTTGGCAGAAGCTTTGGAAAAACTTTTTTCTTTTACCACAGTCAGAAATGTTTCTAGTTTAGCAAAATCTTTTAACATAACAATTCCTAATAAAATATATTCTTATTATAACCTATAATTATAATTAATGCAATATAGTAGGGATAATTTATCTTTTTTTAGCTATAATAAAATAAAAAGTGTTAAAAGATGGGAACTATTTTTGAAAAACTTAATGATTCACAAGCAGAGGCTGTTAAACAGATAGATGGTCCTGTTTTAATTTTAGCTGGTGCTGGGAGTGGAAAGACAACAACTATTGTTTCACGTTTAGCATATTTAATACAAGAGGTTGGTATTCCTAGTTCTGCTACTTTGACACTTACTTTTACAAATAAAGCTGCAAAGGAGATGAGAGAACGCTCATTAGCAATGATTGATACCCCTTCTCACCCACCACTTTTATGCACATTTCATAAGTTTGGTCTTTTATTTTTAAAATTTAATATCCATCTACTCAATAGAGAAAATAATTTTGTTGTAATTGATACTGATGATAAAAAGAGAATTTTAAAAAAGATGGAATCAAAACTTTCAGTGGGTTTGATTGCAAGTGAAATTTCACGTTATAAAAATTCACTTTTAACTCCAGATGATGCTTATAAACAAGCACAACAGTTTGAACATCAAAAAATAGCAGAGATTTATGAAGAGTATGAAAAATATCTTCTTGAGAATAATCTTGTAGATTTTGATGATTTATTGGTTTTAACATATAAAATTTTAGATACATATCCAGAACTTGCACAAAAAATTTCTCAAAAATATCAATATATTATGATTGATGAGTATCAAGATACAAATGAATTACAATTGCAGCTTCTTAAAAAACTTTGTACAACTCATAATAATATTTGTGTTGTTGGTGATGATGACCAAAGTATTTATGGTTGGCGTGGAGCACATATTCGTAATATTATAGAGTTTGATCAAGATTTTAAAGATGCAAAAATTATTAAACTAGAACACAACTACCGTTCAAAAAAACCTATCTTAGAGGTAGCAAATAAACTTATTGAGCATAATAGATCGCGTCTTGGTAAAAAACTTATCTCTACACGTGGAGATGGTGAAGAGGTGGTTATTTTAAACTCTTATGATGAAAATGAAGAATCAAGAACTATTGCAGTAAAAATTCAAAAATTAATAGATAGAGGAGTAAAACCTCAAGAGATAGCAGTACTTTATAGGGTCAATGTACTTTCACGCTCTTTAGAGGAGGGTTTAAATCGTGCTGGTATTGGATATAAACTTGTTGGAGGTCTTCGCTTTTATGAAAGAGCTGAAATTAAAGATTTAATCTCTTATATTCGTGTAATTACTAACCATCATGATGATTTCTCTTTTAAAAGAATTGTTAATAAACCAAAACGTGGACTTGGGAAAGCTTCTGTAGAGAAGTTAGAACAAGCAGCTTTAGTTGAGGGATTGTCGTTATATGAGTATATTCAAAAACACTCTATTGAAGAGTTAACAACGCTTGTAAGAAAGAAAAATGCAAATACACTTAAAGAGTTTATAGCAAATTTAGAGTATGTTGCAAAACAAGCTAAAGAAGCAATTTATGATTTTGTAGAGCTTTTAGAGGATACCTTTGGAATTAAGAAAATTTATGAAAATACTCCAGAAGCACAAGAGAGACTTTTAAATATAGATGAATTTTATGCTTTATTTAGAGATTATATTAAAACAAATCCATCTGCAACTTTAGATGAATTTTTAAATGAACTTACACTTCAAAGTGATCAAGATGAAGTTGAAGGTGAGTCTATTTATATGATGAGCATTCACGCCTCTAAAGGGCTTGAATTTGAACATGTGTTTATTGTTGGTTTAGAGGAGGGCTTTTTACCTTTAGTAGGGGATGGAAGTGACCTTGAAGAGGAGCGACGTTTAGGGTACGTTGCATTTACTCGTGCAAAAGATGGCTTAACACTTTGTAGTGCTAATAGCCGATTTTATAAAGGTCGCAGAACAGATTTAGAGAGAAGTAGATTTTTTAATGAAGCGGGACTTATAGAGGGTTCATTGAAAGTAGAGCAAAAAGCTGCATTTAAAAAGGGTGATTTAGTACGTCATAAAATTTTTGGAGCTGGAAGAGTGATTGGTGTGAGTAAAGCTGGTAGAGAGATAAAACTTAGCATTAACTTTGCAGGAAATAAACGTGAAATTTTAGCTTCATTTGTGGAGAAGTTATAAATGAATAGACTTTTTGTTGCATATAAACCCTCTGGAGTTGGCTCAAACTTTTTTTTAGGTAAACTCAAGAGGAAGTATGGTGTAAAAAAAGCTGGTTTTACAGGGACACTTGATCCTTTTGCCAAAGGTGTTTTAGTTGTTGGATTTGGAAGTTATACAAAACTGTTTCGTTTTTTAAAAAAAACTCCAAAAACATATAGAGCGACACTTTGGCTTGGAGCACAGAGTGATTCTTTAGATATTGAGATGGTCCAAAAGGTAGAAGAGTTAAAGCCTTTAGATTTGCAAAAAGTGCAAGAGGTTGTAAAATCTTTAGAGGGGGAGTTAAGCTACAAGCCACCAATATTTAGCGCAAAAAGAATTAATGGCCAAAGAGCTTATGATTTAGCACGTCAAGGTAAAGAGGTGGAGTTAAATACAATTCATTCAACAATTTACAATACAAAACTACTCCATTATAATCACCCTTTTATAACATTTGAAGCAACAGTAAGTGAAGGGACATATATTCGCTCATTAGGAAGAATTATTGCAAATCGTTTAGGTGTAGAAGATGGAAGTTTAAGTGCACTAGAGAGGTTGCGTGAGGGGATTTTTGAGTATAATAATGAACAAGCTTTAGATATTACACAAGTTTTAGATTTAGAAAAAAATAGATATCTAGGGGAAGAAGAGAATTTATATTATGGAAGAGTTTTAGATTTTAAAGATTTTGAAATTCAAAAAGATGGTACATATTGGGTAGAAAATAGGGAAAATATCTCGATTATAACAATAAAAAATCAGCAAGTGAAATATGAATTAGGTAGGATAGAGCGATGTTAGTTTTAGCAAGAAAATTAGATGAATCGATAGTTATTGGAGATAATATAGTTGTAAAAGTTATCTCAATAGAGAAAGGTGTTGTAAAACTTGGCATAGATGCACCAAACGATATTGCAATTTTGCGTAGTGAACTTTTAGATGATGTAAAAAAAGCAAATATTGAAGCATCAAAAGCAGCAGCAAATGAAAATATAGATATGCTGAGCAAAATTTTAAAGAAGTAAAATGAAAGCATTTGCAAAAGTAAATATTTTTTTAAAAATAACAGGTACACGTGGAGTTTATCATGAACTTGCATCTCGTTTTATGGTTGTGCAAGATCTTTATGATGAGGTGGAGTTTTTTAAAAAAGATACAAAAAAGTTTGTAATAGATGGAGAGTTTAATTGTCAAACACAACAAAATACAATTTATAAGGCATATAAAGTTCTACTTGAAACAACAAAATCAACAAAACTTGAGAATTTTATGCAAGAGTATGGCGTAAAAGTTACAAAAAACATTCCCTCTTTTGCTGGTCTTGGTGGTGGTAGTAGTGATGCAGCAACTTATTTAAAAATGTGTAACAAAGAGCTAAATCTTGGTCTTTCAATAGATGAATTAGCAAAAATTGGAGCTAAAGTTGGTGCAGATGTTCCTTTCTTTGTTTATGGGTATAATAGTGCTAATGTAAGTGGAGTTGGAGAGATTGTTGAGCCTTTTGAAGAGGAGGCTTTAAAATTTGATATTTATACACCAAAAATAGAGATAAGCACACCACTGGTTTATAAAACATATAGAGAACATTTTTTTGCACCTATTGACAGTGCAATAAAAGAGAAACTATTTCAAACACCATCAACGCAAATTTTAGAGGAGTTTTCTCCAAAAGAGGCAAATGATTTATTTGCTCCAGCACTTTTTGCTTATGATAAATTACAAACTTACGTTAAAGAGGATTATTTCTTTAGTGGTAGTGGTAGCAGTTTTTTTAAAAGGATAAAATAGTGGGTGAAACAATAGCAAGAAATAAAAAAGCATTTCATGATTATTTTATAGAGGAGAAGTTTGAAGCTGGTATTGTGCTTCAAGGAAGTGAAGTAAAAGGGATACGTGCAGGAAGAGTGAATTTAAAAGATAGTTTTATCCGTTTTGTAAAAAATGAGCTTTTTTTGTTTAATGCACATATTGGAAGATTAGATACAACACACTATTTTTATGGACATGAAGAGAGAGGCACACGTAAACTTTTACTTCATAAAAAAGAGTTAGCAAAACTTCAAAAAGCTGTAGAGAGAGATGGTTATACAATTGTGCCTTTGCAGCTTTATTTTAATTCACGCAATATTGTAAAAATTCAAATTGCACTTGCAAAAGGGAAAAAACTACACGATAAACGTCATGATTTAAAAGAAAAAGATATGAAGCGTGATATTGCAAGAGCGATGAAAGATTACTAAAATATGCAACAACTATTAGATACTATAGATATAGAAATTATTAAAAATATAGCTTTAGAAGTGGGTGAAGCTATAATGAAAATCTATTTAGAAGAGTTTGACGTAGAGTATAAAACAGATAACTCTCCACTTACGCAAGCAGATTTAGAAGCAAATAAAATTATTTGTGATGCTTTAGAAAAACATTACTCAAATATTCCCATTATTTCAGAAGAGAATAAAGAAGTCGCATATAGTACAAGAAAAGAGTGGGAGTATTTTTGGTGCATAGATCCACTTGATGGTACAAAAGAGTTTGTGAAAAAAAATGGGGAATTTAGTGTTAATATTGCATTGATTTATAAAGATACTCCTGTTTTAGGTGTTGTGTATGCTCCAGTAACTAAAGAGCTTTATTATGCAAAAAAAGCTCAAGGTGCTTTTAAAAATGGAAAAAAACTACCATTAAAAAGAGAAGATAATAATTATATTATAGTAGCTAGTAGTTCCCATTTATCGCAAAAAAATAAAGATTTTTTTGATACTTTAGTAACAACGAAAAATAAAGTTATTCTTCAAAAAGGGAGTAGCTTAAAACTTTGTATGGTAGCTGCAAATGAAGCAGATATCTATCCACGTTTATCTCCAACAATGGAGTGGGACAGTGCAGCTGCAGATGCAATTGTTCGTGAAGCAGGAGCAATGAGCTATAATCTTGAAACAAAAAAGCCTCTTGTGTATAATAAACAAAATTTACAAAATCCATTTTTTCTAGTGACAAGGGATAGAATATGAATGAATTACAACTCATACTTTTAGCAGCTTCGGGATATTTTGCTTATGAAGTGTATAAGCATATACAAACATTGCAAGATCCAAAACCTAAACAAAATAATACTACAGTAGTTAATGCAAAAGATCCTTATATTTTAGAAGAGGAAGCAGATGAAGCTTACCAAGAGGAAAAATATGAAAAAGCATATAACCTTTTAGCGGAAGCTTTTAGTATTGAAAAAAATGCAGATTTTGTAGCAAAGATGGGTTATATTGTTTGGCAACATCAAAAAGATACACAAAAAGCATTAGAACACTTTAAAGAAGCTATTGAGATAGAACCTTTAAATGAGCGTTATTATAATAGTGTTGCTTCAGTATATAGAGAGTTAAAAGAGTTTGAGAATGCCCAAGAGTATTTGGAGAAATCGTTAAAAATAAATCCAAAAAATGCAATGACACATTTTAATTATGGGAATTTGCTTGTAGATATGAATGAGCCTCAAAAAGCAAAAGAGCAGTACCAAAAAGCGCTTGAATTAGATAGTGACTTTAAAGAGGCTAAAGAGGAGTTAGAAAAATTATGAAACTAGGTAATATTTATAAAATTTTAGATGGAATTTCACCTTTTGAGCTACAAGAAAAATGGGACAATTCTGGAGTAATTGTTGGGGATTTTGAAACAAAAATAGATAAAGTTGTTTTAAGTATAGATGTAGATGAAGCTCTTATAGATTCATTAGAGGAAAATACACTTCTTATTACACACCATCCACTTATTTTTAGTGGAATAAAGCAGATAGATTTTCATGTATATCCTCAAAACTTAGTAGTTAAGATGATTCAAAAAAAGATTTTCAATATTGCAATGCATACAAATTTTGACAAAACACACCTTAATAAATTTGTAATGGAAGAGATTTTAGGGTATAAAATAGAAAAAGAGGAAGATTTTGTTTTATATGCAAAAGTAGATGAGAAGTTTGAGAGTTTTGCAAAAAAAGTTGCAGATGCTTTTGGTTTAGAGCATTTAAAAGTAGTTCAATCACATCAAAAAATTAAAACAGTGGCCCTTACAACAGGTTCTGGGGCATCATTACTCCCTCAAATAGAAGCAGATTGTTTTTTAACTGGTGATATTAAGTACCATGATGCAATGGCAGCAAAAGCACAAAATATTTCGATGATAGATATAGGACACTATGAAAGTGAGAAGTTTTTTGCGCAAATTTTAGAGAAGTATTTGAAAAATTTAGGTTTAGAGGTTATAATGTCACAATCTAAAAACCCATTTACATACTTATAACCTAAGTAAAACCATAAAGGAGTCCAATGAACAAGCACCTACAACAACTAATTGAGCTATCTAAAATCGATAAAGAGATAGACGCATTTGAACCACAAATCGAAGAAGTAAACTATAAATATGAAGCAGCTTTAGCAAAGACAAAGAGTATCCGTAGTGATATTGAAAATCTTTTAGAAGAGATTAAAGAGGAAGAGCTTAAAAAAAGTAAAAATGAACTTCATCTTCAAGAACTTTCACAAAAACTAGAAGAGAATGCTCAAAAGAGTAAAGAGGTTAAAACTGAGCGTGAGATGAAATCTCTTCAACTTGAAGAGGAGATTGCAAAAGAGCAAGTAACATTTGCAAATGAAGAGATTCAAAGACTTGAAAAAATTATTGAATCAAAAAAAGAGCAAATTGAAGCTGCAAAAAAATCTCTTGAAGAGTTAGAAGCAAATTTAGAATCTGTAAAAGCTGAGGTAGATGAAAAATTAGCTGCTATTAATGAACAAAGACAACAAGTGTTTATGAAAAAAGAGGCACTTCTTGCAGAGATTAATCAAAAAGCTTTAGCGTTTTATCAAAAAATTCGTCGTTGGGCTAAAAACACAACAATTGTAACAGTTGAAGATCAAGCTTGTATGGGTTGTCATTTAGTTATAGGTGATAAAGTGTATTCAGATGTTATTAGAGCAGAGGAGATTACAACTTGTCCTCATTGTGGTCGTATTCTTTACGTGGAACCTTCAAACGAAGCATAGGTTTGAAACCTTTTAGTATCTTTTACTACCTTTTAAGTGGAGTGCTTTTTTTTGTAGCACTCCCTTTTTTGATCTATCTCTCTTTTTCTTCAAAATATAAAGAGTCAATCCCATCACGTTTTTTTCTTTTTCGTAACCCTAAATTTACTCAAGAAAATGGAGTATGGTTTCATGTATGCTCACTTGGTGAAGCAAGAGCATTAAAACCAATTTTAGATAGACTTCAAAAAGAGAAAATAAATATTACAACTATAACTCATACAGGATTTGCGCAAGCAAAAAAATATACTGCACAAGTGCGTTATTTGCCTTATGAATTGTTTTTACCATTTTGGGTAACAAAGCAAAGAGTTGTAGTTATTTTAGAAGCTGAATTTTGGTATATGCTTGTTTTAATGGCAAAACTTAAAGGGGCGAAAGTTCTTTTTTTAAATGCACGTATTTCCGATAAGAGTGTCAATAAATATTTAAAAATGGCTTGGTTTTATAGACGTATTTTAGAGAATGTAGATTTAGTTTTTGCACAAAGCCAAGTGGATAAAAACCGTTTTTTAGCACTTGGTGCAAGAAATATTGAAGTGGTAGGTAATATTAAATTGGCACTTGATATTCAAAAGACAAACTCTTACACAAAACCTGAAGGTGAAGTGATAGTTGCAGGAAGTACGCATGAGGGGGAAGAGAAAGCTATTTTAGAAGCTTTTGTAAAGTATAAACAAACACAAAAAGATGCAAAACTTTTTATTGTTCCTCGTCATCCTGAGAGATTTGAAAGTGTTTTTACATTGATGCTTCATTATGCAACGAAGTATGATTTAACATTAAGCCGTTTTAATGAGCAAAATTTTGCAACAGATATGGTTTTAGTTGATGCTATGGGTGAGTTAAATAATATTTATGCAATAGCAGATATTGCAATTTTAGGTGGGGCTTTTAGAGATGATGTTGGTGGGCACAATCCACTTGAACCTGCATTTTTTGGGTGTAAAATTATTACAGGAAAGCACTTTTTTCATCAAAAAGAGCTTTTTAAGTATGTGCATCATGTGCAATATGTTGAATCCAATGAGATTGCAAAGGCATTACAGAATGCAAAACAACTTCCAAACTCTTTAATGGAAGAAAAAATAGATTTAGAAGAGATTATAAAAACAATTAAGGAAATATAAAATATGGCAAATGAAAAAGCATATAAACTTTTAGCCCTTCAAGAGGGAATTTCAAATTCACAAGCAAAGTCACTTATAGATAGAGGACTTGTGTATGTTGGCAATAAAAAAGTGATGATAGCTCGTGGAGAGTTAGATAGTAGAACAATCTTTAGAGTTGAAAAAATTGAAAAAATTAAACCAATTTATGAAGATGATAATCTTATAGTTGTAGATAAACCAGCATTTATTAATTCAGATGAGATTGAAAGACAATTCAAAGGTGCACAACTTCTTCATAGACTCGATCGTGAAACAAGTGGAGTTTTAATGCTTGTAAAAGATGAAGATTTTAGACAAAAAGCGATTAAAGAGTTTAAAAAAGATAATGTTTACAAAGAGTATATTGCATGGGTTGAAGGTGTTATGAGTGAGCCTATTGAGGTTGATAAGCCAATTGTTACAACACGTAAAAACAATAAAGCTCACTCAAATGTTTCTGCTAAAGGTAAACCTGCAAGAACGGAGTTTTTTCCAGATATTGTAAGTGCAAAAAAAACAAAAGTAAAGTGTATAATTCATCAAGGGCGTACACACCAAATTCGTACACACCTGCGTTATATTGAACATCCAATTATTGGAGATGAAGCGTATGGTGGACGCCGCGCAAAACGTGTAATGTTACATGCATACAAAGTAAAGCTTTTGGGAATGGAGTTTGTAGCACCAGAACCTAAAATTTTTGTGAACTTCCAATAAAGCAAAATCACAGTAAAATTTAGGTATAATCTTCTACTTTTTTGCAAAAGATTTTAAAAGGAGAGTGTTTTTATGTTTGATACTTTAACAAATTCATTTACAAACGCAATAAAAAAGATTCGTTTTCACGATGATGAGAAGGCATTAACAAAAGCACTTTCTGAACTCAAAAAAAATCTTTTAAAAGCAGATGTTCATCATAAAGTTGTAAAAGAGCTTCTTTCTAAAGTTGAGATTGAAACAAAAGCTCAAGGGATAGGGAAAGATCAATTTTTAGATGCACTTAAAAAAGCTTTAAATGAGCTTTTAGAAGTTGGAGGGAACAAAGGTTTTGTTTTTGCTTCAAACCCTCCAACTGTTATTTTAATGACAGGTCTTCAAGGTTCTGGTAAAACAACAACTACAGGAAAATTAGCACTTTATCTTAAGGGAAAAAAGAAAAAAGTGTTAATGGTTGCAGCAGATTTACAACGTTTAGCTGCGGTTGAACAGTTACGCCAAATATCTGCTCAAATTGATGTAGAACTTTTTGAAGATGTTTCAACAACTGATCCTGTAAAAGTTGTACAAGAGGCTATGGAGTATGCAAACTCTAAACTTTATGATGTGGTTTTAGTCGATACTGCTGGACGTTTAGCTATTGATGATGAGCTAATGGAGCAATTAGCACAAGTAAAAGAGGTTGCTAAGCCTGATGAGATTTTTTATGTAGCAGATTCTTTAACTGGGCAAGATGCAGTAAGAACAGCAACAACTTTTAAAGAAAAAATTGGTATTGATGGTGTTATTTTAAGTAAATATGATGGTGACTCTAAAGGTGGAGTTGCTTTAGGACTTTCAAGCCAAGTAAAAGTTCCTTTACGCTTTATTGGTGTTGGGGAAAAAATGGAAAATCTTGAAGTTTTCATTCCTGAGCGTGTAGTAAATCGTTTAATGGGATTTGGAGATATCGAGGGACTCGCAGAAAAAACAGCAGATGTTATCGATGAGAAACAAGCTAAAAAATTAACAAAAAAGATTCGCAAAGGTCAATTTAACTTTAATGACTTTTTAGAACAACTTGAATCTATGAAAAAAATAGGTTCGATGAGTTCTATTATGGGTATGATTCCTGGTATGGGAAATATGTCTAAAGCGATTAAAGATTTTGACTTTGAAAACTCTAAAGAGTTAAAGAGTATTAAAGCAATGGTTGCGTCAATGACACCAAAAGAGCGTGAAAATCCAGACCTTTTAAACAATTCACGTAAACAAAGAATTGCAAAAGGGTGTGGTTTAACAGTAGTAGAAGTAAACCGTATGATTAAGCAGTTTAAAAATGCTTCTAAAATGGCTAAAAAATTCTCAAGTAAAAAAGGGATGAAAGATCTTCAAGCGATGATGGGACAAATGGGTGCTCCTGGAGCTGGAGGAATGTTTCCACCAAGATAGTTTTTAACTATCTTGAGTGTAAAGTTAAGAGTTTCTTTTGAAGCTTTTAGCTTTGCATTCTATAATGCAAAACTAAACATATTCAGTAAGTTGAAATAAAACTTACGTAGAGAAGGACAAAACTATGGCAACAGTAATTCGCCTCACAAGAATGGGAAGAAAGAAGAGACCTTTTTACCGTATCGCGGTAACAGATAGTCGTAAACGTAGAGATGGTGGTTGGATTGAACTAATTGGTCACTACAATCCTATGAATGAAGAGAAAACTTTAGTAGTAGATAACGAAAGACTTGATTATTGGTTAAGCGTTGGTGCTCAAATGAGTGACCGTGTTAAAAAGATAACAGGTCGTTAAGAACATGGTAGAAGATTTTGTTATCCAATTTGCAAAGCTTATAGCTTCATATCCTGAAGATATAAGTATTGAAGTGCAAGAGGGTGATGAAATAACTGAGCTTACTCTATTTGCTAATCAAGAAGATGTTGGAAAATTGATTGGTAAAGAGGGAAAAATGATTGGTGCAATCAAAACTGTAATATCTGGTTGTAAAGCAAAAGATGGTGTTGGTTATCGTATAAATGTTGAAGCAGTCTAAAAAAGAACCTTTATTACATATTGCAACTTTTGGTAAAACTGTTGGGATTCGTGGAGATATGAAATTTCATATTCAAAGTGATTTTCCAGAGCAGTTTTATAATGGTGCTACTTTTTTAACAAACAAGGATGTGAAAGTTACTCTTAAAGATGTAAACTTAACAAAAGGTACAGTTAAAATAGAAGGTATCACAACTCCAGAAGATGCAAAAAAGTTTACAAATGCAAAGGTTCTTACAACAAGAGAGGAAACAAGAAAAAATTGTCATCTTGAAGATGGTGAGTTTTTTTGGTTTGATCTTGAAGATTGTGAAGTTTATGAAGATGATCAACTTTTAGGTATTGTTTATGAGGTTGAGCGTTTAGCTAATACAAACTATCTTAGTATAGTTACAGATTTTAAATTAGTAGAAGATGGAAAAGCTAAAAGGTTTTTACTTCCATTTCAACCACCATTTGTGGTTCAAACAGATATTGAGAAAAAAGTGATTATGACAGAGGGTGCTTTAGACATTTTAGATGCCTCATGAAGTACACTTTTGTAACACTTTTTTCAAATTTAATTGAAGGGTATTTTAGTGACTCAATTTTAAAAAGAGCACGTCAAAAAAATATTCTTGAAATAGAGTACTTAAATCCAAGAGATTTTAGTACAAACAAACATTTTAAAGTTGATGATACTGCAGTTGGAGGTGGTGCTGGAATGGTTATGAATCCACAGCCTCTTTTTGATGCACTTAATCATCTTAAAAATGAAGATGAAGATGTTCATATTGTTTTTTTAACACCTGTTGCAAAGCCTTTTAGGCAAAATGATGCAAAAAGACTTTCAAAGAAGAAACATATAGCGTTTGTGAGTGGACGTTATGAGGGCATCGATGAAAGAGTTGTTGAAAAGTATGCAGATGAACTTTTTTCTATTGGAGATTATATCTTAACAGGGGGAGAGTTAGCTTCTCTTGTTTTATGTGATGCAATCTCAAGAAATATTGATGGAGTTTTAGGAAATAGTGATTCTTTAAGTGTTGAGAGTTTTGAAACACCACTTTTAGAAGCACCATCTTTTTCTAAGCCACAATGTTATGATAACATCTGTGTTTCATCAGAATATTTAAAGGGTAATCATAGTAAAATTCGCTCACTAAAATTAGCCATGTCTGAGTGTAAAACTAAATTTTTCAGACCAGAGCAGCTTTTAAAGCATAAAGTAAGGAAATCTTATGAGAAATAAGTATATTGAAAATTTTGAAAAAGCACAAATTGCTGAGAAAAATATTCCAGATTTTCGTGCTGGAGACACTGTACGTCTAGCGGTAACAATTAAAGAGGGTGACAAGACTCGTATTCAAAATTACGAGGGTGTTTGTATTGCAAAACGCGGTCAAGGTACAGGAAAAACTATTACTGTACGTAAGATTGGTGCGAATGGTGTTGGAATTGAAAGAATTTTTCCAATCTATTCAGATTCTATCGATGAAATTAAAGTTATTCGTCGCGGTCGTGTTCGTCGTGCGAAACTTTTTTATCTTCGTAACCTTGCTGGTAAAGCAGCACGTATTAAAGAGCTCAGAAGAAAATAATTCTTCTGGCTTTTTGCCACCTTTTCTTTCTAAACTACTCATATAATATTTAAAAACTCTTTTTTTTATCTTTTTTTGTTCTCTTTTTATATCTTCGATGTATAATAGTTGCAAAATAATCTTTTGGAACATTTATGAACTATATACAAGATTTAGAAAAAATTGTAAAAATCAATTCTTTTACTGCAAATAAAGAGGGTGTAGATAGAGTTGGTTCTATTTTTGATGAATGGCTACAATCTTTAGGATATTCCTTGGAACTTCATGAGCGCTCAGTAGTTGGACATCATAGGCATTATAGATCTTCTTTTAAAGAGAATCAGAAAAAATTACTTCTTTTAGGTCACTTAGATACTGTCTTTCCACCTGGTGAATTTGAAAATTTTCATGAAGATGAAAGGTGGGTATATGGAGCTGGTGTATGTGATATGAAAGGTGGAAATATTGTTTTTGTAGAGGCTTTACGTAGAGTGTTTCTGAAATTTCATAAAATTTATAATATAGATGTTTTATTAGTCAGTGATGAAGAAACAGGAAGTGATGATTCTAAATATTTAACAAGAAAAATTGCAAAAGAGTATGAGTATTGTTTTGTATATGAAGCAGCAGGTAAAAAGTTAGAGTTAGTAACAGGTAGAAAAGGTGTTGGAACTTTTTTTATAGATATTTTTGGAAAAGCAGCTCATGCAGGAAATCACTATTTAGATGGTGTTGATGCAAACCTTGAGGCATCTTATAAGCTTCAAAATTTGGTAAAACTTACAGATATTTCTAAAGAAACAACTTTAAATGTTGGAAAAATAGAGGGTGGTATCGGTGCAAATACTATATCTCCTTATGCAAAATTAATTTTTGAATTACGTTATAAAACTATAGAAGAGAAGAAAAGAGTTTTAGAAAGTATTAAGGATATTGTTGAAAGAAATTCTGTTTCTAAAACAGAAGCAAAACTCTCAGGTGGTATTCAACGAGATGTTATGCAAACTTCAGAAAAATCACTACAGTTATTGAAAAAAATTAATCAAATTACACAACAAAATATTTCCTATGAAGAAAGAGGGGGAGTAAGTGATGCTAATATTATTAGTTCTGAAGGTGTTATTACATTAGATGGATTTGGACCTTTTGGAGATGGTGATCATACAATTAAAGAAAGGGCATTAAAAAGTAGTTTTGAGAGTCGTATAGCACTAAGTGAAGCACTTTTTGAATATTTTATTTTACATGGAGAGTTTTAAAATGGCAAAAAAAAGAAAAATTGGTATGTGGATGTATAGTAATGGTGGTGGAGATAAAATAGCAAAAAAAATCATTAAAAAACTTAAAGAAAGAGAGATAGAAACGTTTAATAATGTAAATTTACGTCAAGCTATTTCTAAAAATGGACATATTGTTTATAAAGGGGAAAAACTTGATAAATTAGATCTCTTTTTCTCTTATAATGCAGGGGAACAAACACAATATCAGGTTTATTTATATCAAGCATTAAGTAGAATTATCCCAACAATTAATAGTTATGAAGCATTTGCATTAACAGAAGATAAATTTCAAACTTCTTTTGTATTAAGAAATGCTGGAGTTGCAACACCAGATTATAAATTATGTCATAGAGATGATGCTCATGAATTGAAAAAAATTATAAAGAAATGGGATAAGATGGTATATAAACCAACAGATGGATGGGGTGGTGTTGGTTTAACAAAAATAGAGAGTGAAGAAAATCTTAATATGCTCTTGCCATTTTTAAATCAAATAGATTTACGTTATTTTTATGTAGAAAAATTTTTAAAATATGATAATACAGATTTCAGAGTAGATATTGTAGATGGAGAATTTGTTTCTTGTTATGGGCGCAGGGCTGGAGGAAGTGACTGGAGAACAAATGTAACAAGTGGTGGAAGTGTATTTCTACGTGAAGCAAATGATGAAGTTATTGCAATTGCTAAAAAAGCATGTGAAGTAACAGGAGTAGATATTGGAGGAGTGGATATTATTTACGATATGGAAAAAGAGCAGTATGTTGTTTTAGAAGTAAATGGAATTCCAGCTTTTGCAACACCACAACAAGAGAAAATGGGATTAGACTTTAATGATAAAAAGATAGATTTAATAGTAAATTTAATTGATAAGAAAACGAAGATTAAAGATAAATGAGTACCATTACGAAAAAATTGAAGGTTTATAAGTGAGAGAACAATATACGTCTTATAAAGAATGTGTAGATTTTTTTCAGTTTGCACAAAAAAAATATCCAGATCTTATTCAAGTGGAAGTAATCGGAAAAACTTGGGAAGAGAGAGACATTATTGCAGTATCGATTACTAAAGATGTTAAAAATCATAAAAACAAACCAGCTCTTTTTTATACAGGTACAATTCACGCAAGAGAGTGGATCGGTATAGAGTTAGCACTTGCTTTTACAAAACATATTATTGAGCATAGTGAATATGATCCTACACTTACACAAATTTTAGAAACTACATCTCTTTACATTGTACCATGCGCTAATCCAGATGGTTTTGAGTATTCAAGGAACCATTTCTCTTTTTGGAGAAAAAATCGTAGAAGAAATCCAGATGGAACATTTGGAGTAGATTTAAATAGAAATTTTGAAGTAGGATATGTAAAAAATAACATTATGTCTTCTAATGTTTATTCAGGTCCACATCCATTTAGTGAGCCAGAAACACAAGCTTTAAGAGATTTTGTATTAGCACATAAAAATATAGCAATTGCATTAGATTACCATTCCCAAGGAAATGTTTTTTTCCCTGCACACAATTTTAAACATGAAGATGCTATAGATGCAATTGATTTAAATCTCTTAGCAGGGAATATGGCTGAAGAGATTAGAAAATCATCTACACGTGAATATGGTATTCATATGGGAAAACCACCAACACATCTTATTTCTGGAAGTGGACGGGAGTTTTATTATTCACAAGGAATTTTATCTTTAGTTGTGGAAGTTGGAACAAGAAATATTAGTGACTATATAGAGAATATGAGCGAGAATATTAGTGAAAATATTCCAGCACTTATTTATGCTCTTAGTGAAGTACAAAACTATTCACAATCAAAACTTTCAAGAGTGGAGCATTTTATCGCAACGGAGATTGGAGCAAAAGAGATTACTTTGGAGTGGGAATATAGTGAAGATGAAGAGTATTATTTTGAGATTTATCGCTCTAGTAAAGCAAAAGGATTCGCTCAAGCTTCAAACCGTATAGCTATTACAAAGCTTCATAAGTTTACAGATAGAAATTTAGCATCATCAACAAATTTTTGGTATTACATACGAGCAGTTTCTAAAGATGGAATGAAATCACCTTTTGCACAAAAACTAGGTGTAAGAACAACACCAGCTGAAAGTATGTTTTCAAAAATTCTTTATCCAATACCAAGTAAAATTGGTTATGTTGGAGAGAAAACTAAAAAAAATAAAGAGCATTTTGGAAAGAATTCTTTATTTGTTGGGATCTCTCAACAAAAAGGGGAATGTTATGGTGTAATTGGATACTCTTTACAAACAATTCCTAAAAATGCAATTATTACAAGTGCTTCTATTTCATTTTATCCAATGAATAGAGTAGCTGTTCAGGTTGAAAGTTATGGTGAATGGAGAGTTGGACAAGTTGATGAAAGAACAATTGAGCATATTGAAAGTTTTGATGATATAAAAAATGCAAAAGTCTTAAGTTATATAGATAGACCAACAGGTTCAGCACAACTTGCTCAAGGTGTATGGAGAGAGTATAAATTTGCAACACAAGAGATTAAAGTTTTACAAGATGCTTTACAAAGAAGAGAAGCACTTTTTAGAATGGAAGGGCCAGATAGTTTACCATTAGATAGAGCATCTCAATTAATGCAATGGGATATTGGTTATGGAGCATTTAGTGGAGGACTTACTTTTAGACCTAAATTAGATATCTCTTATACTCTTGAAGAATCAAGATTAGATTTACAATCTGAAATGCAATGTATAGTTAATAAAGAGGGGATTATTAAAGATAGTTTAAAAGTTGGTTTTAATCAAGAAGCTGATAAAGAGTATGGATATATAGAGTTTAATTTAGATTCCTTGCCAGATTTAGAAAATATAGTAATATCTAGTGCTTATATAGAATTACAAGCAGATAAAATAGAATCAAATGATTCACTACGTTTTCATATTGAAATGATTGAAAAAAGCCAAAAAGATTCTTTGAATTATGAATTTATTAAACAAAGAGATGTAATTGAACGTATTGGTTATGATGTGAGTGTAGCAGATATCAAAGATAATGCAACACAAAGATTTGTTTTTGATAGATATGGAATAGATGCAATGTTGCAAAAGAAAAAGGTAGCATTTGTTATATCTGCGAGTTCATATAAGTCTTTATGTCATTCAAAATCTGTTTCATGGTTAGATAAGAAAAAAATTAATAAACCTCTACTTGTTTTAAATTATATTAAAAAGCATAGAACTGCTCCTACAAAAGTTCATAATTTAAAATATAAAATAGTTGATGGTATGATTAAATTAGAATGGGATAAACCAAAAGATGAATATATCAAAGGTGTAGTAGTTGTAAAAAATAGATTTAGAGTACCTTGTTCACCTTATGATGGTCAAAAACTTTATGGTGGTAAGGATAATTATACATTTGATAAATTTGGTGATACGAAAATTCATAAATATTATGCTGTTTTTTCTTACGATGATGTGCCAAATTTTTCAACTCCAGCAGTATTAGAAGTAAATAAATCAAATTAATTTGATTTATTTACACTTTAATCTTCTTTTAAGCAACATTTTCTTATAATTCCCATCCACAAACGGAGAGACAGAGTTTGTTTCTTTATAAACGTTTGAGATCATTGAAAACTAAGTAAGTAAGACGATAACCAACTTCTTTT